>JBCCEJ010000061.1:0-33919 GCA_039030335.1 Pseudomonadota bacterium | reverse complement strand
TGCAAAGCGCGGCGGCAAGCTGATCGTCATGGATCCCCGCGGGCACGGGATGAAGCGCTTTGCGTCTCACATGCTCCAGTTTCGCCCCGGCGCCGATGTCGCGATGCTGAATGCGATCATGCACACGATCGTCGAGGAAGAGCTGTACGACCGTCAGTACATCCAGGCGATGACGGAAGGATTTGACGAGCTCAAGCACCACCTTGAAGGCTTCTCGCCCGAGAAGATGTCCGAGATCTGCGGCGTCGAGCCCGACGTGCTGCGCGACGTCGCGCGGACCTTCGCGCGGGCCGAAGCGGCAATGATCTTCTGGGGCATGGGCGTAAGCCAGCACATCCACGGCACGGACAATGCTCGCTGCCTGATATCCCTCGCCCTGATGTGCGGGCATGTCGGCCGCAAGGGTGCCGGCCTGCACCCGTTGCGTGGCCAGAACAACGTGCAGGGTGCGTCGGATGCAGGCCTGATCCCGATGTTCCTGCCGGACTACCAGTCCGTGATGGATGACGGCGTGCGCTCGGCCTTCACGGATGTCTGGCAGTCGGAGGATCTCTCCGGCGAAAAGGGGCTGACGGTAGTCGAGATCATGCACGCGATCCACGACGGCGACATCAAGTCCATGTACATTCTTGGTGAGAATCCGGCCATGTCCGATCCCGATGTCGAGCATGCCCGCGATGCGCTGGCGATGCTGGAGCATCTGGTCGTGCAGGACATCTTCTTGACCGAGACGGCCAACTATGCCGACGTGATCCTGCCGGCCTCGGCCTGGGCGGAGAAGACCGGCACGGTCACGAACACAAACCGGCAGGTCCAGATGGGCCGTCCCGCCGTCGCGCCCCCGGGCGAGGCCGAGGAGGACTGGTGGATCACGACTCAGTTGGCCAATCGCATCGGCCTGAACTGGAGATACAATCACCCGAGCGATGTCTTCAATGAAATGAAGATCAACATGCGCTCGCTCAACAACATCACATGGGAACGACTGGAGCAGCAGAACGCCGTGACCTACCCGTCGCTGAGCCCGGAGGATCCGGGTCAGCCGATCGTGTTCCAGGATGCCTTCCCGCGGCCCGAAGGCAGGGCGAAGTTCACGCCGGCCTCGATCATTCCGCCCGCCGAAGCGCCGGATGCCGAATACCCGTTCATCATGACCACGGGCAGGCAGCTTGAGCACTGGCACACAGGCTCGATGACCCGGCGTGCGTCGGTTCTGGACTGGGCTGAACCCGAAGCGAATGCGTCGATGCATCCGAAAACGCTCAGAAAGCTCGGGATCACGCCGGGAGAGGGCGTGGCCGCCGGTATCGTCGGCCTGCTGGTCTGGGCAATACCGGATATTTCGTTCGAAGCGCAGGTGTTCTGGTTTGCGGCGCTCTCGGTAGTAACGGTACTGGCCTGGCGTCGTTATCACGCAGCCCATCCAACGCATACCGAGCAACCGCTGCTGAACCGTCGCGGCCAACAGTACGTTGGCCGCACTTTTACGCTCGAGGAGGCGATCGTGAACGGTCAGGGCAAGATCCGGGTCGACGATTCGACCTGGAAAATCCGCGGCCCTGATTGCGATGCCGGTGCAATGGTGCAGGTCTGCGGCGTGGACGGGGTCGTGCTGCTGGTCGAGCTGCCGGGTACTTCCACCAACAACTGACGTGTCCCACCACCGATGAATTGCCGCGTCGATGGGCTCAAGCATCACCGGCTGATGACGATGCAGTGAGCATCCAGGCCGGCGTTCCGGCGGTTGTTTGTTCGGACCCAACGGGCCGAAAGCAGCTGGCAGGCGTCGGTCCCAGACGTGTGAGGTCAAGCCCTTTGGAAGTCAGCGAATCCCAATTTGACGGCGCTATCTCGATCTCCATGCCCGAGCGTTTCGATATGCAGATTCATCGGGAATTCATCGATGTTCAGTCGAGCCTGCGCGGAAGAACCAGCGAGGTGCGGGTCGACCTTGCGCGCACGCTGTACATGGATAGTTCGGCGCTCGGCATGCTGCTGATGCTGCGTGAAGCGGTAGGCGGCGAGGCTGGCAACGTCACGCTTGCGAACTGCGGACCTGAAATATCTAAAATCCTGCAGATCGCAAACTTCGAGACGCTGTTTTCCATCGAGCGATAATCGGCGAGCCAGACGCAGGCTGAGCGCCCACGCCTGACGGCGGAGCTACTTGCTGATGCGGCTGCGTTCTTCTTCGACCAGCGCCCGGATCACTTCAAGCACCGCATCGTAGCTGCCGGCGACCTGACCGGAAGTGCGATAGCGGCCGTTGATAATCACGGTTGGAACCCCGGTGATACCGTAACGCCGCGTTTGCGCATCTGCCTGCCGCACGGCTGCGTCCGTATGGAAAGAGTGCCAGGTCGCGTCGAACTTGACGGCGTCTACCCCGTTTTCGACGAAGAAAGCTTTGATATCCGCGAGTTTGGACATCGGTCGACGCTCGCTATGGATCGCGTTGAAGATTAGTGGATGCAGATCTTCCAGCACTCCGAGCGCCTCGGCGGTGAAGTACATCTTGGCCTGTGGAATCCAGTTGTCTC
This sequence comes from Pseudomonadota bacterium, assembly GCA_039030335.1. Classification (GTDB taxonomy): domain Bacteria; phylum Pseudomonadota; class Gammaproteobacteria; order HK1; family HK1; genus JBCCEJ01. The sequence goes on along the minus strand of JBCCEJ010000061.1, from coordinate 31,379 downwards.
GCAGCACCGCCGGCATGCGGCGGAAATCGACGTAGTCCGGCATTTCCTTCTCGTACGCCTTGACGTAGCTCTGAAAGCGGTTGCAATGCGGGCACCGGTACCAGAACACCTCGAGCACCTCGACCTTGTCCGGGTTCGCGGTTGGCAGGGGCGGGTTGATGTTGCGGTACATGCCCTCGACGTCCTTCGCACCGAGAGCGGCGGCGGACTGTACGAATAGCAGAGCAAGGGCTAGCAACAACAAGAAACGCATAGGGGATATCTCCGAACTTGAGAAGGCGCTGGACTGGAAGACGAACGAAAAGCCCTGCCGATTGCGAAGCTGGGTGGCGATGGCGCGATCCAGCCCCACCCGCCGAACTTTGACAGCCAACTCCGTGCAAAGTGCCGGCCGCAACGCTGACCGCAATTCCGCGATCGAGCCGGTGCAGGCATTCTGGCGAAGCGTCGCCGGCCGCATAGCCGGACCGCCTGCTGAACGAACGGTTCTGGCACCGACTTTGGCGCCGGGAGCGGCATACGGTACTGCTCGGCCACGCCTGCCAGAGCGATGGGCTTGCGGTATCGAGGGCGACCGGGCAGTACTCACTCCGCCCGGCCCGCGGGGTTAAACCGCCGGCTAGCGGAGTCCCGCCATGTACTCCGATACCGCACGCATCTGACTCTCGCTCAAACGCGCTGAAATCTGGCGCATCATGCCAGCCGGATCCGTTGCCCGCTGCCCGCTCGCGAAGGCTTTCAACTGCGTGAGCGAGTACTGCGCATGTTGCCCGGATACGGCTGGGAACGCCGCCGAATTCATGCCTTTCCCGGCCGGGCCGTGACAGCTCATGCAAGCCGGCACGCCACTATTGGGATCGCCGGCTCGGTAAAGCCGTTCACCTTCCGCGACCACGCTCGGATCCGCCAGCCCGGTAGCGGGCGACAGCGATGCGAACCAGGCCGCGAGGTCGTCCATATCCGAATTGCTCAGATTCATGACCATCGGATACATCTGCGCACTGTCCCTGGCCTTCGATTTGAAGTGGCGCAGTTGCTGAGCGAGATAGGACTCACTCTGCCCCGCCAGATGGGGCCAGATGGGTTGCCCGCTGTGGCCTTCCAGGCCGTGGCAACCGGCGCATGTACCAGCCTTGGCTTTGCCGCTCGCGGCGTCGCCGGCCGCAGCCGTTCCGCCGTACAGGCTGAGCGCGGCAAACACCGCCGCACAGATCAGCGAGGAAGTTCGCTGGAAAAGTCTCAGATGTCGCATACCAATTGACGTTAAGTAGTTGAAAATCTTAGGCATCAGGTATCGCGTAAGCCGTTTCCGCCACGCGCCGTGAAGGACGCCGCAAAGCCCCAATTCTAAGCGCCCACGGGTCAGTTTTTCAATCCGACCGAGGGGGTGTCGCACGGCCCGTGTACAGGCCTCACACAAAAAAAAACCCCGGACCAGTCGGGGGGGAAGGGGGAATCCGGGGTAAGGTCGCCCGCCTGGGGGGGCGGACTGAGCTGACTACCTAGGGAGGTGGGTAATCAGCCGGTGCGGCGTCGTTGTTGTTATTGACCCGATGCCGCTTTCGGAGTTCAACGGGACTACTCAAAGTGAAGCACAAAAAAGGCGCTTTAGCGCGCCCTTACACCCACTCGCATGCAATTGCCCGGGCGCCGCCATCTGGCCGCGCCGGGCGCGGATCAGGCTCGACCGTATTTGCGACGGAATTTGTCGACGCGGCCAGCCGTATCCATCATCTTCTGCTTCCCAGTATAGAAGGGATGACACTGCGAGCAGACGTCCAGATGCAGCTCTTCCTGCCTGGAGGTTGAGCGCGTCGTAAACGTCATTCCGCAGCCGCAGACGACTTTGACATCACGGTAGTCTGGGTGGATTTCTGCTTTCATGGCTGCAAGTTTCGTTACCGGACAGCAGAAAAGGATAGCACGCCGTGCTGGTGCCAGCCACCAATGCGGGCGCCCGGCACTACAGTCCCAGCGCTTCGCAAACTGCGGCAGCGCGTGCCGCGACGTCCGACGACATGCGAATTGGCTCACCCCAGTCGCGCGCCGTCTCCCCGGGCCACTTGTTCGTTGCGTCGAGCCCCACCTTCGAACCGAGACCGGCAACGGGTGAGGCGAAATCCAGATAGTCGATGGGGGTATTTTCCACAAAGGTCATATCGCGGACCGGATCCATACGGGTAGACATGGCCCAGATCACGTCTTCCCAGCGACGCGTATCGATGTCGTCATCGACGACTATGACGAACTTCGTGTACATGAACTGCCGCAGGTAGGACCACACTCCGAGCATGATGCGCTTCGCGTGCCCGGCGTATTGCTTACGCATCGACACGATCGCGACGCGATAGGAGCAGCCCTCGGGCGGTAGATAGAAATCGACGATCTCGGGAAACTGCTTTTGCAGCAGCGGCACGAACACCTCGTTCAGCGCGAGCCCAAGCACGGCCGGCTCATCGGGTGGCCGGCCGGTGTAGGTGCTGTGGTAGATGGGACTGTCGCGATTCCACATCTTGCTGACCGTGAAGACCGGGAAGCGCTCCACCTCGTTGTAGTAGCCGGTGTGATCGCCAAACGGACCTTCGTCGGCCTCGTCCCCCGGGTGGATGTGACCCTCCAGAACGTACTCGGCGCTCGCCGGAACCTGCAGACGCCCGTCCAGGACCTCGGTTACCGCCGTGCGGCTGCCTCGCAGTAACCCGGCGAACGCGAACTCCGAGAGCGTGTCGGGTACCGGTGTCACCGCCGCCAGGAGGGTCGCCGGATCGGCCCCGAGCGCGATAGCTACGGGGAAGGGTTCGCCGGGGTGCGCGCGTCGCCACGCGGCGTAGTCCAGCGCGCCCCCACGATGAGCGAGCCAGCGCATGATGAGCCGGTTGCGGTCGATCACCTGCATACGGTAGATGCCGATATTCTGACGCTCCTTGTCTGGACCGCGGGTGACGACCAGTGCCCAGGTCACCAGCGGGCCCACGTCTCCGGGCCAGCAGGTTTGCACTGGAATTTCGCCGAGGTCGACTGCGGCGCCGGTCTGCTGATTGGCGTACCACGGCGGTCGACCCGTGCGTCTCGGTGCCATTGCCAGCACTTTCTTGAGGAGCGGGAGGGCCTGCCACGCCTCGCTCAGACCGCGGGGCGGTTTCGGCTCTTTCAGGTCGGCCAGCATCTGGCCGATGCCGCGTAGCGCGCTCGTGTGCTCTGCGCCCATGCCCCACGCGACGCGTTCTGGCGTCCCGAAGAGATTGCCGAGAACCGGGGTCGAAAACCCCTTCGGCTGCTTGAACAGAAGGGCTGGTCCAGCCTTGCGCAGCACGCGGTCGCAGATGGCCGTCATCTCGAGATGCGGGTCTACGGGCGCGTCCACTTCGACGAGCTGACCGCGTTCGCGCAGCCCGTCGATGAAGCTCCTCAGATCGGTGTATTGCAAAGGTTGTCGCCCATTGTTCTCAAGCTTCGCAGGCGCGGCGGTGGCCGCCTACATGCGAAAACCGCCGTGCCTGCGCCTGACCAGAAATTCCGCCCAAAGATTGCCGAGTCCGAATACGAGCACCAGTGCGGAGAGCGCGATGGCCCAGTGCCAACCGTTCAGTTGTTCGAGCAACGGCGGCGCTGGCGCCGGTGCTGACTGCGTCAGCGCGGCCTTGGCGAGACGTCGGGCCCTGCTCTCGGCCTGCGCGAGCTTCACCTTGGCTTCGCGCGATTCCTCGGCCATCCGCTCCATCTGCCGGAGCGCGTCACTGGTCAGCTGACCGCCGGACTCACCCTGCGAGCGCAGCCGCGCCAGTTCGGCGTTGAGTTCGCGCACCTTGTCGCTCAGAGACTGCGTCGCGGCGCGCGGCGGGCCGGCAGCCTCTCCAGCCGCGCGCAGTACGCGCTGCGCTTCGAGTTCCCGCCGGAGCGCCTGGATTTCATTTTCGGACTCCCGACTGAGACTCTTGATCTGACGCTGTCGGTTTTCCTCGCTATCGATGAGGTCGCTCTTCAGCCGTTCGACTTCCGCTCTGAGGGCGCCGAGCTCCGCCTCCAGCGCTTCATTGGACCCCGTGGCCTCGACCGCCGGCGCCGCGCTTGCGCGGTCCGATTGAAGATAATGCTGGTCCATCCAACCCTCGACACCGCCGTCGACGCGTACCCGCAAGAATTGCCCGCTGGATTCGAGGACCGTGACGGCGGTGCCAGAGCGCACCAGTGCGATAACCGCGCTATCCGGGCGGCTGTCCGTGTGGACACCCACCTCGATGTCATCGGTAACGTATCGAGTCTCGCTTAGTGCTGGAGCGCTGGCGAACAGCACGACCACCGCGCTGCCGGCTCGCAGTAGCTGGCTCAGACGGAAACAAACGGGCGGAACGCGCAGAAACATCGGGGGAGCGCCGCTCAGTCGAGCCCGTTATGGCGGAGCAAGGCGTCGATGGTGGCGTCGCGCCCGCGGAACTCCCGATACAGCTCCGCGGCCGGCGCACTGCCGCCCCGGGCCAGGAAAGCGGTCCTGAAGGCCATGCCGGTCTGCGTTGCGAAGAGGCCGGTCTCCTCGAAGCTTGCGAAGGCGTCGCTCGCGAGGACTTCGGCCCACTTGTAGCTGTAATAACCCGCCGCGTAGCCGCCCGCGAAGATGTGGCTGAAGGCGTGCGCGAAACGGTAGTAGTCGGGCACCGGGTACACGGCAGCTGCTTCGCGAACCCGACTCAGCGTAGCGGCGACGAAGTTGGCGTCCGCGGAAGGCTCATAGTCCAGATGCAGATGCATATCGAACAGCGCGAATTCGAGTTGGCGCACGAACGCCAGGCCGGCCTGGTAGGTGCGGGCGTCGCGCAGTCGTGACACGGTGGCGTCGTCGAGCTGCGCCCCGGTCTGAGTGTGACGGGTGAGGCGCGCGAGGGCAGCGGGCTCCCAACACCAGTTCTCCAGCAACTGGCTCGGCAGCTCGACGGCGTCCCAGGCGACGCCATTGATGCCGCCGATACTCGGGATCTCGACGTCTGTAAGCAGATGGTGCAGTCCGTGGCCGGTCTCGTGAAACAACGTCAGTACTTCGTCGTGCGTGAGCTCTGCCTCGCCGCCGCTGGGGGGCGGTGTGAAGTTGCAGGTCAGGTACGCAGCCGGCAGCTGCAATACCTTCCCGCGCAGACAGCGCAGTCGGCATTCGTCCATCCATGCGCCGCTGCGTTTGCCGTTTCTGGCAAACGGGTCGAGAACCAGATAGCCGCGCGGAGCGCCCCCGGCGTCTGCGACCTGCAGTACCCGGACATCGGCATGCCAGGTATCGGGCGCCGGCACCGCCTCGACGCTGATGCCGTAGATGTCGTGCAGGATCGCAAACATGCCATCCAGCACGGCCGTGAGCGGGAAGTACGGGCGTAATTCGTTCTGGTCGAGCCCGAGAGAACGTTCGCGCTGGCGCTCCGACCAGAATGCGATGTCCCAAGGCGCCAACTGGCCGCCGCCGGCGGCATGCCCGTTGTCCTGCGCAAAGCGGGTCAGAGCCGTGAGCTCGGTTTGCGCGGCCGGTCGCGCGCGCGCCAGCAGCGCACGAAGGAAGTCGAGCACCTCGGCGGGGGAAACCGCCATCTTGCTCGCCACTGACAGGTGGGCAAAGGTCTCGAACCCGAGCAGTCCGGCGAGTTCATGGCGTTTACCGAGGATCGCTTCCATCAGCTGCGAATTGTCGAATTGCGTCGCCGCGCTGAACTGGTCCGATGCGCGGGTGACCCAGGCCCGGTAGAGCTGCTCGCGCAAGGGGCGGTGGGCGGCATGTTGCATAACGGCGAGGTAGGTCGGGGCGTCGAGTTTCAGCAGGAAGCCAGACTGCTCAGCGTCTGCCGCCGCCTGTGCCGCGGCGTGCCGGGTATGCTCTGGAAGGCCTTCCAGTTCACTCTCCCGGACCTCTAGCGTCCAGGCTTGTGACGCATCGAGCACATTGGTTGAGAAGCGGTTGCTCAAGTCCGCCAGTTCAGCTTTCAAGGTGGCGACCCTGGCCCGGGTCGTCGAGTCCAGGTCGGCACCGGCGAGACGCATGTCGCGCAGGCGTAGCTCGCGCGCGGCGTCTAGCACCGGCTGGCCCGCGTCAACCACTGGCGCCGCCGCCGCGGCCGGCCGCGTCAGCGCTTCGAACAACGCGGGACTTTGCGCGACCTCCGGGTGGAATGCGGTGATATCGCCGAGGCAGCTCTGATACGCGGCCCGCACAGGTGGTGAGTCTGCCACCGAATGCAGGTGCCGCAATGTGGACCAGTGCTGCTCGAGTTCCGCGACGATGCCCTCGAGCGCCATGATCAAATCGCTCTGTCGGGCGCCCGTGTCGCCGAGCAATGTTTCGAGGTTGGCGTGCGCGGTCGTCAGCGACGCTCGAATCGCCGCCTCCAATCGTTCTGGTTCGATGGCGGCAAACGCCGGGAGGGGTGAAGCGCCAAGTGCAGCAGCCGTGGACACGCGTATCTCCTCGGGATGTGTTTTACAACTGTAGACCGACCAGGCCAGACGGTAGTGGTCTCCATCCCAGCGCGAACCCGCCAACCGGTGTTGGGTTGCAGGCGATCAGTACGGCCGGCCTGCCGACGTCCAGAACTGACCGCGAGTCACCGACCCGGCTGCTGGCCGCGGTGTGCGTGGTGCTCTCGCCGTCATTCTGGGCCTGCAAAATTTAGCATGGCCGGAAGTCGTTGGTGCGGTCCGGGAACGCCACGTTCGCCGGGCGTCGCAGGGGCTGGACGTGAAGGTGTGCTCGGAGGCTAAATGGCGGCGCGCCGAAATCACCTGGAACGGATGAACGATCATGAGCGAGACGCCCGAAACGCTGAGGTACGTTGCGACACACGAGTGGGTACGTGATGACGGCGACGGTCTCGTAACCGTCGGTATTACCGACCACGCCCAGGAACAGCTCGGTGACGTGGTGTATGTGGAGCTGCCCGACCCGGGCGCGGCGTTTAATGCTGAACAGGAGTGCGCGGTCGTGGAGTCGGTCAAAGCAGCTTCCGATATCTACGCGCCGGTCGGTGGTGAGGTGGTTGCCGTGAACGACGCGTTGACCGATACACCCGAGACTCTGAACTCGGATCCGTACGGTGACGGGTGGCTCATGCAACTGCGTATCGGTGATCCGTTGGAGATGGACCGGTTGCTGAGCGCAGCCGATTACCTCGCCACCCTGGACGAGTAGTGCACCCCCGGCTCTCCGGCGAACCGGCAGGGCGACCATTCAGAGGGGCACGCCGGCCGGCGGGCTCCATCACAGCGCCCGTGATGTGGGTCTTTCGCGGTGTCAGGCGGCCGCTTCGGGCCATGGGCGGTGGGCGCAGACGGGGCATTTGCGGTTGCGGCGAAGTTTCAGGCTGTGCCAGTCCATCGAACCGCCATCGACCATCAGCACGCGCCCTGTCATGGGCACTGCGACGCCGCTCAGGATCTTCAGAGTCTCCGCCGCCTGGATGCTGCCGATCACGCCCAGCAGCGGGGCCAGCACTCCGACCCGCGAACAGGGCTCGCCTTCGAAACTGGTATCCGGATACAGGCAGCGATAGCACGGACTGTCCGGCCTCCCCGGTTCGAACACCGTGACCTGGCCTTCCATACGCACGGCCGCACCCGAGACCAATGGTGTCAGTGTCCGGACGCAAAGCTCGTTCAGTTCGAAACGGGTCTCGAAGTTGTCACTACAGTCGACGACGACGCTGGCACGCACAATCTCCTCCAGCAGGTCTTCCCCGTCGAGGGCGGTCGGAATTGTCCTCAGGCTTATCTCCGGATTCAGCTCCGCCAGGGTGTCACGCGCCGAGTCCACTTTGTTGCGGTCGATATCGCGCGTCTTGTGAACGATCTGGCGCTGTAGATTCGACAGCTCGACGCGGTCGAAATCGACCAGCGTCAATTCACCTACGCCCGATGCGGCCAGGTACATGGCCGCTGGCGAACCCAGTCCGCCAGCGCCAATGATGAGACACCGGCTTTCGAGCAGGCGACGTTGTCCGTCTTCTCCCATGGTCGGCAGTAGAATGTGACGGCTATATCGCGCCCGTTCCCGCTCGTTCATTTCGACTCCGTGGCCGCCGGGTGGCATCAGCGTGCCGTGGCGCAGCTCACGCGTTCGCGACCGCCGTAGTCGCGATAGGTCGCGACTCCGTGCAGGCCTTCGACGCGCATCAGATTACGTACCGCCGGCCCCTGATCGGCGCCGTGTTCGAGTAGCAGGTGGCCGCCGTCCCGCAGGCCGGCCGGTGTGGCGCGCACGATGCTGGCGAGACGATCCAAACCTTCCGCCCCGGCGACCAGAGCCGAGCCTGGCTCGAAGCGCACGTCCCCCTCGATGAGATGCGGGTCGGCCTCGGCCACGTACGGAGGGTTAGAGACGATCAAGTCGAACGTGTCGCTCTCGAGCATCTCGTCCATATCGGCGACGTGCACCTCGACGTTGGCGACATCGAGCCGGGCTGCGTTCATGCGGGCGACGTCAGCGGCGGCTTCGCTGTTTTCGACGGCTACCACCTGGATGCCACGCCGCTCGGTCGCAAGCGCGAGAGCGATCGCTCCGGAGCCGGTTCCGAGGTCTGCGACCCGCCAGTCGGCATCCTCCGGAATCCGTTCGAGCGCGAGTTCGACGAGGCGTTCGGTCTCAGGTCTTGGAATCAGGGTGTCGGGCGTAACCTGCAATTCGAGCGACCAGAATTCCCGCCAGCCGGTGATGTACGCGATCGGCTCGCCGACGATGCGCCGGTCCAAAAGCGCGTCGAAATTCGCCTGGGCAGCATCGTTTACCTGCTCTTCCGGCCACGCGTAGAGGAACTCGCGCGGCTGGCCAAGCGCCAGGCCGAGCAGTATCTCGGCTTCGAGACGGGCACTCGACTCGCTGTCCGCCAGCCGTTCCGCGCCGGCTTGAAGCATGTCCTGTATGGTCAGCAACATCGGTCGATCCGGCGCGTCGCGTCAGGCCCCCACGCCACCGTTCAACGTCGCGAGCTGTTCGGTTTGGTGTTCCGCCATCAGCGGGTCAACGACCGCGCCCAAATTGCCCTGGATGATGTCGTCCAGCTGGTAGAGCGTGAGCCCGATACGATGGTCGGTTACCCGGCCTTGGGGAAAGTTGTATGTTCGGATGCGCTCGGAGCGATCGCCGCTGCCCACCAGCGCGCTGCGCTTGGCGGCGTGTTCCTCGCGCTGCTGCGTTCGCTCAGCGTCCAACAGCCTGGCCTGCAGGAGACTCATGGCGCGCGCCCGGTTCTTGTGCTGCGAACGCTCGTCCTGGCATTCGACGACGGTACCGGTCGGCAGGTGCGTCAGACGAACGGCCGAGTCGGTTTTGTTGACGTGCTGTCCGCCCGCGCCGGAAGCGCGGTAGGTGTCGATACGCAAATCGGCGGGATTGATCTCGATGCCGCCCACTTCCTCGAGCTCGGGCAGGACGGCGACGGTGCAGGCTGACGTGTGAATACGGCCCTGACTCTCGGTTTCAGGAACGCGCTGAACACGGTGTGCACCCGACTCGAACTTGAGCTTCGAATAGACGCTGCGTCCGGCGAGCCGGGTGATGATCTCCTTGAACCCGCCGTGCTCACCGTCGCTTTGACTCATGATCTCGAGCACCCACCCCTGGTGCTCGGCGTAGCGGCTGTACATCCGGAACAGGTCGCCCGCGAACAGTGCTGCCTCGTCGCCTCCCGTGCCAGCGCGGATCTCCAGAAAGACGTTGGCTTCGTCGGCCGGGTCCTTTGGCAACAGCAGACGTTGCAACTCATCGGCCAGGGTGTCGCGCTGCCCCTCGGCGGCGGCGAGTTCCTCGCGCGCCATCTCTTTGATTTCCGGGTCCGGGTCAGTGAGCATCGTCTGTGCGCCGTCAACCTCCGCTTCGGCCTGTTGATATCGGCCATAGCAGGAGATGATCGGAGCCAGTTCGTGATGTTCCTGGCCGAGCGTCCGAAATTGCCTCTGATCGGCCAGCACCTCCGGATCCCCGAGTAGTCTGGCTACTTCTTCCAGCCGCTCGCTGAGGCCGTCAAGGCGTGCGAGCAGCGCTGGCTTAATCATGCGAATCGCCAGAGGTTTCGAGGCCGAGAAGATGATTGGCCGCGTCCAGCAGGTCGTCGCGCCCCTGCGCACCTGCCGAACGCAGGGCGGTGGTCGGATGATGGACCAGCTTGTTCGTGAGCGTATTGGCGAGGAATTTGAGCGCTTCTTCCGGTGCACGGCCGCCTGCGAGCTGCGCGAGCGCTTTCTCCAGAGCTTCGTCACGCGTGCGCTCCGCGTTGGAGCGAAGTGCCCGGATCAGCGGTACCGCGTCGCGCGTGTTGAGCCAACCCATGACCGCATCGACCTGCGTATCGATGATCGCCTCGGCTTGCCGTGCCGCCTCTTCGCGGGAGCGCAGGTTGTCCTGGATGACGTTGTGCAGGTCGTCGACGGTGTAGAGGTAGACGTCTTCAAATTCCGCTACGGCGGCCTCGATGTCGCGCGGCACCGCGATGTCGGCCATGAAGACGGGCCGGTGCCGCCGCGCGGCTACTGCTTCCCGTACGTGCTCGGTCAATACGATCGGCTCGTGTGCCCCGGTCGAGCTGATCACGATGTCGGCCTCGGCCAGGTGCAGGGGGATTTCATCCAATCCGATGGCGAATCCGCCGAACTCCGATGCCAGGCGCCTGGCATTGTCGAGCGTCCGGTTGGCGACTATCAGTCGCGAAAGTCCGCCCTACTTGAGGTGCCGCGCGGTCAGTTCGATCGTTTCGCCAGCGCCGATCAGCATGGCCGTGTGCTGGTCGAAGTCGCCGAATATCTGTCTCCCCAGCGCCACCGCTGCGAATGCGACCGAGACCGGGTTGGCCCCGATGTTCGTATCGGTACGCACCTGCTTGGCGACGGAGAAAGTATGCTGAAAGAGGCGTCCGAGCACCCGCCCGACCGTGCCCGTCTGGTGCGCCATGCGATAGGCGTCTTTGACCTGACCGAGGATCTGCGGCTCGCCCAGGATCAGAGAGTCGAGGCCGCTCGCCACCCGGATCATGTGCCGTACCGCGTTGCTGTCGCTGTACTGATACAGGTAAGGCCGCACGTCGGTATCCGCGAGGCGATGGTAGTCCCGGAACCACTCTATCGCCTGTGCTCCGTTGCCTGCGTCCAGCCCGCAGTAGAGGTCGGTGCGGTTGCAAGTCGACAGAATCGCCGCTTCGGACACTCCGCCCATCCCCACCAGCTCGCGTAGCGCCTCGGGTACCTGGTCCGGTGCAAAACCCACGCGCTCGCGGACCGCGACTGGCGCGGTGGTGTGATTGATGCCGAACGCAAAGAGATCCATCAGTTCAGAGGTGGTGGCGATAGTCGGTGGAGATCAAGGCTGACATCAGACGCAAGTGGCGGTTTCGCGTTCCGCTGCCGTCGCGCCGGCGACGCCCCGGTCCTCCTATTGTAACCAGTCGGCGGTTCTTTCTCACAGTTGAGCGCAGCGCCCGCGATGAGCGCGTCCAACCAGCCGCGCGCGCCCTGCAATCCCGTTTTAGCACTTCGGGCGAACCGCTTTCATGCCAATGGGTCCAACCCTCGGTTGGGCCCGCTCTGCGGCGCGTCCGGCGCACGTATACGGCGCGTTCGAACACCGGATTGGTGTTCCCATGCGAGGTGTATACTGCCCGCGGCAGGCTGTGCGAACTGTGACCTGTAAAACAATCGGCAGTACACAAACTTGAATCTTCCCCTGCAATCTCTCGACCCGGCGCGGGCTGCGTCACGTCGTGACGCATCGGCTCCCGGAACTGCAGGTGTCTGGCGCACCCGCACGGCGCTGCTGGCGGGCCTGCTGTTGGCCGGTTGCGCGGCCACGCCGACGGACGATACGGCGCAGCAGACCGAACCCGCCGCGCAGCCCGCAATTGCCGCAGCGGAGGCCGCGCCAGCACCCAAACCCGAGTACGCCGACCTCGACGGCGATACGCTCTACCGGCTGGTGGTCGCCGAACTCGCAGTCCGGCGCGGGCAGCTAGAGGTCGCGGTCAAGAACTACCTCGAGACCGCGCTCGACCATGCCGACCCCGGCCTGGCCGAGCGTGCCACGCGGATTTCGGTGTTCGCACAGGATCGCGCTGCAAGTCTCAAGGCGTCGGAACTGTGGGCCGAGCTTGATCCCGGGAGTGCGGAAGCAGGTCAGGTGTACGGGGCATTGCTGTTGCGTGCCGGACGTCTGGACGAGTCGGCCGCGGAGCTGCGGCGGGTGGTCGAGCGCGACACTGAGCCGGACCGCGCGTACGGCCGGCTCGCCGACCTGCTGAGCCGCGAAAAGGACCGCCGTGCCGCCATGCAGGTTATGCGCCGCGTGGCCGCCTTCGACGGCGATGCGCTCGCGGCACGCTTCGCGCTCGCGGCCATGGCCTCGCGCATTGGCGATATGACCGAAGCGCGCAAGCTGCTGCAGGAACTCGCCGAGGAACATCCCGGCGAGGAGCGCGTAACCGAGTACCTCTCCCGAGTATTGCAGAGCCAGGGCAAGACGCCGGAAGCTACTGCGCTGCTGGAACAGTTTCTCGCCAGCAATCCCGGGGCGCGCAACGCCCGCATGAGCTACGGGCGATTGTTGGTCGGACAGCAGCGCTACGACGAAGCCAGAACTGAATTCAGTAGGTTGGTTGAGGCTGACGCGCAAGACTCCGAGGCTCGCTACGCCCTCGCGATCGTGTTGATGCAGGGCGAGCAGTACGCGGCGGCAAAAGTGCACTTCGAAGCACTGCAGGAGCAGGGGCAGCGCCGCAATGCGGCCAGTTACTACCTCGGGCAGATCGCCGAACGCGACGGTGATCTTGACGTCGCAGTGGACGCCTACGCCCGGGTTCGCGGCGGAGAATTCTTCGTCGGGGCGCGGATCCGGGCCGCGCGGCTGCTGGCCGAGCGGGGCGAACTGGCAAATGCCAGAGCGAGTCTGCAGGGACTCCGTCGCCAGTACCGGAGCGAGGCAGTGCGGCTCTATCGTGCCGAAGCGGACATTCTGGTCATGGCCGACGACCTCCGCGGCGCTATAGCGGTCTACGATGAAGCCTTGTCGACGCGCCCGCAGAACTCCGACCTGCTGTACTCGCGTGCGATGGTGTCTGCGCGGGCTGATGATGTAGCGGCACTGGAGCGCGACCTTCGCGACATCCTGAGCCGCGAGCCCAACAATGCAGACGCTCTGAACGCGCTTGGCTATACGCTGACGGACAAGACCAACCGTCATCAGGAAGCGCTCGACCTGATCGAGAGGGCGCTCCAACTGAAACCCGACGACCACTATGTCATCGACTCCATGGGGTGGGTGCTGTTCCGCCTCGGGCGCTACGATGAATCGGTCGAATTCCTTCGCCGTGCCTGGGACATCCGCCAGGACCCGGAAGTCGCGGCCCATCTGGGTGAAGTACTCTGGACCATGGGTCGGCAAGATGAGGCCAGAAATGTCTGGGATAAGGCGCTGGCCGATTCTCCCGACGACGAAAAACTCAATTCGGTGATCGAGCGCCTGACCCAATGAGCCCAGTATCTGCCGGCGGGCGGTCGCTTCGGCCGCCGCCGGATGTGTTGCCTGCCCTCTGCCTCGCGGCGGCCCTGCTACTACCAATTCTGCTGGGTGGCTGCGAGACCGTCCCGGAAGCAGCGGAACCCGAGCCCGTCGCGGATCCGCTGGCCGCCTTCGAGCGCCGGCAGGCCGTGCTGGGGCAAATTCAGAACTGGTCTGCCAACGGGCGCCTCGCGCTCAACACACCCGGCGATTCGGTCAACGCGTCGGTGCGCTGGCAACAGATCGCCGACGACTACGTGATCCGGCTGTCGGGCCCACTCGGCATTGGCGGCGCCTCCCTCGCGGGAGGGCCCGCTGGCGTCACCCTGCGCACCGACGATAAGGACTTCTCAGCGCCGACGCCCGAAGCGCTGCTGAAGGACAACCTCGGCTGGCAGCTTCCGGTCAGTGGACTGAAATACTGGCTGATGGGTCTGATCGCGCCGAATGTGCAGATTCGCGATGTGCGTTTCGACCCTGCCGGGCGGCTGGAATACCTCGAGCAGGCGAACTGGAAAATCCAGTATCGTCGCTACTTGCGCACCGAAACCATGGATATGCCGTCGAAAGTGTTCATGGAGAGTCCGCGGGTCGGGGTGCGCATAATCGTTCAGGAGTGGGACCTCTGAGGCAGCACTATGGCCGCTTCCTCCACCATAAGGCTGCCGGCGCCGGCCAAGTTGAATCTGTTCCTGCGCATCACGGGCCGTCGCGAAGACGGCTATCACGAACTGCAGACCGTCTTTCAATTCCTCGATCTGTGTGACGACATCGACCTGACGCACAGGGCCGACGGCCGTATACGCCGCCTGACTGAAATTCCCGGCGTCGCCCCTGAGCAGGATCTGATGGTCCGCGCTGCCCGCGCACTGCAGCTCATCACCGGCACCTCCGCTGGCGTCGACATCAACATCGTCAAACGTATTCCGATGGGCGGAGGGCTGGGTGGCGGCAGCTCTGACGCGGCCAGCGTATTGCTCGGGCTGAACGAGCTCTGGGGGCTCGATTTGAGCACTCGGGCACTCGCCCGAATCGGGCGTGAACTGGGCGCCGATGTACCGGTATTCGTGCACGGACAGGCGGCCTGGGCCGAGGGGATTGGCGAGGAACTCACACCGATCGAGATCGAAGAGCGCGAGCTGCTGTTGGCGCTGCCAGACGCCCTGGTCGAAACCGCTGCAGTGTTCGCCTACCCGGAATTGACACGCAATAGTGAGCGCCTGACAATAACCAGCTTTCCCTCGCTCGGTACAGTTCGTCGCGTCGTCCACCTGATGGCCGGCGGGAATGTCTGTGAGGCGGCGGTGCGTGCCAGGTTTCCGGTCGTGAATTCGTGCCTGGACTGGCTCGCACAATGGGGAGTGGCGCGGATGACGGGCACTGGCGCTGCGTGCTTTGCCGTACCCGAAGACGACGCTCGGCTGACGGAGGCACTGGCAGCCGACACGCCGTGGCGCACTCTGAAGGTGCGCAGCTTGAGTTCGTCACCGGTTCTGGAACGCCGAACCTGGACCCGACGGTTCGTTTGATTCCGGCCCGGTAGAATTTTTTGGGGTGTAGCCAAGCGGTAAGGCACCGGATTTTGATTCCGGCATTCCCAGGTTCGAATCCTGGCACCCCAGCCAGATGGGACCGCCTCACTGCGTCTCGGAACGTAATTGCGGCGGCGAAACAAATGGGCCACGGCATCTTCGCGTGCCGCCGACGCCCGGTATATGTTCGATGAATGAGCATAGCTACAGCAGTCCATCAGCCTTTGATCAGGCGAGCATCAGCGCGATGACGGTGCTGGCCGGCAACTCGAATCGGCCATTGGCCAGCCGGGTCGCGGGCTATCTGAAGGAACGCCTCGGCCAGGCGGTAGTGGGCCGTTTCAGTGACGGCGAGGTCATGGTCGAGATCATCGACTCGGTCCGTGGCAGTGACGTGTTCATCATCCAGCCGACCTGTGCACCGAGTTCTGACCACCTGATGGAGCTGCTGCTGATGATCGACGCCGTGCGGCGCGCGTCAGCGGGCCGTATCACCGCAGTGATTCCGTACTTCGGATTCGCGCGCCAGGACCGGCGCCCGCGTTCTACGCGAGTGGCGGTATCGGCGAAGGTCGTGGCCGACATGATCGCAACCGCCGGTGCCGACCGCGTGCTCACGGTCGATTTGCATGCCGACCAGATTCAGGGATTTTTTAACGTCCCGGTAGACAACATTTATTCGTCGCCTATCCTCCTTGGCGACATCTGGCGCCACCGGTACGACAATCTGATGGTCGTGTCGCCAGACGTCGGCGGGGTGGTGCGGGCGCGAGCACTCGCGAAACGCCTCGACGACGCGGACCTTGCGATCATCGACAAACGCCGGCCGCGCGCCAACGAGGCGGAAGTCATGAATATCATCGGTGACGTCAGTGGCCGCACGTGTGTGGTCATCGATGACATGGTCGATACCGCCGGCACGTTGTGTCAGGCCGCGGGCGCCCTTAAAGCGGAAGGCGCCGCGCGCGTCGTGGCGTACTGTACGCACCCGGTCCTGTCCGGGCCGGCGGTGGATAACATCCAGGGATCTGAACTGGACGAACTCGTGGTGACGGACACGATTCCGCTCGGCGAACGGGCGGCTGCGTGTGACCGCATTCGCCAACTGAGTATTGCGGAGCTGCTGGGTGAGTGTCTGCGCCGGATCAACACCGGGCAGTCCATCAGCACGCTCTTTATGGATTGATTCGGATCGAATTGAAGCGCCGCCTGAGCCGACTAACCTCGCAGGCGCGCTTGCGTTTATGCGGAGAAAACGATGAGTGATTTTGAGCTTCGGGCCGAGGCCCGCGAAGAACTCGGCAAGGGTGCGACGCGGCGCCTGCGACGGGAAGGCCTGGTCCCGGCAGTGATGTATGGCGGCACCGAACAGCCCGTGAGTCTGACATTGCGTGCCAACGAGCTTCGTAAGCAACTCGAAAACGAAGCCTTTTACTCGCACATCCTGACCCTTACGCATGGTGGGCGCACGCATCAGGTCGTACTCAAGGGTCTGCAGCGTCATCCGGCCACTGACGACGTGATCCATGTGGATCTGCAGCGCGCCAGCGCTGACCAGGTGCTGCACATGCTCGTGCCGCTTCACTTCTTGAACGAAGAAACCTCGGCTGGTCGCCGGGCTGGTGGCGTCATCACGCACCTTGTTAACGAAGTGGATGTGACCTGCAAGGCGCGCGACCTGCCGGAGTTCATCGAGGTCGATATGGGCGCGCTGGAACTCGGCGAACTCGTACATCTGTCGGATCTCAAAGTGCCCGATGGCGTCGAACTTTCGGCGCTTGCACACGGCGACGATCAGGCCGTCGCCAGCATTCAGGCACCGGGCGGCGGTATCTCCGACGACGAAGAAACGGAAGAAGACGAAGAAGGCGACGACGAGGTCTGATAGGGCGGCGCATCTTCAGGCGCGCGCCTCGACCTCGCGCGCGCCGGTTGTTCGCGGTGCCCCGTGTCATGACCATTCGAGTCACGCTGGCGGAGTGCTGATGAGCGACACTATTCAACTGGTCGCGGGACTTGGCAATCCTGGCGACAAGTACGCGGCAACCCGGCACAACGCCGGGTTCTGGTTTCTGGACCGCGTAGCGGATGCGCTCGGCGGCCAGTTCAGGACCGAAACGCGCTTCCTCGGGCAAGTCTGCGAGGTGCTGGTCGGCCCGCATAAGGTCCGGTTGCTGAAGCCAACCACGTTCATGAACCGCAGTGGTCAGTCCGTTGCGGCGTTGGCGCGCTTTTATCGGATTCCGGCGGAGCGCGTGCTGGTTGTGCACGACGAACTGGACTTACCCCCAGGCGTGGTCCGCATGAAGACAGGCGGCGGTCCGGGTGGGCACAACGGATTGAAGGATGTCATCGCGCACCTGGGCGATCGCGGCTTTCACCGCATGCGGCTTGGCATAGGGCGCCCGCGGGCGTCGAGCCAGGTGCTGAGCTTCGTGCTCAAGCGGCCCGGAAGCGAAGAGCGGATTCTCATAGACGAGGCCATCCGCGACGCGCACGCCGAGTTTGCGGAGATCGTCGCTGGCAAGCTGATGGTGGTCATGAATCGTCTGCACACCCGTAAGGATGAGCCGGTAACGCCGCCGGTCGACTAGCGGGCTCTGGCAGCAACGGCTCGCGCGTGAGCCGTGCATGTTTCTATTCGGGGAGAGTGAACCGATGGGCTTCAAGTGTGGCATCGTTGGGCTGCCTAACGTTGGCAAATCCACCTTGTTCAACGCGTTGACGGCCTCTGGCATCGCCGCCGAGAACTACCCGTTTTGCACCATCGACCCCAACGTGGGCGTCGTCGCGGTGCCCGATATGCGCCTGGGTGCGATCGCCGAAATCGTCACACCGCAAAAAGTTATTCCGACGACGATGGAATTCGTCGACATCGCGGGGTTGGTCGCTGGCGCCAGCCGTGGCGAAGGCCTCGGCAACCAGTTCCTTGCCCATATTCGAGAGGTTGATGCGGTCGCGCACGTCGTGCGTTGCTTCGAAACCGAAGATGTTGTGCACGTAGCGGGCAAGGTGGATCCGGCAGCTGATATTGAGATCATCGATACCGAGCTGTTGCTCGCTGATATGGATTCCGCCGCGCGTGCCCATGAGCGCGCAACCAAGGCGGCCAAAGCCGGCGGACGCGAATTGAAGCAGCGCGAAGCTCTGCTCGCGCGCGTGCGCGAGCATCTGGAGTCTGGTCAGCCGGCGCGGTCGATGGAGCTGAGCGATGAAGAGCGTGTCGACATTCGCGAACTCCATCTCATTACCGCCAAGCCCGTCATGTTCGTCGCCAACGTCGCGGAGGATGGTTTCGAAGACAACCCGTTGCTGGAACGCGTACGCGCAATCGCGGTGGAAACGGGCGCCGAGGTGGTACCGGTTTGCGCTGCGATCGAGTCTGAGATCGCCGAGTTATCGCCCGACGAAGCCGCCGAGTTTCTGGCCGAGCTCGGCCTCAAGGAACCGGGTCTCAACCGCGTCATTCAAGCCGGTTACCGGCTGCTCTGCCTGCAGACCTTTTTTACGGCCGGGCCAAAGGAGGCGCGCGCCTGGACGGTCCGCGCGAACGCCACCGCACCGCAAGGTGCCGGACGAATTCACACTGACTTCGAGAAAGGCTTCATCCGTGCCGAGGTCATCAGCTACGACGACTACATTCGTTACGCAGGTGAGGCTGGTGCGAAGGAAGCAGGTCGGTGGAGACTTGAAGGCAAGGACTACCTGTTGGCCGAAGGCGATGTGGTGCATTTCCGCTTCAACGTCTGATTTTGCTCGCCTGATCTTGACGGCTGGTCGTCGGTGACTCCGTACGTATTTCGCGAGGCGCGTCGCGATGACCTCGATGCCCTCGTGGCAATGCTGGCCGATGACGTGCTCGGCGCGACGCGTGAGGACACCTCGCGCCCACTGAATACCCTGTACGTCGACGCCTGGGACGCGATTGCGCGCGACCCGAACAACGAGCTGATCGTCTGCGAAGATGGCGCCGCGATAGCGGGTATGCTCCAGTTGACGTTCATTCCTTACCTCACTCACACCGGCCGGTGGCGCGGCCTTATCGAGGGCGTGCGCGTCGCGAATTCGCACCGCGGACAAGGCCTCGGCCGGCAACTGCTCGAATGGACGATCGCGCGCGCTGCCGGCCGGGGCTGCATGCTGATTCAGCTGACCTCCGATAAACGCCGCACCGATGCAATCAGGTTCTATGAGAACCTGGGCTTCAGTGCTACTCACGAAGGCCTGAAGCTCGAAATCGGGTCGCGAGGCGATTCGCGCGCGCGTCTCGAACAGGACTGACGCAAACCCGCTACCGCCAATCCGAGAACAGGTTTTCCCATGCACTTCCAGCAGATCACGATGACGAGCGGCGCGCGCTGCACGATCGCCCGCGCAGCCGCCGACCCGGGTGCGGATGCGAACCCCCAACCGTTGGTGGTGTCGTTGCATTACGGCGGGCCGGTTTCACCGTGGTACGGCCGGGGGTTGCTGGAGGGCGTCGTCGCTCCAGCGCTGGCCGAACTGGGCGCCGTATTCGTTGCGCCGGACTGCGCTCAGGAGCAGTGGGCTTCACCGGACGGACGGTCCGCCGTTCTCGAGGCGATCGATCACGCCAAGGCCAACCATGCCGTTGACGATCGGCGCGTGTTACTTACTGGCTACAGCAAAGGAGGCATCGGGACCTGGGCGCTGGTATCAGCGATCCCCGATACTTTCACTGCTGCCATCGTCATGGCAGGTAGACCACCGGGCGATCTGGACGCCGGTGCCTGGCGCGTGCCGACCCTCGCGATACAGGCAGCCGATGACGAGTTGATGCCGCTTGCTGCGACCGAGGTCTGGATAGATGAACTCCGCGCCGCCGGCGCATCCGCGCAACTGCAGGTACTCGATGGCGTCACCCACTTTGAAACACATCGTTTCGGCGCCCCGCTCCGCCTGGCGGTGCCGTGGATCAAGCGCGTCTGGACAGCGTGAAACGCCTGTCGTCAGACCCGATACACACCGGCTGGCCGACAGCGTGCCGACCGGTCGCGAAACCTTGAGTTTTGCCGCATGACCGAGTATCTTCCCGCGGCTCGATTCGGCTACGTAGCTCAGTTGGTTAGAGCGAACGACTCATAATCGTTAGGTCGGTGGTTCAAGTCCACCCGTAGCCACCAAATCCCCCCCCCGCTAGAGCCGAAAGCGGCTTCGAAGCCCGCGCACTTGCGGGCTTCTTCGCTTCCGTCGTGAAGCAAGCCAGGAACGCGAATTCTGAACCCGGAACTTTGGTCACCGTACGGGTCTGCGTTTTCCCGACGCAACGCCGGTGCGCGCTCAGCGCATTCCAGTGTCGCCATGTAGATTCTCCACCCAACGGCATGTCGGTTGAACAACTATCGCGCGACGGTGGCGTCGGATGGACTGTCTGCCCGGGCGCGACGGGGTGTCGTTGTGATGGGCGCGGCCTCTAGCTAGCATTGCCGGCGGATATCGTAGGGGAACAGCATGAACAACTCGGATACGTCACACGCGGAGGAGGTCGTCGCCGGGTTCGCGAGCCCGCTGCGCTTTGTGGTCGACTTACTCGGCATCCTGGTGCTGGCGGTGGTGTTGCGGTTGCTGTTCTTTACTGGACTCGGCGCCGGTGACGATGTCATCTACGTGACGCAGACGCTGGCGCACGCGGTGGGAGGGGCGTGGCCGCCCCATGCCGATCACTGGAGCACGCGCCTCGGTGTGACGGGGCCGACTACGCTCTTTATCTGGCTGTTTGGCCCGAATCCCTGGGGTTTCCTGGCGTTTCCGTTTCTCATCAGCCTCGTCAAGGTGGTGTTTTGTTACGGCGTGGCGCTGGCCGTGCTCCGTGGCCGGTTTGCGGCCCTTGCGGTCGGAATTTTCGCAGCGGTGTTCCCGATGGACGTCATCTACGCGTCTCATCTGTTTCCGGATACGTTAAACGGCTTCTTCTCCTCCGTGGCACTGGTTTACTGGATCCGGCTGCTGCGCACCGAGCAGATTCGCGACGGCGTGGTGGTCGGTATGTTCCTCGGCCTTGCGTATCTCTGTCACGAAACAGTCATTCTGCAGGCGCCCATCTACATCGGGCTGTGGTTGTTCGCGTCGCGCCGGATTCGGCCCGCGTTCTTCATGATCCTGATCGTGCCGACAACGTTTGTCGTCGCAGAGGCGGTGCTCTACTGGGCGACCACCGGCGAACCGCTCTACCGCTTCAGTTCAATGCTTGCGCAGCAGGAGAATCCGAAGAACTTGGCAGTCATATTCTCGTCGACTTCGGGCGGCGGCATCTGGACAGACCCGCTGCTCATGCTGATCTCGAGCCACGAATACGGCCTCCTGATGATCGCAGCCATGATTTGCGCTATCGCGGAGTTGGTGCGCGGCGGACAGCTCCGAGGATACGCACTCTGGTTGCTGATCGGTTACGTGTGGTCCTACTACGGTACGACCGTGCCGCACGACTGGGTGCCGCTGGCTCGCGACCCGCGCTACACGCTGTTCATGACACTGCCGGCTGCGTTGTTGCTGGCGCAGTATCTGGCGCTAATGACTTCGCATCTACGCACCGCGGCGCTCGTCTTGCTCGCCGTAACTTCGGCGGGCGCAGCTGCGCTGGAGCGGGGTAGTGGCGCGCTGGAGCCGTATCGGAAGTTCGCGCAGAGTGAGTTTGCCGAACGGGGCACGATGTTGCCTTACGACTATGTGATCGCGCACTACGTCGCCGGGTTCGAGCGGTCGGTGGAATTTGGCTACGGGCCCGAACTCGGCTGTGGGTCGCGTCACGCGCAATTGAGTGCGGTTGCCAATCTGAAGGCGCGGCCGCTCGCGCAGGCCAAGCACGTTGCGATATCGGGTACCCGTAACCGGGCGTTGCTTGCCGACTTACGCAGTGCGGGCTGGTCGGTGGTCGCGGAGTTTCCCGGTGAACCGTCCGCGGCTCGTGCTCTCGTTGGGCAGATCTTGAAGCGGGTGCCGTCGCAGGCTGAGCGGGCCGAACGGTTGCTGTCGCCGCCAGGGCTCGTGGTCCTGGCGCACGGTCCAGATGGCCCGCCCGCGCCGTTTAGCTGCGAGAAAACACAAACGCCTTCGAAAGGGTGAAGTTGATCGCGAGGCCAGCAATCGAGCCGGCCGCGACGCCGAGTACCGGATGAGCTGCCGCGACGGACCAAAACGTGACCATGGCGGCGTAGACGCCCAGGTTGACGGCGCCGCCAACCGTGTTCAACAGCACGAACCGCAGCCATTGACCGGCAGGGCTGGCCGCGTCATCAGGCCGAAACGTGAAACTTCGGTTTAGCCACCATGTGGCCGTCGCAGCCGCCAGGTAGCTGCCAAGGCGCGACCAGTAAAGCCCCAGCCCGGCGCCATGCAGCAGTGTGTAGAGTGCGACGACATCGACAACGAAGCCGATACAGCCGACGACCGCGAACGACAGAAACTGCAGCGACCATCGGCCTGATCGAATCAAGATTCGACGGAGTTCGAGACAGCCAGATAGCGCAGGCGCTTTTGTTCCACGCGGCCGTGCGTCACGGTATCCAGAACGAGCCCCGTAAAGAACGATAGCAGTGCGGACAGCATGATGCCGGTCGACAGGATAGCGGTCGGGAATCTGGGCACCAGCCCCGTATCCATGAACTCGATGACGATCGGAGTCGCGAGCGACAAGGAAACGATGCTCAATACTCCAGCAAGAATGCTGAAGAACTGCAGCGGGCGCTCCTCTTTAGCGAGGAATGCGATCATCTTGAGGATACGGAAGCCATCCTTGTAGGTGCTCAGTTTGCTGACAGAGCCCTCCGGCCGATCCTTGTACGCGGTGGGCACCTCTCCGACGGGCAGCTGAAGTTCCAGAGCGTGTACCGTGAGTTCGGTCTCGATCTCGAAGCCGCGCGTCATGACCGGGAAGGACTTGACGAAACGCCGCGAGAAAATGCGATAGCCCGACAGCATGTCGTCGAAGCGTTTCCCGAAGATGTACGAGACGAGATCGGTCAATACTCGATTGCCGAAACGGTGGCCGAAGCGATACGCCTCCGAGATCTCCGTAACGCGCCGTCCGTTGACCATATCCAGATGGTTATCGCGCAGATACGCGACCATGCTCGGCGCGTCAGGCGCGTTGTAGGTGTCGTCACCGTCGACCATGACGTAAACGTCCGCCTCGACATCGGCAAACATGCGGCGCACTACGTTACCTTTGCCTTGCAGAGATTCGGTGCGTACTACTGCTCCCGCCTCGGCGGCGATTTCGCGCGTGCCGTCCGTCGAGTTGTTGTCATAGACATAAATCGTGGCATTCGGCAGGGCGGAGGCGAAGTCAGCGACCACTTTCTCGATGGCTTGGGCTTCGTTGTAGCAAGGCACCAGCACGGCAATGGTCAGAGACTCGTCTACATCGGAGCCGGTGACGTTGGCAGGTGCCGGGGCGGTCGCGGATTGGTCCATCAGCAGTCACGCAAGTCGGTTAGCCGAAATTCCGCGCGGATCTTAGCAGTAGTGACGGGCGTCGACACCCGTCGCGTAAACACCGGGCAGGCCGACCCGGCGACGGTATGCCACAGGCCATCAGCGGGTACAGCGCCCCAGGGCTCGCGTGGTTAAATCTTCACTCCAGCGAATCTTGCGCTGGCCGTCTGTGATGTTCAGCAAGGCACCGTATCCTCGCCGCAGCGCAGCCAGACATTCGCCCGCTGCGCGTCGCCGCGCATGCGGTATGCGGGCCACCGATGAAGCGATACACAAAGCCGTGCTGGAGCCACTCGTCTGAGAGCTGATATGGCTCCGCTCTCAGGTCGCCACGTCGGCCGGCCGCGCGCCGGCGTCCGGGCTGCCACTCTTGCTGCGCGCCGCGACGTTACGGCTTTGGTGCGGGACGGCTACCGCGCCCGGCGTCATTCCCGATGTCGTGGTACAACTAGGCGCCACGGCGGCGGCGACGTGCCGCTGGCACCATGACATGGGCAGGAGGAATCGTGGACGTAGCGGGTAAGAAGATCATCATTTTTGGCGGAACTTCAGGGATCGGCCTCGCGGCCGTTCAGCAACTGGCGGCACTTGGCGCCGAAGTTGTGGCCGTGAGCCGCAGTCCGGACAAGGCCGGGACATTGCCGGATGGGGTGTCGTCCCGCCAGTGCGATGTGCTCGACGAAGCCGCGCTGCAGGCACTATTTGAAGAATTGGCGCCGTTCGATGCGCTGGTAAGCGCAGCCACGGGCGGTGCGCGTGCCGTCGGCCCATTCATGCAGATGGACCTGGAAGGCTTCCGCGGCTCGTTCGCCAAGATGTGGGGGTATGCGAACGTCGTACGTTACGGCGTCGCGCACCTCGCCGAAGATGGCAATGTCGTGCTCGTCAGCGGTGCGCCGGCGCGCCGTACCCGTCCGGGGCAAGTGGCGATCGGAGCCGTTGGCGGTGCGGTCGAGAGTTTTGCCCGCACGGTCGCCCGCGAGATTGTGCCGCGCCGCCTGAACGTGGTTTCGCCAGGATTGATCGACACGCCGATGGTGGCTCTGGCCGGCAGCGAGCGAACTGATTTTTACAGCAAGAGCAGCGCTGGCAACCTGATTCCCCGCGCCGGCACGGCGGATGAAGTGGCACAAGCCATCGTCTTCGCCATCCAGAACGAGTTCATCACCGGGACGACGATCGACGTCGATGGCGGCTGGTTGAACTCCTGATGAGACCTGGTGGGTGGCGCGCCAGGCTGCGTCACCCGCCTCATCCTGGCGGCACGCCTGGTGTGGCTATCCGCGCCCGAGGATGTCTTCGACCCGCGCGCTCGCGAATCGGTACTTCATTCCCCGTCGCTGCCTGCGAGGCGCAGATCGAGGCATGGCGATGAGTGCCGCAACGCTGCTCAGCGCCTACCATCGGTTACCGGCGGTGGCACGCGGCATGCTGATGATGTTCGTGACCACGCTTTGCTTCGCCGCCATGCAGTCGATGATCAAGTGGCTTGCAGCGTCTGGAGACGCGCCGCTGCATCCGTTTGAGATCGCGTTCTTCCGCAACCTCTTCGGCGTGGTTGCGATGCTGCCGATGGTGTTCGGTCGTGGGATCACCCAAGCGCTGTCGGCGATGCGCACGACTCGCCCGGGTTTGCATCTGTTGCGCGCGGTCGTACAGGCCGTGGGCATGCTGAGCTTTTTCGTGGCCGTCACCATGGTGCCGCTCGCGGAAGTGACTTCGCTTAGTTTTTCTGCCCCGCTGTTCGCGACAACGATCGCCGTCCTGCTGATGGGTGAGCGCATCCGGGCGCGGCGCATCACGGCATTGGCTCTCGGATTCGCCGGCGTGCTGATCGTTTTGCAGCCTGGTATGAGCGAGATCTCCGTGGGTGCCATCCTCGCGATCGTCTCGTCACTTTGTTGGGGCTTCGCGATGACCGTCATCAAGACGCTGTCTCGTACGGATTCGCCCCTGACGATCACGCTCTATGCCGGGCTGCTGCTGGCGGTATTCACGGCCGTGCCGGCCGCCTTCGTATGGACTACGCCAACCCTTGAGCAATTGAGCTGGCTCCTCGGCATCGGGGTTGTAGGCACGATCGGGCATCTGGCGTTTGCGCAGTCGTTGCGGGTCGCCGAGATGTCTGCCGTGCTGCCGCTCGATTTCCTGCGGCTGGTCTGGGCGAGCGCGATCGGCTTTGTCGTTTTTCAGGAAACACCGACGCTCATCAGTTGGGCTGGAGGCGCCCTCATCTTCGGATCGGCCACCTATATCGCGCTGCGCGAAGCGCAACTCGCGCGACATCGCAAGCGGCACGGAGCAGGACAATAACGGCCGATACCGCTCGTTGCCGAGCGCCGTTGCGTCAGCCGGGCTTAGGCGCCTCAACGCCTTGTTGATGACTTTCTTCGATGCCCAGATCGTTTAGCCAGTCCACGGCCGAGCGGCGCCAGATCTGCCGGACCGGCTTGAGCGACGCACGCTGGTTGCAGGTACCGACTCGCAAACTGATACGCCCGGCATCATCGCCGAGGCCGGTGCCGTAGAGTTGGGTACCGCAGTTGCCGCAGAACACCATGATGCGAGGGCGGCCGCTGCCGCCTGTCTTGGTATAGGTACGCGGCGAGCCGCGGAGCAATTTGAAGTCCTCGATCGGCACGTGCACGGCCGTGCGAAACGCTGTCCCCGAGAGTATCTGGCAGTCGATGCAATGGCAGACGCCAACCTTCGCAGGATCGATTTCTGCTTCATAAACCAGCTCACCGCAATGACAGCCGCCGTCAACTTTCATGAGTTTTTCCTTCACTGCGGCGGTGCGCCAGGCGGCCGCCTGCGTTCATCCGAGCCGGTCGCGTCGAAGCACCGGCATGGCACGATCTAAGCCACTGGACGCCGGTCATTGAAGATCTGCGTGCGTGTCATGATGCGCCTCGCCGTATCGCTGAACGCGGCACGGCTGTGCTGGGTCGCGCGGTTGTCCCAGACGATCAGGTCTTCGGTTTGCCAGTTGTGCGTCCACGTGAACCGTTCGTCCGTCGAATGCGCGGCCAGCCTCGCGAGCAGGGGCTCGCCTTCCTCTGCTTCCAGTCCCAGGATTTCGCGCGTGAAAAGCGGCGTCACGAAGAGTGTCTGGCGCCCGGATTCCGGGTGTCTGCAAACCAGCGGGTGATCCGTTATCTCAGCCGGATTCAGCGACTCGGTCGTGTGTTTGTGGGTCGCCCTCAGGCCCGTCAGCCTGGTTTTGGTGTCTGCATCCAATGCCTCGTAAGCCGCGTAACCGCTAGCCCATGTCGTTTGGCCGCCCGACCCAGGCACTTCACGGGCGTAGAGCGTGGAGATGGTGCCCGGCTCGGGCAAGTAAGCCAGATCGGAGTGGAAGCCGATGTGCCCGCTGCCGAGAGCGCCGATCGGCTCGCCGTTCTCGGTGACATTTGAGATCACGAAGATACCTGGCTCGTGTTCGCCCGCTTGCGGACGTACGTGCACCATCGGCTCTCCGAAGATACGGGTGAAGTCGACTTGTGCCCGTTCACTCAGCTTCTGCCCGGGGAAGTGCAGTACGCAGTGGTCCCAAAGTGCAGTTCTGAGTCTGGCGGCGGCATCCGGGGAAATGGGCTGCGCGAGATCTATGCCTGTGACGCATGCGCCAAGCGCACGTCCGCTGGGTTGTATGGTTGGCATGTCGATGACCTCTGGGTGGTAGGGTGCCTGCGTCCAAGTCTACCCCGTGCTGCCGTCTACCACCCGCCCGGTTCATTAGCCTGCGCGCCTGTGCGTTCCCCGCGGCACGGTCACGGCTCTTGCGCTGAATCGGGGTTCACGCACCTTGCATGCCTGCGTCCCCGACGCTCAGGTCCGAGGTGCTCACCTGCTTTGCTCTGGCGGGAAAACCAAATCTGCTTCGCCTGAGAACGCGAAAAACTGGACCGACCGCCTGAGGTCTGATCAGATCGTCACCATTGACGAAAATAACCACGGTAATTAGATGACACCGTCCGTTCGAATCGACCCGGAGACTGGTTTCAAGGCATTCGCAACCCGCGCCGCCAAGGCCACCGAGGCCATCATGGGCCAGGGTTACAAGATCAATGATGATGCGGCTATGAAGGAACTGCCGCCGCCGCCGCCTGGCGCAGTCTTCAATGCCAACGAACAGGCTCGCTACCGCGAATTCAAGGAAGCCCGGCGCGGCGCGGCCGACTACATGGCGATGGAGGGAGAGTTCAGCAAATACCTGGATGATGTCTACAGCGCCGAGCCGATCGCCCGCGAAGCGTTGACCGATGAATGTGAAGTTCTCGTGATCGGCGCCGGCTTCGCTGGATTGCTGCTCTGGTACAAGCTGCGCAAGGCTGGCTTCCAGGATGTGCGGTTTTGCGAGAAGGGCGGCGATGTGGGAGGCACGTGGTACTGGAACCGCTATCCGGGCATCGCCTGCGATGTCGAGTCGTACAGCTATCTGCCGCTGCTCGAAGAGATGGGCTATTTCCCGTCGATGAAGTTCGCCTCGGGTTTCGAGATCCTCGAGTACTGTCAGACCATGGCTGAGCGCTTCGGCTTTTATGACCGTTGCCTGTTTCATACAACCGTGGATCGTACGGAATGGGATGAAGAAGCCGGCCGTTGGACGGTTTACACCGACCGTGGGGACGCGATGCGGGCGCGCTTCGTCGTGCTGGCCAACGGTATCCTGACGACGCCCAAGCTCGCGCGGATCAGCGGAATGGAGAGCTTCGAGGGCGACGCTTTTCACACCTCGCGTTGGAACTATCACATTCCGTTGGAGGGTCGCAGGGTCGGCATCATCGGTACCGGCGCCACGGCCGTGCAGGCGGTTCCCGAACTCGCCAAGGTCGTTGGAGAACTCTATGTATTCCAGCGTACCCCGTCATCGATCGATGTGCGCGACCAGCGTGCCACCACATCCGAAGAGATCGAGCAGTGGAAGCAGGAACCGCAGTGGGCCACAAACCGCCGCGAACGCCTGGCCCTCATCTCGGCGGGACGCACCGCGCTAAAGGCGAACGATGACTTTCTGTCCGGCAAGCTCACCGATTACAAGCAGCGTAAGGCGCACAAGACCGAACTCTCGCCTGAGGAACTGATACAAAAGCAGTTGAATTCCAACTTCCGCATCATGGAGCAGATCAGGGCCCGTGTTGATGCGGTGGTCAAAGACCCCAAGACGGCGGAGGCTTTGAAACCGTTTTACCCGTATGGCTGTAAGCGGCCAGCGTTTCATGACGAATATCTGCCGACGTTCAACCTGCCGCACGTCACGTTGGTTGACACCGCGCCTCGCGGTGTACAGGAGATCAACGAACGCGGAGTTGTTCACGACGGCATCGAATACCCTCTGGATGTACTGATCTATGCGACCGGCTTTCAGTGGATGGCGACTTCTACCTTCAACATGATCAAAGGCCGTAACGGACGCACCTTGCACGAGAAATGGCAGGAGGAGGGCACCCGGACGTTTCTCGGTATGCACAGCCACGGCTTCCCGAATCTGTTGATCATGTCCGGACCGCAAGGTGGTGGTGGCCAGTTCAACTTTACGCGCGTCATCGATATGCACGCGGACTACGTGGTCTGGATGCTGTCGACCGTGCGTGAACGCGGCGCTCGCACGGTAGACGTCAAGCGCGAGCCGGAAGATGCCTATGCCGAGCATTGTCGGCAGATGGATACGCAAACCCGGCCATTGCGCGACTGCATCTCTTACATTACTACTTTGAAGGCGTGCTACATACAAATAAGTACTTGAAGTGAATTATAACGTGTGTACTGAATTCGACTAACGGCGAGACCATATTACTAGTGAAAACATTACAAAACAAATGTCGGTAAGTACCACAACAACGCCCTTGTTACTGACCACTAACAAAACTTAGAGAATTACAAAAAAAAATTGCAATGCACAAATTGTTTGGACATGAAATGTGAGCAGAAGGTGCCTCGGAATGGATGAGTTTCTAGAAGGCAGATGGAAGGAATACAGCAGGAGGAATGAGCTGGATTAATCGACGTCCATCACCTCTTCCTGCCCGCCACTGCCCGAGCTCTCATTACCCTGCAACGCTCGGAGAAATCCCTCCACATCTGTGAGACACAGGGCAGGACACGACAAGAGACAAGATGGTTGAACAAATCGATGACAGACCTTTCATACCCAGCACAACTACAAATGAAAAAAAAAAGTTTCTTAGTTTTAAGCCAACCACATACACAAGACAACTAAGTGGCAAAGTTCTTATCCATGAGAATCCATTCGCTCTCAATGATCAGGTAGGATATTACGAGAGATCAAAGAAGGAAAAGAAGGAATACAAATGAAGAGCTGAGACGTTGAACCTCACTAATATCCGGACCTTGGCTATCCAAAATCTTGATTTGCAGACACCTTGGCTATCCCAAGCCTCAGTTGTCTGAAACCGAAGAGGCCAGCTGCCATATGTACAATACTTGTGGGCCACGAAAAAGGGTGGAAAAAGTGCAATTAATTCATTTCTTTGCTACATCATTGACTGTATCGATTATCCAGACAAAATGGATTATCCAAACACCTGCTGGCTGGGTTTGTTGGTCCACACAACTACACTGCATTTTACCTTTCAAATCAAACACTTGCAAGCCAAAATTATCGGTCACACCTGCTGGCTGGCTTGCCATTTCACATAGCCCACAAGTCCTGAACAAGGCTCCCCACTCAAACATGGGATCGAACCCTAGGATACCTTGTATCTGAGGATAAGGCCTACAGACTGTGAAGAGAGAAACAAATTTCTCTGCCAGAGCATAGAACCCACCTCCACTAGCAGCGCATGCCTTGGCAGTTTCGCTGACGCCAAACTCCGACATGAACGGTGCAAGCTGTCCGGATTCTAAAGCCGTACCGAAAATGCGGAGACCCTGGAAGGCGACACAGAGAAGGGAATACCACAGAATGTGCTTGACTAGGTCTTGGAATACATGTACAAGGGTGTGCGAGGAAGAAGGAGCGAGACAATGAGGAAGAGTAAGAGAGAAAGGACAAATGGACAGTCAAAAACTAATAAAACCGGAATGCCTGCAAGCTCACAGGCAAGAGGGACAACACGAATCAAGAGAAATAATCAATAACCAGCACCGGCACCACCACCAGCAGCAGCAGATGCAGCCAAAGTATCAGCACCACCAACATTAGCAGTAGCAGCGGCAGCAGCGGCAGCAGCAGCGGCAGCGGCAGCAGCAGCGGCGGCAGCAGCAGCGGCGGCAGCAGCGGCGGCGGCAGCAGCGGCGGCAGCAGCAGCAGCGGCAGCAGCAGCAGCGGCAGCAGCAGCAGCAGCGGCAGCAGCAGCAGCAGCCAAAGCACAACTAACAACATCAGCAGCAGCGGTGGCGGCGGCAGCAACAACAAAGGCGGTGGGAGCAGCCACAGCAGTCACTGAAATCAGCACCAAATCATATGTGACCTAGACAGCAGAACTTACTGCAGCAAATTGAGGTGACGCAACGATTGATTTCAAATTGTCCACCGACGGGTCAGACCCATCTTCAGGGAGAAGAGGCTGCAGCTGTTCTCTGACCTCTGGTACAGCGATGATAGGGAGCAGCCGTTCTAACGTCACAACATCTATCAGGTCCACTGCAAGGGAAACAGTGACACAGAGCAAAGGATGACATTATCTCAGCTCGCAAGTATTGTGCAATGACATCATCAGCTCACACGTATTGTGCACAGAACATACGATGACATCATCAGCTCACACGTATTGTGCACAGAACATACGATGACATCATCAGCTCACACGTATTGTGCACAGAACACACAATGACATCATCAGCTCACACGTATTGTGCTTCTACAGGCTACAGATTATCAGTCGTGCGTTAGGAAGTCATAAACACTGAGAAAGTTGTTCACG
>JBCCEJ010000060.1:0-34492 GCA_039030335.1 Pseudomonadota bacterium | reverse complement strand
TGCGCCGCGGGTGGGCATAGGCCGGGCCGTTCTCTATCGTGAAGCGCTTCAGCGTAGCTTCATCCGCAGTGGCACCTTCTCGCAGCACCACCAGCGCGGCCGGAGCCTCGCCTTTGGTCTGGTGCGCCAGTGCCACCACGCAGGCATCTACGACGTCTGGATGCTGCAACAGCAGGTTCTCAACTTCCTTGGGATAGATGTTCTCGCCGCCACAGTTGAACATGTCGTCGACGCGACCACGGAAGTAGTAGAAGCCTTCCGTGTCACAGTGAAACAGGTCGCCGGTGTGTAGCCATCCATCGGTGTAGCGTTTGGCATTGACCTCGGGCAGGTCGAGATAGCCGGTAGCGACCCCCGGGTTACGTACCCACAGTTCGCCGTCGCTCGGATGGTCACGGCCGTTCGCGTCCACCAGCTTCACGTCTCCTTCCGGCCAGGCGACGCCCGCGCTGCCGCGTGGGATCGGGCGCTCATCCAGCGGCGGGCCCAGCATCACGGGACCGCCTTCGGTGAGACCATAGCTTTGCAGGACCGCAACGCCGAGCCGGTCTTCCATCTCCTGTTCGAGGGCTTCGTGTACGGGCGCGGACCCGACCACCGCCGTTTCCAATGCTGTTAGATCCAGGCTCTCCAGGAGGTCGGCCTCCTCCAATACCAACGTGAACACCGTGGGCACGCCACTGATGGTCGTAACCCGGTACCGGCTGGCCGCTTCCAGGAACGGGCGCGCACTGAATTCGCGCATCAAAACCACAGAACCACCGGAGCCGAGCCGGGGTTTGATGGCGCCGGCCATCGCATTCTTGTGATAGAGCGGTACGGCGACCAGGTTGCGGGCACCGTCGGCGGGCGGCCAGTACTTCAGCAATGCTTCCACCCACCAGATTTGACCGGCGTGTGTGAGCGGAACACCTTTGGGGCGACCGGTGGACCCTGACGTATACGACAGAAAGCACAGTGCATCCGGGTCGGCGTGGCAGCGTGGCGCCGGCTGCGCCGCATCGCGCAACTCGTCAAGCGCTTGCCAGCCATCTGAAAGCGGCGCGCCGATGCCGATGCGAACGGCTAGCGCACGTTCGTCAGCGATCTTCATGATCTCCTGATTGGCTGCCGGTTCGGCTATGACGCCAACCGCGCCGCAGTTGCCGACGATGTAGTCCAGGACGTCAGCACCTTGCCGGGTATTGATCGGCACTGGCACGACACCAGCGCGCATGCAGCCGAACATGGCTTCCAGAAACTCAACCCGATTGCCGCAGCTCAAGATAACCCGGTCGTGCGCGCGAAGACCGGCGGCCAGCAGTGCTCCTGCAACTCGATCGAGCCGCGCATCGAGTTCTCCGTACGTCACCGTGGCGGGCGTCTCTTGCGAGAGATCGATGATCGCGACCTTGTCTGGATGCGCGGCAGCGGGCGCGCTCATCCAGTAGCCGAGATTGTTGGTGTCAAGCGCAACTTGCATGCGTGGGGCTCCGCCCGGACCATGTAGCGCGCCAGCATGACGGCCGGCGCTGCCGAGCGCAACGCAGGTCGTACATGCGGCTGCCAGGCACCCGGCACCACTATTTTCTTGAAGGAATCCCGCTATGCGCGCTGCCGTTTTTCATGCGCACGGTCCAACCAGCAACATCCGGGTCGAGGACTTTCCGGAACCTGAGGTGGGTCCGAACGACTGCAAGCTGCGCGTCAAGGCAGTTTCGTTGAACGGCTTTGAGCCGATGATCATCGGCAAAACCACTGCTCTCAAGACGCCGTTGCCGATGATCCCGGGTGGGGACGTGGCCGGCGAGATCGTGGCGATGGGCGAGGCTGTGGATCGCGAAAAATGGCAACTGGGCGACCGGGTCACGATCTACCCGATGGTGGCTGGCGAAGGCATGACCGGCGAAAGTCGCATCGGGGGCTGTTCGGAGTTCGTGCGCATCCCGTCCGATCACATGGTGCGCATCCCGGACGGCGTCAGTGACGTCGACGCGTCGACGGCCGCGATCGCCTACGCGACGGCTCTTCGCATGCTGGTGACTCGCGGGCAGGTTAAGGCTGGCGAGTCGGTATTGGTGTTGGGAGCGAGCGGCGGCGTTGGCACAGCCTGCGTACAACTGGCCGTAGCCGCCGGCTGCGAAGTCATCGCCTGTGCCAGCGCGGATTGGAAGCTGGAACGTTTGAAAGCGCTGGGCGCGCATCACGTCGTCAACACGGCTACCCAGGATCTGCGTGAATTCGTGCTGGACACATACGGCAAGCCGCGGATGGGGGCTGGCGGCGGTGTCGATGTGGTCGTCAACTACATCGGCGGGGATACCTGGCTGCCATGCCTGAAACTCATTCACCCGGGTGGCCGCATGCTGACCTGCGGCGCTACGGCCGGCTACGCAACGGATAACGATGTGCGCTACATCTGGACTTATGAGCTGAACATCCTGGGTTCCAACGGTTGGACGATGGAGGATCAGGCGACGATGCTCTCGATGATCGACGACGGCCGTATCAGCCCGGTGGTGCACGGCGTGCGCGAATTGGAGCAGACGGCCGCATCCATTCAGGACCTCATCGATCGAAGCGTGTTCGGCAAACTGGTGATCGCGCCGTGACGGTTTGGAGCATCGATGGGACAACGTTTGCAACGTACCATGTTGGGCGCGATCGGCGCGCACCAAACGCGATCCTCGCCATCGGCCAACAAGGCCGTCCGATGCCGTTAACCCCGCAGTGTTCGGATTCGAGAAAAGAGAAATCGCTGCATACCCGCCAATCACGCACTCTTCATCGCGCTCGAGTTCTAATTCGACATTGAAATCAACTTTCCAGGAGCAAATTGCATCCGGTGGATACTCTTGGTTCCTTGAGGCCAACGCAGGTAAACGATGAGAAAAAAGCCCAGTCCTAAAGTGTTCGAAGTCCTGAGCGTCTCGCAGGTCACGCCGAATATGCGCAACGTCTCAATAGGCGGGCCGGCGATGGACGCGTTTCCAACGGGCCAGGACGGCGGTTACGTCAAACTGCTGCTGTCTCCAGGGGGCATACTGTCCCGCGGACTCATGCGCACCTACACGATCAGGCGCCAGAGCGCAGAGCGGCTCGATATAGAGTTCGCGCTGCACGGCGCCGAAGGGGAAGGTGGCCCCGCCGTCGAGTGGGCGATGAACGCCAAGCCCGGGGACGAAATTGCGCTCGGCGGCCCGGGGCCGGCAAAGCTATTGCCGCCAGATGCTGAATCGTACTTCGTGGTCGGAGACATGACAGCGTTGCCGGCCATCGCCGTCAATCTGGCGCAGCTTCGAGACGACGCAAAAGGCGATGCGGTTATCGAGGTGCGATCGGAAGAAGATCGGCAGGACCTCAAGCATCCGAGCGGTGTCCGAGTGCACTGGCTGTACAACGCCCATCCGGGCGAAAACACAGACCTTTTTGAGGAGAAAATACGTTCGATTCCCTGGCCGCAAGACCGTGTTTATGCGTGGTCTGCATCGGAGTTCGACATGATGCGAAAGGTCCGCGCCTACCTGCGTCAGGAGCGTGGGCTTCAGCGCGACCAGCTCTACATTTCGAGCTACTGGAAAAAAGGCATGGACGAAGAATCACACAGAAACGTCAAGCGCGAGGACGCAACCGCGCATTCGTGAGCCACGCCACCAGGCCGGCTATACGGCACTGCGGCCACGCCTACCCCGCCAATGCCGTGCCGATGCATCAATGGAAACGACGCGGGCGGAGGGAATCGCGCCTGCGTCGCGCACTACGGTTACGCCTGGATGTACCTCGACGTAACGAATCGTTCCGTCAGCCGTCCGGTCGGGATCGTATCCGAGGGACCTAAAACGGTCTCTCTGTCGAGCCCGTTATCAAGACCGTTAACGGCCGCGAGAACTACCGTACGGCGCGGTTCATTCCACCGTCCGACAGGATGTTCTGGCCGTTCAGGTATCGCGCCGCGTCGGAAGCCAGAAAGACGCAGGTCTGACCGATCTCCTCGAATGTGGCCGGGCGTTGTGCGGGAATGGATCTTCGCGCGAACTCCGACAGGTTCACGTTCTCACAAAATCCGGGCAGCAGATTGTTCATCCGAATGTTATGTCTTGCGTATCGGTCGCCGTAGAGCTTCGAGAAGCTGTGCAAAGCGGCGCGCAACATACTCATCGGGTAAGGGGCGCGAGGCTCGACAGCGTTCATCGACGAGATGTTCACGAACGCCCCGCCACCTTGCTCGATCATGATTGGCGTCACGATGCGAGCGAGCCTGACCACACTGAGCACGTACATATCGAGACTTTCGTGCCACAACTCATCGGATAAATCGAGCAATGGCCCGTCAAAGTCGGGGTCGAAGCCAACGGTCTTGATCGCCTCTGGAACGCCCCCGCCGTGCCCCATGTTGTTGACGACGGCATCGATTCGTCCGTATGCGTTGACCGTCTCGTCCACCAGCGCCTGAAGGTCACCAACTTCCAGTACGGAACCCTGTCGACCAATGCCGCCTAGCTCTAGAGCCAGGTTAACGCTCCGCTCGGAAGGCGACATCAAAGACACCTTGTAGCCAGCCCTCGCCATTTCGCGCGCGCATCCTGCACCAATTCCCTGCCCAGTCCCGGTCATGATCGCAACTCTGTGGTCTGGCATTGCCCTCGTCCTCGTTCGCACCGCAAAAGCAGTTGTTACAAGACATCACAATGTCGGAATATCATTGACCAGATAAAGCGATCATTTCTGACATACTTGTGAGAAAAACTCATATCTATGAGCAATGTACGACACCTTCGCGCGCTACAGGCTTTCGACTCGGCTGCAACGTGTGCAAGCATCAGCAAAGCCGCGGACGTTCTGGGGGTAACCCACGGGGCGGTCAGCCGGCAGATCAAGCAGCTCGAAGATTATCTTGGCGTTGCGTTACTCCATCGCCGCGCGGCCGGCGTCATGAAGACCGAAGCAGGTGAACAGCTCCACCTTGCTACGCGCCAGGCGTTCACCGCGCTCGGGGCAGGTCTGCGGGCAGCGAAGCGCGAGTCGCATGGGCGCTCTGTCACAATCTCACTGTCCACCTCCCTGGCACTCAAATGGCTGGTGCCCAAGCTCCCAGCCTTTCGCGAGCAACACCCGGAGGTTCACCTGTTCCTGGACACGAACGATGAAGTCATCGACTTCACCGATAGCGAAGTCGACGTTGCGTTGCGTTACGGTGTTCCTAACTGGGGCGATTTACATTTCGAGCGGCTGCTCGACGAAGAGTTGATCGTCGTCGGCTCACCGGCACTGGTTGCGATCGAAGAGTTGCCCATGGATGCCGCATCGGTCGCGCGTCTCCCGCTTCTGAACGATCAGTACAACCCCGCCTGGGACGAATGGGCGGACTCTGTGGGTGTGGACCGTGCCGAAGTCGCTCATCCGTGCGTTGAGTTTCGGGACTCGGCCGTTCTGATCTCGGCCGTGATCGACGGACAGGGAATTGCCTTGGCAAGACGGCTTCTGGTGGAAGGCGATTTGGAGAGCGGGCGACTGGTCCGGCTGGACCAGACGGCCATCTCACTGGAACGGGCTCTATACCTGGTTTGCCGCGCAGGCGATCAGAAGCGAGCGGAGATCGCTTCGTTGCGACGGTGGCTCGTCTCGTTGTTCAAGCAGTGAGAGGCATCCGCTTTCCTGGGCAACGAGGGGACGGAGGTTGCCGGGCCCCGGGCGCCGCTAGCGAAGGTGTCGGGCCATGAATTCCCTGACCTGCTCCACCGAGTCCGTCGTGGCTGCCGGGTCGTACTGGAGACGATGACCAGCCTCATGGCGATTGATCCCCACCCAGTCGAAGTTGTGGTGAGCGCCGGGATATACCTTGAGCCCGACCTGATGGGCGCTGCCATTCTCTGTGCGCATCCGCTCGCATCGAGTCGCCAACGCCCAGTCGTCAAGCTCACCGATCAGGATGAGCAGGGGCGCATCCAAGGCCACAAGCCTCGACTGGCAAAATGGATAGAACGCCACGGCCGCTCGAAACGGCGCCTTGCGAGGCGGGGCATCTCCGTCCCGCCAGTCTCTGCTCACGGCATAGATGGCGGACCAGCCGCCGTGTCCCCAGCCCAGGACTCCGATCCGGCTCGCATCGACGAACGGCAAACTGGCCAGATAGGATTTGCCCGCATGCGCGTCGCGCCCTCTCGTGTGTGGGTGAATGCTCCGGAGGTCATGACCAATAACCGTCTGCCCCCGTGGGCGAAAACTATCGACTTGAAGAACCACGTAACCCCAGGCGACAAGCCGTTGGGTCCATTGCGCGTCGCGGTCTTCGGCCATCCCTCCGCCTCCGTGAAGCAGCACAACGGCCGGCATCTTCCCGTCGCCGACGGGCCTCGTGAGCAGACCTCGTAGCGTTAGCGTAGTGTCCTCAGCGCTCTTGCCCGGAAATGTGACACGGCCACCAGCAGCGACTGTCGAAGTCATCGCAACCATGACCATCATCGACAGCAAAGCGACCGCGGGCATCATCGCGACCCTCACCGTTCCCTTGGCCATGGCCCTTGCCATCGCATGGCCCCGCCTCGCCGACCCGCCGGAGTGTGAGCCCGATGATGACATCATCCCGGTTGGCCTACCACGCGCGCGGCTGTGCAACATGACCTGGCCCGAAAAGCCCGTCGACCAGCTTGACGAGCACTGGCCGATTCCGAGAACGCCGGTCAAGGGGCAAGACTCCGACCGGGACCCGTTCCGATGAAGAAATGATCGCGATCGGGAGGAGACTTGCGCCCAACGGTATGAGTGGCGCTTCTCGGGAGCGATCGGCTTAGAATCAGTCGCATTGGGCTACACGGATTCGGCCTCTGATGTGAACCGTCTTCTCCGCTTTTGCGAGCGAGCCATCGAGGCGGCCTGCCTCGTGTCTGCTCTGGTCTTCCTCCCCTTGATGGTCCTCGTTCGGATCTGGGAGATCTTCACCCGCAATGCCCTCGGTCAGTCTTCCCCCTGGTACGGCTATGTCGAAGGGGAGGCGTTGGTGCTACTCATCTTGTTGTCTCTTGCGTACGCGTACTCGCGGGATGCACACGTGCGTGTCGACATCGTGCGTGAGCGATTATCACCACGTGCACAGGCGTTGATCGAGATCTTCGGCACGCTCTTGTTTGTGTTGCCGTTCACGGCGGTTGTCGTCTTCTACGGCGTCCAGTGGGTTGAAGCCGTGGCGGAATTCGGGGGCCGGTCAGCTCTCGCGCTTGGTCAGCCTCTTGCGTGGGTGATTCGGGCCGCGCTGCCGCTGGGATTCGCATTGTTCGCACTCGCGGCCCTGGTTGCACTGGTGCGCAATGTGAAGGTCGTATTGACAAAGGACGGAGAGCCGGCGCCCCGAGCGCCGCCCGTCAACCGCGACGCAGGGGAATGAGTCGTGGTCGAAGCCCTACCTGTGATGATGCTCGTATGCCTCGCGCTGCTGCTCTTCTCGGGATTGCCCGTTGCCATCGTGCTCGCGGGACTCGGAATAACCTTCTCACTGCTGGGCGTGGCACTCGGAGAGATGCCGCTCCTGGCGCTCTACAACGTCCCCATCAAAATGTGGGGCAGCATCAGCCAGGGCCTCACTTACGCGGCCGTGGTCATGCTGCTCTTCATGGGCGTGGCGCTTGAGAAGAGCGGCGTCGCCCGCGATCTGCTGACCTGCATGCAGCTCGTCTTCCGAAGGGTTCCGGGTGGCCTCGGCCTGGCTGTCATAGTGATGGGGGTAGTCCTCGCGCCCGCAGCCGGCCTCGTCGGTGCATCGGTTGTCACACTGGCGTTGATTGCAATGCCCTCATTGCTCTCTAACGGCTACCGGCCGGAGTACGCGTCGGGTGCGATAGCGGCCGCAGGTACTGTCGGCGTCATCCTGCCCCCGGCTGTCATGCTGTTCTTCCTCGCCAGCCAGTTCCAACTGACCATTGGCGCGATGTTCCTGGCCACGGTGATTCCTGGCGGGTTATTGGTGGCTGCATATGCGCTCTACTTCGTAGGCGCCGGGTGGCTTCGACCTCCATCGAAGAGGGCTGAGGACGTTATGACACCATCCACCCCGGTTGGCTGGGTGCAACTGCTCAGTCGCGGCCTCGTCGCTCC
Source organism: Pseudomonadota bacterium (assembly GCA_039030335.1). GTDB lineage: Bacteria > Pseudomonadota > Gammaproteobacteria > HK1 > HK1 > JBCCEJ01. The sequence continues at coordinate 26,425 of JBCCEJ010000060.1, read as the reverse complement.
GCTGGCCTTGGTGGGTTTGGTGCTTGCTTCCATCACTTTTGGCTGGGCCACGCCGCGGCAATCGGCCGCCGTGGGGGCAGCGGGCGGCCTGGTACTGGTCGCGCTGAACGGGCGACTGAATTGGGCGATGTTTGTGGATATCGTCAGATCGACGGCGCTTCTTTGCGCCATGGTCTTCTTCATCATCATTGCGGCAGCCGTATTCAGTTATCCATTCGTCTACTTCGGCGGAAACGACCTGATCACCTCCGCACTCGACAGCCTGGAGACGGGGCCTTGGGGGAAGCTAGCCGTCATCCTTGGCATTATCTTCGTGCTCGGCTTCTTCATCGACTGGATTGAGATCACCATCATTTTCCTGCCGCTGTTCTTACCGACACTGAGCACACTTGAGTTTGCCGGGCATGTGGCTTTCGGAAACGACGCCACCATGCTCTGGATGGCCACACTGGTTGCACTTACGCTCCAGACGTCTTTTGTGACCCCTCCATTCGGCTTTGCCCTGTTCTTCCTGAAAGGTGCCTCGCCGGAAGGGGTAACGCTTCCACACATCTATCGGGGGATTATTCCGGTTGTCGCTCTGCAGGTTGTCGTGATCACACTGTTGCTGGCACTGCCGATGCTGGCAGTCGAATTGCCTGCAAGAGTGTTCGGCGAGTAACTGCAACACCCCGCCAGCGAGGTTCGCGCGGCTTGGCACTGACTCGTCATACTCGGTGAACCAGGCCACATCAAAGTTTTGACCGGACAGCAACCCAACTCGGATCTGAGAAGCCCATCCCGGGGTTGCTGGTTGCAGGATTCCTGGTCGTTTGAAGGTCTGGGATTGGTGGAGGCGGCGGGAATCGAACCCGCGTCCCCGACTCGCACCGTCAAGCCGACACCCCGTCGTGTGCCGTCGTCAGCTTTCCGGGCCGCGAACGGAGGGCTCATGTTTGCCCCGGGGTCGCGATTCTGGTTGACGGCAACGAAGTGGACGGTCGGGCGCGCTCGGCGCGAACCATCGAGGAACCATTCACGCCAGAGTGTCAGCCGTCACCCTCAGGCACGCGGCCGCCGCCGGCGACGAGGTGAGCGCCTCGGCTTGAAGTCATCGCGTTCGGCGCGGCTGTGCTGGGTGCGGATGAGCCGGGTGTCTTGCGCCTCGTCATCCACCGGTTTCGCGCGGGGCTGCCACAACGGCACCAGGTGCCGTTTCGAATTGCCGATCAGGTCCTGCCGACCCATGCGTTTTAACGCCGCGCGCAGCATCGGCCAGTTGTCTGGATCGTGATAGCGCAGGAACGCTTTGTGTAGGCGCCGCTGCCGGGCGCCCTTCGGAACCGGCACGCGCTCACTGTCCTGCGACACGCGGCGCAACGGGTTGCGTTCGGACCGGTACATGGCCGTCGCGGTCGCCATCGGGCCTGGCAAAAACGCCTGTACCTGGTCGGCCCGAAATCCGTGTCGTTTCAACCAGAGCGCCAGGGCGACCATATCCTGGTCGGTGGTGCCGGGGTGCGCGGCGATGAAGTATGGGATCAGGTACTGCTCTTTGCCCGCTGCTTTGGAGAACTTTTCGAACAGCTGCTTGAACCGATAGTAGGTATCAACCCCGGGTTTCATCATCTTGTCGAGCGGGCCGCGTTCGGTGTGCTCCGGCGCGATCTTCAAGTAGCCGCCAACGTGATGCTCAACCAGTTCCTTGACGTATTCGGGTGATTCGACGGCGAGGTCATAACGCACGCCCGAGGCGATCATGACGCGTTTGATCCCGGGTAACGCCCGTGCGCGTCGATAAAGCTTGATGAGCGGTGCGTGATCGGTATCCAGGTTCTTACAGATACCCGGGAATACGCACGACGGTCGTCGACAGTTGGTCTCGATCTCCACGCTCTTGCAACGCAGGCGGTACATATTGGCTGTCGGACCACCGAGGTCGGAGATCACGCCAGTGAAACCGGGAACCTCGTCGCGAATGGTCTCGATCTCGCGAATGATCGAATCTTCCGACCGGTTCTGGATGATGCGGCCTTCGTGTTCGGTAATCGAGCAGAACGTGCAGCCGCCGAAACAGCCTCGTTGAATCGAGATAGAAAACCGAATCATTTCATAGGCGGGAATGCGCGCACCGCCGTAAGCCGGGTGCGGAACGCGCTGAAACGGCAGTTCGTACAGCGCATCCATCTCGGGCGTTTCGAGCGGCACGGGTGGCGGGTTCAGCCACAGATCGCGCCCACCGTGCGCCTGCACCAGCGCGCGGGCGTTGCCAGGATTCGACTCCGTATGCAGGATGCGCGACGCGTGCGCCTCCATGATCGGGTCGTCGCGCACCTGCTCGAACGAAGGCATGCGAATCACGGCGTCGCGGCGGTCGGTGCGCGGTAGTTCGCGCTCAAAGCGCACGACGACGCTGGAACTGGCGGATTCGACGGGTCGCTCCGACTCCTGAGGCTCTATCGGCGTGCCCGGCTGGGCCGCATAGGGATCGGTACGCACCGGTAGCGCACCCGGCAGGTCGAGGTGGGTCGAGTCGATTTCCGCCCAACCGCTGCGCTCACCTTGCACGACGAACGCCGTGCCGCGCAGATCGGTTATCGCGTTGACCGGCTCGCCGGCGGCCAGTCGATGCGTGACTTCCACCAACGCCCGCTCGGCGTTGCCATAGAGCAGCAGGTCGGCCTTCGCGTCGAGCAGCACCGAGCGGCGCACCGATTCCGACCAGTAGTCGTAGTGCGCAACGCGGCGCAGGCTCGCCTCGATGCCGCCCACCACAACCGGTATGCCGCCATAGGCTTCACGCACGCGCTGCGCATACACCAGCACGCAACGATCCGGACGCAAGCCGGCTTCACCGTGCGGCGTATAGGCGTCATCCGATCGAACGCGGCGATCGGAGGTATAGCGGTTGACCATTGAATCCATGTTGCCGCCGGTAATGCCGAACATCAGCGTCGGCGGACCCAGCTCCGTGAACGCGTCCACGCTGCGCCAGTCAGGCTGCGCGATGATGCCGACCCGAAACCCGTGCGCCTCCAGCAATCGGCCAACCAGCGCCATACCGAAGCTCGGATGATCCACATACGCATCGCCCGTCACCAGGATGACGTCACAGGCATCCCAACCGAGCACGTCCATCTCATCGCGGGTCATCGGCAGAAATGGCGCGGGCGTCAGTCGTTTTGCCCAGTACGGGCGATGACTGAACAGGCCTGGAACCGACGGTTCAACCCGGGCCGGCATGGTCGGCTGAGCAGTGGTCATCACTTGCGCGAACCCTGGGTATCGGTACGCACGGTGTTCGGTGCCATGGCATCGGCCAGGCGCTCACCGAGAATGCGCGAGATATTGAAATTCAACGCCGCAACGATGCGCGGGAAATAGCGCAGATCCCTGCGCATGCGGTCGAAGTCGAAGTGCAGCGCCTGCACGTGCGTCAGCGCCCGGACATCCGCGGTCCGTTCGATCTCGCGCACATAACCAACTTCGCCCAGCACGGTACCCGCACCGACCACGGCAACCTGACGAGCCTCGTCGCCGTCCCTGCGCACGACTTCGGCCTGGCCGGACAGCACCAGGTACATGCTGCGGCCGAAGGTGCCTTGCGTAACGACCAGGCTGCCGGGCGCAAACTCCCGCTGTTCGGAGATCAGGATCGCCTTGCGGATCTGATAGTTCGTCATGTCCTGAAACAGCGGGCTCTCCTCGAGCACGCTGCCGTCCATATTCATCGCCAGGATGTCATACAAACCAACGAGCCGGATTCGCGCCATGATGATGGGCGTGATCAGCAGATTGGCAAAGACTGAAAACAGCATCGTCGCCGCCGCGAGCGCACCGAACTGCGCGATGATGGTGAAGTTCGAGAACAGCAGGATGCCAAAGCCGAGGCTGAGTGCAAGGCTTGTCGCAACGACCGGCAGCGCCTCCTCACCCACAGTGACGCGCACCGCCTCTTCGTTGTCGGCGTTCTGGCGCGAATGTTCGTTGTACCGCGAAAACAGATGAATCGTGCCGTCGATGGCGATACCGACGGCGATCACGGCAACCATCGCGGTCCCCGGGTTCAGCGGAATTCCGAGCAAACCCATCACCCCGAACATCAACACGATCGGGATCAGACTCGGCACCAGTGCGATCAGGCCGCCTTTGAACGACGTGAACATGATGGACATGATGATGAAGATCACGAACACCAGAACTGCGAGCGACTTGGCCTGCCCGGTTATGAGTGACTCTGCGGCGGCGTTGACCATCAGGTTTTCGCCGACCACGTAAGCCTGCATGCCACCGCCGGCGAGCCGCTGCGCAACCTGCTTCAACTCGGCGATGTGCGGATTCAGCGTCCGCGAGTCGCTGACGTTGTGACGCACCAGAATGTTGGCCCGCCGACCGTCGTGACTGAGATAACCCTGCACATCGCGCCGGTGGAAGAACAAGAGATACTGCGAGACCAGTTCCCGGGTACGGGGCACCAGGAACTGAGTCGGATCGCCGCCGTGAAACTCGCGGTTTACGAGCCGCAGATGGTCAGCCACTGAAATCGAATTGTCGAAGATTCCCTGGCTGCGAATGAAGTCCTGAATCTTGACGAGCCGTTCCAGATTTTCGGGATACGAAAAAGCGCGGTCCTGATCGGACTCCAACACGACGAAGAAAACTTTGACGCCGGCCAGATCGCGCTGTAACTGGCGGGCGTCACGCAGTAACTGACGATCACCGCGAAAGTACGAATAGGGGTCGTTCGTCACATAGAGCTTCGATGCCTGGTAGACGAAGAACCCACACATCGCGACCGTCAGGATGAGAATCGAACTCGCAAAGTGCTGCCGGCCAAAGCCGAGCAGCGTGACGATAAACCCGGTAAACCCCGGCACCTGTCCATCGGTAACCGTGTCGCGTGCTTTACCGGGGCCCGCGATCGACAACACCATCGGTACGAGCAGCACCGTGATGATGCCGTTCACGACGATAGCGAAAGTCGAGGCGAGCGCGAAATCACGAATCAGGTCGATATTGCCGAATATATTGCTACCAAACCCAAGTGCCGTGGTGAGTACAGTCAGAAACAGCGGCACCCCCATCTTGCGCATCATGAAGCGCGTAGCCCGCATCCTGGGTTTGCCGTCGCCCGATTGCTGCAGTCCGTGGAAGTACGCCGACAGCATGTGGGTGTCTTCCGTCGAGCCGATTACGATGATGAGCGACGGCAGCATCGCGCTCAGAATGTTGACTGGGATCCCGAGCAAGCCCATGACGCCGAAGGTCCAGATGAGGCTCAGCGCTGCGGACAGCAGCGGCAACAGGGCGCCGAAAACGCTGCCGAGGAACAACAGGATCACGAGTGCGAGCAGCGCGGCAGACAGAGGCCCGAGCAGCCGCAAATCCTCGAACAGGCTCGACTTCAACTCCGCGTTGATGCGCGTTGGTCCGACCTGGAAGATCTGTTGGAACGACCCGCGCGCCTGACGCACCGCGTCTTCCAGCGCAGCGTTGACCTCGGCGTCGAAGTCCGGCTCGTCTGCCGGCGGACGAATCGTGACCATCAGCGCCGTGGCGCTCCCGTCGGCAGACACGTAGTTGCCGACGATCAGCGGATTGTCGAGCGCATCTTCGCGCGCCGCTTCAATGGCCTTGGCATCCTGCAGCTTGCCCGTTAGCAAGGCTTTCGAATCGAGTTCCCGACCGCTGCCGCGCACCGTGCGCAAATTGATGATGCTGTCGACGCGTTCGACGTAGTCGAGGCTTTCCAGGTCGTCTTGCAGCCGCTGGATGGCACCCATCTTGGCCGGCGTCCACAGACTGCCATCGCGGATATAGATGATCGTGCGATTGTCGGATCCGAACTCTTCGGAGACGCGGAGATACGCCTGACGGTCCGGATTCGAGTCAGGGATCATGCTCGAGAAGCCGGTATCGATCTCGAGCCGGGTCAGGCCTTGCGAAGTCAGCGCCGTGACCAGTACCAGTACCAGAAACGCTACGACCCGATAGTTCGCGCCAACTAACAGCAGACGTTCGATCATTGCGTCTGCTCTACCGCGTCAGCAGTTGGTACCAGGCCTACCGCCGCGCCGCGTACATGCCGGTTCGCAAGAAGATGTTGCGGCTCGAACAGTTCCGCCGGCACGTAGTCTTTCGAATAGACGCGCTGGTCGATTTTGAGCAGCGTCGTGTGTTCGTTGCGCAAGTGATTCATCACCAGCATGTTGGCGCGCCAGCTGTCTCCATTCACGCGGCGCAAGTCGTGATAGGTGAGCCGCTTGATGAACCGCAGGTTGCGGTCGTAATAGTCGGTCTGCGTGATCATGAAGTTGTCTTTGCGCACCAGATGTCGGCGCAGCCCATAGTTCGTCGTGACGCCGATCGCCGATTTTCTCGGATACGCATCGACCAGAAAGTACTCGACTTCTTCGATGATGCGCTCACCGGTACGTACGTAGGTGAATTCGGAGGCAAGTTCGAGCGTGAGGTCCTCCACGGCGAAGTCGGTGCCAAGAAACGCCCCGGTCCGTCCACTGCCGGCCGGACGTTTCATATGGTCGCCAAACGCAGGCAGGTAAATGCGGTTACGCGTATCGCCATTCGGCTCACGCACCGCGAGCAGCGCCACGCCGCGAATTTCTTCCGGTTCTTCGAACACCAGCAAAAACTTGAGGGTCCGGTCCTCCTCAGCGCGCATGTAGCGCCGCACGCGCCACACCTGCCGTTTGCCCGCCGCGTCGACCAGCACCATCGTCTGGCGCTCAAACACGTAGGGGAACTGCTGATGCCGGCGCACCTGCTCGGACATGATCGCGGCACCATCCCACTCCCGGTCAGCGCGCGCGTTGGCCGCCGTGTCGCCCGCGCCGCTGGCGTTTTGCGCCGACGCGCCGGTCGCCGCACCCGCAGCGAGACAGGCGAGCAGCAGTTGCCAGACCCGCAACATACCGTGCCCCGCCGCTGCTCAGCCGGTGGCGCGCTGATCTAGGATGGCCGACGCTATCCGCCGACTGAGTTCACCCAGCAAGTCGCTCATCGCCGCCACGGTGGTCCCGATGCTGTCGCCGGCCCGCGCGGGTTGACCACGCAAATTGGTAATGCGCGAGACCAGTGTGCGCTCTTCCTGCTCATCGATGAGCCGCCACTGCGCGGCCAGTTCGGCCCGTCCGTCCGGGCCACGTTCAAACTTCATGACCTCTACTTCAACCTGTGCGTCTACGCCGCCCGGCGCCCGGCGTGCAGCCAGATGCACTTCCGGGGTGCCGAGTAATAGCGCGAGATTGGTGCCGAGCACGCGCATCATGTTCTTTTCGAGATTGCCGCCCCACTGGTCAAACTCCGATACCGACAGGCGGTTCGCGTCGATCCGGGTGACGATCTGGGTACGCTGCAGGTATTGGGGCAGCCGGACCGCCGCAAGGTCGATGACCAGAGGCTTGCCAGCCGCAGGTGGCGCGAGCGGTGCCGTATCCGCGGGCAATGAGTCCAGCACATAGAATTGATTGTCGGGTGCCGGCTCACCCTGCATGATGCATCCGCTCAAGGCCAGCGCGGCGAGTGCCACCGCAACCAGGAGTCCGTGCTTGTTCGTATTCATGCTCACCTCATTCGTGGGCGGCCGACCGTCCGTCGGCGCATAAATTCTAGCGCTCCAGGCATTCCGGCGCGTAATGTATCCGTCCGCCGACGCCCGTTAACGGCGGCGCTTGCCGAAAATGAACGAATCCGGATTCCGCTCCAGCATATCGACCAGCGCCTTGACGGAACGTGCCGTCTCCGTGAGTTCGTCAGCCAGTTTGATATAACTACCCTGCAGCGGCGAGTTGCTCTTCAGAACCCGGTTCAGCAGCCCCAGGGTTCCCTGCATGGCCTTCAGTGTCGTGCGCCCGGTGGTGACAGCCTTATCAACGTTCTCTGCCAACGGCTGCACCCGGCGGTCCAGCTTCGTTACCATCTGGCGGAACGCCACCACGGATGTTTCGACTTCCGACAGGGATGATTGGATCTCAGGCGCGTTCATGAGCTTGTTGGCACCGCTCAGCGCACCTACAACCTCTTCGTTGATGCGCTTGATATCGAGGTTCGCAAGATTTTGCAGAACCCCTTTGACGGAACTCGTAATCTCTTCGAGGCTCGCTGGGATCGTTGGAAGTTCCGGATACGGCAGCTCGCCGCCGACCAGCACAACTTCAGTGTCTGGATGCATGTCCAGCTCTACGAACAACTGACCCGTCAGCAGGCTGCCGGTTTGCAGGCGTGCCCTCAACCCGCGCTGGACCAGAAGCGGTAACATCTGCTGCGGGCCTTCGTCCCCGTCACCGCCCCGGGCGATGACGCGCTCAGGTTCTATCTCCAGCAATACCGGGATCCGAAAGCTCGAATCGCTCCGGTTGAACTCCAGACGCACGTCGACCACCTTGCCGACCTTGATGCCTTTGAACTCGACTGGCGCGCCGATATTCAAGCCCCGCACCGAACCGCTGAAAAACACAACGAAGCGCACGCGCTGGGTAAATGACTGCTCAGCGATGCTCGCCTTGTCCTTGTGCAGCGTGAAGATCACGTCGCGTAAGTCGGACTTCAACGGTTCCGCGTTGGCGGGCGTTTCAAAACCGATGCCGCCGAATAACACCGACTGCATCGACTCGGTGCGCACGTTCAAGCCTTGGGAATCCAACGTGACGTCTACCCCGCTGACATTCCAGAAACGTGTATTGGAGCGCAGCAGCTGGTCGAACGGCGCGTGCACGAAGGCGTAGACCAGCACGCTCTTCCGATCGCTGCCGAGTTCGTGCCCGAGCACCTCGCCAGCGTCAATGCCTCGGTAGAGCACCGGCGAGCCCGAATCCAACGAACCCAACCGGTCAGATACGAGCGTCACGCGTGTACCGGCAGCGTCAGACCGCACAACTGGCGGCGATTCGAGGCCTTCGAAATGGCGCTGAGCCGCACCCGCGCCCGGCTCAACCTCGATGTACGTGCCCGAGACCAGCGTCCCGAGCCCGGACACACCGCGTGCGGTCAATCGTGGGCGCACCACCCAAAAGCGGGTGCCCCGGCGCAGAAACGACTCGGCATCTCGCGCCACCTCGGCAGACATCAGCACGTGCGAGAAGTCCTCGCTGAACCGCACTGATTCGACCACGCCTATCTCGATGTTCTTGTAGCGGATTTTAGTCTTGCCAGCTTCGATTCCGTCAGCCGTACGAAATGCGATCGAGATAGTCGGGCCGCGTTCTGAAAGCGTGGTATACGTCAACCACGCTCCGACCAGCACCACCACCAGCGGCACCAGCCAGATCCAGGAGATACGCCTGCTCTCGCGAATCTCTGGCGTGCCGCTATGAGCCGCGTTCACCGGCGTTTGCCTCTGACGGCATGATCCCAGATCAGGCGCGGGTCGAACGCCTGCGCGGCGAACATCGTGATGACGACGACGGCACCGAAGTAGCTGGCGCCAATCTCCGGCTCGATAGTCGCGAGTGCGCCCAGCTGCACCAGCGCGGCCAGCACCGCGACGATGAACACATCGACCATCGACCAGGCGCCGATAACTTCGGTGATGCGATACATACGCGTGCGCTGCGGCGGCGACCACGGCGAGCGGCGCTGCACGCTCACCAGCAGATAGACGAGCAATGCCAGTTTCGCAAGCGGCACCGCGATGCTCGCGATGAAAACGATGAGCCCCAACCCGACCATGCCAGCGCCGATGAGTTGAATGACACCGCTGATGATCGTGCTCGGTTCGCCGCGCCCGAGCTGCGTCACCGTCATGACGGGATAGACGTTGGCGGGGATGATCATGACGGCGGCAGCGAGAACGAGGGCCCAACATCGGTTCACGCTGTCGGCTTTGCGCATACCGTGCAGTGCCGCGCCGCAGCGTCTGCATGCGCGGTGGTCTCGCGCGGACGCTTCGCGCAGCCCGTCCGCTTCGTTCAGTGCTCCGCAAACATGACAGCCCTCGAGCCCGAGGCTTGCGCCAGTGGCATCTGGCGACAACGTATAGCGCGCGGGGTCAGTCCCGGCTGTGTCCGACGGCGCCGCCTTGCTTCCAGAGGCGTCAGGAACCGGCCAGATGTACTCGGCGCGAAAGGAAGCCTGCGCAGCGGTCGTCACGAAGATCAGCGCGAAGAATGCGAACAGGGCAATGCCGGGAATCACCGCCGCGAGGTCGACCAGTTTGACGAACGAGATCAGCACGCCGAGCATGAACACGGCCAGCAACGACCAGGGGCTCAGAACCTGCATCATCCGCGCGACAAACGCGGCAGCCGGCGGACGCCATCCGAGCCGCAGCGGCACCAGCAGCCAAAGCAACCCGAGCAGATTGAACAACGGAAACACGATGCTGGTCAGCGCCACCAGCACCGCGAGCTCTGGCATGTCCGCTTCCCAGAGCGTCGCCACCCCAGACACGACCAGGCTCTGTTGCTCCAGACCTTCGACCCTGAGGGCGAGAAACGGAAACACATGCGCCAGGAAAAACAGCCCGAGCCCGGCGACCGCGAGTGCCAGCGGCAGATCCGTACCACCGAGATGCCGGTAGAGCACCGCGCCGCAGCGCGTGCAGTGGGCGCGGGCGCGTTTGGTGAGCGGTACACGACGGAAGAGCGCATCACATTCGTGGCACGCGATCAGGCCGTCGAGGTTGACGCCGTCGTGGTCCGGGCTGTTGGAAACCGCTTCAGGCTGCACGCTGAAAACGTTCTCCCCGATCGGCGCCGGCGCCAAATTCAAGGCACGCCGTGAGGGCCGCGGTGTCGGCCATGCGTTCGGGAGACTCTAGCTGGGCGCGCAGCGTGGTCAGCGCTTCAGCGCTCAGCTGACTGGCACAGCAGTCGTCGAATTTGGCGCGCTTGTCCGCTTCCGTGAAAGGCACATTGATGGCGCCGCGGGGCGTCGCCACACTCTCGTGCAGTTCGCGCCCGTCGCGGAGTGTGATACGCACCTCGTGCGGCAGACGTTTCAGTGAATCACTACCCTCGGCATCCGCCGGATAGGAGCGCATGGTCGTCAGCCCGAGCAGATCGCGAACCTCGGGGCGCATCACGGCCTGTGGAGTGAAGTCCGACAGGCTGACGCGCCCGGCGTGCAGCGCGACGGCGACGCAGTAGTTCATCGAGAACCGCGCCTCCATCTCCTGGCGCGGGTCGGGGTAGCAGAGGTTGCGCACGTTGCCGTAACCGACGAGCGTATCCACCGCGGCCACATCGGCGGCGCCAAATCCGTGCGTCTCCCGGAGCGCCAACACGCCGTCGAGCACCTTGTGCGTGGAGCCGCAACACGGGTAGAGCTTCGGCAGCAGGCCAAAGCGCAACAGCGCCTCGGGCGTCCCCAGTTCCGCCAACAGCGCTTCCCAACCGGTGTCACCGTCACCGGCGTAGAGGTCGATGAAGCCGCGTTCACCCTCGATGGCGTCGTCGCGTGCGGTCATACCGGCCGCGGCCAGCTCGGCGGCGAGCACTGCGTTATGTGCGGCCATACCCGCGTGAAACGGTTTACCGGGTGAACCGAACTGCACCTTGGCGCCGGAGGCGAGACTCACTGCCAGACTGATCGCATTCGCGATGCCGTCAGCGTCCAGGCCAAGCAACCGCGCAGCGGCGCCCGCCGCACCCAGGCATCCCACGGTGGAAGTGCTGTGCCAGCCGAGGTCGTATTGCGTGCGCCCCATGCCGCGGCCGATAACCGCCTGCAGTTCCAGGCCGATGACGTAGGCATCCAGCCACGCCTTGCCGCTCACCGTCCGGCCATCGGCCAAAGCGAGTAGCGCCGGCACGATCACGGCGGACGCGTGGGTGAATCCGGGCCCGTAGTTGTCGTCGAAATCGAGTACGTGCGCGGCCATGCCGTTGGCCATTGCTGCCCAGGGCGCCGCCATGCGCGCATGAGAACCCACCACTACAGCGGGGCCGGAGCCGTAGCGTTCCAGTCCCGTGCGAAGACGCGCGGCAGCCTCATCACCGGCGCCTGCAACCATGCATGCCACCGTGTCGGCGAGGCCGTCCGCGGCCTGGCGCAAGACCTGCGGATCTTCGACCGCTGGCACGGCGTGGGCCCACTCAGCAAGCCGGCGGGTTATCGGCGGCCGGGGGTTCGCTGCGATCACATCAGGCATGGCTGGTCTCTCTTCGTTAGCGTCATCACGGGCAGATAACCGCGCCGGGCGCGGCACCGCTCAGGACCGCGGTGCACGCGGCGTGATCGGCACCGGGTCGGCCATCGGATTGGCGGCCTCATAAAGCGCCGCCGCGGACAGCAGATCGGCCTCGCCCCGCGGCTTGCCGACGATCTGCAAACCCACCGGCAGTCCGGCGGCCGTGAAGCCAGCCGGCACACTGATCGCCGGACAACTCGTCAGCGTGATCGCGTAGGCGATCGTGCACCACTCAATATAGTTGCTGAACTCGACGTCTCCACAGCGCGCGACGAAGCGTTCTTCCACCGGATACGGGGGCACGATGGTGGCTGGTGAAAGCAGCAGATCGTAGTCGGCGAAGAATGCCACCGTGCGAGCCAGGTAGGCGGACCTCGCCCGCTCGACGCGGGTCAGGTCGTCCATCGTGACTTCACCCGCCCGTTCGATGTTCCAGATGACCTCCGGTTTCAGGAGTTCCCGGTGCGCATCCAGCAGCGTCTTTTTCGTCACGTAGAAACTGATCGCCCGATAAGTTTGGAAGATCTCCTGCACATCGTGAAAATCGGGGTGTGCCTCGACGACATCACACCCCATATCCGCAAACCGCTGGGCAGCCTGTCGGCAGATAGCGGCCACCTCCGGGTCGACCGGCGTGACACCAAAATCGGGCGAGAAAGCAACGCGAGCCGGTCGGCGCTGTTCTGAGACAGCCTGCCGGTAGCTCACCGCTTCGCGCGGCAGCGAGAGTGTGTCGCTGGGATGGTGACCGGTCATGGCGTCCAGCAGCAGCGCCACGTCCGGCACGTTGCGCGCCATCGGGCCGGTGATCGAAAACGGGTCGTTCGGCATGCCGCCGAGCGAATCCGGGTAGGAGCCCGGCGTAGTGGCGCCTTTGGCGACGCGACCCGGGCTCGGGCGAAAACCCACTACAGAGCAGAAGCTCGCGGGGTTGCGAAGCGACCCTCCAAGGTCGGAGCCGCTCGCGAGCCAGGCCGTACCGGTCGCGAGCGCAACGGCAGACCCACCGGACGAACCGGCGCAGCTCTTCGAGGTGTCCCAGGGATTGCGGGTAGCGCCGAACACCTCATTAAAGGTGTTGGCGCCGGCGCCAAACTCTGGCGTGTTGGTCTTGGCGTAGACGATGCCGCCGTTGCTCTCGACCTGCTCGACAACCGCATCCGAACCGGTCGGCACGAAGTCGCTGAAGATCGGTGAGCCAAACGTCGAGCGCACGCCGTCGACCGGCTCCAGATCCTTGATGGCGACCGGCAGGCCGCGGAGCAAACCCTGTTCCTCGGCCGGGCGTTTCATCAGTTCGCCCGCCAGCGCGCGGGCGCGATCGAAAGCCTCCGTCACGATCGCATTGACGTCGCCATCTACGGCCGCGACGCGCGCCTCCAGCGCATCGATCAGTTCGAGCGGGTGCGTATCGCCGCGTTCGAGTAGCTCGAGGACGTCGAGCGCCGTGGCGGCTATCAGGGCATCGTGTGACATGGGCTATCCAGGTTGTACAAACGGGAGTCGGGAAATCGGCGCTCGGTCGGCCGACCGGCCACAACCCTGATCAGACTTCGCCCTCAGCCTGCAGGCGGTCGAGCGCCCGTCCGAGCGCGGCGACGGTCGCATCGATATCGGCATCGGTGTGGACCGCTGAGACGAGGCCGCCCGGTTTGCCGGACATATCGACCCCTTCGATCATCAACGCGAGCCGCAGCTTATTGGTAACCGGCAGCTTCGCGACGGCTTTGACGGCTGTGACCTCGCACGCCAGCGGATCGAACTCGTCGGCCTTCAGATCCGGCTCGTGCGGATTGGTGTAGAAGTAAAAGGCGCTGTGCGTTCCATAGCAGGCCCACGGCAGCGCGCGCTCGGTGAAGAGCCGGTTGGCGCCGTCGCGGAGCCGGGCTGCCTGCGCGGAAGCACGTTCGCACGCGTTTTCTGCAACGAGCGCATCGAGCGCCGCGATGCCGGACGCAGCGCACACGGGATTGGCGTTGTAGGTGCCCTGATGCCCGACCTTCTCACGGTTTTTCTCAGCGCAAACTTCGAAATCCAGATGTTCCATGATCGCCTGCGAGCCGGTTACACAGCCGCCCGGCAAGCCACCGGCCACGATCTTGGCAAACGTCGCCATGTCGGGCGTTACGCCGTAGTAACCCTGCGCGCCGCCAGACGACACGCGAAAGCCGGTCACCACCTCGTCGAAGATCAGCACGATGCCGCGCTCGCGGGTCACTTCGCGCAAAGCGGGCAGCATCGCCGCATCCATCGGCAAACCGCTGAACGACCCGCCGGTTGGCTCCAGGATGACGGCCGCGATATCGTCGGTCTCGCGCAGCAACGCCACGGTGCCTTCGATATCGCTGGAGTCACCGAGCACGACGTGCTCGGCGATACCGCTCAGCACGCCCGGTGAAGGTGTGCCGTCATAATGGCTGTCGACGCCAAACGCCACGTGGTCCTGCCAGCCGTGGAAATGCCCTTTGAAGCGCATCAGGCGCATGCGCCCGGTGTGCGCACGGGCAAGCCGGATGGCCATCAGGTTCGCTTCGGTACCCGAGGAAGTGAACCTGACGCGCTCTGCGCATGGCACCAGCGACTGTACGCGCTCACCCCACCCCACTTCGAGGTCGTGACACGCACCATAGTGCGTGCCCAGCGCCAGCTGGGTCTGCGTTGCCTCGAGCATCCGCGGGTGCGCGTGGCCGAGCAGCAGCGCGCCGTGCCCGCCGTAGAAGTCGATGTACTCATTGCCATCGACATCCCATTTGCGCGGTCCGGCGGCGCGATCGACGTAGATCGGATACGGGTTGAGCTTGCGCGAGTCGTGCACCAGACCACTCGGAAAGATGGATCGCGCGTGGTCGATGCGCGCTGCCGAACCCGGCGTGCGCGCACGGTAGTCGGCTTCGATTTGAGAGTTGGTTACAGCGACAGCGCTCATGCGGCTTGACCTCTGCGAGTGGTCTGCGGGCCTGGACCACAAGGATAGCCCGCCAGCCCCACTCGATACATGCTTCGAACGGCTGAAAAGGCATACGTCCGTCCTGGAGATCCGTGCTGACGCGAGTGGCAGCAACGGCGTTACACTCCGACGCAGCTACGCGTGCGCGACCGGCATCCGCCGGAACCACCTGCTGCGGGCGTTTGAGAGGGATATGAGGGTCAGCGAATGAGCGAGCAGACAAGCGGCACGACACGTCGAAACGAGCGGATGGCCTATCACAATGGCCAGCTGCTCCCGGAGAGCCAGGTCACCGTCTCGTTTCGCGATCGCGGCTTCAAGTACGGCGAGGCGGTATTCGATACGGCCCGAACTGTACGTCACCAGCCGTTTCGCCTGCACGATCACGTGCAGCGCCTGTACCGGTCGATGAAATACCTGTCGATGGACAGCGGCCTGACGCCGGACGAGATGGTGGCCCGCAGCGAAGAGGTGCTGGCGGCCAACCTGCATCTGCTGGGCGAGGATGACGACTACTGGCTGTTCCAGCGTGTCACGCCCGGCACGGGCGACAGCTTCGCGAATGAAGGACCGACCGAGCCGACGGTCATCATCGAGTGCACGCCGCTACCGTTCGCAGCCCGGGCGCCGCTGTTTCGCGACGGCGTCAAGGTCGAGATTCCGGCGACCCGCCGCACACCGCCCGATGCCCAGAGCCCGCGCGCCAAGACGCACAACTATCTGAACCTGCTATTGGCAGACCGCGAGGTGCGCGCGCGCGACCCGCTCGGATGGGCGATCTTGCTCGACCACAACGGCAACCTGGCCGAAGGGCTCGGCAGCAATATCTTCTTCGTCCGCGACGGCGAACTGCTGACGCCCAAGGCGCGCTACGTATTGCCGGGGATCAGCCGCGAGGTCGTCATCGAGATCGCCGGCAAACTCGGCATGCCGGTGCACGAAACCGACATCGACATGTTCGACGTGTTCACGGCCGACGAGTGTTTCCTGACCTCGACCAGTCTTTGCATGGTGCCGGTAGCCACGGTGAATGGCCGCGGTCTCGGCAGCGGCGTGCCGGGCCCGGTCACGCGGCAGCTGATAGATGGCTACAAGGACGTGCTGGACTTCGACTTCGAGGCGCAGTATCTCCGCCGGCTCTGATGAGAGCGCTCACTCGGGCGGCATCCCCTGCTCGCGCTCGTAGCGTTCGGCGATGCGCCGCCAGCGAAGCAACTGCCAGATGAACACCACCAGGCCGCCGGCACCCATCAGCGTCAGCGTGCCGCGAACCCCCATCTGCTCGAACAGATAGCCGGCCACGAGCAGGCCGAGCGGCAGGCCGTAAACGGCCAGCATGCGCACGCCCATGACCCGTCCGCGATAGGCCGGGTTGGCGTAGAGCATCAACATCACGGACATCGACGTCATGCCGATGCTGGAGGCGAGCCCGGAGAAGAACAGCATGACCATCGCCAGCGTGTAGCCCGGGCTCAACGCGAACGCGAGCAGCGTGAACTGCCATAAGAAGACACCGAGCACCATCATCATGGATGGCCGGCGGGTGCGCACGAAACCGAGCACTACCGATCCGATCAGTGCGCCGACGGAAACGGCCACGACCATGTTCGCAAGTCCGAGCTCATCGAGGTTGAACTCATCTCGCGCAATAACCGGCAACAGGCCGTAGCTCACGGGGTAGGCGACCAGATTCGCGACGAATGCCAGCCACATCAGACCGTTCAATGGCGGGATCGCGCGGATGTGCGCCAGCCCGGCCCGCAGCTGCATCCAGGCGCTGTCACCATCGGCCGGCGCTGCCGGCGGTATGACATTCATGCGTAGCGTGAATACCAGGCTCGCCGCGTAGACCACGGAGACGATGAGGTAGGCGTTGCCGATCCCGAAGGCCGCCATCGTGCCGGCACCAGTGAGCGCGCCCACGATCTTCGCCCCATCGAGGTTGATGCGCGAGAAACCCATCGCGTTCATCAACAGATTTGCGGGCACGCTGTCAGCGATCAGAGCCTGACGGACCACCATCTCGGGCGGCCGCAACAAGCCTTGCACCGCCGCCGCTACAAACGCCTGCCACAGCTCCAGCGTGCCAGTGAACGCGGCCGTCATCACGCCGAGCGAAACCAGCAGGAACGCCACGCGGAACCACAGGATGACCGACTGCTTGGACAAGCGGTCGACGTAGACGCCGAGGAACGGGCTCACCAGCGTACCGCCGAAGCGGAGCGCGCCGATAACGCCAACCAGGAACGGCGAATTGCTTTCCTGCAGGACGTACCACGCGAGGATCAGCGTCTCCATCTCGAACCCGGAGAGCGACAGCGCGTCGGAGAACCAGAGGTTGCGAAACTGCGCGATGCGAAATGGCGCCAACCGGTCCTTTAGCGCCATGAGCGGGGTCTCGGGCCGCGTCTTGCTAGCCGAGCGCGCCGGCGAGACGCGCCAGGGCCTGCGCCAGGGTCACACGCGCGCAGGCAATGTTGATGCGCGCGAATCCGCTGCCTTCAGGTCCGAAGATCGGCCCCTCATCGAGATACAACCTGGCCTTGTTCATCAGCAGGTCGGCGAGCGACTCGTCGTCGACACCGAACGCGCGAAAATCGAGCCAGACCAGGTAGGTCCCTTCGAGCGGTATCACGCCGAGTTTTGGCATCCGCTCAGCGACGAATTCGCGGAGATACACGTCGTTCGAAGCGATGTAGTCGATACACGCGTTCAGCCACGGCTCCCCGTGTGTATAGGCCGCTTCGGTCGCCGTGATCGACAACGGGTTCATTCCCATCAACCCGGAAGCGCGCACTTCGTCGTTCATCTGCGCGCGGACGTCGGCATCGGGGATCAGCAGATTCGCGAGCTTGAGTCCCGCCAGATTGAAGGTCTTGCTGGTCGCCGTGCCGACCACGAACCGGCCATGCTGCGCGGCCGCAACGCTCGCGTACGGAACAAAGATTTGCCCCGGCATGATCAGGTCGCCGTGGATCTCATCGGCGAATACGAGCACGTCGTTGCGCGCACAAATGTCCGCGTAACGATTCAGCTCGTCCGCACTCCAGACCCTCCCGACCGGATTGTGCGGACTGCAAAGCAGCGCTGCCTTGACGTTCGGATCGCTCGCCTTTCGCTCGAGATCGTCAAAGTCCATGACATACCGGCCGTTCTCGATCTTCAGGCTGGCGCTCACGACCTCACGGCCATTGCGCTCAGCGGCAAATGTGAACGGGTGATAGACCGGTCGCTGGATCAGCACACCATCGCCAGGTGCCGTGAACTGGCGGACGAACAGATGCATCGCCGGCACGATGCCGGGGATGGGTACGACCCAGTCCGGGTTGGCCTGCCAGCCGTTGCGTCGCTGCTGCCACCCGGCGACCAGTTCCCGGTAGCCGCGGGGAATGCTGGCGTATCCATAGACCGGGTGATTGGCGCGCGCCTGGATCGCCTGCGCGATCTCAGGGGCCGCGGCAAAATCCATATCCGCCACCCACAACGGCAGGATCTGCTCTTCACCGCGTTCGGGGTGCGCTTCGTCCCACGGCTCGATGGCGCCATTTCTGACGATGAATTCCCACTTGATCGAGTGCGTACCGCGCCGCTCATAGGTGCTGTCGAAGTCGTAGCTGCTGGTCATCAGATGTTCCGTTGGGCCGGCCGGCCCAATCTGTCATGGCGCCGGGTTCCGGGGAGCGTCCCCGTTCGAGCCGACTGCCTCACTGCGGCTCTGGCGGATGCTCGTGGTGCCAGGCCGTCGCCGCTTCGTACGCGGCGGCGACACGGTAAATGAGCGCCTCGCAAAACGCAGGCGCGGCGATCTGAAACGAAAGCGGCAAGCCGTTCGGATCGAAGCCGCACGGCATCGAAAGCGCCGGCAATCCGGTCAGGTTAAACGGCGCGCGCGACTGACGCTGATAGGTTCGGGTGACTTCAGCCGGATCGTCGATGCGCACCGTGCAGTCCATCGACGAGGCGGTGATCAACACGTCGACATCGTCGAACAGACGGTTCATCTCTGCGCAGAGATGGCGTTTCTGACGGTTCGCCTGCACGTAATCGACCGCGCGCAGAAACGCCCCGACCGTCAGGCGCTCGCGAGCCAGCGCACCGTAGTCTGCCGGGCGCTCCTGGAGCCACTGCTCGTGCACCGAAAACGCTTCGGAGGTCAGCAATACGCGATTGCATTCGACGTATTCGCGAAGCGCACGCGTGCGCACCTCGACCACGTCGGCGCCAATGGCGGCCAGTTGTTCGGCCGCCGCGTCGATGCCATCCCTGACCGGCGCTTCGGCTTCGATGTCTTCGGCGTAGAAGTGCCGGAGCACGCCGACGCGCAGCCCGGACACACCGGCGGCGAGGTCGCGACTGAAATCATCGACCGGCACGGCGGCGCTGCCCGGGTCGGCCGGGTCGTGGCCGGCGAGGATCTGCAATGCCGCGGCGTTCTCGGCGACCAGACGCGTCATCGGCCCGACGTGGTCCAGCGAAAACGACAGCGGAAACACGCCGCTCCGGCTGACCCGCCCGTACGTGGCTTTCATGCCGACGATGCCGCAGAGGCTCGCCGGGTTGCGCACCGAACCAGCGGTATCGGTGCCGAGCGCCAGCGGCACCATGCCGGCCGCTACCGCGCTGCCCGATCCGCTCGATGAGCCGCCGGGGAAATAGTTGCGATTCCAGGGATTGCGCGCCGGCGGCCACGGCAGATCGAACGACGGGCCGCCGATCGCAAACTCGTGCGTCGAGAGTTTGCCGACCAGCACCCCGTCGGCATCGGCAAGTCGAGCGGCAACGTTGGCATCGGCGTCCGGAACGTGGTCGGCACGGATCGCGGAATGGCACGTCGTCAACAAACCGGCTGTGTCGATGATGTCCTTCAGTGCATAAGGCACGCCAGCGAGCGCCCCTACGGCCTCGCCAGCGGCGATCTTGCGGTCGACCGCCCGCGCCTGCTCCAGGGCCGCCTCGGCCGTGACCGTGATGAACGCGTTCAGATGTGGCTCAACCGCTGCGATGCGATCCAGATGGGCGCTGACCACCGCTTCGGAGGTGGTTTTACCGTCACGGATCTCAGCCGCGAGGTCGAGCCAGCTCGTGTAGTGCGTAGCGGTCATGACTCGCCGTCCTCGCGAGCCCGAAAAACGTGCGACGGTTCACCGCCGAGCGGTGCCACGACGAGCCGCCGGGATTGATATCCCCGGGCTGCCTGAAAGGCGCGCGCGAGGCTCTCGCGATCGTGTTC
Organism: Pseudomonadota bacterium; assembly: GCA_039030335.1. GTDB lineage: Bacteria > Pseudomonadota > Gammaproteobacteria > HK1 > HK1 > JBCCEJ01. The sequence continues at coordinate 6,121 of JBCCEJ010000060.1, read as the reverse complement.
AAGGTAGCGCTCCAGGCCCGCTTCGCGAGCTGCGCGTTCGAGTTCCGCGTCGTCCATCATCATCTGTCCGGATGCCAAAGCGCGACAAATCATGCCAGATGCCGCCCGAGTCCGCGCTGGCCGCAAATGACTGGCTAACGATCTTTTGCGATCCAGGTGAGCGCGGTCACGGCCAGCACCGTGACCCCGCCGGCCGTCGCGAACACCACGGCATGCGCGTGCAGATAGGTGGCGGTATCCGCGGCCATGCTTCCGCCTAATGCCACGAACAGCAGCGAACCCAGGCTGGCCCCGGTGACGACACCCAGCGTGCGGGTCAACATATTGAGCGACCCGCCGATGCCCTGCTGCGAACGCGGCACCGTGCCCATGACGATGTCGACGGCCACGACCTGGAACAGACCGTAGCCAACGCCGTGCACCAACAGTGCCCCCGCGACAGCGAGTGCCTGCCACTGCGCCGGCCAGTAGCTGATCGCGAACAGGCCCGCCGCGGCCAGCAACAGCGATACCTGCCCGAGCTGCAGCGCGCCAAAACGTTCCAGCGCACGACGCGCGAGCAACGAGGCGAGCACGGCACCGAGTGGATACATCGCGAGGAACAGCCCGATCCACTGCGCCTCGCCTTCGAGCGTGCGGGCGAGATAGAACGGCACGAGCAGCATGATCATGAAACTCGCGGCGTTGACGAGCACGTGCGCCCCGCAGGCGGCTGCGAAAAGGCGCACGCGAAAGAGGCGCAGATCGATGATCGGTGCGGCGCTTTTCAGCGAACGGGCGATAAAGCCAGCGCCCGCGGCCAGCGCGGCCACGAGCACCAGCCACGGCACCAGATCGCCCACCGTGCGAACATCGAGGCCTAAGTGTCCGCGGCCAACCTGGTTCATGACCGCCATGACGCCGACGACCGTCAGCGCCAGCAGCAGCGCGCCGAAGAGGTCGAACGGCTCCGCGTCCGAGGCCGCGCCGCGTGCCGGCAGCACAAAGAACGCGCCGGCGAGTGCCAGCAATAGCACCGGAATGCGAAACCAGAACACGCCGGCCCAGCCGAAGGCCTCGACCAGCAGGCCACCCGCCAGAGGACCTGAAGCCGTCGCTACCGAAAACGCTAATGCGTACCACGCGAGCACCTTCGTGCGCTCCGATGGCGCAAACGACAGCGTCATCAGCGCCGGCCCGGTGCAGAGCAGCAGCGCCGTCCCGACGCCTTGCGCAAATCTCGCCAGCAAGAACCAGCCAAATTCGCGCGCGAGCCCGCAGCCAGCCAGCGCGACGATGCTCCAGACGATACCGATCACGAAGATCCGGCGGTGCCCGTACAGATCGGCCAGACGACCAAACCCGAGCAGCAAACTCGAATAGGTCAATACGTAGCTGACGACCACCCACTGGATGGCATCCACATCGACGCCAAACGCCGCGGTAATGGAAGGGAACGCGACGTTGACGGCCGTGTCGAGCGGACCTGCCGCAACGCCGAGACCGACGCAGAGCACCACGGCAAGAGCGCGCAGGCGCCCGGACTGCCGCGATTCCTGATCGGCTGCCACCGGTGGAATCCTTTCGCCCTGCTCGCTCACGCCGCGCCCGCTCCAACGAACCGCAACAGATCCGGCAGCATCAGAACCCGGCCGGGGCCGTCGGACCCCATATCGATGTAGCGATCGAGATTGTGCCCTCGGCCCGGTGCCGGCCACGGCGGCGGCGGCTGCAGCCAGGTGGCAGTGCCGTCTTCGGCAACCGTACGCATATGCGAGCGGTCGCTCGCAAAATCTGCGAGGAACGGCGCCGCGTCGATCAGTCGAAAGCAGGGCGCCAGCCGCTGGTAGGGTTGACTGAGCGCAGGGAAACTGGCGCGCAGATAAGCGTCCGCGGCGACGCCCGCCGCCGGGTCAGACTCCGCGTCCGGCGTCGCCATATGATCTGGATCGAATACCCGCCATCCCATCTCGGCCCATTCAAGCCAGACGACGTGATAGTCCCACACGACCAGCTGCTGATCTCCGTCGCCGGCACGCTGGCGAAGCATCAGAACCTGACCAGCGACGTTGGAGATAAAGGTCACGAATCCGCCTCGATGGCCGCGCGCGCGCGCCAGCCACCACGCGTTTTCTTCGCAGTAAAACGGCCAGTAACGATCTGGCGGCGAGTGTGTTGGGGAATCTGACAAAGTGTGCGCCAGCTGCGGTTTCCAGGCATTCATCTGCGAGGGCGACCGGCACCGGCGGCCCCATTGGCGCTGCGCTACCGCAGGCGCGCGATTTCCCCGCCGATGTTACCGTAGTGTCCACGCGTGCCCGGACCAATGTACGCAGACCTGACCAGCCGCGCCAACCAGGGGAGCACCGCATGTCGCAATCCAACCTGAAGCCCACCTTCGAGCAGCAGTGCGAGATGCTGCGCCAGATGCAGACCATCCGGCGTTTCGAAGAGCGCGCGTCCGACGATTTTGTAAACGGCAACATCCACGGCGTCGTGCACTGCTACATCGGAGAGGAAGCCGTCGCCGTCGGGGTGTGCGGTGCGCTCGACACCGATGACCAGATCATCAGCACGCACCGTGGCCACGGGCACTGCATCGCAAAAGGCGCCGATCTGAATCGCATGATGGCTGAGCTCTACGGCCGCGCGACCGGCTATTGCAAGGGCAAGGGCGGTTCGATGCACATCGCCGATTTCGACATCGGCATGCTGGGCGCCAACGGCATCGTCGCGGGCGGGCTCTCGATCATCACCGGTGCCGCGCTCGCCAATCAGCTGAAGGGTAACGACCGCGTGGCCGTCGCGTTCTTCGGTGACGGCGCATCCAACGCCGGACCGTTCCACGAGTCGATCAACATCGCAGCGCAATGGAAGCTCCCGATCGTCTACGTCTGCGAAAACAATCTCTGGGCGGTCAATACACCGGCGAGTGCCACGGTGCCGGTCACAGACGTCGCCGCCCGCGCCCCCGGATACGGCATTCCGGGTGTGATCGTCGACGGCAACGATGTGAGCGCGGTCTACGAAGCGGCCGTAACGGCCGTTGCGCGCGCGCGCGCCGGAGACGGCCCGACGCTCATCGAAGCGAAGACTTATCGCCACCGCCGCCATACCGAACGACCGAGCCAGCCGGACGCACGCCCTGAAGAAGAGGTACGCGCGTGGATGGACAAGGACCCGATCGCGGCGCTCACCAACCAGCTACGCCAGCAAGGGCTGGACGCGAAGGCGCTTGCCGAGATGGAGGCTGAGATCGAGGCCGCGCTGGATGCGGCGGTCGAATTTGCCGCTGCCAGTCCGCTGCCAACGCCCGAGTCGGCGTTGGAAGACGTTTACGCCGCTTGAGGGTAGAGACCATGCGCGAGATCACCTACGCAGCGGCAAGCCTCGAAGCGTTCGCCGAAGAGATGCGCCGCGACCCGACCGTGTTCCACATGTCGACCGACGCGCCCGGTGGATTGTTGAAGGAGTTTGGTCCTGAGCGGATTCGCGCTACACCGATCGCGGAAGGCGCGCTAACCGGCATGGCGATCGGCGCGGCCGGCGCCGGCATGCGGCCCATCGTCGACTGGCGCGCCGTGACCTTCGCGTTCGTCGCGATGGATCAAGTCGTCAACCAGGCGTCGAAGATCCACTACATGTTCGGCGGTCAGGCCCGATTCCCGATCCTCTACCGGGCGAACGTCGGCGGCGGCACCCGGCGGGCGGCGCAGCATTCGCAAAGCCCGTACTCGATGTTCGTGAATCTGTCTGGCCTGAAGATCCTGCTGCCATCGACGCCCTACGATCTGAAAGGGCTCGTCAAGAGCGCCATTCGCGACGACAACCCGGTGATCTCGTTTGAATCCGAGCGGTTGCTGGAAACGACGGGACCGGTGCCCGAAGAGGAGTACACGCTGCCGTTCGGCGTAGCCGACATCAAACGCAGCGGCAGCGATGTGACCATCGTGGCGCTCGCGTGGCTGGTGTCGGAGTCGTTGGCCGCGGCTGAAACACTGGCGGGCGAAGGGATCTCCGCCGAGGTGCTGGACCCCCGCACGCTCGTGCCACTCGACGTCGAGGCCATCCGCCAGTCGGTACGCAAGACCGGACATCTGGTGATCGCCGATGAGGCCGGGCCGACGGCCGGGGTGTCGGCTGAGATCGCGGCGCTGGTCACCGAAGACCCGGACACGTTCGCGGCATTGAAAGCGCCCGTGAAGCGCGTCTGCGCGCTGCAGGTACCCATCCCCTATGCACCGTCGCTCGAAGATCACGTCTTTCCGGATCGCTCGAAGATCGCCGACGGCGTGCGCGAGGTGCTGCGCAGCCCGTCGCGCGCCGCGTGATTCGACACCACTCCGACCGTCCGGCGCCAGGAGCCGCCTGACCTGGTGAGCCAGACCGACACGGGCGCCAGCCGCGTGCGCCTTCGCGACGCGTACCGGTTTTTCATGCCGCTGATGCTGACGGCCGAGCTGACGATGGTCTCGCACGCCATCGTCGCCGGCTTCCTCGCGCGCATGGACAATCCGGCGCCCATTCTCGCGGCCTACAGCATCGCGTTCTTCTTCCACAGCACGATGGGCAGTCCGCTCTGGGCGTGCCAGATGGTGTCGGTGTCGTACATCCGCGACCGCGCCAGCGTGCGGCGCATGCTCGCCTTCAGCGCCCAGGTGATGTGCGCGGTCGGATGGGTGTGGCTGGCGCTCGGCCTGACCCCGCTTGGCGATCGCGTATTCGGCGACGCCTTCGGGCTCCGCCCGGAAGTCGTGCGCGATGCGCGGCTCTGCACGACCCTGCTGTTTCTGATGCTGCCGCTGGTGGCGGTGCGCTCGGTCATGTACGCGACGATGATGCGCGCACGCCGGACGCTGCTGGTCTCCTACGGCACGGTCGTCAGGCTCATCGCGCTCGGCGCGGCGCTGCCGCTCCTGTCACTGTGGCTGGACGGGGCGGTCGTCGGCGCCGCCGCGATCATTTGCTGTATCTCGGTAGAAACCACGTATTCAGTGTTGTTCGCATGGCCGATCTATCGCCGGTTTGAACCACGAAGCCGCCCGCTGCCGCGCTACCGCGAGATCTGGGTTTTCGCGTGGCCGATCATGGTCATGCACGCAGCCGAGCAGGGCGTCAATTTCCTGGTCAGCCTGTTTCTCGGCCGGTTGCCGCGCCCCGAACTGGCGCTGGCCGCCTACGGTGTCGTGGACAGCATCCTGAAAGTGCTGCTGAGTCCGCTGCGCAACCTGACGCTGACTCTGCAGGCCCTGGCGCAAACCCGCACCGACCTCTACGTGATCGGTGTGTTCTGTGTGCAGATAACACTCATCTTCGCCGCCGTCCTCGCGCTCGCCTTCATCCCGGCCGTCAACGATTTCGCATTGCGCGGAGCGATGGGCCTCACTGACGAAATCGCCGACTACGCCGGCCTCGCGCTGGGCATCGGTGTCCCGCTCGCGCTGATGATGGGGCTGGCAGCGACGACACGTGGGTTACTGATCACGTGCCGCAGCACGGCCGTGCTGGCACTGTCATCGGGCTTGCGGCTGGTCGCCGTTGCCGCCGTCGGCGGTTTGGGCGTAGCCGTGGCGGCTGACAACGGCGCGGCCCTGGGGCTCTTCGCGCTCACCGCCGCATTTGGCGTCGAGGGTGCGATTTTGCTCGTCAAAACGCTGCAGCTGAAACGCCGGGGGAAACTCAACCCCGGCGGCTGACAAATCAAGCGCCAGACGTGCGCTCAGGCCGAAGCGCGCGCGTCCTCACGAATCATGTCCGAGGCTTTCTCGGCGATCATGATGGTCGGCGCATTCGTGTTGCCTGATACGAGCGTCGGCATGATCGACGCGTCGACGACACGCAGGCCTTCGAGCCCGTGCACGCGCAGACGGTCATCGACGACAGCCATCGAATCAGAGCCCATCTTGCAGGTCCCGACCGGGTGATAAACCGTGGCACCGGTGCTGCGCGCGTAGTCGAGATACTCGTCAAAGGTGTTCACGTCCTTGCCGGGCCGCGTCTCCTCACCCCGGTACGGGTCCATCGGCGGCGCGTTCATGATCTCACGGCCGAGCATCATGCCGCCGACGATGGTCTCGCGGTCGACCTGGTCGTCCAGGAAGTTCGGCCGGATCGCCGGTGAGGCCAACGGCTCGGCCGTGCG
>JBCCEJ010000059.1:0-34779 GCA_039030335.1 Pseudomonadota bacterium | reverse complement strand
TGTAACAATAGTTGTCAACTTAATGAGACTTCGACCTGAAAAGCGTGCTGCCTATGCCAAAACTTTCTTAGAAGCTGCTGGTGGTAAAGGTATTATATTTACCAGCAGGTCGTCGCGCATCTGACGGTTGAAGGCGTTCAGGCGATCGGGGCGGTTCAGAGTCAGTGTGAGGACGTGGTTTGCTACGTCGTAGAGGATGGTTTCGAACGGCATGGGTGCCACACTTTGGTTGCGAAGTCCTGGAATTCAGGGTAATGATTTGCATGAGCCAACAACAGCGTGAGGATGAGGCGATGCCCTACGTATTGAGTGACGCTGAAGTCGAACAGATGCATCGTGACGGCTACGTCTGTCCGATCGACGTTCTCGACGAGTCCGAGGCACTGGCCCTGCGGAGCGAGCTCGAAGCGGTGGAGACGCGGCTCGGCGGCCCGCTTTCGGGCCACCAGCGCAACAAGACCCACCTGCTGCTGAAATGGCTGGACGACCTGATTCGCGACGCCCGTGTACTCGACCCGCTGGAGCAGATCCTCGGGCCGAACATTCTCTGCTGGAACACGATTTTCTGGACCAAGGAAGCGGGCTCCAACAGCTTTGTGTCGTGGCATCAGGACACTCGCTACTGGGGGCTGTCGAGCGACAACGTCATGACCGCGTGGCTTGCGCTGTCGCCGGCCAGTATCGACAGCGGCTGCATGCGTGTGATGCCCGGCACGCACCTCGGCGACGTGTTGCCGCACGAGGACCGATATCACCAGGACAACATGCTTACGCGCGGTCAGGAGATATCTAAAGGCGTAGACGAAGACGTCGCCGTCTTCATGCCGCTCAAGACCGGGCAGATGTCGATCCACAACTACCGCATCGCACACGCCTCCGGCCCCAATCTGTCGCCCGACCGCCGCATCGGCATATCGATGCACTTCATGCCAACCGAGACCAAACAGATCGTCGGCGACTGGGACACCGCGGCGCTCGTCAGGGGGCGGGACGACTACGGCTATTTCCGGCCGACGATGAGCCCCGCGGCCGACTTCGACGACGAGGCGGTTGAGTTTCACGCCGCCGCCACGGCGCAGCTCAGCAAAGTCCTTTACGAGGGCGCGACGCAGAACACCGCAAAACTCTGAGCCGTTTGTGCCGGCGGCTAGAGCGTGCCCTTGTCCAGATCGAGCGCGCCGCGGGCGATGTTTAGCCGCAGCACGTCGGTCAGTCCTTCGGCTACCCGCAGGATGCGCGTGGTCTGGTGCAACCGCGCCAGCGGATGCTCCGTTTCGAGCGCGGCGCCGCCTACCAGTTGCATCGCGGTGTCGACCAGCTCACTCAGCGTTTCGGTGGCAAAGGCTTTCGCGGCAATCCCCTCATTGACGACATTGGCCCCGGTGTTCGCGAGGCGTGCCGCGCGGTAGAGCGCGCTCCGGGCGGCATAGAGCTTGATGCGCAAATCGCCGTAACGAAGCCGGATCGCTTCGCTCGCGCCCTTGCGCGCTTCGTGCGTGCGCAGATGCCCGGTCAGGTAGTCGACGATCCAGCGGCCGCGCCCGACGGCTTCGGCCGCCATCATGATGCGAACGTCGCCGATCTGGCGCATCGCTTTCGACATGCCCTGGCCCGGCATGTCGACGACGTGGGTCGCCGGCACGCGCACGCCGTCGAATCGAAACGCTGCGTGGCGCGTACCGTCGATCGAGTCGAACAGGCGTTCGTGCGAGACGCCGGGCCGGTCCGTGTCCACGACGACAAATGCCCGCCCTTCGTCGCCGACGTCGGCCAACACATTGATGAAGGTTGCGTCGGCGCCGGCTGTGACGTACGACTTCCGGCCCGTGACCAGCACGTCGTCGCCATCGCGCTCAGCCCGTGTGTAGTGCTCGGCATCGGCCGGCTCGGTGAAACCGAAACCGCCACGCTTGTCGCCCGCCAGCATCGGCAGCAGATGGGTCGTCCGCAGCGGGTCGGCCGCGTTCACGAGCACGCCCGGACCCGGCCCGAACACCTCGGCAAACCAGAGCGGATTCTGCGCGGCCAGCGCATCGCGGACGACGACGAGCGTCAGGGTGTCGGCCGCATCGCCGCCCACTTCCGCCGGCTGGCGCAGTCGGTAGAGCCCCGCGGCTTTGGATTGCCGAATCACTTCAGCCCGGGCGTCGGCAGCGGAAATCTCTCCGCGTGCCAGCCGATCGGCTAGCGGATGCAGCGTGTCTTTGGCAAAGCGCTCCGCTTTGTCAGCAATAGAGTGAAGTTCTGGCGTCAGTTGTTCCGGCATGTTGAACCCGGTGTTGCCGTGCGCGGCTCGCGAAATTGAAGGAAGATAGTGTAACGAGAATGTCTGGCCGCCTGTGCGGCCAGAACACCCATGCGTTGCCGTGGATGCCGCAACGCCCGGTTTAGCGAGGCTGGATTGATGTTCGATGGTGCGCCGGGACCTTTGAGCGGGCTGCGGGTGATCGACCTCACCACGGTCATGCTTGGTCCGTTCTGCACACAGATCCTGGGCGACATGGGCGCCGACGTCATCAAGGTCGAGGCGCCAGGTGGCGACATCGGCCGACAGACCGGTGCCAAACGGAGTCCCGGGATGTCGTCGGCCTATATGTCGAAGTCGCGGAACAAGCGCAGTGTCGTGCTGGACCTCAAACAGCCAGGCGCGCACGACGTCTTGATGCGGCTGGTCGACACCGCCGACGTGTTCGTCCACAACATCCGCCCGAAGGCTGCGGCGCGTTTGCAGATCGACTACGACACGATCGCGGCTGTCCGCCCTGACATCGTCTATGCGAGCGCGACGGGTTATGGTGAGGACGGCCCGTATGTCGACAAGCCGGCATACGACGACCTGATCCAGGGCGCATCCGGCCTCGCCGCGCTGAATGGGCAGGTCACCGGAACGCCGCGCTACGCGCCTACCGTCATCGCCGACAAGACCACGGGCCTGTACCTGACGTGGGCGATCTCGATGGCACTGGTGCACCGCGAGCGCACCGGCGAAGGGCAGAAACTGCACGTGCCGATGTACGAGTCGATCACGGCTTTCATGATGAGTGAGCACATGCAGGGCCGGATGTACGAACCGCCGACTGGACCGGCCGGATACGGCCGGATGTTGACGCCGCATCGGCGCCCTTACCCGACGGCAGACGGCTATATCTGCGTGCTGCCGTATAACAACCGCCACTGGAAGAGTTTTTTTGAAGTGGCCGGACGCCCGGAATTCGTCGACGATGCGCGGTTCAACTCACAGTCGGCCCGTATCGATCATATCGATGCGCTCTACGCCCTGGTGGCCGAGCTGATGCAGGCACGCACCACCGCCGAGTGGCGCGAGGCACTGGAGGCGGCCGACGTGCCGGTGCTGCCGATGAACACGCCGGACGACCTGTTCGAGTGCGAACACTTGAGCGCGGTCAACATGTTTCCTGAAGTCGAACACCCGACTGAGGGTCGTATGCGCCAGATCAAGATCCCGGTGGCGTTCTCAAAAACCCCGGGTGGGTACTACCGCCACGCCGAGCAACTCGGTGCCAGTACCGACGGCGTGCTCGGCGAACTTGGATTTTCCGACGACGAGATCGCCGCACTGCGTACCAGCGGCGCGGCAGGTAGCAAAGAGAACTGAACGATGCGAGTGATCACCACCATTCCCCAGGACAACCTGCGCAATGTCACGGCGGCCGTGCAGGCCGTAGAGGCAGCCGGCTACGACGGCGTTACGACGCTCGAAAACAGTCACGATCCGTTTCTGCCGCTGGCCGTAGCCGCTATTTGTACCGAACGGCTCGAACTCGCAACGGGCATCGCGATCTCCTTCGCCCGGAGCCCGATGTCGGCGGCCAACCAGTCGTGGGACCTGAACGAGGCGTCAGGCGGACGCTTCATGCTGGGACTTGGCACGCAGATCCGGCCGCACAACGAGAAGCGCTTCAGCGTGCCGTGGTCACCGCCAGCCCCGCGGATGCGCGAGTACTTGCAGGCGCTCAAGGCGATCTGGCGGTGTTGGAAGTTCGGCGAGCGACTGCGCTTCGAGGGCGACCACTACACATTTACGCTGATGACCCCGCACTTCGTGCCGGATGGCAGTGGCCTGCCGTTGCCGGGCGTGACGCTGGCGGCCGTTGGGCCGATCATGCTGAAAGTCGCGGCCGAAGTCGCCGACGGTGTGCGTCTGCATCCGTTTTGCACGCGCAAGTACGTCGCTGAAACCGTCTTGCCGCAGCTTGAAAAAGGTTTTGCGATCTCAGGACGCCAGCGCGCGAACTTCGAGGTGAACGGCGGGGGCTTCGTAGCCACCGGGGCCGATGATGAGACCGTGCACGAGGTGGCTGAATGGGTGCGCTACCGGATCGGATTCTACGGTTCTACACCAGCCTACTGGCCAGTGCTGGAAGCGCACGGCTACGGCGATCTCGGCCGTAAGCTCAACAAGATGACCAAAGCCGGTGAGTGGGATCAGCTGGCCGCGCAGATCCCGGACGAGCTGCTGCATGAGTTTGCGGCCATCGGCCGCCACGACGAGATCGCGTCGCTCATCGAAGCGCGCTTCGCGGATTTCTCCGACACCATCTCGGCGAGCGCCAGTTCGTCGATGGCCGGCGATATGCCGCCCGACCTGATTCAGGACATTCAGCGCATACAAACGCCGTTCACGGGTTTTGACACCGAGTTCGTCGCGACGACCAAAGCCGCCTGAATCATTACCCGCGGCGCACCGCGGACCAACAACTGAAGACGTGTGCGGCTTGTGAAGCCGCGTGCCGGGGAGTTCACGAATATGGCAGATATCGGATTTATCGGGCTCGGCAACATGGGTGGGCCGATGACGCGCAACCTCGTGCGCGCGGGGCATGCCCTGAAGGTTTTCGACCTTTCAGAAGAGGCGATGAATTTTGCCGTACAGGACGGGGCTGTGGCGTGCGGGTCAGCCGCGGAGGCGGCCACGGACGTGGATGTCGTCGTAACGATGCTGCCGGTCGGTGAGAACGTTCGATCCGTTTACTTCGAGGCAGGTGTGATCGGTGCCCTGCGCCCCGGGACGCTTTTGATCGACTCATCCACGATCGACGTCGAGTCGGCACGCGCGGTGCACGCGGCGGCTACGGAGGCCGGCTTTGAAATGCTGGACGCCCCGGTTTCAGGTGGCGTGACCGGCGCCGACGCCGGCACCCTGACGTTCATGTGCGGCGGGGAACCGAGCGCGTTCGCGCGCGCGAGGCCCATTCTCGAAGGCATGGGCAAGAACATCATCCACTGCGGTGGACCAGGCCTCGGGCAAGTCACGAAGATCTGCAACAACATGCTGGCTGGCATCAATTCGCTGGCGGTTGCCGAAGCGTTCGTAATGGGCGAAAAGCTCGGTGTCGACCGCAAGACGCTCTATGACGTGATCTCCACGTCGACCGGGGACTCCTTCATCCTCAGCAACTCCTGCCCGATGCCGGGGGTGGTGCCTGGGTCGGCGGCCAGCAATGATTTCAAACCTGGCTTTGCAGCGAAGCTGATGCTGAAGGATATGCGCCTCTCGCAGGCCGCATCCCAGGCCGCCGGCACCTCGACGCCGCTCGGCGCGGCCGCGACGGCCGCGTATGCGATGCTTATCGATCAGGGCCACGGCGAGCTCGACGTAAGCGGGATCATCAAGCTCTTGAAGCCAGACGTCTGACTCGTATTCAGACGGTCACCGATTCGGGAATTCGACGCCGATGGCGGTATTTCGATCGCAGGTACAGACCGGTAGCGCGGTGTTCGTGGAACAACGCGCGGCGATGCTAGCACTGGTCGATGAACTACACGGACTGGAAGCGCGGGCGGTCGCGGCGTCGGAGCGGCGCCGGCCGACGTTCGAACGCCGCGGGCAGATTCCGCCCCACGACCGGGTCCAGCATCTGCTCGATCCGGGCATGCCCTTCCTGAGGCTCAACTCGCTCGCCAACTACCTGCTCGAGGATCCGGATCCCGAGACCAGTATTCCAGGCGGCAGCGTGATTCTCGGCATTGGTTTCGTACGCGGTACGCGCTGCATGGTCTGGGCGGACGACAGCGGCATTCGCGCCGGTGCCGGTACGCCCGGCGGCTGGCAGGCCGCGTTGAACGCGCAGCGCATGGCGCTCAGGTTCAAGCTGCCGTTCATCCATCTGGTCGAGAGCGCGGGCGCGAATCTGATGGACTACGCCGTCGAGGGTTGGGCGCGCGGCGGCGAGCTGTTCCGCAACCTGGCGCTGCTCAGCGCGGCTGGCGTGCCGACATTGACCGTCCTCCATGGGCCGTCGACGGCGGGCGGCGCGTATATGCCGGGCATGTCGGACTACGTTGTCGGGGTCAAACACAACGGTCTCGCGGCGCTTGGCGGGGCCGCCCTGGTGCGCGCGGCTACTGGTGAAGTGGCAGACGACCGCACCCTCGGCGGCAGCGAGATGCACGCGAGTATCTCGGGGCTGGTCGAGTATCTGGCCGAGGACGATGCGCACGGCATCGCCATGGCCCGCGATGCGATAAGCCGCCTCAACTGGAACGCGCGTTTGACATTGCCGGCGCGCGACGACTACGCGCCGCCGCGTTACTCACCTGACGAACTGGCCGGCGTCGTGCCCACCGACTACACGGTGCCCTACGACGTGCGCGAAGTGCTGGCCCGGATCGTCGACGGGTCCGACTTCGATGAATTCAAACCGCGCTACGGCGTATCCACGGTTTGTGTGCGCGCCTCCATCATGGGATTCGCGTGCGGCGTCATCGGTAACAATGGACCGTTCGATCCGGCCGGTGCGACCAAGGCCGCGCAGTTCTTCCAGCTCTGCGATCAGGCCGACCTGCCGATCGTGTTCCTGAACAACACGACCGGCTACATGGTCGGCACGGAGTACGAACACGGCGGCATGATCAAGCATGGCTCGAAAATGATTCAGGCCGTTTCCAACGTGCGCGTGCCGAAGTTAACGCTCTACATCGGCGCGAGCTTCGGTGCGGGCAACTACGGCATGTGCGGTCTCGCCTATCAGCCCGATTTCCTGTTCTCCTGGCCGAATGCGTCAACCGGTGTGATGGGTGGTCAGCAGGCAGCCCGCACGATGACACAGGTTGCCGAAGTGGCCGCCGAGCGCAAGGGTCAGCCGGTCGACGCGGAGGCGCTGCGGGCGCAGGAGGAGAAGATCGTCGCGCTCTTTACCCGCCAGGAAAGTCCGTTTTACACGTCCGGACGCAATCTGGACCATGGTGTGATCGACCCGCGTGATTCCCGTCGCGTGCTGGGTTTTGCCCTGGAGACGGTGCTCGAAGCGCGGGGGCGTGAAGTACGTCCGAACAGCTTCGGCGTCGCTCGGATGTAGGCGCCGGAGATGTTGCCAGCCGATCGCAAACGCCCCGCTTCCGGCGCAAGTCCATGCTCCCGGCGCACCCACTGTCATGAGCCCACCTGGATGAATCTGAAGCCATGAGCACGACCGGAACCACAGCGGGTTCGCTCGCCTGCGTACTGATCGCCAATCGCGGCGAGATCGCGTGCCGGGTGGCGCGCACGGCGCGCGCGATGGGTCTTCGCACCGTTGCGGTTTACTCGGACGCGGATGCCGACGCACCGCACGTGCAGGCCTGTGACGATCGCCAGCACGTCGGCGCTTCAGCACCGGCTGAGTCTTACCTGAATGCTGAGCGCATCCTCGCGGCGGCGCGTGCGGCCGGTGCGGATGCCATTCATCCAGGCTACGGTTTTCTGTCCGAAAACGCCGCTTTTGCGCGCGCTGTTGAAGCCGGGGGGCTGACCTTCATCGGGCCGCCGGCGGCAGCGGTCGACATCATGGGCGACAAGGCCCGGGCCAAGCGGCATCTCGCCGACACCGACGTCCCATGCATCCCGGGCTACGATGGTGACGACCAGTCGGACGCAGCGTTAGTGGCGGCGGGCGCGTCTGTCGGCTATCCGCTGATGATCAAAGCAGCGGCCGGTGGTGGAGGGCGCGGTATGCGCCTGGTCGACGATGCAGCGTCGCTCGCACCGGCTCTTGCGCTGGCGCGGGCCGAGGCGCGCGGTGCGTTTGGAGACGACACGCTTATTCTGGAGCGGGCACTGATCGGCGCGCGGCATGTCGAGGTACAGGTCTTTGCCGATCGGCACGGCAACGTCGTGCACCTCGGTGAGCGCGATTGCTCTGTGCAACGGCGCCATCAGAAGGTCATCGAAGAAGCGCCGTGCCCGGTCATGACGGACGCGCTCCGCGCGCGCATGGGCGAAGCGGCCTGTAATGTTGCCCGGGCTGTCGACTACGTCGGCGCAGGTACCGTCGAGTTTCTGCTGACCGACGCGCACGAGTTCTTCTTTCTCGAAATGAACACGCGCCTTCAGGTGGAACATCCGGTCACCGAGTCGATCACCGGATTCGATCTCGTCGAGTGGCAACTGCGGGTTGCGGCCGGCGAAGCGCTGCCGGCGGCGCAGAGCGACATCCGCTTCGACGGTCACGCCATCGAGGTGCGCCTTTGTGCGGAAGACCCGGCTCAGGACTTCATCCCGAGCACCGGCATCCTCCATGCATGGCATGCGCCCGAGCGGCCCGGTATCCGGATCGATACCGGGGTGAGCGCGGGCAGCGAAGTGTCGCCGTTCTACGATTCGATGGTCGCGAAGGTGATCGCCTCGGGCGCCGACCGGGAACAGGCTCGCCGCCGGCTGGTCGAGGCACTGGGTGAACTCGGCGCGCTCGGTCTCGCCACGAACCGCGATTTTCTCCTGCATGCGCTCGAAGTGCCGGCTTTCGCGCGAGGGGAGGCCACCACTGCATTCATCGAGGCGACTTACGGCCGCGACGGTTTTTCGCTGCCGCCGTTGAGCGATGCGGAACTCGCCGTGGCGGCAACCACGCACTTTCTGGCCCTGCGTGCCCGCGCTTACGCCGCGTCGGCGGGGGTGGCGCCGGAACTGCTCGACTGGAGCAGTACCGGCGAACTCTGCACTCATCTGCGCTACCTCATCGATGACGTGGAGCACCATGCACGTGTATTGCCGCTCGGTGGTGCCGGCTATCGCGTTGACCTCGGCGACAGGATGGTCGAAATGACGTTGCGCACTTATGCGCCGACGGCCCTCACGGTCCTGTTGGACGGCCAGAGTATCGACACGTTGTTCCACCTGTTGGACGAAGCGACGCTCCTGGTCGCGCTGCCGCGTCGCACACTCGAACTTCGCAACCTGTCGCTGTCGGCGCCCGAGACGGAAGAAGCTGGCGGCGGTGGAGTGCTTCGCGCTCCGATGCACGGCCAGCTGTTGGAAATCGACGTGAAGGCCGGCGAAGTGGTCACCAAGGGACAACGTGTCGCCGTTCTCGAAGCGATGAAGATGCAGCACGAACTGCTGGCTGGTATCGGCGGCGTCGTCGCGAGTATCACGGCGATGGCCGGCACGCAGGTTGCGGCCGACGATCTGATTCTCGAGATAACACCGGACACGGCGTCCGAGGAGTAACCGGCAATGCTAGAGAACTTTCAATTCCTGGCCGAGCGCGCCAAGGCGCACGAGAACCTGGCGCTGCACCTGAGCTACGGGACACTCATCCTGGAACTGCGCTCCGACGATGCCGCGTGTTACGCGCGCATCGATGCACAAGGTGTGACGCTTTCCGAACAGTCACCCGGGCAGCCGGTCGACATCGTGCTGAGGGCGAGCGCCGCGAACTGGGCCGAGCAGCGTAAACCCGCCGCTGGTCGTGAATTCCAGGCGTTGTCGACCATGCGCCGCCGCGGGCACCTGGAGGTGTCAGGCGACATGCTGGCGTTCAATCAGAATCTGCTGATGCTGGAAATGCTGTTCACGCCGGCCGGTCGCGATGTGCCGGGCGAGGCGGCTGCAACCGCACCAGGCCATGTCGAAGACGTGGTGGGCCGCTACGTGCACGTCGACCTGCACGGCCGGCGCCATCGTATTTACTTCGAAGAGGCCGGGCAGGGCATCCCGCTCCTGTGTCTGCACACCGCCGGTGCCGACGGCCGACAGTACCGGGCCGTTTTGAACGACGCCGAGATCACCAGTCGATTTCGTGTCATCGCTTTCGACCTGCCCTGGCACGGCAAATCCTCGCCGCCCGTCGGCTATCAGCAGGAAGTGTACAAACTGACCACGGACGCCTATGTGAACACCGTCATGGCTGTCGCCAATGCGCTCGGCCTCGACCAGCCGGTCGTCATGGGCTGCTCCATTGGCGGACGCGTGGTCGTGCATCTGGCGTTGCGCCACGCCGCGTTCTTCAGAGCGGCCATCGGCCTGCAGTCAGCGCTATATGCCGACGACAAGACCGGGAATGTCGAGGATGGCTCACGCATGGTGCTGCATCGTCCCGACGTGCATGGTGGCAAGGTCGCCGGGGCCCTCATGAACGGCGTCATGGCACCGCAGTCTCCGGTCGCGCAGCGGTGGGAGACCATGTGGCATTACATGCAGGGCGGGCCCGGCATCTTCCTGGGCGACCTGCACTATTACTTCACCGATGGGGATTTGCGCAACGCGCCCCTCGACCGGCTGGCGGGCAATGGCTGCCCGCTCTATCTACTGAGCGGTGAGTACGATCCGTCGGCGACGCCGGAGATGGGCGCGGAACTCGCTGAAAAGGTGGGCGCCGCGCATTTCGAAGTCATGCGGGAGATGGGGCATTTTCCGATGTCCGAAAACCCCGAGCTGTTTCGTGAATACCTGTTGCCGGTGCTCGACCGCATCGTGGGCGGCGAACAGGCTGCCGCCTGAAACTTTTACTGAGGAGCGACCCCGATGGGCAGTCCTGAACTCGATGCCGCGATCGCCAAACACCGCGCAAATCCTTATACGCCGGCAAAATCGGTCGAACAGCTTCGTGCCGAGTCCGAGGCCCGTACGAACGATTCTCTGTTGCCGGTGGGAACCACGTACGCGCCGCTCTCAGCTGACGGTGTCGCCTGCGAGTGGATAGCGTTGCCGCACTCGGACCCGTCGAAAGTGTTCTATTTCATTCACGGCGGGGGTTATTACCGGGGATCGGTGCCATCGAGCCGCCTGCCGGCAGCACGACTTGCTGCGGCCTGTGGAATGGCAGTGCTGTCCGTCGAATATCGCCTCGCGCCCGAGCACCCGTTTCCAGCGGCGATCGACGATGTCATGACCGCGTACCGATGGTTGCTGGCCGAGCGCGCAGCTGCCGACCGCGTAATCGTAGGTGGCATTTCCGCGGGCGGCGGGCTGAGCGCGGCGCTGCTGCAGGCCGCCAGACGCAGCGGCGATCCTTTGCCGGCGGGCGTCGTTCCGTTGAGCCCGTGGATGGAGCTGACACAATGCGGCGCCAGCTATCGGGATCTCGCTGACGTCGATCCGGTGATTTCGAAAGGCTATCTCGATCGGATGGCGGCCTACTACCTGGCCGGTGGTTCGCCGGATCATCCCGAGGCTTCCCCGTTGCACGGCGACCTGACGAGCCTGCCCCCACAGTTGCTGCAGGTCGGCAGCGCTGAGACGATGCTGGATGACAGCGTCGCCTACGCGCGCGCCGTCGCGATGGCCGGCAGCCCGGTCACGCTGGAGGTCTACCCCGACGCCATTCACGGCTGGCACGGTGTGCCGGCTCTACCCGAGGCTGATGAAGCCGTCGCCCGCATCGCTGCGTTCTGCGCGCTGCATGTCAATTGATTTCATCAAGGAGGTTCCGATGAGCGTTACTCCGATTAATGTGTCCAGTTCCATCTCCGATGCCGAATGGCGCACGCGCTGCGATCTCGCCGCGTTGTACCGCCTGATACATCACTACCGCATGACCGATCTCATCTACACGCACCTGTCTGCGCGCGTGCCGGATGAGGACGGTACGTTCCTCATCAACCGCTACGGCGAACTGTTCGATGAAGTCACCGCGTCGAGCCTCGTCAAGATGGATATGGACGGCAACGTCGTCGGCGAGCCGGGTGCGTTCAACATGGCCGGCTTCAACATCCACAGCGGCATCTACGGGGCGCGTCCGGACATCAACTGCGTGCTCCACACGCACACGCGTGCCGGTGTGGTGGTTTCGTCGACGAAGGAAGGTCTGCAGCCGATCAGTCAGCACGCGCTCATCATCTACAACGAGGTGAGCTATTTCGACTACACGGGGCCCGGCACGACGGAGACGCCGGAAGACATCGGACACGGCTGCGGCAAGACCAATTGCGTCGTCATGCGCAACCACGGCCTGATGACGATGGGGCACACGATTCCGGCCGCATTCGTGCGGATGTACTACCTGGAGTTGTCCTGCCAGATCCAGGAGAGCGCGGCGTCGATGGCCGGTGGTGTGCAGCCGATCGATCCCAAGGTGCTCGAAGAGACGCTCGAACAGTACGCGGCGAGAGGCTCGGCGCCCGAGCTCGGTCAACGCGAGTGGCCTGGCCTCTTGCGCCTGCTCGAGCGCAACGGGGTCGAATACGCAGTCTGATGGTCTGGCGCGACCGGGTTGCCGTGCCGGATATGGTGCGGCGACCTGTCGCCACGTCGTCGCAGCCGGTTACCTGCCAACTTTCCGACTTCGTCGCTCGGTCAGCACCGTGTCGCGCCATACGCCGTAGTGCCGCGCGACACGTTCACGGCGTCCGATCACCCGGAAACCGAACTTTCGCTGTAAGCCCAGGCTCTCGCGGTTCTCCGGAAAAGTGCTGGCTTGCAGCGTCCAGATCCCGTGTTCTTCGGCCGCATCCACGAGGGCGTGCATCAGGTGCGCGCCGATGCCTTGCCCGCGGCATTCGGGCGCGATGTAGATACTGAATTCGGCGACTCCGTTATAGACCGGGCGTTTTGACACCGGTGCGAGTGCGACCCAGCCTGCAAATTGCCCCGCGACCACGGCAGCCAGTCGCGCGACGGGCAGGCATTTGGCATCGAACGTCGCCCAGTCGGCGGGTGCCTCGGTCTCGAACGTCGCCTGCCCGGTGTCGATGCCCTGTTGGTATATCCGCTGGATGTGCGGCCAGTCGCGCCCGTCGAACGCACGTACAGTCACGTCCGGCGCGGATTGACGCGACGGCCCGATCAGGCGAGCCACCGCATCAGTCCTTCCTGCATGCACGTGGCGACGAGTGTGCCGTCGGCCGCGTAGAAACGCCCGCGCGCCAGGCCGCGCCCGCGCCCGGTGGCATCAACGCTCTGGCGGAACAACAGCCACTCGTCGCTGCGGGTGGGGCGGTGAAACCACATGCAGTGATCCAGGCTCGTGCCCGCGAAGTCCTTGTCCTGCCAGCGTTTGCCGAGCGGCAGCATGATGTGGTCGACGAGCGTCGCATCGCTCAGATACGCAAGGCCTGCGAGATGCAGGGCAGGGTCATCCGGCAGCGTTGTGCGGATCCGCGTCCACATCAACTGATCTTCGGTTACCGGCACTCCGCGTTCGGCCGTAGGTGGGTTGATATAGCGGATGTCGATCGGCCGGTCGCGGCCGTGCCAATCCGTCTCACCCGAGACCGCGAGGGTGAAGTCATCATAGGTGCCGTGCACGGCATCTGGTGGCGGCACCTCGGGCAGCGCGCTGCCGGCATACTCCGGGGTCTCGTCCGGCACCTGGAATGAAATGGTGGCCTGAAACAGCACCTTGCCGCTCTGACGCGCGCGCACCTCGCGCGTCGAAAACGTGCGACCGTCACGCAGCCGTTCGACCTGCATCTCGATGGGCGCATCCACGTCGCCCGGTCGCATGAAATACCCGTGCAGGGCATTTACCACGCGATCGGTAGTCGTCGTCGCCTGCGCGGCGCGTACCGACTGGGCCAGGAACTGGCCGCCATACAGTCGCTCCCCTTTGTCAGGAGCTGGCGGTGCTATCAAAACATCGCCGCCCTCGTCGGTGAGGGTCATCAAATCAGCAAACATGGTCTCGTTACTCTTCCGGCCAGATGTTGGTGCCGTCGCAAAGGGCGCCAGTATGCCTGCTGCGCCGTCTCCTGGTCGTGCGTGCGGCGCCTGGGGCGTAGCAGCCACCGCGCATTGCCGCCCGGCAGCGATTGATCGATGGCGAGGGAGGGAGTTAAATAAGAATCATTCGTATCCATGCTCGGGTTTGCAGCCGGGCCGCGAGGTGTAGCGTGTCGGTAACTGCGAACGAAAATGCTCGGAGTTATGCGGATGGCAGGTACGCCGGGTAGCCTCTTACAACGGCGCAGCGCTACTGAGGACCAGTGGCGCCGCTTCGTAATCGATGCTCACGGCGCGCATCCGGGCGAGGTCGGGTCGCACATTACGTCTTCGTGGCAGCGCTGCGCCGACAGCGTCAGCATCCAGCTGCAGCGCGCGCCGACCGGCTGCATCGACGACCTGGAGCGCCGCTGGCGGGAGTCGCCGGTGTTCGCCGCCGCCGGCGCTGAGATCGAGCGGTTGAAGACCCTGGCAGCGGAAGGGTCGTATGTCGCCGCCATCTCCGATCACCATGGTGAACTGCTGTGGACGCACGCGAGCCGGCACATGCGCGAGCGCGCCGAGGCGGTCAACTTTACGGCTGGCGGGCGATGGCACGAGCGTGCGGCAGGTACCAACGCCGTCGGTCTTTCGCTCACCCTCGGGCAACCGGTCACCGTGTTCTCGTCTGAGCATTTTCTTCCATTCGTCCACGACTGGGTGTGTTATGCGGCGCCGCTGGTGGACCCGGGCACCGGCCGCACCTTGGGCGTGCTCGACGTGTCTACGACGTGGCGTAAGCACACGCCTCTGGGGCACGCGGCCATCACTGAACTTGCCCGTTCGATCGTCAGCCGCTTGCCAACCGCGCCATCACCCGCTGAGCTGACGCTACGCGTGCTCGGTGCACCGAGCGTCAGATTCCGCGGCAAGCCGCTCAACCTGACCCCGCGCCAGCTGGAGATCCTCTGTCTGCTGTCGCTCAATCCGTCCGGTCTGCAACTAGACGCGCTGCATGCGGCGCTCTATGGAGATGCCGGTGTCAGCAAGGTCACGCTGAAGGCCGAGTTGTCGCAGTTGCGGCGCGTTCTCGCCGGCGGCATCGGATCGCGTCCGTATCGTCTGACGACGACCGTCTGGGCAGATGTCGTGGAGATTTGGAAACTGCTGCGCAACGGGCAGGTCGACGACGCAGTGCGACTGTATGGCGGGCCGTTGCTGCCGCGCTCGGATTCGCCAGAGCTGGAGCAGTGGAGGCGTTGTATCGACGGGCTTGTAGACCGCGCGTTGACTGCTTATGACGACCCGTCAAGTCTGCTCGGTCAGATTGAACGAGGCGTCGCGACAGGTGAACTCGTACGCGCGCGACTGCTCGAGCTGACGAGCTGATCCTGCCCGCCCGGTCGTCTTCCGCTATCGGCGGACCCACCGCGCGCGGCCTCAAACGATCGGGCCAGCCAGATATGCCGGCTCGTAGCGCCGCAGCGCGTTGCGCAGGTCGTCCGCTTCGATAAGCGGCGAGAGGGCGCGTGCCAGAACATTGCAGTTCCAGAGTCCGATGGTCGGTTGATCCCCGAATGCGTACCGCCGGTGCTCGTCCTCGGCGGCACTGACGAACTCCGGATCGCGTGATTCGTTGAACGCAGCCTCGCCGAGGTCCAGCGTGAATCCCAACACGGACTGGTTGTCGGTGTTCATCATGCCGTGAGTGAACCCCACTGACTGCCACCGGGCGATCAGCTCGGCAGTCGCGATAACCGTTGCTTCAAACCACGCGGCGTGCGGGCGGGCGTGCGCCTGAAGGCTTGGGTAGTGGTTGCGGATGACAAAGTCCGCCAGCGTTCCCAGCACGTCGTAACGCCGCTGTGCATAAAGCGCCTCGAACGATCCAAATCGAAGATGGCTCGGCATCAGGCGCACAAGGATCGCGCGGTGCTCGAAGCGTTTGCGGTAAACCTGTTGTGTGCCGCGCAACACGCCAAGGCACAGCGCTGTGGGAATCTCGAGCGCCACCAGTTGCCGTCCGAGCTCGAATTCGCGAAGACACTCCGAGATACCGGCAAGTCCGTCCGCATGCCTGGAGAACGCGGTGCGCCCGGCGCCCTTCAGACTGACCTCGTACGATCCGGCCGGCGTGTGCCATTCACCTACCAGCGCGAGTCGGCCGTCACCGAGCGATGGATTGAAGCGCCCGAACTGGTGCCCGGCGTAGTCGCAGGCATAGGCCGGATGCGCCGTGCCGCCGCCGCCAAGCGCAGCGATGGTGGCTTCGGAGTACAGATCGTCGAGCGCGAGGCCCAACGATGCAACGAGCGACGTGTCTAAAGCCGCCCATTCGGCGCCGTGTAGGGCGTTTGGAGTAAATGTCCTGCACAGCGTGTCACCGAGCGCCGCAAGACCTGGTGCGGAAAACTCGGGCACGGTGCTGAGGGTTGTGACGACGGTAACCGGAAGTGCAGCCGCGCGCCCCTGACAGGCGCGCGGCTCGAGTCCGGCTGCTTAGAAGAAGCCGAGCGGATTGACGTCGTAGCTCACCAGCAGATTCTTCGTCTGCTGGTAGTGGTCGAGCATGACCTTGTGGGTTTCGCGACCTACGCCGGACTTCTTGTAGCCACCGAACGCCGCATGTGCGGGATAGAGGTGGTAGCAGTTGGTCCACACACGCCCGGCCTGAATGCCCCGACCCATGCGGTAAGCACGGTTGATATCGCGGGTCCAGACACCGGCGCCGAGTCCGTACTCCGTATCGTTCGCAATCGTCAGGGCTTCTTCTTCGTCCTTGAAGGTGGTGACCGAGACGACCGGTCCAAAGATCTCTTCCTGGAAGACCCGCATGTTGTTCGAGCCTTTCAGCAGCGTGGGTTCGATGTAGTATCCGCCGCCAAAGTCACCTTCCAGCACGGCTTCGCGGCCGCCGGTGATGACTTCAGCGCCTTCTTCCTGGCCGATCTTCAGGTAGTCCAGAATCTTGTCGAACTGTTCCTGAGATGCCTGCGCCCCAACCATGACGTCGGTGTCGAGAGGATTGCCGCGCTTGATCATCGATGCGCGTGCAATGACCATCTCAATGAAGCGCTCGTAGATGTCTTCATGCACCAACAGACGCGACGGGCACGTGCAGACTTCGCCCTGATTGAAGAACGCGAGAACTGCGCCCTCGACACACTTGCTGAGAAACTCGTCCTCATAATCCATGATGTCTGAGAAATAGACATTCGGGGACTTGCCGCCGAGCTCTACCGTCGACGGGACGATATTGTCCGCCGCGTATTTCATGATCAGCGAGCCGACTGGCGTAGAGCCGGTGAACGCGATTTTCGCGATCCGCGGGCTGCTGGCGAGTGCCGCGCCGGCTTCTTCGCCATACCCGCTGACTACATTGACGACGCCGGGCGGCAGCAGATCATCGATGAGCTCCATCATCAGCATGATGGTCGTCGGGGTCTGTTCGGCTGGCTTCAGCACAACGCAATTCCCGGCCGCCAGCGCGGGTGCCAGTTTCCAGGCCGCCATCAACAGCGGGAAGTTCCACGGAATGATCTGTCCGACGACACCGAGCGGTTCGTGGATGTGGTAAGCGACCGTCTTCTCGTCGATTTCCCCAACCGTACCTTCCTGGGCTCGAATGCAGCCTGCGAAGTAGCGAAAGTGATCGACGGTCAACGGAATGTCGGCGTTCAAGGTCTCGCGCACGGCCTTGCCGTTATCGTACGTTTCGGCGACCGCGAGCATCTCGAGGTTCGCTTCAATTCGGTCGGCGATGTCCAGCAACACTTTCGACCGCGCGGCGGCCGGCGTTTTTCCCCATGCATCGCTAGCGGTATGAGCGGCGTCCAACGCGAGGTTGATATCCGCCTCGCGGGATCTCGGCATTTCACAAATGAGCTTGCCGTTGACCGGCGACAGGTTCTCGAAGTATTCGCCGGCGACCGGTGCTATTCATTTGTCACCAATATAGTTTTCGTAACGGGACTTGAAATCCACTACCGCGCCTTCGGTATTTGGAACTGCGTATTGCATGACGCGCTTACTCCTCGTGTTCGTATTCTGGTGAGCAACGGCTCACACGCTCCGCATTGGAGCGATCGCTCAGACTAACCGCGCGCGGTTGGAAGAAGGTTGGTGCAGTTGGCAGCCGGCCTTTGTAGAACTGCTACGGAACTTTCTCTGCTCGTCGATCTCTTAGTTCAGTTACGCGGCGGGCTATGGTTGCCCAGGTGCATTCGATACAATCAGCCGCTTATCTGCGGGGCTTCGCCCAAGACTCAGTAGAGCCGGACGAAGGGTTCTCTCCATGACCTCATGCAAATGACACCGGGTCCGCCATCAGGCTGGATCCGGCTGGCCTGGATATTCACGATCGGGGGCTCGATCCTCGGAGCCGGCGCCGATCTGCTGGTCATATTCGCCCCGGCCGGCCCTTGGATCGGGCCGCTGATGGCCTGTGCTGCGCTCACATGGCTGTTCGTCGCGGCGTGGGGCCCGCAGGCGTTGTCCTGGTCGCAGCAGCGGCATCTGGAGGCGTTGCGTGCCCGCGTAACCGAAAGCGAATCGGCAGCAGTTGAGTCACCTGATGCCGAGCCCGATGCCGACAGCAAAACTTCAATTGAAGTTGAGCAAGCCAGGGAACAGGTCGGTCGCTACGAAAACCGTCTGAAACGCAGCTCCCATTGGTGGCAGGCGAGCCTGGTCTTGCTGGGGACGAGCGGTTCACTTCTGTCGTGGTATCTCGGTTGGCCGAAGGCGCAGGTCGCAGATGCGCTTATCTGGTTTGGCCTGGTTGGCCTGTTGTCGTTCCCATCTCTGATCATGGGCAACGCGCTCGCCAACAACCCGAACAAGACCTACCGACGCCAGGCTGGCTTCACGCGCTTCGCGACTATCTCACTTCTGGTGGTTGGGCTCACGACGCTGCTGCACAGCGTGGCGCTGCCGGTGGACATCGTGGCTGGCGATGCGCCGCTCAGCATCTGGGCACTGCGCGCGCTCGCAACGGTGCAGATCGTCCTCGCGGCTGAATGGATCGTGCGTGCTTTCGTGTCACCGTTCCTGCCGCAACGCTCCGCAGATCACCTGAATGATTCGCTGGTCCTGAACCTGGTGGCTGGCAGCCAGACGGGCGAGACGTTAGGCGACCGTGTTCACGAGCAGCTCGGCATCGATATCAGTCAGTCGTGGGCGGTTCAGTTCATTCGCCAGAGCACGCTGTGGCTCGTGATGGTACTCGGCGTTGCCACCTGGCTTTCCACAGGGGTCACAACGCTCAGGGTCGACGAGCGCGGAATTCATCAGCGTCTTGGGCTGAGTGCCCCGGAACTGCTCGAACCCGGACTGCATTTTCATCTGCCATGGCCGCTCGGCTCGGTACGCCGGCTGAGCTATGGCCGCATCGAAGAAGTGCGTTTGAATGCGTCGGCGGATTTCGAAGCGCCGGAATCGACCGCGATCGAAGCGCCGTCGAGGAAGAGCGACGACCGCATCTGGTCGAAGAGTCACGGCGAAGAGCTGTTCCTCATGATCGCCAATCAACCGCGGCTCAGCAGCAGCGACGGTGAGCAGCTGGAATCGCAGCGCTCTTACGAGCTCTACCACGCCGATGTCGTCATCACATACCGCATCGGCCTGAACTCGAAGTCGAGTCATCTGGCCGTCTACCGGCTGGCTGACGCGAACAAGCTGGTCGGCCAGATCGGACGGCGCGAACTTATCGACCTGTTCAACAACCGAACGGCCGAAGACCTGATATTCGCCAATTTCTCGGCCTTTTCGCAGGCGAGCCATCGAGCCATCCAACAACGTCTCAATGAACTGAATACGGGCATAGATATCGTTGATGTCATATTCGAAGCTGTACACCCGCCGATCGATACCGCCCCGACTTTTCACCGCGTACATGGTGCCGCCAAAGAAAGCGCTGCAAGCGTCGATATCGTCCGGGCCGAGGCGGAGCAGGAGCAGGCTACGGCTCAGATCGTGGCCGCGCAGATACACGATCAGGCCAAAGCGGACGCATTCAGTAACGCGGCCCTGGCTCGCGCCGAGCGAGTGGCCTTTCTGGCTGAACGCCGCGCCTACGCCAACCAGCAGAGCGTGTTTACCTTCGAGCGTGCACTGCAGGCTTTTGAGCAAACTTTCTCGGACAAGAATCTCATCATCGTCGATCCCAACATCAGCGCCGATCAGGGGCTCGTGCTCGATCTGCGCGAACAGTCGCTCAATGGTCGCCCGCAGGAATAGGAGGAGTTGGTCATGAAACAATTCCGATCGCCGCGTTTGTGGATTGCGATGACGCTGGTCGTTCTGGCCGCGGCCGCGGCCTGTATCGTCACGATCACTCCCGACCACAGTCTCGTCGTGACTCGCTTCGGTCATCCGACCCGTGTTCTGGTGAGCGACGGCATCGGTTGGCGCTGGCCTGTCCCGATCGAGCGCACCATCCGCATTGACAACCGGCTGCATTCGACCTCATCCGGATTCATCAATACCCCGATCGCCGACGGTGATGCGGTGTCGACGCTGACGATGGAGGCGTTTGGTGTCTGGCGGGTCCCGCGCGATAGCAAGGCAGTCGTAACGTTCCTGCGAAGTCTGCGCAACGATCCGCAGCAGGCCGCCGATCGTCTGCGCAAGATCATGCAATCGAAGATGCAGGAGATCGCCGGTAGCTTTCAGTTGCGGCAACTGGTGAACACGCAGGAGCAGGCGACACTGCTCGCGGAGTTCGAGGAGCAGATAACCGTCAGTGCGCGACAAGGACTGCGCGAGGAGTACGGAATCGAACTGCTGGCCGTGCACCTCGAACGTATGCAGGTCCCTCAGAAGACCATCGAAAGCACTATCAAGGCGATGGCGAAAGAGCGTGAAGTGCAGGCTGAGCGGATTCTCGCGGTTGGAAAAGCCAAGGCTGGCCAGATTCGGTCGAAGACCGAAAGCGAAGCCCGTGTCATCAAAGCCAAGGCGGAAGAGGATGCCGCCAGCATTCGGGCCGGTGCGATTGAGGAAGCCAACCGCATCTACGCCGAAGTGCATCGCGAAGATCCCGACCTGTATCGATTCAAACGCAGCCTCGACAGTCTTGAAAGCATCGTCGGCAAGCAGACCCGTATCGTCATCCGGGCCAATGCCGCGCCCTTCGAAGCCCTGATATCCGCGCCGGAGGCCGGTCAGTGAGCTCGGCGGCAGACGAACAGCAGCAATCGCAGGTTCAAGACCAGGCGCTCGCCCGATCGCTCAGGACCGCGCTGCGCTTTGTGATCGTACTGATGGTTGCGTTGCTGGCAGTGTGGGTTGGCAGCGGCGTGGTCTCAGTTCCTGCCGACCGTCAGGCTGTTGTGATCGCGTTCGGCGATGCCCAGGTGAAAGCGAGCGAGGGTGGCGGTCTGGTCTGGTGGTGGCCATCGCCTATCGGTGAAGTGCGACTGATCCCGGCCGCGAGCCGCAAGTTCTCGCTCGATATCAAGGACCTCGAAGCTGAAGGCCTGGATTTTGATCCGCGCGACGATGGCGGCTACGTGCTGACCGGGGACCACGGTGCCATACACATGGGCGCCACGGTGTTCTGGCGAGTGCGCGACCCCATTGCGTACGCATTCCTTGCTGACCCGGAGCAGACCCGCCGCACACGCGAAATCGACACCTTCCCAAAGATCGAACAGGCGATTCGCCGTGCCTTCCAGCGCGCCGCCATCCATACGTGCGCGCAGGAGGATCTGAACACGATACGCATCACCGGGAAGGACCGAATTCGCCGGCAGATGGTTGGGAACATGAACGCGCTGCTCAGCAGTTCGGGAACGATGCCGTTTGCCGTGGCGATCGACAACGTCGAGTTCAGCACCTCATTGTCGGTCTGGGCTCAGGAAGCTTTCGATAGCGCTCAGCAGGCGCAGAGCGAGGCCGACCAGCTGATCGCGGAAGCAGAGAGCCAGCGCGCAGTCACGCTTGCGGTTGCGCAGGAGAATGCCGCGCAGATCGTCGGATCGGCGAAGGCGGTCGCAAATGAACTGACCAGTCTCGCAATCGTGCGCACGCGTCCGATCGCGGCGCTTGCCAAAGCTGACAGCGCCGACCGCCGCATCGTTTTGTACCGGCTTTGGCGCGACACCGTCGACCGTTTGTTTCAACAGGCACACACCACGATGATCGTTCCTGACCACAAGAACCTGCGTGTCCTGCTGCCGACCGCGTCGCCGGTTGTGGCAGACGGCCCCGCCGCGTCAGGCCATGGCAAAGCCGCCGATGCGTCGCTACAGGCCAAGGCGAAGCAAAACCAATGAGTCAGGACGTACAAGCCCTTGATGGCGGTGCTGTACTCAGCCGCGAGGAACGTTGGTCGCTCGGCGGTCGTCTGGTGCTCGCCGCGGTCGCTGCGTGGTTGCTGATTCTCAGCTGGGCGATTCGCTGGTTCATCCCGGAGCAGGAGGACTTCGGTCTGTTCTGTGTCGGATTGTCATCGGTGCTGATCAGCCTGCCACTGTTTCGCAACGCCTGGCGTGCACTGTTCGTCAACGATATCGACGGGTTGGCCGACCAGCTCGTCGTGACTGCGATCATCGCCGCCTGGGTGACCGGGGCGCTCGACGCGGCCGCTCTGGTACCGCTGGTCATGGTCGTCGGTCATGTGCTCGAGGAACGCAGTCTGTTCGGCACTCGTGAGGCCATCGCGGCGCTCGGCACGCTGACGGAGACCACCGCACGGCGGCAGAACGGGCAGGAATGGGAGACCGTCAACGCAACCGACTTGCGAAAGGACGATGTCGTCGAGCTGCGGCCGGGGGATTTCGTGCCGGCCGACGTAGTGATCCTGAACGGCCAGTCGGCCGTGGATGCCTCCGCCATCACCGGCGAATCCGTACCGTTGGACGTTGGCGTCGGTGACGCGGTGGCGGCCGGCTCCATCAACACCGAAGGACTGTTGACCGCAAAGGTCGTGGGTACCGGCAACGAAACGACGCTGGGGCGCGTCGTGCAACTGATGCAGGAAGCCGAGAAGGGCAAGCCTCCGGTGATTCGCATGCTGGAGAAATATGCTGGCTATTACCTGCCGGTCGTATTGATGCTCTCATGCATGGTGTTCTTCGTGAGCGGCTCCATGTCCAGCATGATGGCCGTCCTGGTAGCCTCGTGCCCTTCGGCCCTTGCGCTGGCAGCGCCCGCAACGGCCGTCGCCGCCATTGCCGTTGCAACTCGCTTTGGCGTGCTCATCAAGTCCACCGCCTTTATCGAAGAGCTCACGCGGTGCAATACGCTGCTGCTCGACAAGACCGGGACCGTCACCGAAGGCGCTCTGCGCGTTGTCGATTTCACCTGCGCTGCAGGCATTGATGTGACGCACGTGAGGGTCTACGCCGCCGCGCTTGCCAGCGCCTCTACGCACCCGGTCTCGCGCGCAGTCGCGAGGCTCGAGACCGGTAATGACGTGACTCTCGAAGAGGCTAGCGAGATCGCCGGTCGGGGCGTCGAAGCCGTTATTGGCGGAGAACACTACAGACTCGGGCGGGCGGCTCTGCATCACGAGGCTGGTGTCAGTCTGCTGCCTGAGCCCGAGCACGATGGTCCTCTGGTCGGGCTGTCCCGCGATCAGCAGTTTCTCGGCTGGATACATCTCGCTGATACGATCCGGGAAGAAGCCCCGGCTTCGCTTGCGCGCCTGCGCGAAATGGGCTTCAACCGCCAGGTTCTGGTCTCAGGCGATCGTAAGAGTGTCGTTGAAGACGTCCAGCAGGCTCTGAACATCGATGTCGCCATCGGCGAGCTGCTGCCAGCGGAGAAGCTCGAAGAGGTCAGTCACCAGCAGCAGGACAACCGGCGCGTCCTGATGGTTGGCGATGGCATCAACGATGCACTGGCTTTGAAGGCGGCGAATGTGGGCGTGGCCATCGGCGGTGGGAACACGGACGTGGCGCTCGCTTCATCTGACATGGTTTTGAACCACGGTCGTCTGGACCGGCTCGTGCACATGGTGCAACTTGCACGCGAAGCCCGCGTAGTTCTGAACATCAACTTCGCGATCGCTTTGGGGATCAGTTTTCTGTTCGTCATTCTCGCTGCCGCGGGAATCGTCGGACCGGTTGCGACGGCCGTCATGCACAACGTAGATGCCCTCTTGATCATCTTGAACTCGGCGAGGCTGCTCAAGTTCTCACCGGAGTAGATGCGGCGGGTCTGCGCGTCTGGAAAGCCTCTGAGACCGCGTTCGGCAAGGAAGCGGCCAAGGTGTCGGCCAATGAAGACCCGTCAGTTACGGAAGTTGCGCATGATCGCCAGAGTCTCGTCGCTGATGTGGTGTTCAATGCCTTCCGCATCAAACTCAGCCGTCTCCGGATCGACGCCGAGGCGGATCAGAAAATCCAAAATGATCTGATGACGCTCCTTACACTTCTTCGCAAGCCGTTTCCCTTTGTCCGTCAGGAAAATCGACCGGTAGGGCTCGCTGTCAGTGTAGCCCTCGTGTTGTAGCCGCGAGAGCATCTTGCTGACCGTCGGATTGGCGACACCAAGTCTGGCTGCCAGGTCACTCGCTCTGGCTTCCTTCTGGACATCGATCAGATCGGCGATCAGTTCGACGTAGTCCTCGAGCGTTTCCGTCTGGTGCGCCTCACGCACGCGCGCAAACCAGCGCGCCTGAGTTTTGGGATCAGCGAGCGTGAGGTCGGACTTTTTGGGTGCTCTAGGCGACATGTGCCAATCCTGTTGAGCTGGAGCGTCGTTTCGCCGTGATCAGAGCCGCAACGAACAGGCAGGCCTGGATCACAACGATGAGCGGCGCCGTGGAGACGTCCAGATGGAAGCTCGCGATGGTGCCGCTGACACATGATGTAATGGATGCAGCCAGTGCAATACAGAGCATTTTGTCGAACGAACGGGTTAGCAAGAAGCCGATGGCTCCGGGCGCGATCAGCATCGCGATGACGAGAATGATACCAGCCGCCTTGAGTGCCGACACGATCGTCAGCGCGAGCAGGATCAGCAAGCCAAAGTGCAGGCCTCGTACCGGCAGCCCAACCACCCTGGCGTGTGATGGATCGAAGCAGTAGAGCATCAGGTCGCGGCGTTTGGCCAACATGATGGCCGAGCAGACGGCAGCGATGGTTCCGGCTTCCCACAGTTCGTATTCTGATATGCCAAGTACGTTTCCGAACAAGACGTGCATGAGGTGAATATCGGTTTCGATGCGGGTCAGCATGACCAATCCAAACGCGAACATGCCCGAGAAGACAATACCCATGACGGCGTCTTCTTTGACCCGGCTGTTCTCTTTCAGATACCCGGTAGCCAGTGCGCACAGAAGGCCGCTCACAAACGCACCGAGTGCCAGGGGAATGCCGAGTACAACGGCCAGGGCCAAACCCGGCAGGATAGCGTGCGAGACCGCATCCCCCATCAGGGACCAGCCCTTCAAAATAAGGAAGCACGAGAAAATCGAGCACACCGTTGCGATGAGGATGGACATCAGCAGCGCGCGCTGCATGAATCCATGCGCAAGCGGCTCGAACAACGTCGTGAGGAAGCTATCCATGCGTGACGGCTCGTTGCTTTATCAGGCCGTATTTTGGTGCAAATATGAACGCTGCCAAAAACAGTAGTGTTTGCAGCGTGACTATCAGGCCACCTGGATTTACGTTCAGGAAATAGCTGAGGTAAGCGCCAACCGCGCTCGTGCCACCACCCAGACTCACCGAGATGATGATCAGGCGGTTGAATTTGTCGGTCAGCAGATAAGCCGTTGCCCCGGGTGTCACGACCATCGCGATCACCAGACATGCGCCAACGGTCTGTAATGCCGCAACGCACGCCGCGCTTAGCAGCGTGAAGAACATCGCCTTCAATCCAACGACCGGGAGGCCGATGGAGCGTGCATGGTTCTCATCGAAGAAAACCGCCCGGAGGTCACGCCATTTGAGACCTAGCGTTATCAGACAGATTACCGAGATGATGACGACCTGAACGATGTCGTCGTCGGAAATCGCCAGGATATTGCCAAGCACTATCGCTTGAATATTGACCGATGTCGGATTGATCGAGACCAGTAGCAATCCCACCGCGAAAAAGGATGTGAAGATCAAGCCGATGATCGCATCTTCGCGCAGTAGTGACTTTTGTTTGACCACCGCCATGCTGCCAGCAGCGAGCATACCGCTGAAGAACGCTCCCACGGCATACGGCAGCGCGAGCAGGTAGGCGAGAGCGACGCCAGGCACAATCGAATGCGCGAGTGCATCGCCCATCAGGGACCAGCCCTTGAGGATCAGGTAGGACGACAGGAACGCGCACACGCCCCCAACCAGCGCGCAGACCCAGATGGCGTTCAGCATGAACCGATAGGTAAACGGCTCCAGCAGTGCCTCACTCATCCTCGAGCCCGGGTTTCGTTATCCTCTGTCCGCCATCTTCGCCGTAGAGTACGAGCGGGCGCTCATCATCGGTGAGGACCGTAACGCTGCGCTGGTCCGCGTCATCGTGCAACTCCGAGCCTACCAGCTGGTGATGGCGCAGCATCCCGCCGAAAGCCTTCGTGAGATTGTCCTGCGTGAAGGTGGTCTCAACCAGTCCGTAGGCGAGCAGTCTCTTGTTGATGAGCAGCACTTCGTCACAAAAGCTTGGGACGCTGCCGAGATTATGTGTCGAGACGAGGATCAGATGTCCTTCTTTGGCGAGCGTCCGGAAGAGCTCGATCAAAGATTCCTCCGTGTTGATATCGACACCGGTGAAGGGCTCGTCCAGAAGGATGATCTGGCCGCCTTGCGCCAGCGCGCGCGCCACGAAGACCCGCTTCTTCTGTCCGCCGCTCAACTCGCCGATCTGCCTGTCCTTATAGGCGCTCATGCCGACGCGTTCGAGTGCCTCGTCGACCGCCTGCCGGTCGGCCTTCGACGGCCGGCGCAGCATGCCCATCAGGCCGTAGCGTCCCATCATCACGACATCGTCGACCAGAACCGGGAAGTTCCAGTCCACTTCCTCGGTCTGCGGCACGTAGGAAACCAGGTTCTTCTTTAGCGCTGTCGGTACGTCGTGGTTCAGGATGCGCACGGAGCCGGTGGTCGGTTTGACGAACCCCATCACGGCCTTGAACAAAGTGGACTTGCCGGCGCCGTTGACACCGACCAGCCCGTAGATCGTGCCGGTGCGCAGGTTTCCGTGCACGTTTTCCAGCGCCACGTGACCGTTCGGAAATGTCACGCCGATGTTGTTGAGTTCGATCGCTTCCATGGTTCAGTTCTTCAGCGCGTTTCTGAATCCTTCCGCTATCGTGCTGGTCGTCACTTTCAACAGGTCCAGATAGGTCGGTACCGCGCCGTCGGGCTCGCTGAGCGAATCGACGTACAAAACGCCGCCGTATTGCGCGTCAGTTTCTGCTGCGACCTGCCTGGCTGGCTTGTCGGAGATGGTGCTTTCGCTGAAGACGACCGGGATGCTCTTCTCGCGCACCGTATCGATGACTTTTCTGACCTGTTGAGGAGTGCCCTGCTGGTCGGCGTTCATTGGCCACAGGTAGACCTCTTGCATCGCCAGATCTTTCGCGAGGTAGCTGAAAGCCCCTTCGCTGGTAACCAGAAAGCGCTTGTCGGCTGGTACGTCGCTCAGTTCTTTGACGAGATCGGCCCGGATCGCTTTGACCTTCTCGGAGTAGCTGGCGGCGTTGGCGTTGTAGGCGGCGGCATTGCCCGGGTCCATTTCAACGAACACCTTGCGGATATTGTCGATGTACACCAGCGCGTTGGCGGTCGACATCCAGGCGTGCGGGTTGGGCTTTCCCGAGTACGGCCCTTCGTAGATCGACAGAGGTGTAATGCCATCCGATACCACGACGCCGGGCACACCATTGACGTCCTGCAGGAAGCGCTTGAACCAGCGCTCGAGATTCATGCCGTTCCACAGGATCACATTGGCGCCCTGCGCGCGAATGATGTCCTTGGGGGTGGGGCTGTAGTCGTGAATCTCAGCACCCGGCCTGGTGATCGACTCGACGTCGGCTACGGAGCCTGCGACATTGCGTGCGATATCGGCGATAACGGTAAACGTTGTTACTGCTTTGAACCGCTCGGTCGCTGCAGCGGGCCCGACCGTGAGCCAGAGCGCTGCGCACATCACGAGGACGACGAGGTACCGGCAGTTTCGGGAAGTTGACATGTCAGACCTTATCCTTCGTTCAGCTGCTTTGCGGGTTAGCAACATGTTTTTATCTTGCGAAACAGATTAGCAGAGTCTAAATCTATGCGCCAAGGCTAATTTGTCTCGCGGATGACCCGGGTGGCGGTGCCGCGAAATAGCAGCCGGTTCAGCCGAGGTTGCAGGGGCCCG
Organism: Pseudomonadota bacterium; assembly: GCA_039030335.1. Taxonomy (GTDB): domain Bacteria; phylum Pseudomonadota; class Gammaproteobacteria; order HK1; family HK1; genus JBCCEJ01. The sequence goes on along the minus strand of JBCCEJ010000059.1, from coordinate 6,620 downwards.
ATCTGGCATCAGGATGAACCGAGGCCGGTCGCCAGGCCGGACGGCGCCGGGACTTGAGACCGCGTCGGGAACGGCCGCAAACAGCGCGCAGCCGGTAGCTCTTGTAGACTGTCGGCCAGTCCTCCCAAGCCTGGGTTGAGCTAGATGGAACTCCCAGACGGCGCAGACGGCAGCGCAGGTGTCGCCTACTCGGACGGCGCCTTGGTGCCCATTTCTCAGGCGACCATCTCGGTGCTCGACTGGGGATTCTCGCATTCGGATGTCACCTACGATGTCGTGCACGTCTGGAAGGGCGCGTTTTTTCGCCTGGACGACCATCTCGACCGGTTCGAGCGTTCCTGCGCCAACCTGCGCCTCGATCCGGGATTGAGCCGCGACGGCATCCGTGACGTGCTGTTCGCATGCGTGCGGGCATCAGGGCTTCGGGACGCCTACGTCGAGATGCTGTGCACCCGCGGCGTCCCGCCTCCCGGAAGCCGCGACCCGCGTCACGTACAGAATCGGTTCATGGCCTATGCCATCCCCTTCGTCTGGGTGCTCGACCTTGCCAGACAGGACCGCGGCGCCAGGCTTCATCTCGCGGATGTGCCACGCATCAGCGCCGGCTCGGTAGACCCCACTGTGAAGAACTTCCATTGGGGTGATATGACGCGTGCGCTGTTTCAGGCCCTCGACCTGGGCGCTGACACGACCGTCCTGGTCGACGCCGACGGCTACGTGACCGAAGGTCCGGGCTTCAATGTCTTCGCCGTCAGCGATGGGGCCATCGTCACACCTGACACCGGGGTGCTGGAAGGTGTGACGCGCGCCAGCGTGCGGGAACTTTGCGAGGAGGCAGGCATACCGTTCACGATGGGAAAACTCCACCCGCAAGCCCTGTTGAGCGCCGACGAAGTGTTCCTGTCGAGCACGGCCGGCGGCATCATGCCGGTCAGCTACATCAACAACCGGGTGTTGGGTGTGGGGCGGCCGGGCCCCGTGGCCACGCAGCTGAGAGCGCGCTACTGGCAGCGCCATGAAGAAGGCTGGCACGCGACGCCGGTTGACTACGGTGATGCCTGAGGTTCTTCTTGCGCGCTGCACCGCTGCCACCAGGCGGTTCGTTGCCGGCAACGAGCGGAACGCAGAATCAACGGGTCTTGCCAGGGCTACATGCGACGGTCCGGGGGCCGGTCAGGTAGACACGGTTTGGGATTGACCAGTGGGCCCGTGAAACCCCGGGGCCGCACCGTAGTGGAGAGTATCGATGGCACGCTGGAAGCAGGTACTGACCCGTCCCGAGCAGGTCAGAGCCCTCATCGGGGAGCCGCGCGAATCGCAGCTCACCAAAGTCCTGTCATCTCTGGACCAGCATTGCCGCGCCTGGATTGAGCGCAGCCCCTTCATCGTGCTTTGCAGCGCCGGTGCGGATGGCCGCCTGGATGCTTCGCCGAAGGGCGACCCCGGCGGCTTCGTCAAGATCGTCGACGACCGGACTCTGGCGATTCCCGATCGCCCTGGAAATCGGCGCGCGGATACGTTCATGAATCTGTTACACAACCCGCAGGTCGCGGTGATTTTTCTGATGCCCGGACGCGGTGAAACCTTGCGCGTAACCGGCAAAGCCTCGATCGTGTTGGACGAGGAACTGCTCCAGGAGATGGTCGTCAACAAACGCGCGCCGCAGGCCGCGTTGGTCATCGATATCGAGGAGATCATGTTCCACTGCGGCAAGTCGATGATCCGATCGAAACTGTGGCAGCCGGAGCACTGGCCTTCGATCGACGGTCTCGCAAGCTACGCGCAGTTCATCGCCGACCAGTCCGTAACCGATGAGACTGTCGAACAGATGGAAGCCCGCTTCGGGACGTGGAAGCATGGCAAGGAGCTGTATTGAATGCGCCTGGTTGGTGGTTTGAGCAATGACTGACTTCAATGATCTGGTCGCGTGGCTGGATGCGGCACTCAATGCGCCGGAGCAGGTACCGGATGTCCGCGAACGCAAGCCGGACCTCTCGGCGTCCGATGCCTACCGTCTGCAGGCGGGTGTCATGGCTGCGCGCGTCGAGCGGGGCGATCGCATCGTCGGCTACAAAGCCGCACTCACCAGCGCTGCGATGCAGGCTCAGGTCGGCATCCCGGAGCCGATGCTCGGCACACTGCTCGGCTCGAAGGTCTTCGACCAGTCGGTGCCGGTTTCGCTGTCGGGCAGGGGATTCCTGCGCGCGACGCTCGAGCCCGAGATCGCGGTTGTGATGGGGCACGATCTCGCCGGGCCGGGTGTGACTCACGCGGATGCGATGGCTGCCGTTAGGGGCTATCTGCCCGCGATTGAGCTCGGAGACTACAGAACCGCTGAGGCGGTCGGCCGGACGCTCGTCGGCAGTGTGGTTTGCAACACGTTCAACGGGGGCACCGTTCTCGGTCAGCCGCTCAGCGCGCCCGCCGGCATCGATTTGCGCACCGAAGGTATGTCGATGTACCTGAACGGAAAGCCAGCCGGTTCTGGCACCGGCGTCGAAGTGCTCGGCGACCCGCTGAACTCGGTCGTCTTCATGGCCAACAAGCTCGCAGAGCTGGATTTGTCGCTGAAGGCCGGCATGATTTTGATGACGGGCTCGATCGTCGCGAGCATTGCGCTCTCGCCTGGTGACCACGTCGAGGTCAGGTTCACCCGGCTCGGCGACGTGCAGGTGCGGGTCGAAGACTGATGCGTGTAGGACGTTGACTCAGGTGGGGTGCGGTCCCGATGTGGCGCCGCGCGGCCAGCTACGAACGGGTCCTGCGCAACGCGCCGCCGGACAAAACACGACCCACGGAGACCAGACGGCATGACATCGACGCGGCAGGTAGCACTCATTACCGGAGCGGGCAGCGGCATCGGTCTCGCGACGGCTGACGGCATGGCGGCAGCTGGTCGCGCGGTTGTCTGCGTCGACATCGATGAGCAGGCCGCCACGGCCGCCGCAGACAAGGTTCGGGCGCACGGGGGCGAGGTGCTCGCCCTGGCGGCCGACGCGGGGGATGTGGAAGCTATAGAACGCATGCTCGACGCGACTATCGAACAGTTTGGTCAGCTCGACGTGATCGTCAACAACGCCGGCGTGACGCGCGCGGCTGACATCATGGACGTGACCGAGCATGACTGGGATCGGATCCACCGGGTGAACGCAAAAGGCGTCTTTTTCTGTGTCCAGGGTGCTGCCCGCCGCATGATCGACCGGGGTGCCGGCGGCCGCATCATCAACATCGCATCCATTGCCGGTCGCGGTTACAAGCACAGCTCCAATGCTGCCTACGCAGCTAGCAAGGGCGCTGTCATGAGCCTGACGATGCTCGCCGCGCAGCAGCTTGGACGCTATGACATCAACGTCAATTCGATTTGCCCCGGGGTGACGCTGACGCCCATCGTGCAGAGCATCATCGCGGCGCGGGCCGACGACCGCGGGCTCACCGAAGCCGAAGTGCGCAGGGACTACACGAAAGACATCCCCATCCGGCGGGCCAACGACCCGGAAGACGTCGCCGCGCTGGCCGTATTCCTGGCGTCTTCCGGAGCGCGCAACATCACCGGGCAAAACTACAACATCGACGGCGGTCTGGTGCCTACGTGATGCCGGGAGGCGGGTCGCCTGTCCGACCGGGGCTCTCGACGAGGCGCGGTGGATTTATCGACAAACCGGGCTGTGGATCTGTGCACCCGGGGCCAGCGAAGCTCAAGGCCCCGCTGGCCCCAAGGGTGTCGCGACATCAATGTCGCAGGTGACGGTCAGAAGCTCGCTGAGTCCGCTTCGTAGCGGAACCCTTTCTCGGCCGCCTGAGCGCGGATCGCGCCATAGAGTTTCTGGTCCAGGGAGTCGGCGAAGCCATCGGCGTCTTCCGCTTTCTTCTTGAGGTAAGCAGCACGCTGTTTGGCCAGTTCGCTCATTTGATCGCGCAGCGTTTCACGGGTCTTGGCGCGTTTCTCGACGAACGCGGCCTGTTCTTCCGGAGCAAGTTTGCGCAGCGCCTGCGGCAACTGCTCAGCTTTCACTTCGTCCAGCTTGACGCGGCCTTTCGCGATATCGTCGACGAGTTCACCGTCGCCGAGTGCGTTGCGTTCTCCGCTTTTGGAGAGGTTGTAGGTGGCCCGTCTGGCCCGGGTTGCATCCGACGCGCCAGCGTGTAGCTTGGCGGTAGCCGCCGTTTTGCGCTGCTGAGTCTCTCGCGCTTTTGCATCACCGTAGAACAGACGCGTGTCGTCCAGCTTCACCGACAGCTCAGCCATCTCCTTGTCGAAGGGCGTCGCGATGGCAACGGCGTCACCGCCTGAGCTGACGTTGAAAAACGCGCCTTGCCCGGCCGCCGCGACCTGCTGCCACTGTCTCCTGGTAGACGCCAGCTTGCCGCACTGGATGGTGTTTACGACGATGCCTTTGGCAGCGGCCGTTTTCAGCGACTGGTTGAACGACAACTCGGGCGCATGCCGGTTGTGACCCGGCGCGTCGCCGACCAGGAAAATACTTCGGTAGGTATCCTGGTTCCGCGTCCACGACATGTTGTTGACGGCGTCCGCCAGGGCTTCGTGCACCGCCTCCGGGGTGTCGCCGCCGCCTTCCGCTTTGAAGTCCATCAGCGTGCTGTAGAGCGAGTCGAGGTCATCGGTCAAGTCGACCATCTTCGTCACGTAGGCCTCGCCCTGGTCGCGATAGGCGACGAGACCTATCTTGATGCGCGGAGAGTTCTGCGCTGACGCCATCGTCGTCGCGATGGACCAGATCTTTTCTTTGGCGGCCTGAATAAGCTCGCTCATGCTGCCGGTCGTGTCGAGTACGAACACGACTTCGATGTCTCCTTGCCCCTGGATGGCAGGCGCGGCGATGTCCGGCCCGATGATGTTGGCCGTCGGGTTGACGGCCGGTACGGCCATCGGTGGTGGTCCGGTAACCGCCTCGGCATCTTCGAGGTAGGGCACGGCGATGACCGTGGCGGCGGTGATGGCGAACAGGCTGAAGCCGAGTAGTCGGTTGTTCATGATTAGGTCCTTTGGTCAAAGTCGGAGGTATGCGCTGGCCACTAAGGCGGCGCGATTAGGGATCGATCTAGAGCCTGCTGAGTGCGCCTTCGGCACTGCGATAGGCCTGCTCGAATGGAGCGCCAGGACGGCTGGCGGCGCGCGGTACGACAACGTGGAAGGCTACGGACAGCACCAGCAGCAGCGTCCAGACGGCCAGCGCCACGCTGCCCGTCATCACGAGCGCCCAGAGGCCTGCCACAGCACTGAGTGCAACCACCACGGCATCTGCCAGGGCGAGGAGCGGCGAGAGCCGGCGAAACCAGCACCGGGCGATCCAGATAAGGCCGAGATGCAGCGCGCCGTGAAGTGCCAGCGGTCCGTCGACCACGGCGAGCACCGCGGTCGACGCGATCCAGATGCCCGGCAGTGCGATACGCCCGGCGCGCGAGCTACCCGTTGCGATGGTGTAGACGAGTCCGGCAAGCCCCACGCAGGCGAGCAGGATGCGGGGAGCATCGTGAGTCGACGCAAACGATGGCATGACCCACCAGAGCGCCCCGGCGGTGAGCGCGCCGGCGGCAGCGAAGCCGACATTGGTCAGAAATGTTGCGCGCATTACGCCGCCCCCCGCAGTTGTTTCTCGCGGAGGAATGCAATTTCCACATCGGCATCGGTGATGTGCGGCGTGTCGCCGCTGGTGCCGAATAGGCCCGGTTCTTCCGGCGTCGTAGTGCCGGCAAGAATCGCGGCCTTTTGCTGCATGGCATCAAGACGTTGCTGACGTTCCGTAACCTCAGCGCGCGCTGAGCGCAATGCGTCATCAAGCTCCGCCAGCCGCGCAGTGCAAGCGGTGCGCAAGGCCTCGTGTTGCAGACGGCGTTTCAGGAGTGTTCGCGCCAGTTCGTCGGCGCCGGTCTCGAAACAAACGTCGAGCTCATCGCTCAGCTTGGCGTTGGCGTCCCGGAGGTCGTCGGCCTGCATCGCCAGACGGCGCCGTTCACTGTCCAGTGCCTCGATCTGATCAACGTCCGCGTCCAACACTTCCTGCATGTCGCGGATCGCCTGTTGGAGCACAACACGCGGGTCTTCGAGTGCGTCCAGTACGGCGTGAACGTCGGCCTTGAACAGTCGGGAGAGTCGGTTGAGTATCGGCATGTGCGACCTTCATGGGTTGCGATTGGGTGGAACCACAATCTAGGAAGGTCCGGCTCGAGAGACGAGACACGGTTTGGTAAACAGTTGCGGGAAGTTGTTTACCTATTGTTTACAAAACCGTCCCCCTGAACAGAGCATTTCGGTGTAGAACTAAGGGACTACCCGGAAACGCTGACCATGTGATGACGTCACTGCGCTTTCGAAGTCTGCCCGATAGCGAACAGCCCGGCTGGCCGTACGCCGCAATCAAACAACCAAAGCTGACATGAGCACCAAAGCCCGCCTTCTCATCGTCGAAGACGAACCGTCGATTCGCGTCGGTCTGGTGGACGTGTTCGTCTACCACGGCTTTGATGTGACGCCCGCAGAAGACGGCACTGCCGGCCTCGGAAAAGCCCCCCCCCCCGCGGGGGAAAAACGTGGGGTTGGTTTGAATTTTGCGGGCCACAAACCTAGGGGCAAAAATGAAACACGAACGGGGCCGCCCACC
>JBCCEJ010000058.1:0-35417 GCA_039030335.1 Pseudomonadota bacterium | reverse complement strand
GGGCGAAACCGCCGTTGCGGCGTTGATCGCGGACATCGCAGGCCGCTTCGGGAGCCTTGATGGCGCGTTTAACAACGCCGGTATCGAGGGACCCACAGCCAAGATTGTCGACCTCGATCTACGCCGCAACGGCGGTTTCGTCCGACACATCGACCTGATGCTGATGGGCTTCACCACCGTCCCCTGCAATCTGCGCTACCACGGATGTGGCGTCCTGCAGATCGGCGACCACCACCCGCGCTCCTTCACGGGCAATAGCGATAGCGCTCGCACGCCCGATACCGCTCGCTCCACCCGTCACCAGCACGGTTCTGCCAGTTAACATGCTCATTGAAGAGTTCTCCTAAAACACGCGCAAAAATGGCACTGGCGGGCGCGTCGCCACGATGATGACGGCTGAACGGTGCGCAACCCCAGCCCGATACTGCCCGCGGCTGCGCGCTGCTCGGTTATGCTCGTTCATCGCAGGCCTTCGACCAACGTCTCGAGCGTTCCACCATGCAGGTCACCCGTCTCAACCACGAAGCCATTATCACCCCCGCGATGGACCCGCGCATCGGCGGCAACATCAACGGGCCGTCGCTTATCCGCGTGCCCGACTGGATTGCCAATCCGCTCGGGCGCTACTACCTGTACTTCGCGCACCATGACGGTCACTTCATTCGGCTCGCCTACGCCGACCGGGTCGCGGGGCCGTGGCGGATACACGCGCCGGGAACGCTCGATCTCAGCCAGTCCGGATTCGCCGGCCACATCGCATCGCCCGATGTCATCGTGGACGCTGAGCGAAGGGAGCTGCGAATGTACTTTCATGGCAGTGAGGCGGATACCAGCCAGAACGTCCCCCAACACACGCGCGTCGCAGTGTCGGCCGACGGGCTTCACTTCAAAACCGTTTCCGACAACCTGGGACCGCCTTACTTTCGCGTCTTCCGCTTCGATGCTGCGTGGCACGCGCTGGCCATGCCAGGGCACCTGTTCCGCTCGCGGGACGGGTTTACCGACTTCGAACCGGTTGGCTCGCTCGCGACGCCGGCAATGCGCCACGCGGCGGTTGCCGTGCGCGGTACGATGCTGCATATCGTTTATACGAACGTCGGTGACTGTCCGGAACGGCTGCTGGCCGCAGAGCTCGATCTGACGAGGCCATTCGCGGATGGGCAGGCGGTTGAAGCCGCGGATCTGCTCGCTCCCGAACACCGCTACGAAGGCGTCGATTGCCCGTCGATCCCGTCGGTGCGCGGCATCGCCAGGGAACGCAAGTTCGAACTTCGCGACCCCGCTATCTACGTGGGCGATGAAGGGAACTTTCTGCTCTATGCCGTCGCCGGTGAGGCCGGCATCGCTCTGGCGCGCATCGATCGATGGTGAAGGTCAGGCCGCGAAAGGGTTCGGATCACCCGCCTTTGCTGGCCACGAAGGCGGCACCCTTGGCATCCAACAGCGCCGCAAGCTTCTGAACGAACTGGTGCGCCTTGCCACCCGCATGTTCAGGAGCAGCGGCAATCACCGCGTCGAACGCCTCGATCTGCGCCTTCAAACCGTCCAGAGCCTCGCGCGTCGGCGATTGTTTGAACGCCTCGAACCCCTCGCGAAGTGCCTTCGCGAGGCGATTCGGATCAGCAGTGGTAGCGGTGGCATCGCCCCCCTCGACGGGCGGCTCTTCGGCGGGCGCAGGCTGGACCGGAGCGGTCTCCGCGGGCATCGCACTGCCTGCCGCCTGAGCGGGTATGCCCGATGATTCCGCCGGAGATGGTGGGACTGCCCGCGGCTCGCTGACGACGATGCCCGCATCAGCAGCGGTCCCTTGCCCTTCGGTGAGGAATTCCGCCTCCGCGTTGATACCTCGCAACGCCCGATTGAGGTCGAGCAACGTAGACGCCGTGGCGCCCCGCCCGCCCTCGGGACGGAGTCGGATCAACGTACGGCCGGTATCGCCACGTCCGAGCCAGCAGGTGCCAGTGACGAGGTCCGTAGCGCGCAGGTTGCCGTTGATGTAGTCGCGCCAACTGCGGTTGATGCTGCCGATGAACAGAAGCGGTCCGGTGCGCCCACCCTCGTAGCCAAAGCGCATGCGAAGCAGGAAAGGGCGTTCGTCGAAACCGCGCCGAATCGTGGTCTGCAGATTCTGATGCACGCGCTCCTGGCCAGCTCGCGAGGCACTTTCAGGGGTTCGATACTCACGGTCCACGATGCAGCGCCACTACCATCCAGGTTCAGACGTACTCGTGAAGAGTGTACGTCATCCAAGCATCGAGAGCGCCTTGGCGAAAAAATCCCGGCCGCCAAAATTCCCGGACTTGAGCGCTAGTGCCATCGGTTCAGGCCCGAGTGTTTCGCACCACGGAACCCCAGGGTCGATCTCCGGCCCGATCCGCAAACCGCGCACACCGAGCGCCGACACGACTGCACCCGACGTCTCACCGCCCGCTACGATGAGACGCCGGCACCCGGCCGCGACCAGCCCTTCGGCAATGCGCGCCATCGTACGCTCGACCATCTCACCAGCCGCGTCGCGCCCGAGTTCGGCCTGAATGCCGGCGATCGCCGCCGGGTCTGCAGATGAGAACATCAGCCTCGGAGTCCGGTCGTCACATTCAGCCGCCCATGCGAGGGCTTCAGCCGCCACATCGTGACCACCGGCGATGCGGCGTGGATCGATCTGGTAGCGCGGCCAGGCGGCGTCGGCATGCGCGATCTGCTCGCGGGTCGCGGCCGAGCAACTGCCGGCCAGCACGCAGGCCGCGCCGGCACTCACGGGCAAGCGCGCACCGCTGGAATCAGTTAGCGAGCCTGCCCGGCGAAAGTTCGCCGGCAACCCGAGCGCCACGCCCGAGCCGCCCGTGATCAGCGCAAGCCCGGCCGAAGCCTCCCCGATGACCATCAGGTCCGCATCATCGACCGCATCGACGATCGCAAACCGGCTCCCCGCCGCGGCCAGTTCCGCATAACGCGCACGCACTGCGTCCGCGCCGGACGCCACCGTATCGCGAGCCACGAGACCAACCGGGTGGTGTGTCTGGCGCCCCAGCACGTTGACCAGATTCGCATCGCGCATCGGGGTTAGCGGATGGTCCTTCATCGTGCTGTCGGAGAGCAGCAGGTCACCGACGAACAGGTGACCCTTGAAGATCGTACGACCAGTGGTCGGAAACGCCGGACAGGCGATCGTGAACGGACTCTCCAAGGCATCCAGCAATGCGTCAGCAACCGGTCCGATATTGCCAGCATCGGTCGAATCGAACGTCGAGCAGTATTTGAAGAACACCTGGCGCACATCGTGGCTTTGCAGCCAGCTGAGCGCCTGAAGGGACTCGGCAACGGCCTCGTCGGCCGGTGTCGTGCGCGACTTGAGCGCAACGACGATCGCATCGGTCCCGGAGACATCGAAATCCGGGTCCGGCACGCCGATCGCCTGGACGGTGCGCATGCCCTGCTTTACCAGCGTGTTGGCGAGATCGGTCGCACCGGTGAAGTCATCAGCGATGGCGCCGAGCAAGAGGCTCATGCCGAAACTCCGGTGTCGCCATCCTCAACACGACGGAGCAGTTCGGCCGTCACCGCCATCGTGCCCATATCTCCGCCAAATTCCATCGGGCGCAATGCGTTCGCAGCGAAGCCGGCATCCACGGCGGCTTCCACGAGCGCTCCGGCGGCAGCGTAGCGCTCGTCGCCTGCGCGCTCGGCGAGATAGTCGAGCATTAACGCGCCGCTCAAAATCGCAGCGAGCGGGTTGGCTTTGTCCTGCCCCATGATGTCCGGCGCGCTGCCGTGGGCCGGCTGAAACAGCGCGTGGTGATCCCCCACTTCGGCACAGGCAGCCATGCCCATGCCGCCCACCAGACCGCCCGCGAGATCGGAGATGATGTCGCCGAACATGTTCTCCATGACCAGCACGTCGAACTCCCAGGGTTGGCGCACTAGATCCAACGCCTGTGCATCCACGTAGTTGTAAGAAACTTCCGCGTCCGGATGCAGCGCCCTGCGCTCGTCGAAGATGCGCCTGAAAAATGCCATCGAGCGGAAGACGTTGGCTTTGTCGACACAGGTCACGCGCCCACGCTTGCCGCGCGCCGTACGCCGTGCAGCCAGACGAAAGGCATAGTCGCAGAGCTTCTCCGTCGTCGTGCGGGTGATGCGCAGGATGTCCTGGACTTCGTCGTCATTGACGACCGGCGAGCGGTTGTGGGTTGCCGCTGAGTAGAACAACCCCTCAGTTGACTCACGCAGCACGACGAAGTCGATGTGCGCGGCGCGGGGATCGGCCAGGCGCTGGGGTGCATTCGGATACGCTTTGACGGGACGCACGCCAGCGTAGAGCTGAAACAACTCGCGCAGGCGCAAATGCGGAGATATCTCCGTGCCGTCGTCATGCCGGATCGACGGCAGACCGATGGCGCCAAGCAAGATGGCGTCCGCCTGACCGGCGCGCGCTTCGCCGTCGGGCTCGATGTCCTGCCCGGTGCGCTCGAAATACCCCGCCCCGGCTTCGATGTCGTCGTACTCAGGCAAGGGAGCCCCGGTGCGCCCGCAGGCCGCCTCAATAACTGACAGCGTCGCGTTGGTCACGTCTACGCCAATCCCGTCCCCGCGAATGACGGCTACCTGCGTTCGGTTCTTCAAACCCGTGTTCTCCTGGTTGGAAAATCAAGCCGCCACGTCGGCAACTGGCGATCGGGAACAGGCCGCTCACCCAATGGCGCTCCGTCGCGAGAAGCGCGACTCCGTGCCAGATGCGGGCGAGACGGCGTCTCGAATTCTACCCGGCTGGAACGGCCGCCAGTCCGCATGTGGACAGTGCGTGCCCGCAGTTCGGCTGCTCCGGAGCATTCAACCGGCCGTGGCTCAGGTGCAGCGTGCGATTCGCGACCTTGCGGCGAAAGTGCGGATCATGCGACACGACGATCATCGCCTGCGGCAGGTTCTGCAGCACCTCGACGAGCCGCTACGTAGCCGCCTCGTCCAGTGCGTTGCTGGGTTCGTCCAGCAACAACACCTCAGGATTCATCGCCAGCACGGCCGCGAGCGTCACCAGACGCTTTTCTCCGCCCGAGAGTTTGTGGGTAACGCGATCCTGAAAGCCGTTCAGCCCGAGCGTAGACAGAACGTCGTCGACGATCGAGACCGCTTCGGCCCGCGTCTTGCCGAGATTCAGCGGACCAAACGCGACGTCCTCGGCGACGGTCGGGCAAAAAAGCTGATCGTCCGGATCCTGGAACACGAGGCCGGCGAGCCGCCGAACCTCGCGAAAATCGGCCTCGACGCGACGGCTTTGACCAAACGCCACGATCTGCCCGGCCTGCGGCGTGTTCAAGCCGACGATGAGGCGTAGCAGCGTGCTCTTGCCCGCACCGTTGACACCCGTTACGCACACCCGCTCACCCGCGGCGAGCATCAGATCGGCGCCCGCCAGAACCGGCGCCGCGCCGGGGTAGGCGAAAGTCACATCGCGCAGTTCGATCAAAGCCGACATCACCACCATTCCACCGTTAGAACCAGCCCGACAGCGCCGGTGGCGAAGACGGCGAGCCGAGTGTCGAGCGGCGTCCAAGAACGCTCATCCAGCATGTGTATCTTGCCTGCAAATCCGCGGCATTTCATGGCGTCGAGGATCCGCTCGGAACGCTCGACTGCACGTATGAGAAGCATGCCGACGACGTAGCCGAACGTTCTGTAAGTGTGCCGCGAGTTGTCGGGCTGAAAACCCCGCGCGCGCATGGCCGTGCGCAGTCTCAGATACTCATCTTGCAACACGTCGATATAGCGGACCGTGAACATCAACAGGTTGACGAGGTTTTGCGGGACGCTGAGCCGCGCGAGCGCGTGACCGAACATAACGGATTCCATCGACCCCACCATGGTCAACAACATCAGCACGATGGCGTTCGCTTTCAGGACGATGCGAAACGCGAGATGCAGGCCTTCGGTACTTGCGGTCAGCCCGAGCACTTGGAAGGCCGGCGTGCCGGCTACGGTGAACGGCAGCGTCAGCAACATGAACACGATGAACGTGTCCATCGCGACCATGCGCTTCAAAGTCGTACCCACGCCGACGCCGCTCACCACGAGTGTGGTGATAGCCAGGACAAGTGCGAGCAGTAGCGCCGCGAAAGTCTGCAGCGACACCACAGCGCATGCGAAGCCGGACGCCAGGACGATGCGCAGGGCCGGGTCGGCACGGTGGACGATCGAGGCCGGGCCGCTCGCGCCAGGTGCCATGTCGAGCAGGTACATCAGTCCGCGCCGCCGCGAAGCCGCTTCCTGGCGGCCACGTAATAACCAATGCCGACCAGACCGATTATGTAGCCGATCCCGCCGAGCAGCGTCTGCAGATCGTTCTTTTCCTGATACTCCGCGATCTGCCGCCTGAGTGGCTGCACTTCCCGGGCGACGACGCGAGCGATCGCAGCTTCGTCCCACGCCACCGCCGGGGCGGCGGCGTTTGCAGGTCGCCTGGCGGGAGTGGCGGTCTGCGGCGCGACCAGGCCGGCGGGCGCGTCGCTGCCGAGCGCCTGAAGGTCCTCGGGCAACAGTTCAGCCTGCGCGACATGACCGGCGCCGAGGTCTGCGCGAAAGGTCACGAGCGTGGGTACATCTGGCCGGTACCTAAACATCCCTTCGGCGTCGGTCTGTACGGTACCGAGGTTGTCGCCCGCCGTATCCACAACCTGTACCGTGGCCTCCGCAGCCATTTCCCCGTTCGAGAAGCCGAGCTCGCCTTCGATGATGCCGGCGCTCACCCACACCGACAAAATCAGCCGGTGTGCCTGCGCGATTGGTGCGACCAGGGCCATGGCGAGCAAACACACGCCGATTGCCGGGATCTTCATATCGCCGCGGCCCGCGGGGTCCGCGGTTGCTGGAGCAGTTCCGGCTTGACCCGCGCGATCAGGCCCAACGCAGCGGCCGTCAGCACGGCTTCGACTGCCATGACGGGGATGTGCGCCACGAACACCAGCTGCGCCGCCGGCACGAACGCATCGCCCGACAGCATCAGGCAAAGCGCCACGGCGGCCGTCGTCGCGGCCACACTGAGCCCCCCCGCGGCGCCGCCAATTACCGAGACCGCGCGTACGCTGCGGCCATCCAGAAACGGGCGGACCAGCAGGCCTGTCAGTACGGCCGGACCGGCGATATTCAGCGTGTTCACGCCGAGCACTGTAAAACCACCGAATCCGAAGAACACCGCCTGTAGCAGCAACCCGACGAACAGTGCCGGAAACGCCGCCCAGCCCAGAATGACGCCGGCCAGACCATTCAGGATCAAGTGCACGCTCGACGGTCCAAGTGGGACCTGGATCAGCGAAGCGATGAAAAATGCCGCGCTCAGCACCCCGGCCAGCGGGATCTGCTCGAGTTCGATACGACGCAGGCCCAGACCGATGCCAGCCACGCTGAGCGCCGCGCCGCCGAACAGCACCGGCGACGTCAGAGCGCCATCAACGATATGCACCAGCTCGTCCGTAAGGCGCCATCCACGCGGCACCCGCCGCTGCGACGCCTACCGTTTCACGGAAGGTCAAAAGCCCGCACCCAGATTACCGCGTCCTGCGACAGAGGCTTGCCTTGCCACTCGGTTTCTGGCCCGACACCAAGAGCGGCAAACCCCCAGAACCCGGCTTTCGGGATCGCATACGTGAAGTAGCCATTGGCGTCGCTACGAATTTCGATCGCGCCGCCGACAGGCGTGACGGAACGGTCGCTCGCGACGCGATGGTTCGCAGCGTCGATGTCCGCCGAGATGTATTCGACTTCAATGCTGGCGCCAGGCACAGGCTTGCCGCCGCTCAGTACCCGGCCGGTGAAACTCGACCCGGCGATCACGTTGGTCGGCCGCACGAGCGGCACGATTTCTGTGACCAGGCCCGCCGGTTGGTCCCAGCTGTCCGGAATTCCGGACCGGTTCACGTAAGCTTTGGTGAACTGCTGGATCCAGGCGTCTTCGCTGGCCTCGAAGTACGGCTCCGGGATCAGTACGAACTGGTAGTCGCCCGTACGATTGAGCCGGACCTCCCCGGCGTAGGCTCGCGCGCTGCCGAGACGCCCCTGAAATGTACTCTCGGCAACCGCGCCCTCGAGCGGCGTGCGCTTGCCCCGGTGCAGATAGTAGAACTCGCGGATCGCCGGCATGGCCATGACCTCGCTGTTCTCGAGCGGGTGCCAGAAGATCAGCCGAAGCGGAATGCTCGCGGCCCTCGGCAGGTTGACCAGGGGCGTGTAGATGAGCTGAAAGTGTGCGGCCGCCGTGCCGCTCGCGGTGCCAAGGACCAGCAACGTCATCACCGACGCCAGCCAACGTTTCATCGATCGTGTCTCCTTCGGTTCCAGGTGCGCACGTGCGCGAGCACAACTCTTCGCTGGCGCGTCGATGCTGGCTGCATGGGAATAAAACGAAGTTCACCCCCGGCAGATCCATGCATCGCATGCCGCCAGGCGCCACCGAAACGAACGATGCCGCGCCATCGACAGTCCCCGGTCGACGGTCAGGGTGACGCGGCTTCGGGCAGGTCTCCTGGCTCGCGGGTCTTAAACCTCAGGCCTGTCTTCCCCGGACTCGCCGAGTGACTTGAATGGGCCGAGATCTCACCGCTCACAGTTGCGAGGACAGCCGCAGCGCACGAGCCACGAAGGCGCGTTCCTGCTGTTCCCTTGAACCGGCGCGCCAACCAGCACGCCAGAACCCGAAGCCGGGCGCAAAGTTATAGGATCGGTGCAGTGCGTACAAGGTACAGACCACGTCGTCAGCGATCGCGGAAGCGACGCGACGGGGCGATCACGGCGCCGGCCAGGCCCGACATGAATGAGGAGTTGAAGGCATGAGTGAAAGCGCGGTTCGAATTGAAGTCGATAGCGACGGCGTCGCCGTCGTGACCATGGACAACCCGCCGGTCAACGCAATGAACCGGGCGTTGCGCGACGGCTTGACCGCCGCCTTCGACGCGCTAACCGATCGTGACGACGTCCGGGTCGCCGTTCTGACAGGTGCCGGGAAAGTGTTCTGCGCAGGCGCCGACATCAAGGAGCGCCAGACGCGGACCGGCGCAGCCGGCGAAGCGTGGTCCAACAACCGCGGCGCACGCGAGTGTTTCCATTCGATCATGGAGTGCGGCAAACCGGTGATCGCGGCAGTCAACGGCGCTGCCCTGGGCGCCGGGCTCGCCGTCGCCGCATCGTGCGACATGTTGGTGGCTTCCGAAAAAGGCACTCTCGGCTTGCCGGAAATCGACGTTGGCCTGTTGGGCGGCGGGCGCCACGCGATGCGGCTCTTCGGCCACTCGCGCACGCGCCGGATGATGTTTACCGGTTTGCGGGTGGCCGGCCCGGAGCTCTATCGCCTCGGTGTCGCGGAAGCTTGCGTGGCGCCCGACGACCTGATGGATACCGCGATGGACCTCGCACGCGAGATCGCCGGGAAGAGCCCGGCCGCCATCCGCCTCGCGAAACACGCGCTGAACACGATCGAGGAGATGAGTCTCCGCGACGGCTACCGGTTCGAGCAGAACATGACTGTGCAGCTGTCCAGCCACCCGGACTCAGCCGAGGCCATGCGGGCGTTCGTAGAAAAGCGGCCGGCCCGTTACGGCGGCACTAACTGACCTCAGGCGCAACCGCACGAGACGCGGAATCTCAGGAGCCGGCGGTCGCCGTCATTTCTCTCAGCCAGCCGTTCAGCGCACTGATCGAGTGCTCGCTGATGACTCCGCCAGCCGGATTGATGACAAGCGGCCCTGGCCGGTAGCCTCCACTCTCGAGGCCGCGCTGCACGGATTCAACCAGCCGGATGTCCTCGGCGACGGTCGTCTCGAGATCCTGATTCGCCAAACCTTCGAGGGCCGGGGAGGCAACGCCATGCGGGGCATACCAGTGGCGTACGACGCGGGTGGTGCGCGCATCTTCGGCAACCCAACAGTAGGTATTCAACACATTGCCGGGATAGACCTGAAACGAAAACCCGGGCCACATGAACCATGATGAATAGTCCATCGCGTGCGGATGTGCATCGGGATCCAGCGCATAGCTCATCGAATCAGCCGACACCGCGTGCGTGGTGTGCCGCAGCGTATGACCGTATGGCGTGATGTTGTAGGCCTTTGGATCGACGACGCCCGACGAGAACGTGGGATGGTTCAAACGGCAGTGGTAACACTCGCTGTAGTTCTCGACCGAGACCTTCCAGTTGCACCGCTCCGAAACTTCGCGCGTGAGCACCGGCTCGAGAACATCGAGATCCGGCAAGAACGCGGCCAGTCCCTCGGCCAGCCCCGGATACCACTGCGACATCGGTGCGGCGCTGTCGTCCAGATTGACGAAGATGAATCCGCCCATCACTTCGGTACGCACCGCGGTCAGGCAGATCCGGGTTGCATCGAAACCCGGCACCTCGCGCGAACCGGGCGCGTTGGCGAGCCGGCCGTCAAAACCATACGACCAGGCATGATAGGGGCATACCAGCTTGCGCTTGTGTCCCGCGCCGGCAACCAGCTCGTGAGCGCGGTGCGCGCACACGTTGTAGAACGTGCGCACCGCACCTTCGGCGTCGCGCACGCAAAACAGACTGCGCCCATGCAACGCGAAGGCGAAGAAATCACCCGCGTTGCGCACCTGCGAAGCATGGCCCGCGTACTGCCAGGTGCGCGCAAACACGGTGCGTTGCTCGTGCGCGAACCACGCCGGATCGGTGTAGTGATGCGCTTCGAGCGCACGCTCGGGTGCCTGTTGGGCGACCGACATCCTCAGATTCCTCACCGCCGCTACCGGAACGCCGCGATGGTGGCGTCGGGCCGGACCAGGCGACATACTGCCGACGACAAGTTCTGGCGGAATTGCGACCGAAGACAAACCGGCAGTTCCGGCACGTCGATGAGCACCGTAACCTCGGCCCGCCGTGACTTGGCGCCACCGTTCAATTCGCCATCTTCCATACATCCCGATGACCGCTACACCAATTGCAGAGGGCGCCCATGGCGGCAACCTCGACTGGGCCGCGCGTGAGTTTGGCGGCCAGGCCACCGACTGGTTGGATCTGTCCACCGGTATCAACCCATGGCCGTACGCGTTCGACCCGCCCCCTGCGGCGGACTGGGCGCGGCTACCGGGGGAGGCAGGATTGTCGCGTCTGCGTCGCGCCGCCGCGCGTTACTACGGCGCCGGTCCATCGGCATCGGTGGTCCCGGCACCGGGCAGTCAGGCTCTGATCCAACAACTGCCGGGGCTCCGGCCCGGAGCCCGGGTCGCGATCGTTGGCAGACTCAGTTACTCGGAACACGCAACGAGCTGGCGCAATGCCGGCAACGACGTTGCAACCGGGCTGACGCTAGCCGAAGCCGTGGCGAGCGCTGATGTCGTCGTGGTCACGAATCCGAACAATCCTGATGCCGGGACTTGCGCGGCTGACGAGCTGCGCGCCGCGCATCGCGAGCTGGCTCGCCGCGGCGGCTTGCTGGTCGTGGATGAAGCGTTTGCCGACGTCGTACCGGGTCAGTCGGTGGCCGGAGATGCCGGTGTCAACGGTTTGGTCGTGCTGAAGAGTTTCGGCAAGTTCTTTGGACTGGCGGGGCTGCGCCTCGGCTTCGCCCTCACCAGCGGCACAGACCGGGCGCAGTTGGAACGCGCTGTCGGACCGTGGCCGGTGTCCGGGCCGGCCCTCTCCATCGGGTGCCAGGCACTTGCCGATTCAGCCTGGCAGCAATCCACCCGCACGCGACTCGACGGCGCGATGACATCATTCGCTGCTGCGCTAAAGGCCGCGACGGCGGGCGAGCCAGATATCCGGGTGGTGGGTAAGACACCACTGTTTCTGCTGCTCGAGCACGCTGACGCCGAGGCCATTTGGCGGACTGCCGCACATCAGCACATCCTGCTCCGGCGCTTTGCCGAGCGCCCGACATGGCTTCGCATCGGCGTACCGCCCGATCCCGATTGCGAACAGCGTCTCGTCGGGCTGCTCACCGAACGGCCGTCGACAACCGCGTGCTAGGCTCCGTGCAGCGCATGGCTGACAGAGCACGAAAATGACCGACAGGCTGGCTGGCAAGGTGGCATTCATCACCGGCGCGGGCGCCGGCATCGGCCGGGCATCCGCGCTGGCATTCGCGGCCGAAGGGGCACGCATCGTCGTGGCAGAACTCGACCGAGCGCGCGGCGAAGAGACCGTCTCGAAGGTCGAGGCCGCGGGCGGTGACGCGCTATTCGTACATACTGACGTGACGGCGCCGGACAGTGTCGAGCAGGCATTTGCCGACGCGGTCGCCCGGTTTGAGGCGCTGCACGTGCTCGTGAACTGTGCTGGCGGCTCCATCGCGTCGGACCGGCCCGTCACCGATGTCGACCTCGACGTGTGGGACCATACGATCGCACTCGATCTGAAGGGCCCGTTTCTGTGCTGCCGGTTCGGCATTCCGCATCTGAGCGCGGCCGGCGGCGGCGCCATCGTCAACTTCAGCTCCGTCGTCGCACTGAAAGGCAACTTCCCGGGGCACGTCTATTCGTCCGCGAAGGGCGGCATCATCGCGTTCACCCAGGCCCTGGCGGGCCGGTACTGGCGAGACAACATCCGCGCGAACGCGATCGCCCCTGGCCTCATCCTCTCGGAACGCATACTCGAGCGCAGCGGCCTCGACCCGACTCAGCCGGCCGCCGCCCAAGCGGAAGCGGCGCAAGTCGCGAACGCTTCCATCTTCGATAAGCGCCATCCGTTCAGCGTGGGTGTACCGGAGGACATCGCCAATGTAGCGCTGTTCCTGGCGTCCGATGAGTCGCGCATGGTCAATGGTGCCGTCATCCCGGCGGAGGGTGGACTCGCGCGTTACTGAGCCCGACGGGCTGACCATTCACGCGAGCCCCGTGTCGTGACAGCAGAGCTCAGGGTGGGCAACGGGCGGCCAGCAGCCCATCGTGGTCGGGTGATTCGACGAGATCGCTGGTCAGGCTTCGCAGAAAGGCGAGCAACTCATTTTTCTGCCGGTCGTCAAGACGTAACGCGCGCAGGAGCTGCGCGCCGCTTGCATGCAGGCGCTCTTCATTCAGTTCCGAGTAGTGCTCGACAACCTCCGCGAGGGTCTTGAGCGAGCCGTCATGCATGTACGGCGCCGTACGCGTAACGTTGCGCAGGCTCGGCACCCGGAACTCACCGAAATTGCGTCCCTGACGGGCGACGAACTGCGTCAGCGCGGAGCGTTGCGAATCCGCATCCGCATCACTGAAAACGCCAAGGCGATTGTAGGGATTATCACGCACAGCGCGGATGCCAGCGAACCGGCCCTTGTCGACGCCGCCGTCGACGAAATAGGGTACGGCGACGTCCGCGAACTCATCGTTGGTGAATCTCGGGCCGAGATGGCAAACGCTGCAGCGGCCGCGCCCGACGAACAGTTTCAGGCCCGCCAGCGCGCCCGGCGGGTAAGCCTGCATGGCCGATACATCGCCTGCGATCACAGCGGCCGCAAACCGGTCGAAAGGTGACGGTCGGGTCACAATCGATTCCTGGTATGCCGCCAACGCCTTACCCGCCATCACCAGCAGCGCTTCGTCATCTGCGTCTGCAAGCGAGGTATCGAACGCCTGCGCGAGACCGCACGAGAGCTGTTGATCCCGACGCAGGTAAGCTGCGACGTCGGCCGCACTGGCACCCATCTCGTCCGGCGCCGTCAGGGCGCGCAGGCTCTGGGACCAGAGACTGTCGTGCGCGCCGCCCCAGCCAAACCATCGTTGCCAGCGCGAATCGACGACGGTCGGCGTATTGCGCTTCAGCAACTGACGGCCCTGCGCTCGCCGACGCCCGTCGGTGAACCATCGGTCCGGCCTATGGCAAGTGCTGCAAGCCATATCCCCACCCGCTGACACCGCTTTGTCGAAGAACAGCGCGGCGCCTACCGCGGCGGCGAGCGGATCACCCGAAACCCGATTGCTGTCGTCCGGTTGCCAGGGCGCCGGCCAGCCAGCGTGGGCGGCGATCACAGCCCGCTCAGCCGTGCTCAACGTCACCAGGGGATCGGCACCAACCGGCAGGCTGAAGAGCAAACCTATCAGCACGCACCAGGTTCGAAGCCGCGCGCATCCGGTCAGAAGATCGTCAGTGCGCAAGCAGAAAATCCGCGTGCGCCCGGCGGGTTACGCCATCGCCGCGTAACTTGAAGCGCAGCTGCCAGCGTCCAGGCATGTGAAACAGCAAACCGGTCACCGCTACCGGTTCGTCGGCGACCTCGACAGTGGGCGGTGTGTAGTTCATGCCGTGGCCGTGGGCGGGCATGACCGCATCGACGCTCAGTTTCCCGCCGGCGGGCGCTCCGCTGATATCGCAGAGTCTGAGTCGCAGTGTCGCAAGTTCGCCCACGGCCGGAGGGCCTGATACCCAACTGTAGGCGACGGTCACACCTTTCCCGCGCGCGGCGTGCTCGGTGCGATCGAGGGGATCGCAGCCGAATACCTGTGGAGCCAGCGCCACGAGCCACGCGGCCGCCGTGCTACGCCACTGGCCAACCATCAACGAAACGACGTACGAGACAGCAACTCCATCGCATTGGAAGCGCCGATCCGCTCGGCCAGCGCTCTTGGCAACGTCGCGAGCCACACGCGGTTGTCGGCCGCCGCGTCTTCGACGTAATACCACCGCTCCGGCGCGAATGTATCGGTACCCAACATGAACCGTTTCGGGAACCGCTCGAACAGCACGCGCCACTCTTCCGTAACTTCGCCGCCGGATTCGTGTTCGCTGCGAAACGCGAGGTCGGCCCACAGGTTCGGGTACTTCTCCAGCATGGCCCCGACCTCTGCTGGATCCTCGAACCCGGAGTGCGCCCACAGCACGATCGCATCCGGGTCACTCGCGAAGATGCGCTCCACGGCATCAGCGTCAGAATGTGCGTGCAAGAAGATTCTGTGCTGTTTCGCAAGTTGTATGACGCGCTGCAAGACCGGCAGATCGATATCCTCGCCATAGGCGTGAAACTCACCGATACCGGCATAACGGTTGCGCTTTAGCAGGTCATCCAACATCGGCACGACCGTTTCGTCGTGGAGCCAGGTCGACAGTTCGCCGCGCCGGCGGTACGGACGGAGCACCGGTACGATGAAGTCGGGCGCAACGGCGTACAGTTTCTGCGTGCCTTCGTCGCTGGAACTCGACACAAACGCGTGCTTCAGGCCAGCGCGCCGCAGAACCTCAACAGCCTTGGAGGGCGGCAACTGCTCCCAGGCGTCATGGCTGTAGTGGATGTGCGCATCCACCAACGCCATCCCCTGTTCGGCGGCACTTACCGCGGCGGGCACCGATAGCGCGGCGACACAGCTGACGGCGAGCAGACACGGGGAAATCACCATGGCGGTGCGGCGCGATGCCGGCACACGCTGCGACGCCCCTACGTTGCGCGCGTGGTTTGGCTCTGCTCTTGTCAGCCGGGCCGAGAGGCTTGCCATCCAACCGGTCATCAACTTGTGCTCTTCGTCAGGGATTGCTCAAGCCGCCTGATCCGCGGCACTCGGGCGCTCACCTTGAATCTGCGCCCGGTACAGCAGGCGACGTTCCGACGGATCCAACGCATCGCGGCGGTGCATCGTGCAGCGGTTGTCCCACACGACGATGTCACCCTGCCGCCAGTGCTGGTACCACGCGAACCGCTCCTGGCTCGCGTGGGCCCACAGGAGGTCGAGCAGTTGGTCACTGTCTTGCGAAGAAAGTTCCGGAATGTGCGCAAGCGCGCGACGCCCGAGGTACAGACAGTCGCGCCCGGTTTCCGGATGCTTGACAACCAGCGGATGCACAGCGCCCGGCACATCGCTGCGATCCCCATACGCCTCCTCGAAGCCACGCCGCACAATGCCAACACTGTCGCGCGACGCGTCGTGCTTACAGGTCAGCCCTTCGAGACTGGCACGGAGGTCGCTCGGCAAGGTGTCGAGGACCGTGTACATGTTTGCGTAACCCGTCGCGCCGCCCATCCGGGGTAACTCCACACCCTGCAGAATGCTCGCTTTCGGCGGCACGTCGTTGTAGGACATATCGGTATGCCACGCGGATTCCAGGCTGCCTAGCGAACCGAGCGGCTTGCCGTCCTCGACAATGTTCGAGATCACGGCGAGCTTCGGCAGGTCGGGCCGAAAACTCTTGGCGTGGCCCTTTGACGTGATCGGTGCATCGTCGAGCACGCCGAACCGAGCCGCGAAGTCCAGCATGACTTCGACGGGCACGAATTGACCCGGCAGGCGCAGAACGCCATCGTGCTCCAGCCACGCAGCGTAGATGTCTTCGAACTCACCGTCGGTCAGCGATTCGAGGTCGACGCCCCACACGTCCGCGCCCAATGGGCCTACCATTGGCATGATTCTGAGTTGATTACGCATAGCTTTTGTCCTCCGCCGGATACGGCACGCCGAACGCAACCGGTGCGTCGCGTGCGAGAATCACCACCACGCGATGGTAGCAGAGCGCCCTCGCACGCCTTTGGAATACAGCCGGCGTGTGCAGACTCGGGCAACGCGCGGCATCAGAAAAAGGAAGCGCATGCATATTGATACGCAACTCGAAGACCGCGTGGCTCTGATAACTGGCGGAAGCCGGGGCATAGGCCGGGCGATGGGTCTGCTGCTCGCTCAGCACGGCGTTCACGTTGCGCTTTGCGGACGCAACGCCGACACGCTCGAAGCAACCGCCGATGAAATTCGCGCGAGCGGCGTAAACGCATGGCCAATGCCAACCGACGTCAGCCGGCCGCACGAACTAAAAGCGTTCGTCGCGAACAGCGCGGCACGAGCAGGACGCATCGACATCCTGGTGAACAACGCCGTGACGTCCCGGAGCGCACCGTTTGCCGAACAGACCGACGAAGACTGGCAGTACCATGTCGACGTGAAGCTGCTGGCCTATATTCGTGCCGCCCGCGAAGTGCTGCCGTTCATGCAGCACGCGGGCTGGGGCCGGATCGTGAACATCGGTGGCATGACCGCCCGCATCGTCGCGCCCCTTCGCATCACCAACGGCATCGTCAATGCCGGTGTGTCCAACTTCACCAAGCAGCTGGCGCAACAGGTGGGGTCTTACAACGTCACGGTCAACTGCGTACACCCCGGCTACACGTTGACCGAACGCATGTTGCAAAACGTCGAGCGTCGCGCCCGCGACGCTGGCGTCGAGACCGACAGCATCCTGGCTGAAACCATCAAAGAGATCCCGCTCGGCCGCCTGGTGCAGCCAGAAGACATTGCCAACGCGGCGCTGTTCTTTTGCTCGCCGATGGCCGATGCGATCACGGGGCAAAACATCGCCGTGGACGGCGGTTCTGGACAGGCGATCAACTATTGACCAGAGCCGTCCCCGCAGCCAACGCCCGCGGCGTGCCAGCACGGCACGGCGGCGCAACGATTCCTGGGCAGCGGGTTCAGGCGGCCGCGGCCACGGCTTCCCGATCTTCGAGAATCATCTGCGCAGCTTTCTCACCGATCATGATCGACGGCGCGTTCGTATTGCCCGACGTCAACGTCGGCATGATCGAAGCATCTGCAACGCGTAAACCTCGAATGCCGTGCACGCGCAGGCGCTCATCGACGACGGCACGCGGGTCGGTACCCATCTTGCAAGTGC
Source organism: Pseudomonadota bacterium (assembly GCA_039030335.1). Lineage (GTDB taxonomy): Bacteria > Pseudomonadota > Gammaproteobacteria > HK1 > HK1 > JBCCEJ01. The sequence continues at coordinate 17,842 of JBCCEJ010000058.1, read as the reverse complement.
CGACGGGGTGGTAGACCGTCTCCGCGGTGCGTCGCACCCAGTCGAGAATTTCATCGTCTGAGCGCACTTGCGGTCCGGGTGCAATCTCAGTGCCGCGCAGATGATCCATCGCGTTCGTATTCAGCAGGCGCCGGGTCTCCTTGATGCACGCGATCACCACCTGCCGATCGAGCTCCGCCGACAGGAAGTTGAACTGAATGGATGGCGCTTCGGTCGGGTCCTTCGACCGTATGTGAATAGAGCCCGTGCTCTCAGGGCGAAGCTGATGGGGAATCGCCGTCAGGCCAGGCTCAGGGGTCAGCTTGAAGTTGCGGGACATGAACGGGAAGAACGCGACACCGATGTCGGGCGAAGCGAGACCTTCGCGGCTGCGCAGGTAGGCCCGAATCGGACTTGCCGGCAAACTCAGCAGGCCGCTTCTGAACAACGCGTATTTGATGCCTTGCCAGATGAGACCCGCGCCCTGGGTGTAGACGACCCCACTGCGGCGCACTTCCCAGAGCAGGCGGGGCGCCAGATGGTCGCGCAAGTTCTCCCCCACGCCCGGCAATTCATGCTGAACGGCGACGCCGAGATCAGCCAGCCGCTCCGGCTGGCCAATACCGGAGAGCTCCAGCAGCTGGGGAGAATTGACCGCGCCAGCGCTCACGACCACTTCTTGAGAAGCATGCGCCGTGATCTGTTGATCGCCCTGACGGTAGCGCACTCCGACCGCGCGGCCCTGTTCGATCAGGACCGCCTCGGTCAGCGTCTCCGTACAGATCTTCAGATTCGGGCGATGCCGGGCGGGTTCCAGATAACAGTAGGCGGTACTCATACGCCGGCCGTTTCGGATGGTCGCCTGCGTCATGCCCATACCGTCTTGCTGCGCACCGTTGTAGTCGGTGTTGTGCGGCACCCCAGCTTCCGTTGCGGCCGCGAACAGCGAGTCGTAGAACGGCCCCCCGTCCTGGTGGTTCCCCACCTTCAACGGACCATCGCGACCCCGGAATTCGTCATCGCCGTCCGCGTAGCTCTCCATACGTCGGAACACTGGCAGCACGTCGCTGTAGCTCCAGCCGCGACAGCCGAGTTGGGCCCAGTGATCGTAGTCATGCGACTGACCGCGCACGAAAACCATGCCGTTGATCGAACTGGAACCACCGAGGAGGCGGCCGCGCGGAACCGGAATGCGGCGATTGTCCGTACCGGGTTCGGGATCGGAGGAGTACAGCCAGTTGGCGGCCGGATTATCGATGAGTTTTGCGAAGCCGACCGGTATGCGCGACCACGGATGACTCGCGCGGCCCGCCTCGAGCAGCAGCACGCTTATCGCGGGGTCTGCGCTCAGCCGGTAGGCGACGGCCGCGCCGGCCGAACCGGCGCCGATGACGATGTAATCGAACGTTTCATTGCTCATGCCGGGTCTCCCTCAGACCAGTCCGGCGGTGCCGGTTCCGTCAGCCTTGCGGTACGCAGATCTGGCGGACCGTCGCGTTGTCCTGCAGGCGGTCAAAGCCCGCATTGACCTCATCGAATCCGATCGTGCGGTCGATCAGACGGTCGACCGGGAAGCGGCCCTGACGGTAGAGGCTGATGAAGCGCGGTATGTCGCGCACCGGCACGCAGCTGCCCATGTAACTGCCGCGGATCGACTTCTCCTGCCCGACCAGGTCGCCCTGCTCGAAGGAGAATTTTGCGCCGGTAGGCGACAGGCCAGCGGTGACTACGCTGCCGCCGTGACACGCGCAGTCGTAGGCAGTTTCCATCGCCTTGATCGTCCCGGCGAGGTCGAACGCGAAGTCGACGCCGCCGCCGGTCAGATCGCGAACCTGTTCGATGTGGTCGGCGTCGGTTGCATTGACGGTGTGCGTGGCGCCAAGTTGCCTCGCCAGGCCCAGCTTGTCGTCACTCAAGTCGATGGCGACGATGGTTTCCGCGCCTGCGAGCTTGGCGCCGAGAAGACCGTTCAGTCCGACCCCGCCGAGACCGATGATGGCCACACTGTCGCCCGCACGGATGCGCGCTGTGTTCATGACGGCTCCGGCACCGGTCATGACCGCGCAGCCAAAAATGGCCGCCTCGTGGAGCGGCAGGTCCTTGTCGATCACAACGACCGTGCCGCGGTGCACAACAGCGTACTCCGCAAAGCACGACACGCCGGACTGATGATTCAAGATGTCGCCGTTCGCATCACGGAGACGGTGAGCGCCTGACATCAACTGCCCCTTGGCGCGGGTTTGCGCGTGCAGCTGACAGATTTGCGGCCGACCTTCGAGGCAGCGCCGACAGCGTCCGCAGCTCGAGCTGAACTGAAACACGACGTGGTCGCCAACCTGCACGTCCCTGATCGCGGAGCCGGTCTCGACAATTTCGCCGGACCCCTCGTGCCCCAGCACGATCGGCAGGCCGCGCTGGCGGTCGCCGTTCAGAATCGAGAGGTCCGAATGGCACAATCCGGCGCCGCCGATCTTGACCAGCAACTCGTCGGGGCCGGGTGGTTCCAGCTCGACCTCTTCGATGCTGACAGGCTTGGATTCAACAAACGGCAACGCTGCGCCTCCGGCGCGCACCACGCAGGCAGTCATACGCATGACCAGAAACTCTCCGGCTCAAAACAGGACCCGACCGAGTATAGCCCTGCAAAACCATCAGCCTCTCGTACCGGCTGTATCGGGGTCCCAGACACGAAATGTCCATGCGACGCCCGCTTTACGCCGCGGATAACGGGCTTCGGGCGCGGGGCCTCACGTACAGCCTGAACCGGCGGCCCAGCGCTAGACCGCGAACCGTTCGCCAGGGTTTGCGACGCGAAGGCCGGCCGCGCGCATGGCCTCGGCCGACGTTTCCGAATCGTAGTGATACACCACGAAACGCTCGAGCAGCTCGCGTGGATACTCGCGCTGCAGGTCGGCCAGTCCAGAATGTGACGGGTTGCCGTGCAGGCCGCAGTCGTGAAACACCGTTTCGTCAGCCTCGGCCAGCCGGGTCATCAGTTCCGGAATCGGACGGGTGTCCCCGGTCCACACGAAGTGTCCCGCAAGACGCAGTCCGAACGCACTCAACGGTTCGTGGTGACGCACGGCAAACGAGTCGAAGCGCAAACCGATGTGCCAGAACTGCCGGCCGACCGGTATCAACTGAAAACGATCCCAGAAGTTGGCGCCACCTTCGGCCAGAGCGCCGGGGTAACCGCCCATGCGCTGATGGAGCAGCGGCACGATGGAGGCCGGCACGTAGACTTTGAGGGGGCGGGCTGGGTCAACGCGAAAGAACAGCCCTTCGAGGCCCCCGATATGGTCGAGATGGCAGTGCGTGATGTAGACAGCCGCAGGCAAACCGTCGTAGTGACTCGCGAAACGCTGCAGCGTGTCGAAGCCGCAGTCGATCAGCAGGGCCGGCGCGCTGTCGACCTCCAGCACCGCACTCGCATTGCCAAGCGCCAACGCGGCCGCATTGCCGGTTCCGAGCAGCCGCATCGCAAATTGGGTTTGTGCTTCGTCCGGCATCGGCATTTGAACGCGGTTGGTCGATCTGCGCGCCGCAACCGGGCGCGGATATGGGAGCGTTGAAGGCTCAGCGAAAACTATAGAACACCTTGAACCCATGCACGGTGCGTCAACGTGCCCGCGCACGACGACGCGCCGCTAATCGGGGGGTGACCGGGTATTCGCGCCATCGCGTTGGGCGCCCCGGAGATTCAACACGTTCGGCGCACATCGACCCGGCTCGCGCGCCGGTGCGTAGTTGTGAGAACCACGGATCTCAGGTCAGACATGACCGCGTGTCTTTGTTCGAGCGATAGAGGCACGGCACCGCATCGACGTGCGACGACGACATGTGCGCGAATCGGCCTACAATGTCGCCCGTCCTCGCAAGCCGGTGCGGCTAAAGCGGGCCTCGCCGCCCGCGTTTGCCACCACCAAAAGTTCAGGAGTCTGGTTCATGAGCGAACCCGTGCAGGCCGGCGTCAGGCCGCGCCGCAGTTTCATCTTCTCGCCGGGTCTGAAGCCCGAGATGTTTCCCAAGGCATTGGCTTCGGGCGCCGATATCGTCTGTGTTGAGCTGGAGGACGGTATCGCTCCGAAAGACAAGGCAGCCGCGAGAGCGAGTGGGCTGGCCCTGTTCGCCGAACCGCAGGCCGATGATGGCGTGGAGCGCATCGTGCGGATCAACTGCCTGCGCACCGCCTTCGGGCTGGCGGACGTGCAGGCCATCCTCGACACCGATACCCCACCCCCGGCCGTCATGCTGCCGAAGGTGCTGACCCCTGATGAGGTCGTGTGGCTGGACGACGTACTGACCGAGCGCGGGCATCCGACGCGCCTGCACATCATCATCGAGACCAACGCCGGCCTGGAAGCCGCCTACGACATCGCGCAGGCGAGCCCGCGCATCGACGCGATGTTCTTCGGTGGTGTCGATATGGCCGCTGAGCTGCGTTGCCGGAATGCCTGGGAACCGCTTCTGTACGCCCGCTCACGCGTCGTACACGCAGCGGCTGCCGCCGGCGTCGACGCCATCGACGTACCGTATCTGGATCTGGAAGACCCCGACGGCATGGTTCGCGAAGCCACGCTGGCGGCAGAACTCGGCTTCAGCGGCAAGGGTTCGATCCACCCGAAGCAGATCGGACGCCTGAACGCTGTATTCACACCGGACGAAGCGGCCGTCACCCACGCAAAGCGCATCATCAACGCGTTCGCCGAAGCCGATACAGGTCTGGTCGTCGTCGATGGAAAACTCATCGAAAAGCCGGTTCTAAGAGACATGTACCGCATCCTCGCGATCGCCGAGCGTATCAGCGGGTGACAGTAGCGCTCTAGGATGGCCGGCGCTCGGCCGGCCCTTCCGTGAAACGGACACACACTTTCACGGACACGGACCTGTGAAACGGACACACACTTTCGCCCGCGCGCTCTGCCGGCGCCTCCCGAAACGGACACACACTTTCGCAGCGGCCCTTACCGAACCGGACACACACTCTCACGGCCGCCCCTTTTGGACGGACACCCGAAACGGACACACACCTTCGCGGCTGCCCCATTTCACTCCGAGCCGGGCAGACAATTTCGGGGCCGCCCCTTCTGGAAACGGACAGACTTGCCTTCAGGTGTGCCGCTCCACCTCACGTCACAGGCTGGACCATGACCGCCAGCAAACGCATCCGGACCTGAACGATGCGCCCGGTCAGCCTCGCCGTTAAATCAGCTCAACGCTCACCAGTCTTCAGAACTCCGGCATCACGCAGCGCACTGATAGAGCCAGCATCCAGGCCCAGCCACTCGCAGAGCACCTGCTCATTGTGTTCGCCCAGGCGTGGCGCCGGGCCTCTGACGTCGGCATTTGACTCCGCGTAACGGAACGCTGAGTTCATGGTATCGACGCGACCGTATACCGGATCTTCCACTTCAACGGTCAGGCCGCGCGCTGAGACATGCGGCTGGCGGACTGCGTCGACCACATCCAGCACCGTGGCACACGGAATGTGATGACGAGTCAGCACCGTCTCCGCCTCCTCTGATGACAGCCCCGATAGCCATTCGCTAACAATCGCGCCCGCCTCGTGCACGTGCTCCATCACATGCGCCTGCGTATCAAAGCGCGGGTCCTCCAACAAATCCGGACGCTGCATCGCCTTACAGACATTGGACCAGGCCCGAAAATCCGGCCCGACGTTGGCGGTAACATAGCCATCGCGAGTAGCGTGCACCGGGTGATACCAAACGTCCACGGTACTCTCGGGGCGCAGCGCCGCCTGGAACGTCACATCGTTCGAACAGAAGAGTGAGTCGAGAAGCGCGATGTCGATATGGTCACCGAGACCTGTGCGCTCGCGTTTGAACAACGCCGCGCAGACGGCTCCAAACGCGGTGATCCCCGTCGTCGTGTCGGCAATTGCGATCCCGGGTCCGCGAGGCGCTTCCGGGGGATCCCGATGCATGAACTGCGTGGCCAGCCACCCCGACATCGCATGCGCCGCGTGGGCATATCCCGGCCGATTGGCGTGGGGTCCAGTTTGCCCGAAGCCACTCACAGAGCAGACGATGATCTTCGGATTGATCTTGACCATATCGTCATAGCCGAGCCCCAACCGCTGCATGACGCCCGGCGTGAAAGCTTCGATAACGACGTCGACCTCCGCAACCAGTCGCTGAACCAGTGCGAGCCCATCAGGGTGCTTGAGGTCGATACACAGCCCGCGCTTGCCCGCATTGTGCTGTAAAAACATCGGTCCGCGCCCGGCATCCGCCTTGGCAGCAAACGAATGCCGGGAGATGTCGCCCGCCGGGAATCGTTCAACCTTGATGACGTCAGCGCCGTGATCAGCCATGAAGCGGGCACACGACGGACCAGCGATAAGCGCGCTGAACTCCAGTACACGAATACCGTCGAGCGCGCCCGGCCTGTCAGTCCCATCGGCGACGGTCATGACTCGCCTCCACTGCGGGCCAGATCGCCAGCAAGGCGTTTTCGCACCTCGTCATCACCGCTATGCACGCTCCCTGTGTGGCTCGCGAGCATCAACAGTTGATTGAGCTCGTTGCCGAGATGTAAACCGCCTCGAGCGTCAGTCTCTTCCGCATGCCGAAATGTCAGCTTCGTGCGTGTCACAGCCCACGGAGCCAGGGCATTCAACTGATCGGCGAAAGCCTGACACTCGGCTTCCAGCGCGCCCGGCTCAGCGAGGCGATTAACCAACCCAAGATCGAAGTAGCGCTCCGCCGAATACGGCGCGCCGGTGATCGCGATTTCGAGGCCCATGCGGCGACCTAGATGCCGTGCCAACAGCGCTAAATTCATTGCGGCCGGAAATCCATAGACCATCTCGGGGTTGCCAAAACGGGCGCCGCGCTCGGCGACAACGAAATCGCAGGCCAGCGTGAGCGCCTGCCCGGCGCCGAACGCATAGCCATGCACCGCGGCGATCGTCGGCTTCGGTCCGTCTGCCAGACGACTCAGTACCGACATGAACGTGTTCTGCCGATCAGCGAGCGACCCGTCACGAAGTTCGCCCGGGGTATCGAATTCTTTGGTGTCGCGACCGGCACTGAAGCAGGTACCTGCACCGCGCAGCACGATCGTATGCACGGACCTGTCGGCTTCGGCCTCTGCCAGCGCGGTATCGACCGCCGCGAGCATCGCGGTCGTCAGCGCATTACGTTTTGCTGCGCGGTTGAGTGTCACCGTACGCGTAGCGCCGTTCGGTTCGACCAGAACTTCGGCTTGCGGCTCGGACATCGGGGCTCTCCTCTGGGGTTGTCGGTCCGGTCAGGATTCGAGTTTCAGGCCTTGTCGGCTGATTCGCTCTTCAGCTCACAGCCAGACCAGCTCTCGATCAACTTTGCCATTTCCGTGATGTCCTTGTTCTCCCACCCCTGGTGCATTCCGAGTTTGTACATCTGGCGCACCTGCTGACACACCATCTGTGGAACGCCCTGCGCTTCACCTTCGGCAAGGGCCAGGTCGATGTCTTTCATCAGGATATGCATCGGCGCGCCGTAGTTGAACGTACGCGTCACCACGTCGCGTGGAATCTTGTCCTGCGTCGCGCTGTTTCGGCCGCTGCCCCCGTTGATCGCGTTCAGCAGCACATCGATGTCGACCCCTCCCTTGACGCCCATTGCCAAGGCTTCCAGGGAAGCGATCAAAGCGGTCGCGGAGAGAATATTGTTTGCGAGCTTTGCCACCTGAGCGAGCCCTGGCGCCGCGCCGCAGTAGGTGATCGTAGACCCGAGCGACTCCAGCACCGGCTTCAGCATCTCGAAATCCGCCTCCGCGCCCGACACCATGATCGAGAGCGTCCCGGCCGTTGCGCCCGGCGGACCACCTCTAATCGGTGACTCGACCGTGCGGATCCCGCGCGCGGCGAGCTGGCTGGTCATCTCGCACGCAAACGGCGAGCCGGTGGTACAGGTATTGACCAGCAGCTTGACCGTGTCTCCATGCTGCACGCCAAGTTCGCCGACCAACACGTCCGCACTGACATCGTTGTTTGGTAAGGAGACGAACACCACTTCGGCCCGGTCGGCTACCGCCTTTGGCGAGTCCACCGCGATCGCCTGGCGTGCCGTGAGCGGCTCAACCGCTTCGCTGTTCTTGTCGTACACGACGAGCTGGTGGCCAGCGTCGAGCAAGCGGGTTGCCATCGGAAAACCCATGTTGCCAATACCAATGAATCCGAGTTCCATAGTCACCTCAGTGCAATCTCTGCCGCCAGCGGAAGCCGCCTCCGAAGGGTATTCCAAGACGGCGGCGCGAACCGGGATGCCGCGCAACAATGAACAATCCTATTCTCAACGAAAACCGGATGAAACTTGGCGTGATGGCATTCAACTGCTCGCGCGGCTCTACCGTGACCCTGCACGAACGCGCCTGGAAACTCGATTGGGAAGCCAATGCGGCCCTGGCGCGCATGGCGGATGAGGCCGGATTCGAGGCTCTGCTGCCGGTGGGACGCTGGAAAGGATACGGTGGGGCGAGCGACTTCAACAACGCGACCTACGAATCCCTGACCTGGGCGGCGGGGATCGCCGCGTCAACGCGCCAGATCGGCATACTTGCGACCGTACACGCACCGCTCATCCACCCTGTGGCAGCTGCCAAGCAGATGGCGACGATCGACCATATTTCCGGGGGGCGTTTTGCCTTGAATCTGGTGTGCGGGTGGAATCGGCCCGAATTCGAGATGTTTGGCATTCCGATGCGCGATCATGATCGCCGCTATGAGTACGCCGAGGAATGGTTGGAGCTGGTGCGGCGCTTATGGGCCGAGCCCGGGCAATTCGATTTTGCTGGCGAATTCTTTGAGGGAAGCGCCCTCTGGAGCCAGCCGAAACCACTCCAGGCGCCGGTACCCGTGATGAACGCAGGCAGCTCGACGCGAGGGCAGGCATTCTCCGCAAGCCATTGCGACATGAACTTCGTCATGCTGCGGCAAAAAAACGACACCGCTGATCGGGAACAGATACAGCACCTGAAGACCCTCGCTGCCGATGCGGGCAGGACGTCCCAGTGCTGGATTCATGTCTACGTCGTGGTAGGCACAAGCCGGGACTCGGCGAACGCCTATCTACAGGACTACGTGCGAGAGCACGGCGACTGGGACACCGCGGCCCGCATGGTCGAGATGTTCGGCATCGAGTCCGGAACTCTGGATGACGAGGTACTCGACGCGTTCAAGTTCCACTTCATCGCCGGACACGGGGGCTATCCGCTGGTGGGCACCCCGACCGAAATCGTCTCAGAAATCGAGCGGCTGGCGGAACTCGGCGTCGACGGACTGCTGATCTCATGGCTCGACTACTTACCTGAATGTCGGGACTGGATAGACGCAGTGCTTCCCCTGATGGAAGAAGCGGACCTCAGAGCGCCATACGTCGCGCCCGGCGCGGATTCGACTTGAAAACGCGCCGCTCGAGACCCCCGCGCCTGCGGCGCGGCAACAGACTGCCATAGCGATGAGGGCTGGCAGACAGACCGCGGTGAGGTGTGACACGCTGCCTGGCAGATTGCACGATCATGGCATCATGGTCCGTGATGGCCACCGAGGCATACCGCCACCTTGCTAAAGCGCATTCTGCTACTACTGCTGTTGACCGGCGCAATTGCCGTAGGCGTGCACGAAGGCATGTTCTGGTATCACCACGTGCATGAAGCAAACGCACGGGTGCAGGCTAACTTCACCGTGCTCGCGAGCAACGTGAACGGCAAGCTGGTCGAGCTGCACGCGCGGCGCGGCGACGGGGTTGAAAAGGGCCAACTGCTGGTATCGATGGACGACCGACAAGCCGAGCTCGCCGTCAGCACGCTGGAAGCCGAGCAGAAACGTCAAAAGGCGGTGAGAGGCGAGATCGAGGCAGAACTGAAGTTCTTCCTCACAGAGCTTGAAGGCAAGATTGACACGGCCCGACAGGAGACCGGATTGCTCAAGAGCACGTTCGAGACCGCCAGTGAACGCATGTCGATCGCACGCAAGAACGTGGAACGAAACAGCACGCTCGAGTCACGCAGCATCGTCGCCCGCCAGCGGGTCGACGACGCGAACGATCGCCTGCTCGCGACGCAGGAACGGATCCGGGAGTTGCATTCCGAAATCAAAATGAGCGAACGACGCCTGGCGGAACTGCAACGTCAACGTGACAGAGAAGCTGTGTTTCGCACGCGAATAGACATGGTTGACCGGGACCTCGACAAAACGGCCGTCGAGCTGGAACTCGCCCGCCAGCGTTTGGGAGACATGCAGCTCAAGAGCCCACTGGATGGCATCGTCAACCGTGTGTACGTGAACCCGGGCACGTATGTCGAGGACGGCGACCCGCTCATCCTGCTGCACGACCCCGACGAGCTGTGGATCGAGGCCGAGGTCAGTGAGTCCGACATCCGGCTCGTGAGCGTAGGGCAACGCGTTCTCATCGAGCTCGATGCGTACCCGTTCGAACAGTTCACCGGGAAAGTGCGCACGATCGGACAAGTCACGGTTCGCCAGATGGCGAACGGCGACGCCACGGGCGACGCCAACGGCGTGCAGCGCATACTCGTCGAGATCGCAATGCCAGACATCGGCAAAGCCGTGTGGCCTGGAATGCGGGCCGCCGTCAATATCGTCGTCCGGTGATGGCCGCCTTCTGCACCGTCGAGCGCCGGTTCGATAGAGCGGCTGCCACCAAGGTGAGCACGGCGCCATCGCGCGCGAACGCAAATCCATCGAGCCGCTGGTACACGAGTGAGACGCCTCGATTTGAACGGCGTCGCCGGCCGCAGGCCGATTAGTGGACCTGGGCCGTTTCGGTTGGCGAACCGTACTCGGCGTCGCGACGTTTGCGATGCTCTTTCAGCAGGCGTTTTCGTATGCGTGTCAGATGGTGATGCCGGTCCTGGCTGACCGACTCGCCGACGACTTCGGCATCTCGCGCGGTTGGCTTGGCCTGTACCTCCTCATCCAGAACTTGTTTGCAATTCTCGCGGCCGTTGGATGCGGCGGCTTCATCCTGCGCTACGGCCCGCTGCGTGTCTCGCAGGTGGTCCTTTTTCTGATGGCCGGAAGTCTCTTGGTCGTATCAACGGGGATCTTGTGGCTATATCCGTTGGGCGCGATCCTGCTTGGACTGTCAGCAGTTTCCACGCCGGCCAGCTCCCACATCCTGGCGCGCGTGTGCCCTCCAAGGCTCGCCCCGCTGATATTCTCAGTGAAGCAAACCGGAGTACCGGTAGGCAGCCTGATCGGTGGTCTGCTGTTGCCGTCTCTCCTGGGGCTCGTCTTCTACAGCGCAACGCTCGGCACGACCGTGCGCGTGGGTACGTATGGCACGGCCATCGGAACCGCAATCATCGTGATCGGCGTAGGTCTGTTGCTTCAGCCGATCCGGGAGTATTTCGACTCGGAGCGCCGACCCGAGACAAAGCTCTCCCTGGGTGACCTCCCGCAAACCATGCGTTCCGTAGTCGGCGACCCGGCACTGCGCGACATCTCGTTCGCAGCCTTTGCATTCGGCGGCTTGCAGTCGTTGTTCGCCGGTTTCTTCATCCTTTACATGATCGACGGGCTGGGGTTCTCAGAAATTCAGGCCGGAAGTGTCTATGCCGTATCCAGTTTCTCCGCGATCTTCGCGCGCATCGCGTGGGGCGTCCTCGGCAGCAGTTGGACCACGCCTAGAATCGTGCTGGGACTTATCGGGCTGTTCGGAGGCCTCTCCGCATTGATGATTACACAACTCGATGGCAGCTGGACTCTGGTTGAAATCACTGTCGTCGCCATCGTCTACAACATGACCGCCATCAGCTGGCACGGCATCCTGCTTGCCGAAACAGCCAGGCTCGCACCGGCCGACCAGGTCGGCGGCATCACCGGTGGCGTGCTCTCCTTCACCAGCGTCGCGATGATGACCTACCCCGCCATCTACGGAATTCTGCTCGCCGTCACGGACTCCTATAAGACTGGATTCCTGCTTGCATCAGTCCCAGCTTTCCTCGCGTTCCTAATGTTTATGCGCCCACCTTTGCAAGGCGCATGGACCAGCGTGTTCGTGAATGCCGGACGCTCAGTATTGACATGGCAAGGCGGCATCGCCGCGGTCGGCGTCACCGTCCTGGGGCTGTCGCTTGGCCTTTGGGCATTCAGTGCGCGCTGGTGGCAAATGCTCTGAGTAACACGTTTCCTCTGAGTAAGACACACACTTTCATCTAGCGAAGAAACACACTTTTGGCAGACTGGAAAAACAGCCTGAAAATATTGGCCTGAAAATGACAGGCCTGAAAATGACACACACTTTCATACTAAAAGCTCCGCACCAGCTGCAGCCGAAGTTGCGAGCATCAACGTGAAAGTCGCGATAGTTTCCGACCAGTTATTGCGGCTGAATTCAGATTTGCGAAGAGTTCCGCAATTGCGGGTAGGGACGAGCTCGAAGTTGGAACCTACGGTTCTATCGCGTCTCAGTGGCGCCAGGTACTAACCGCGGCATACCATTCTCAAGCCGCAAAAAAGGCCGCAGAACACTGCACTGATTCGACAAGCAAGCCATTACGAGCAACAGCAGAAACAGGGGAATTGAAGGGGCACCGAGCTCTGCAGGTACTACTAGCTGTGCCTACGAAGCTTCTTCTACAGCACTACGGCGCAGAGTCGTTGAGTCATCACCCTAGCGGGACCCTGGGACGCAAGCCCGAGCCAGAATGCTGACGCCCAAATCTGCCGACGCTCACTCAGTGTAAAACGACAGCTGACCTCTCAATCTTGCGGAACCGTCTGACGGCTAACCAAGCAGCTAGTCTTCCAGCCTCTCCATAGGCGCGCTGCCCGCGTCGAAAGAGACGAACAGACTCGCGCCAGCGAGCCGCTTTCGCTCCATACTCCGATTGCCCGGCTTGGAGGCAATCATCGTATTCGATGGTTTCCTCCAATAGAGCGATATAGGCCGCGACCGTGATTGCAGGCATCACAGGATGAGGCGCAGAAGCACGGTCTCCTCGGGCGTATTGTCGAACGCCCGTCGCCACCGGACCGATGTACTCGTCTAAATTCCCGGAGGATCGCGTAGTTGCCCTAAGCCGTCTCGAGATAGATGTATTCTCCGCTTCTTCCAATACCTTCGCGATCCTGGCTCGCGCCGGATTTAGATCTACGTATCGCATTGCGGCCAGGACGGCGTCTTCATCAAGAAGTGCCGCAGAATAGAATCGCTGTTCGAACAGATGACCCTTCACGCCGTCTTCCCGATTAATCCGTACCGCGATCGGCTGCTTAAGATGCTGCATAAATGCAGAGAGCGAACCTAGCCGCCTACGGCACGATTGCAAGCGGACCCTATCAGCCAGTAGAGCTTTCTTTGCACCATCCTGATCTGCGACTCCAGTGGAGAACGCACGCAACCAACGCCGCGCAACTTCGTCATCGGACCAACTTTCGCAAACAGTTGGGTCGAAATAGACCACTATGTGAAAATGATTGCTCATTACCGAATACGCGAGCACATCAACTGCGAACGATTCTGCCAAGACTAGCATTCTCTCTTCAATCCATCGCTTGCGATGCGCGAAGGATTCCCCGTGCCGATTCCCACACAACCACGCGCGCCGCACACACCGGGAAACCAGGTGATAGCAAAGACCGTGGTCCGGGTCGACCAATAGTGAACGTGGTATAGCCATGCCTGCATTGTCAGACTGCAGACTACGGAACGCTGTCAGCAGCCAGCCTGAACTTTGTAGGCCGTGACCGACAAAGGTCTGTGTCATTCATTTCGACGCCAATCTGCCTTCAGCACTAGTTCTCCGATTCTTACGGTCGCGCCAGTGAGGCAGGGCCTAGGGACCTGCCAGTAGATCTGTACCCTCACCGTTCTCAGCTTTCGGTTGAAGTCGTGTCCATCCAGCTCTTCCTTGGTGGAAGTGTGTGTCCGTCTCATTACGTTCCGCGGTGGAAGTGTGTGTCCGCCTCATTACGCGCACCAATGAGGCCCGATGCGCACCATGCTTGGGCTGTTTTTCGCGATTTGCGAATACTCCATCGCGGTCGGCGGTGCTTGAACCTCAGTTCTACGGGTTCGGAGGTGGATTGAGTGACCGCAATTACGGCGTGATCCCACTAGACAGGTCCGGCGTGCCGTCCCCATTCGTCGCCCGTGGAAATTGTCGGAGGACAAGCCCTCTGCACGCCGATAGTGGCGCACATCTTGCTGCGTATTTCGTGAGCCACAACGCGTCCAAACCGTTCAGAGGAAACTCACGGCGGTACCATCAGACGCTCGAATTGCGGATGCAAATACGACCATGAGTGCACTACCCGATTTCCGCTGCGACGAAGGCATGGACAGGGAAACGAGAGATGATGCGGACACGACGATGGAGTACATGCCGCTCTTCTTCGACATTCGCCAGCGCCGCTGCGTTGTAGTCGGAAACGGTTTTTCGGCAGTTCTGAAGGCCCAGCTCCTGTTACGCGCGGGCGCAGATGTGTGGGTAGTGTCACCGGAACCTGAACCGGATCTCATTGAGTTTACGCGGCAGGGCCGCGTTACCGCGATAGTGGCACACCCAACGGATGCCCACTTTCGCGGCGCCGTACTTGTCGTGATCGCGCTGGACGATGCTCAGGCAGCGGCCGAGGTCGCCGTCATTGCCCGACGCCATACCGTCGCCATAAACGCGGTGGACAGACCCGAGCTATGCAGCTTTATCGTGCCGGCGCTGGTAGACCGCTCCCCTGTTGTAGTAGCTATATCGACAGCTGGCGCGGCTCCGGTACTGGGCAAGAAACTCCGCGCCCGTCTCGAAGCCGAACTGCACCCGCAACGGGGGCAGCTCGCGCGAGCGGCCCGATCGCTGCGACCAAAGGTCGCAGACCGGCTGACGACATCTGAACGACGGCAATTCTGGGAGCACGTCATGCAGGACCATCTACAGGAATTGCTGCTGGAGGAAGATTCGGGTTCGCTGAGCAAACGGATGACCGAACTGTTGGAGTCGGGAACGCTCAGTCAGCAAGGCGCGGTATACGTGGTTACGGTGCCGGTGTCGGAAAACCCGGAGCTGATGACGCTTCGCGCGGTACGGCTGCTTCAACAGGCAGACCGGGTTTGGCACCATCCAGATCTGGAATTGAGGGTGTTGGACCTGGTGCGACGCGACGCGATAAGGGAACCGTTCACACCCGGCATGGATGACCGTACGATAGCAACATCGCTGACCTCTCTTGCCAGAGACGGAGAGCGCGTGGTCTATCTCGGCACCAACGCGGGCCAACTCCTGGCTTCCATTCGTTCGGAGGCAACGCGATCTGGCGTACTCGTCAGCGACGCTTGCTAGTGCGTGGTTTCTTCCAAGCGCTCCCAGGCATCGGAGGTCATTTCGTGCGAAGTGCTCATGTTGGTGCATTCGCCAGCGACGCCACCGATCAGGAGTAGCATCGGCGCCTCATGGCCCAGGGTCCGTACGCCTCTTTCGAGCTGATCTAGCGAACCTGTCCAAATCTGCTGCTCAGCGCACGACACGCTCGCGGCAACTGCAACCGGGGTCGTCATCGGCATGCCAGCCGCGCCCAGTCTGTTTACGATGGCGCCTGCCGTTCGACGCGCCATGTAGAACACCGTTGTGACATCCGGAGATGCGATGCACTGCCAGTCCAGGTTGCAGGGCAGTTCGCCTCGTCGAGAGTGACCCGTTACGAATTGCACGGTCTGCGCGTGATGACGGTGCGTTAGCGATATTCCGAGGGTTGCGGCCATTGCCGTTGCCGCCGTCACACCCGGGACAATCTCTACGTGAATGCCCGCTGCGCGAACAAACTGCAATTCTTCACCGCCGCGCGCAAATACACCCGGATCCCCTGCCTTCAGACGTAAGACAAACCGTCCTGAACGGGCATGGCGAACCATCAGGTCGTTTATTTTTTCCTGTGCGCAACTACATTTTCCACCACGTTTCCCAACCGCGATTCGCACAGCATTAGCGCTCGTAAGAGCAACCACTGCTTTAGAGACGAGGTCGTCGAACAGAACAACGTCCGCGCTGGCAAGCGCCTCTCTGGCCTTGAGCGTCAACAGGCCTGGATCACCGGGTCCGGCCCCAACCAGCCACACCTGCCCGGATGCTGGCCGTAACTGCGAAGCGGCTGGCGACCGGACGTCCGGCGCGCTACCGCCAGATCCGTCAGCGAGATGGTGAGCGCCAGAGCGCCTCATGGCGATAGCGCTCAGCCAGTCACCGGCGCGCGTCAGCGCCCGGGCCGCGTGCAGCAGAACCCACCACAAGCCGCCAGACTTGCGCGTATGCGCAGTGGGATACGCCAGCTCATCTGGAGACAGTCTTACTTCACTCGGCAGCGTCGACATGGCAAGCCTCGATGATGTTCGCGATCTCATTGCGGCAGGAGCCGCATCCGGTGCCGGCTCCTGTTCGCGTACCGATGGCATCAACAGTCGGCAACGCGCATGCGGAAGCTGCCTCGACGATGGTATTGATACCAACCCCCATACAGGCGCAAATTGTGCGTCCAGGGTCAGCCCGTCGCTCGGTTGGGCGGCCTGCCAGCAGCGACAGCCGGTCCTGCGCATCGCAGAAGCTGGCAGATAATTGTGCTGCCAACCAGTCCTTCGAAATTAGCGGGTACGCGCGTGCGACGAACAAGGCGCCGCTCAGCTGTCCGTCTTTGAAGGCTGCGGCGCGGTACGCCGCCGTAACGTTGTCCTGGCAGCTGACCAGTTGGATTTGCGATGATGCAGCGAGCAGGTGCCTCAGGACCAACTCCCAGTCGTCACGCAATGCGGTTCCGGCGAGTTCGACTTGCCAGCCATGATTAACAGCACCCATCGACCAGTACGGCGCAATTGAGTTCAGATACTCTGGTGTGGGTTGTTCGCGCAGCAACGCGAAGGCATTCCAGACAGTACGATGCCGGCTCACCCAAGCCTTCGACTGCTTCAAGGCCGGCTGTCCCGACACCGCGTCGAACTCTGCGTCCACCAACACATTGACGCGACCGCTGCTGGACAGCTGACTGGTCCAGTGCATTGGCACGAAAACGCTCCCCGCAGGTTGTGCGTTCGTGATGCGGGCGCGCACGATAACGTCGGCGTGCGTAGCATGACTGCACACGAGTTCGCCGTCCGCGATATCGCGTTGCGCCGCGTCGTCGGGGTGAATGTCCATGAACGGCTCGGACTCATGCAGGCAAAGTCTGGCACTGCGCACGGTGCGCGTCATCGTGTGCCACTGGTCTCGCACTCGACCGGTATTCAACACGAGTGCGCCGCCGCCATCAGGCGCTTCACAGGTGGAGGGCACGTAGGGCGTAACCGGCACCAGCTGCGCACGCCGGGTTGGCGTGTAGAACGCACCACCCGCAAAGAAGCGCTTGTCTCCGTTCTCGACATCACCACGAACTGGCCACTGAACAGGATTGAGCGCATCGTATGCGGCGGTGTCGAGTCCGCAAAGTCCGGTCAGATCAAAGTCCCGCTCGCCGCCATTCTCAAACGACGACAACGCCGCATGCTCTGCGAATATCTCGGCGGGCCCATCAAACTCGAAACCTTCGGCAAACCCCATACGGCGCGCCACTTCGCAGATAATCCACCAATCGGGCCGCGCCTCGCCGGGTGGTTCGATAAGCGAGCGCTGTCTGGAAATCCGTCGCTCGGAATTGGTGACAGTGCCGTCCTTTTCGAGCCACCCGGCGGCTGGTAACACAATGTTGGCAGTCGCGAGCGTATCGACGTCGGTATAGATGTCCGAGACGACGACCAGAGGGCATTGCTCGAGCGCAGACTGATAGTATCTACTTCCTCCAGTGCAAGAAAATTGTAGCAGTTTGGCAAGGCATGTTTTTCACCGCCAGCGCGCTGTTTGGCGAGGTTGCATGTGC
>JBCCEJ010000057.1:0-36341 GCA_039030335.1 Pseudomonadota bacterium | reverse complement strand
TTCCAGTCGCTGCTTGACGAAGGCCATTCGCTGATCGTTATCGAGCACAACCTCGAAGTGGTACGGGCCGCCGACTGGATCATCGAGTTGGGACCGGAGGCAGGCGACGCGGGGGGAGAGTTGTCGGCCGCGGCGACGCCCACGGCGTTGATGCGCGACTACGATACGCCGACCGCGATGGCGCTCCGCGGGGCATTCGACAAACCGCTTGCGCAGGCCCGTAAGCGGGTGCGTGTTCACGACCGCATCGACGTGGTGAACGCGCGCGAACACAATCTGAAGGGCGCTAACATCAGATTGCCGCGCGGCGAGCTTTCGGTCATCACCGGCGTCAGTGGCAGTGGCAAGAGCACCGTGGCCTTCGACATCCTGTTCGCCGAAGGGCAACGGCGTTACCTCGAATCCCTGAACGCGTATGCCCGACAGTTCGTGCAGCCGGCCGCGCGACCCGAAGTGGACGCGATCAACGGCATCCCGCCCACCGTCGCGATCGAGCAGCGCACCAGCCGCGGCGGCCGCAAAAGCACGGTGGCGACCGTCACGGAGGTCTACCACTTCCTGCGCCTGCTGTACGTCAAACTGGGTCTGCAGTATTGCCCGGACTGCGACGTAGCGATCGAAACTCAAGACCCCGACTCCATGAGCGCACAGATCCTGCGCCAGTTCCGCAATCAGTCGGTCACGCTGTACGCACCGCTGGTGGTCGCCCGCAAGGGCTACTACACCGACCTCGCGAGGTGGGCCGGCAACAAAGGCTTCGAAACGTTGAGGGTCGATGGTGAGCAGCTGCCGACCGACAACTGGCCCCGGCTCGATCGTTTCAGTGAGCACGACATCGATCTGCCCGTTGCGACGCTCAAGGTCGACGCCAGGGACGAGTCCGGGCTGAACGCCGCGCTCGACGAAGCGCTGACGCTCGGCAAGGGTCTGGTCCGCGTTGCGCACCGCAACGGCGAGACCCTGTTCAACGCGCATCGCACTTGCCCGAGTTGCGCCCGCAGCTTCGCAGAACTCGATCCGCGCCTGTTCTCATTCAACTCCAGGCACGGCTGGTGCGGCACGTGCCAGGGGGCCGGGGTGTTACGGGACGACAACGAGACGCTCTCATCGGAAGAGCAGGCCTGGGCGCTACCCGACGACACCGACGACTCGATCTCCCCGCGCCGGCGCCGCGGGCGCGCCAGGCCGGCGACGGCACCCGCCGCCATATGCCCCGACTGCGATGGCGCTCGCCTGCGGCCCGAGGCGTTGGCCGTGCGCTTTCAGGAACGCTCCATCGCGACACTGTGCGCGCACACGGTCGACCAGACCCGCGCTCTGATGCAGCGCTTGAAACTGAGCGGGCGCGAAGCGGCCATCGCTGACGACGTGCTCGCCGAGCTGGATACGAGACTCGGGTTTCTGCAGCACGTCGGCCTCGGCTACCTCAGCCTCGACCGCGCGGCGCCGACGCTGTCTGGAGGCGAGGCACAGCGCATTCGCCTGGCCGCCCAGCTCGGCTCGAATCTGCGGGGTGTCTGCTACATCCTGGACGAGCCGACGATCGGCTTGCACGCGCGCGACAATGCGATGCTGCTCGACACGCTCGAAGGCCTGCAGCGCAAGGGCAATACCGTCGTCGTCGTGGAGCATGACGAGGAAACGATCCGCAGAGCGAACCACGTCGTCGACATCGGTCCGAACGCAGGTGTGCGGGGCGGCGAAGTCGTCGCAGCGGGAAAACTCGAAGCGGTCATACGGGCCCGGCGTTCGATCACCGGGCGGATGCTGCGCGAACCCCTGCGTCACCCGATGCGCCCGGCCCCCCGCCCGACCAGGCCGGACGCTTCGCTCGTTATTCAAGGAGCGTGCAGCAACAACCTGCGCGCCATCGACGTCGAACTTCCGCTGAACCGCCTCGTCGGTGTCACCGGAGTATCGGGAAGCGGGAAAAGCACCCTGGTGCGCGACGTGCTGCAAACGAACCTGCACGGCCTGCTGAACACGTCCGGGCGCAAACGCTGGACTCCCGTGGGTTGTGACGGGATCGTCGGCACCGAGCATCTCGCGCGGGTGCTGGAAGTCGACCAGACCCCGATCGGCAAGACGCCCCGTTCGTGCCCGGCGACCTATGTCGGTATCTGGGACTACATACGCAAGCTGTTCGCGGACAGTACCGAGAGCCGGCTACGAGGCTACGCGGCGAATAGGTTCTCGTTCAACGTGGCGGGCGGCCGCTGCGACGTGTGCGACGGTCAAGGCATGCAGCGCATCGAGATGAATTTCCTGCCCGATGTACGCGTGCCGTGCGAATCGTGCGGCGGCGCAAGGTTCAACGCAGCGACGCTGGAAGTGACGTACCGGGGCCGGACGATCGCGGACGTACTCACGATGCCGATCGAAGACGCCGTGGAGTTCTTCTCCGCGCACCCTAAAGTTGCCAGCGTCCTGCAGCTGCTGGTCGATGTAGGGCTCGGCTACCTCACGCTGGGTCAGCCGAGTCCGACTCTGTCGGGCGGTGAGGCCCAACGTATCAAGCTCATCACCGAACTCGCCAGGGCACGTCCGGTAACGGAGCCACATGCTGGCGGCCGCCGGCGTCGCGACACACTCACCGCCGCCAAAGCCACCTTGTTCGTACTCGACGAACCCACTACGGGCCTGCATATGGCCGATGTCGCCAAACTGATCGCCGTGCTCCACCGGTTGGTCGACACCGGGCACAGCGTCATCGTCATCGAGCACAACCTGGACGTGATCGCGGAATGTGACTGGTTGATCGACATGGGTCCTGAGGGCGGTGCGTTAGGTGGCCAGATCGCCGCACGCGGCACGCCTGAGCGCCTGAGTCGACGCAAACGGCATACGCATACGAGTCGCGCACTGAACGACTTCCTGGCGCAACGGCGTGCCACGAATCATTGACGTCGCCCGGCACGCTGACAGTATGCGGCCGGCTGTGTGACGATTCAGGGTTGAATGGTCGCGACCTTGGAACCGCCTCACATGCCTCACCCGGACAGTCCTACGTACGTTTCCTCCTGGAACGATTTCGACCCTTTGCGCCACGTGATCGTCGGACGCGCCGATCACACATGTATCCCGCCTTCCGAGCCCGCGACCGAGGCGAAGGTGCCCGAAGACAGCGATATGCGCGGCATGTGGGGACCGCGACCGTTGGAGACCGTCGAGAAGGCCAATGCGCAGCTGGATCATCTGGCTGATGTGCTGACCAAACGCGGGATCAAGGTCGACCGTCCCACCCCGATTCAATGGAATCAGGCGGTGCAGACACCGGATTTCTCGACCGGTTCGATGTTCGGATGCATGCCGCCGCGCGACGTCCTGCTGACAGTCGGCCGGGAGATCCTGTCCGCGCCGATGTCGTTTCGCTGCCGGTACTGGGAATACCTCGCCTACCATCCGCTGATGCAACGTTACTTCGACGAAGACCAGGGTTTTCGTTGGGAACAGGCCCCGCGGCCGCGTCTTACCGAAGACAGCTTCAAGCAGGGCTACTTCGATGAGATTACGATCGACGATCGGCTGAAGCGCACGGCCGAGCTGAACTTCGTCACTACCGACCACGAGCCGTTGTTCGACGCCGCCGATATCATGCGCATGGGTAAGGATCTGTTCTGCCAGCACGGGCTCACGACGAACCGGCGCGGCATGCAATGGCTGGCCCGGCATTTCCCGGACCATCGCGTCCACGCCGTGAATTTCCCTGGCGATCCCTACCCCATCCATATCGACGCGACGTTCGTGCCGCTGCGCCCGGGTCTCATTATCAATAATCCGCAGCGTCGGCTGCCTGACGACCAGCGCGAGATCTTCACAGCCAATGGATGGGAGATCGTCGACGCGGCGCCGCCGGCCCATCAGCAGCCGCCACCGCTGTGTTATTCGAGCGTCTGGCTGTCGATGAATGTCCTGATCCTCGACCACAAGACCGTCGTTGCTGAGGCGAGCGAGGTCTATCAACTCGAGCAACTGGACAAACTGGGGTTCGAGGTCATTCCGGTGCCGTTTCGCGATGCCTATCCGTTTGGTGGCGGCCTGCACTGCGCGACGGGCGACGTCTACCGTGAGGGTACGTGCGACGACTACTTCGCGAAGCAGGTCGGACCAACCGCACTCTGAACGGTCAGTCGGTACGCGTGGAGCCACATCCCGCCGCGCTGCGAAGACGCGACTACCGTGGCGCATTACAATTGCGCGAAGTCAGCGCATCAGGCCGGGCGCGATACCGAATTGCGCCGGGCGGGTCCAGCACATCACGTGAGGGCTAACCATGTCGGTCAACTTCAACGACGAACAGCTCGCGATCGCCGATACCGCGGAGCGTTTTGCGCGCATGGAGCTCGCGCCGCACTACATGGCTGGCGACGGCACCACGACGCTGGATCGGAAGACCGTTCGCCAGATGGGCGAGCTGGGCCTCATCGGCAGCGATCTGCCGAGCCGCTACGGCGGGTTGGACGCCGGCTGTGTTACAGCGGGCATCGTGACCGAAGCGATCGCCTACGCCGACATCAACGCGTGCTATATACCGCTGTTGAACGGTCTGGCCGGTCACGTGCTCTCAGACCATGCGAGTGAGGCCCTCGCGTCCGACCTGGTGCCGCGCATCATATCCGGCGAATTACTGGTCGCGCTTGGCCTGACGGAGCCGCGCGGCGGATCGGATGCGGCGAACCTGCAGCTGAAGGCCGTTCGTGACGGCGACCAGTTCCGTCTGACCGGCGAGAAGACCTCGATCTCGTTTGCCACGCAGGCGGATGCGATCATCTTGTTTGCTCGCACCGGCCGTGAAGGCGCTGGCGGCGTCAGTGCGTTCTACGTCGAACTGGAGCAGCCGGGCATAAGCCGCAGCGGTTTCAACGATGTCGGATCTCACACGGTCGGACGCGGCAGTATCCGGTTCGATGATGTACCGGTGCCGGCCGCGCACATGATCGGGGACGAAGGCATGGGCTTTAAGCAGGTCATGCAGGGATTCGATTACTCGCGCGCGATCATCGGCCTGCAGTGCCTCGCCCCGGCGCGTGCGTCGCTCGATGAAACCTGGACCTACGTCAGCCAGCGTGAGGCCTTCGACACACCGCTAGCCCAGTTCCAGGGCGTATCGTTTCCACTGGCCGAGGCGGAGACGCAGTACGAGGCGGCGCGTCTGCTCTGCTACCGTGCACTGGAACTTCGCGATCAGGGCAAACCTCATACCAGCGAAGCCGCGATGTGCAAATGGTGGGCACCGAAGCTGGCGCACGAGATCATTCAGCAGTGCCTGTTGTCTCACGGCCATGCTGGCTACTCGATGGACTTGCCGTTTCAGCAGCGCATGCGAGACGTGTTCGGTTTCCAGATCGGGGACGGTACGGCCCAGATCATGAAGCTCATCATCGCCCGCACGAAGGCCGGGCCCGTGGCGGTGCAGTACAAAAAGACCTGAGGTCGAACTTTGCGCGGCAATCAAACGGACATCGTGAACGAGGCAGCGGCGCGCGCCAGAGCCGGCGCGGTGAACCAGGAGCCGCCCCTGAACGCCAGGTTGGCCGACCACTGCTGGTCGCTCGCCGTCTCAACGCTCGCACTGTTACTGCTCGCCGCGTTCTTCATCGGCGGCGAGGCCGGAATATTTTCCCAGCCGCTACTGGCCCTGTTCCTGATTCTCGCAATCGGGGTCGCGCCAATCTTCCTGGTGCTCAAGTTTGCCGTTGTCATGAGCCGGCGGCTTGGCAGCGATGGCGGCTCCAACACCGCCTGACTCGCCAGACCTCCGGCACCGGTCGAACCTCCCGGCTGACCGCCCGGGCCCCGCGGCGTATACTGTCGTCTGGTGACGCGCACCCCAGGGGCGCCTGATCCAACGTTCTCAGGGCGGGGTGAAAGTCCCCACCGGCGGTGATCCGGATGTTTTTCCGGTCAGCCCGCGAGCGCCTCCGGCCGCAACGGCCCGGAGGGTCAGCAGATTCGGTGTGAATCCGAAGCCGACGGTTACAGTCCGGATGGAAGAGAGCGGGCCGGGGTCTGTCTGTGACGGCACGTCTGTGCGTCGACACCCGCTGGCCTCGTCCGTTCGCCCTGATTCTGGTCCTTACATTTTTTGGGAACAACCATGAATCAGAGTGATAACCCGAACGCCGGCCCCGACAGCGCCAATGCGGCCGGTCCGAGCGCAACGCCGGATATCGCGTTCATTCAGGCAGGATGGCACGCCGACATCGTCTCGCAAGCGTGGCACGGCTTCTCGCAACGGCTCCCGGAATGCGGCATTGCCGTCAACCGGGCCGAGCGGTTTGACGTACCAGGCTCGCTCGAGATCCCCCTACAGGCGAAACGTCTGGCGCAGACCGGGCGCTATGCCGTGATCGTAGCGGCCGGTCTCATCGTCGATGGCGGCATCTATCGCCACGACTTCGTGGCGCGGGTCGTCCTGGAAGGCATCATGCAGGTGCAGCTCGAGACCGATACGCCAGTACTTTCGGTGGTGTTGACACCGCATCACTTTCACGACGGGCCGGAGCACCAGCGCTTCTTCTTCGAGCATCTCGCCGTCAAGGGCAGAGAAGCAGCTGAGGCTTGCGCGATGACGCTCGGAAATTCCGGGCGACTGGCAGAACTTGCCGCGTGATGCGCAACGAGCCGGCCCCAACGGCCGGCTCGTCACCGGGCGTTGTCAGAGCGTCGATGGCAACCGTTGGGGCGCTTCACCCGGCTGATCGGCACGCGCGGAGTCCTGGCCGCGCGTGCGAGCAGCGCTCTGCGCCCGGTTACCGGTGCACCACTTGCGGATCTCGCTCGCCGCGGCGACCGGCGCCCGGTAGCAGCCTGCCCGCCAGTGATGCGAGCTGAATGAATTCTGCCCGGTATCCACGCGGATCGTCGCCGCGCGCGCTGTTGGCCAACGCGACGACATCATCCATCGCGAACTGGCCGGTGTACCTGCCGCCGCGCAACAGCTGACCGAACCCGGCGACAGCAGCCGCGAACCGCAGATCGGAGCCGACGTTGTCGCCCCGCCCAATCGTCACGTCTACCGGCTGTTCGATCAGGCGGCTGTTGTTGCCCTGCGGGTGTTTATAGCGGATTCTGAGCCATGCCAGCTCACCACTCGTCGCACCCATTGCATCGGTCTCCGGACGCGAGTAGCGGAGAGGATCTACCCGCACTGCCGGACTCCCGTGCAACGTGACCTCATACAACGCGGTGACGCCGAGGCCTGCACCAATTTCGCCAGCATCCACATTGTCGTTATTGAAGTCTTCGCGCTTGAGTGAACGGTTCTCGTAGCCGATCAGCCGATACTCCGCGACCGTGGCGGGATTGAATTCGACCTGGATCTTGACGTCCTTCGCAATCGTCGCGAGCGTGCCAGCCATCTGCTGCACCAACACCTTGTGCGCCTCACGGGCCGAATCGATATACGCGTAGTTGCCGTCGCCGGTATCCGCCAGCTGCTCCATCAGCTGCTCGTTCAGGTTACCCGTGCCGAATCCGAGGGTCGTCAGCGAAACGCCGGTCCGGCGCTCACGCTCGACCATACCCTTCAATGACTGGAAATCGACCGTGCCGACGTTGAAGTCGCCGTCGGTGGCCAGCAGCACGCGATTGATACCCCGGCGCAAAAAGTTCTGACGCGCCAACTGGTAAGCGAGCTTGATCCCGGCCGCGCCGTTGGTGGAACCTCCTGGCCGCAGTTGACCGAGTGCCTGCTCGATAGTCGCTGTCCGATCCCCCGGTGTGGGCGGCAGCACCACACCAGACGAGCCCGCGTATACCGCGATACTGACCGTATCGACACGGCGGAGCTGGCGGGCGAGCATCTTCAGTCCAGCTTTCAACAGACCAAGTTTGGCCGGATCGTTCATCGAACCGGAGACGTCGATCAGGAACACCAGATTGGCGGGAGGCAAGCTCTCGGGCGTCAGACGAAAGCCCTGAATGCCGATGCGTACCAGGCGCGTACCCGCGTTCCAAGGCGTTTGCATCTGCGCGACCGAGGCCCGAAATGGCTGCTCGCGGGATGGGGGCGCCGCGTAGTCGTACCGGAAGTAGTTCAGCATTTCCTCAACGCGCACGGCATCTTTCGGCGGCAGGCGACCGTTGTTGAGAAACCGGCGCACGTTCGCGTAGGCACCGGTGTCCACGTCGATGCTGAAGGTACTGACCGGGTGTTCCGCCGCAACTCTCAGCGGGTTGTCCGCGAACTGCTGATAGCGCTCCCGATTGAGCGGGACCATGGGCGCCCTGAGGTGTCGCGCTCCGGCGGCGTTGCTCGAAAACATCGAAAACTGGGAAAGCGAGGGTGCCGCCGGGCGCGGCGCGGGTGGTGCAGCCTGACGTGCCTGCTCCGCCTCAGCGGGCCTGGCTGCCACGCGATTTTCCCGCGCGTCGTGTGCCGTCTGGGTGCCCTGGGCGGCCGCTGGTTCAACGGTTGCGGCGGACCGACTGCGCTCACCCGGCACCGGGCCGGCTGTGCACGCGGCGAGCGCCAGAACGCCGGCTGCCAAGACGGCGAGGGGGCGGCGGGACGAGCGGTGCATCTGGTCGCGCTTTGGCATGTTCAAAACCTCGGAGGTGGCTGTCGAGGTCTCTTAACGTGCGGTGCTAGCGCTTGGGGTTGCGGCAACGCGACGCTGGCTTCGCACGTCGGGAAAACCGGCTCCACGCAGCTGGGGACGCGGCCGACAGCAACGCACCTGTTAAAGAGCCCGGCTACCGGGTTCTCACCGGTCCTTAGGGCCGACCACGGCATCGAGGCCCAGTGCACCACCGCCAGCCGGCCGCACGACGAACGGATTGATGTCGGCCCCTGCCAGCCGCTCGCGGTTCGTGAGCGCGAACGTCGATAGCGACACGATGGCATCTGCGAGCGCTTCCAGATCGGCAGGCGCCCAACCGCGCATCCCGGACAACAAGGCGATACCGCAAATCTCCCGGGCCATCGCGTCAGCGCTCAATCGGCTGACCAGCCGACCGGGGCGGTGCGAAATGCCAAAACTTCGAAGAACTCGGTGAAGATGCCGCCGAGCCCGAACATGATGACGGGACCGAACGCAACGGGCATATCGGCGCGCCGGGGAGTCCAGAGCGCGTCATTCCCGTGCATGGCTTCCTGCGCTCGCAGATTCCGCGTACCGTACCTGCGTATGCAAACGACCCGGTTCGCAAGCCGCGCTCCCTGGTTTTTGCCACCTTGCCCGACACGGCCGTTTTGCAATTTCAACGCGCTGGCTGAAAGGTCCGAACATGCTGCACCGAACCACCGTGTCTACTTACGAGCGTGCCGGGTTGCAGCTTTGCTTTCGGGAAATGCTGGATGGCCATGGCGGGTTCGATGCGTTGGCTGAGCGCGGCCGCCGTGTCCTCCTGAAACCGAACTTCGTGATGCCGGGCCCGGCGGATGATGCATCCACGACGCAGCCCAATTTCTACATGGCGCTCGCCATCACGTTGCAAGAGGCCGGATTTGAAGTCGGCATAGGTGAATCGCCGGCGTTCGGTAGCTGCGCGGGTGCGCTGAAGGCGCACGGAGTGCTGAACGAGTGCATTACGCGGGGCATCACGGTTGTCGAGTTCGCCCGCTCGGTTCCGATCACGGGTGTCGAGGGCAGCGGACGATACGAGACGCTCAGCATCGCGGCGGAGTTATCTGAGTGGGACAGCCTCATCAACGTGCCAAAGCTCAAAACCCATCGCCAGTTCGTGTTCACCGGCGCGATCAAGAATCTGTATGGCTGTGTCGTCGGGCGACGCAAGTTCTGGCGGCACAACCAGTGCGCCAATGACCCGGTTCGATTCGCGCGCATGCTGCACGCCAACGCAGCCGCGCTCGCGCCGACACTCCATATCGCCGATGGAATTAGCGCGTTGCACGTGAACGGCCCGCGCGGCGGCGAACCCTACCCGCTGAACACCATCCTGTACGGCGATGATGCCGCGCTTCTCGACTGGTATTTCGCCGCTGCGATCGGCCTGCATCCAGCGTCGACACCTCTTTTTCAAGCGCTGCCTTCCGATGCGCGAGCTGAAATCAGGCGTGCCTTCGAAGCGCAGTGGCCGTCTCTCGAACCGGCTCGGGACTTCGTTCACGCACCGCTCATTCATATCAGCTTCTCGCCGCTTGCCGTCATGCGCTCGCTCGGCCGCTCGGTG
Source organism: Pseudomonadota bacterium (assembly GCA_039030335.1). Taxonomy (GTDB): domain Bacteria; phylum Pseudomonadota; class Gammaproteobacteria; order HK1; family HK1; genus JBCCEJ01. Next base: position 26,204 of record JBCCEJ010000057.1, on the reverse strand, counting down.
CGCCAGAAGCTGCGCGAACGTAAGGCTGGCTGAATTTCGATGACGGGCCCTGGCGCGCGGCTAACCGATAGCGTGCATTAGTCCTGCAGTCATACCTGCTGCCCGCATGCTAGCGTTGTCATGCGTTACGCCATGCAACGTCAATGGAGAGTTGCGATGTCCGAACATGCCACATGGCTCGCTCAGGTCCACGAGGACGCCCTCGAACCCGATCTGCCGATCTGCGATCCACATCACCATCTGTGGGACCCCCAGGCGCTTCCAGAAAAACGTTATCTGCTGGACGAATTGCTGGCCGATACCGGTTCGGGTCACAACGTCGTCTCGACGGTTTTTATGGAGTGTATGTCGATGTACCGGGCGGAGGGGCCGCAAGCCTTGCGCCCGGTTGGTGAAACCGAATTCGTCAACGGCGTGGCGGCGATGAGCGCGAGCGGCAATTACGGAATGACACGCGCCTGTGCGGCTATCGTCGGGTTCGCCGACCTGATGCTGGGCGTCAGCGTAGGTGCCGTGCTCGATGCACACATGGCTGCCTCACACCGTTTCCGCGGCATCCGCCACGCATCTGGATTCGACGCTGACCCCGGCATTCGCAACTCGCACACCAAACCCTTCGCAGGCATGCTGGCCGACGAAACGTTCCGGGCCGGCTTCGCGGAACTAGGGCGGCGCGGTCTGACGTTTGATGCGTGGTTATATCACCCGCAAATTCCCGAATTGACGGCGCTCGCCAAGGCCTTTCCCGACCAACCGATCATCTTTGACCACTTCGGCGGGCCGCTCGGGATAGGCGCATACGCCGGTAAGCGCAACGAGGTGTTCGAGGCCTGGCGTCGGTCTGTCTCGGATCTGGCCCGGTGCCCGAACGTGTTCCCGAAACTCGGCGGCCTCGTCATGCCAGTCAACGGATTCGGTCTCCATAAAGAGAAAATGCCACCGGGCTCACAAGCCATCGCCGAACTGACCCGCGACTACTACATGCACATGATCGAGTGCTTCGGACCGGAGCGATGTATGTTCGAGAGCAACTTCCCGGTCGACAAGGTCAGCTGTTCGTACACCGTGCTTTGGAACTCCTTCAAGCTTCTGACGGCAGATTTCTCCGCCGACGAGAAAGCCTCGCTCTACCACGACAACGCCGTTCGTATCTATCGCGTTGACGGCTGACGACAGGGGCCCGGGCGATGCCTTCAGCCGGCGACGATGTGGGCGTGCACCTGACCTAGCGCGCCGAAGTCGCCGAGCAGATGGTCGCCGGGCTTGACGTACTCGAGCCCCGTGCAGGTTCCGGTGGTAACGACCTCACCGGCCTCGAGCGCGCGGTCGCGCTCACGCAGGAAATTAGCGAGCCACGTCAGAACGACAAACGGATGACCTAGAGCCCGGCTGCCCTGCCCGGCCGCTACGCGTTCACCGTTGATTTGAAGTTCGCACGGCGACGCAGCCAGGTCGACGTCTCCGAGCGCGCATTCTGGCCCCGCCACGAACGCGATGTTCGCACCGCCGTCGGCCGTCACGAGCTCGCGCCCGGCCCCCGCGAGGCCGGCGGCAAAGCGAGTTCCTACGAGTTCGAAGGCCGGGATGAACGACGCCACCGCACCGGCGATCTCGGCCTGGTCGTAGGGCGACGCGCGCGGCGGCAGCGTAGCGCCGATGCGAAAGGCGAACTCCACCTCAACCTGCACATCGTGGTCGGTGAAGACCGGCACTTCGGCGCCGTCCGGAAAACAGAAACGCTTCAACAAACGTCCGGCGCCGGGCTGCGTGGTGCCGAGCCGTTGCTGCGCCTCGATACTCGTCGACCCCACTTTCCATCCAACCGGTGAACTGTCGAGCCGCGCGGCGACATCCGCCTGAATGGCATAAGCCTCGGCCAACGATGGCACGGCCGACTGCGCACCCACTGTGGCACCGGAAAGCCGGGCCGTGGCCAGCGCCTCGGCTAGCGCCGCACTCTCGGTGTCGTTCATGTCGTTCTCCTAAATCGATTGCAGATCGGCGCCGACCACCTGCCTGCGCCAACGGCCGAAGTCTCCTACGATAGCAGGCGAGACGCCCGTCAGCAGGTTGCCGACACCGTCGGCCTGCTCGGTCGGCGCTGCAGGCTGGGTGCCTCGATCTTCCGGGTAGAGCCGCGCCCGACCCAACGCCTCCAGCAGTCACCTCCGACACCGCGTTGTAAGCGGCGCTGCAGGCCTTTCCAAGGAGCCAGCTGGTATGCTGACTTGCGTTTCATCCGCCCTGGACAGGCGCATCTGAATTGAGCTTCGGACCATCCTCCGCACCCTCACTCTTCGCCCAACGGTCCACGCTGGCGGCGGCAACGCTGTTATGCGCGGCGCAGGTGCATGCGAGCACGGCCACGCTGTGCGTGCCAGCCCCGGAGCTACCGCGAGGACCAGCCGCCGTGGTGGACTCCGCGCAGGCCCTGGCGAGAGCAGTCTCGGCGGCCAATCGAAACGGACCCAGGCACATCATCGTCAAACCGGGGCGCTACCAGGTCCCGAACCGGGGCCTGATACTGTCTGGAGACGGAATCACCATCCGCGGCGCCTCCGGACGGCGCGATGATGTGGTGATCGTAGGCGGCGGCCCGAACGGCGGCGCAACGCACGTGTTTCTGGTGCAAGGTTCGGATGTCACCGTGCGAGACATGAGCCTCGGGCGCGTCAAGCACCACGTCATTCAGATCCAAGGCGAACGAGACGCCGACCGCCCGGTGCTACACAACCTGCGCATCTACGACGCCGGTGAGCAGCTGGTCAAAGTCTCGGGCGACAAGTCCGAAGCGCGTTCAGACCAGGGCCGCGTCTCCAATTCCCTGTTCGAATACACGCCCGGCAAAGCATTTCAGTCGTACTCGGGCGGTATCGACGCGCACCGAGTCGCCAACTGGCATATTCACGACAACGTCTTCAAGGACATACGCAGCCCCGACCAGGGTCTCGCCGAACACGCCATTCATCTGTGGAACGGCTCGCACAACAACCGCGTGGAACGCAACCTCATCATCAACGCGGATCGTGGTATCGGGTTCGGCCTGGGCGAACGCGGCAACGTCGGCGGGACCATCATCAACAACTTCGTCCACGTCACGCGCGATGTCGGAATAGGACTCGAGAACAGCCCTGGCACATACGTCGCGCACAATACGGTATTCGCCGAAAACTATCCGAATGCAATCGAATACCGTTTCGCGGGCACGCAGGATGTCGTGCTGGCACACAACCTCACAAATGCCAGACTGCGACAGCGCAACGGCGGCAGCGCCAGCCTCGTTTCGAACATCGACTACGCAACCACGAACTGGTTCAGAAAGCCCTCAGTGGGCGATCTGCACCTGGTGACCGGCATCGAGGTGATACGTGGCCAAGCGCGGCCTTCGGCCGATGTCACGGACGATTTCGACTGCGAACCGCGCAGCGAGTCCGAGGGTATCGACATCGGCGCCGACCAGACCAGATTGGCTTTGGATAGGAACTTCAAGGTCAACAAACCGAACAAACTGCTGCAGTCGGTAGAGCGCGCCGTCGGAGCAGGCATGGAGCGCATCGCGGCAGTCTCCGGCTCGATGAAGTCGAATGGCGTGTGGTTGATAGTCGCGGGATTGCTGGTCAACCTGCTGGTCATGTCATGGCTGCTTTACTCGGTGTTGCGGGAGCTTCGCGCGATTCGACGTGCGCTGACTTCACCTCAACGCCGTTCCAAGGGCCGATCAGGCGCACCCCACCTGATCTCAGCAGATGACCTTCGGCGCGACGACTCCCGATGAACAACTGCGGATGAGCCGGTGACGGCGCCGCACACGTCCGTTCGTTCCGTGTTGGCGCACGCCCTGCCGATGCTGGCACTGGCCACTGCAGTGCTGATCTTTACTGGCGGGTTCGCGTCCGCGCGTTACTATCTCGAAGCCGGCGGAAGTCCCCAGGATGTCGTCACACTACGCTACGGGGTCTCCGGGCTGCTGTTTGCCATTTATGTCTTTGCGCGGCGCCGGCGTCTCGCGACGCAACCGGGTTGGCCGCGCGCAATCGCACTGGCGCTAACCGGCGGCGTGCCGTTCGGCGGGTTCGTCTTTGTCGGCGTCAATGGCGCACCGTTCACGCATGGCGGCAGCATCGTGCCTGGCATCACCCTCCTGCTGGGTACGCTGCTCGCATGGGCCTGGCTGCGCGAGCCGGTTAACAAAAAACGCCTGGCCGGCGTGGTCTTGACGATCGCCGGGCTCGCACTGTTGCTTATGGCCGACACGGGTCAGGCGGATGTCCGCTGGTGGGGCGAGGTCGCTTACCTCGCGGCCGGTATCTGTTGGGCTGTCTTCACTGTGCTCCTGCGCGCGTTTCGGGTCGATCCGGTTGATGGCGCCGCGCTGGCAGCGGCATTTTCGTTGCCGTACCTGATCGTCTACGGGCTTTGGCTGAACCCGCAGATACTCGCTGTGCCGGCGAGCGCCACACTCGTGCACGGCCTTTACCAGGGCGTGCTGTTCAACATGGTCGCGATCCTGCTGTACGCGTCTGCCGTCTCGCGTCTCGGCGCGGCCGCGGCGGTCGCCGCCATGACCTTGATGCCGCTGTTCGCGGTAGCGCTCGAATGGACGCTGTTCGATCGTCTGCCGCACTGGATTGCAGCACCCGCCCTGATGCTGATGGGTGTCGGAATCACGCTGGCGGCACTGGCTGCGATGGCAGCGGCGCCGCCGCCACATTTGCACCACCGCGCTTGAATTGCGATGTCAAACCGATCGAACATCGCTCGAACAACGCGTTCTGCGCCACCTGACCCACCACTCGCTTCGGAGGATCCCCGATGACCAGCCTACTACCCAAGTCCGTCAATATCGTCGACGACACCATGCGCGAGGGCCTGCAGATCGAGAGCGCCGAGATACCTTTGGAAGACAAACTCCGTCTGCTCGACGCGATCGGTGAGATGGGTGCAAAAACCATCTCGGTAGGATCGTTTGCGCATCCGAAATGGACCCCGTCGATGGCATCCATCGACGAACTGGTGGCGCGTTTCGAGCCGAAACCCGGCATCGTCTACACGGCGGCGGTGTTCAACAAACGCGGTTTCGACCGGGCGGATGCCTGGTATCCCAAGATCGACGTGCGCGGCCGCCGCTTTGCCACGCATGTAGAGCTTTGCGACTCCTTTGCGCGCCGCAATTACAACCGCACCCAGGGCGAGATGATCGCGGCAATGGACACGGCCGTACAAAGTGCCCTCGAGGCCGGTGCCACGAGCGGCGCGGTCGCGCTCGGCAATCCGTTCGGCTCGAACTTCGAAGGCGCATTTACGGTGCAGCAGTGTCTCGAGCTGCTCGACCTCATGGTCGGGAAATGGCGAAGCGTCGGCATCCCGGTCGGCAAAGTCTCACTGCTCGATGCGATGGGCTGGAACATGCCGCACACGACCCGCGAACTCATCACTGCGATCCGCGAGCGTTATCCCGAAATCCAGACCTACCACATGCACCTGCACAACACGCGCGGCGTCACGATCGCGAGTTACTACGAAGCGCTGCTGCTCGGGGCGACCGACTTCGACACCTCACTCGGCGGCATGGGCGGCTGTCCGTACTGTGGCAACGGCAGGGCCGCGGGTCATGTGCCGACCGAAGACTTCGTCAACCTCTGTCATGAGATGGGCATCGAGACCGGATACAAACTCGACAAGGTCATCGAAGCAGCGGTCGTTGCGGAGCAGGTGGTAGGACATGCGTTGAAAGGTCATGTATCGAAAGCCGGGCCGTTACCGCGCGATGCGGCGTGCTATCCGATCGATATGGCGTTTGTAGAAACCATGGCAGAAGCGGCGCATTTCAGAACCGGCCCGCAAGCGTACTCAGGCCAGATATCGCCATGGCGCGACGGCGATGCGCTGACGCGGGAGTCGAGAGCCTGACCGGCGTCGCGCGGACCGCGAACAGCGGTTGCTGTGCGGTCACCCCAGAGACCCTGACGACCGGGTATCTGTAGTAGACCGATATACCGCCTGTAGGGCACTTCAACCCGCGAGGATACTCTCAACCATGAGCGCACCATCTGCCTTTGAACCACTGACATTCACGCGTGGGCCGTCGATGGCCAACCGGTTCATGTTGGCACCGCTCACGAATCTGCAAAGTCACGCTGACGGGCGCCTGTCGGACGACGAGTTCAACTGGCTGCAAATGCGCGCAGCGGGCGGCTTCGGGCTGACGATGACTTGCGCGGCCCATGTACAGGCCGGCGGTCAGGGCTTCGCCGGACAACTCGGCATCTTCGGCGACGGACACATCGAGGGGCTGGCGCGCCTCGCGGGCGCCATTCGAAGTCATGGCAGTATCGCCGTAGCCCAGCTCTATCACGGCGGCATGCGCGCAAATCCGTCGCTGACCGGGAGCGCGCCTGTCAGCCCTTCTGCAGACGAAGAGACAGGGGCGCGCGCGCTCTCGAACGACGAAGTGCGAACCCTGATCGATGACTTCGTGGCGGCCGCGGTCAGAGCAGAGCACGCCGGCTTCGACGGCGTCGAGCTCCATGGCGCACACGGTTACATCATCTGCCAGTTTCTTTCCGCCGAACTGAACCGCAGAGATGACGAGTACGGTGGAACACTCGAAAACCGCGCGCGGGTTCTGCGCGAGATCATCGCCGGCATCCGGGCACGCTGCGGGGCTGACTTCAGCGTCGGCGTGCGTCTGTCACCTGAACGATTTGGCATCACGTTGGGCGAGTCGACGGAACTTGCGGCCGCGTTGATGCAAGAAGACCAGATCGATTACCTCGACATGTCGCTCTGGGACGTGTTCAAGGCCCCGGGCGAACAAGCATTCAGCGACAAGCCGCTGATCCAACATTTTGCCGCGCTCGATCGCGGCAACGTGCGCCTCGGTGTCGCCGGTAAGCTGAAAACGGCGGCGGCAGTACAGCGTTGTCTCGACGAAGGCGCGGATTTTGTCCTGTTGGGACGTGCTGCGATCTTGCACCACGACTTTCCGAAGCTGATGCGTGAGACACCTGGGTTCGAGGCGCTAGCGTTACCGGTTACGCGCGATTACCTACGCAACGAAGGACTGGGTCCGGCCTTCGTCGATTACATGTCGACCTGGCGCGGGTTTGTCGCAGACGCTTGATTGGCCCGGGGCCGCACGCCACGTTGATGCAAACTGGCGGCCGCGTTAGAACGCCTCGGCAGCGATTTGGCTGATAGTATGAGGTGGATCGTTCCCTCGTACTCAGGTTGGTCGCCACATCATGAAAGCACTGTTGAGCCGCGCGCCAGGCGGGCCGGATACGCTTGTACTGGACGAAGCTGAATCTCCCGTCCCCTCTGACGGCGAAGTCCGGATACGGGTGCACGCCTGCGGCGTCAACTACCCCGACGCACTGATTATCGAAGACAAATATCAGTTTCGTCCGGAGCGGCCGTTCGCGCCGGGAGGGGAAGTCGCGGGCGAAATCGACGCGGTGGGCGCCGGGGTTGACCAGCTGAAGATCGGTGACCGGGTCATGGCTCTGACCGGTTCGGGCGGCATGGCCGAGCAAGTGGTGACGACGGCCAATCGATGCGTGTCGATGCCGGACAGCATGCCCTTTGACGAAGGCGCAGCTTTCATCTTCACCTACGGCACCAGCTATCACGCATTGAAACAACGGGCGGCACTCAGCGCCGGCGATACGCTGTTGATCCTGGGTGCGGCCGGCGGGGTAGGTCTGTCCGCCTGCGAGCTCGGGAACGCCATGGGAGCGCGGGTTGTCGCAGCCGCGTCGAGCGAGGAGAAAGTGGAACTCGCGAAGGCGCACGGCGCCGAGACGGGGTTGATCTACCCGCGGGGACCGTTCGACAAGGAAGGCACCAAAGCACTTGCCGCGCAGTTCAAAGAAGCGGTCGGCCCGGACGGTGCGAATGCCATCTACGACGCTGTGGGCGGAGATTACGCCGAGGCAGCGCTGCGCTGTGTCGCCTGGAAGGGCCGCTTTCTGGTGGTCGGTTTCCCGGCAGGCATTCCTCGCATCCCGTTGAATCTCGCGCTGCTGAAAGGTTGTGAGATCGTCGGCGTATTCTGGGGCACCTTCACGAGTCGTGAGGTGGAGACCAACCGCCAGAACAACCGGGAACTGGTCGAGCTGTATCTGGCCGGCAAGATTAAACCGCACGTCTCGCGGCGCTATGCGCTGGCCGACGCTGGCAATGCGCTAAAAGACCTGACCGAGCGTCGGGCCATGGGTAAGATCGTCATTACGATCGACTGACCATGCCTTGGGTGGACGCGCTCTGAACCGCCCCAGGGCGCATGTGCGGCCAACCGCGCCGGCGGCTCACGCGGTGGCAGCCTGCGTCAGGTGACGGACTGCAGTGCATCCAGCCCCGCGGCGAGTTGCAGGGCCGTCTTGAGCGCCGGTACGGGGAGCCCCAGGGCATCGGCCTTGCCGACCAGCCAGCCGAGCGTTTCGTGCACTTCGAGCCGTCGGCCAGCCTCCAGGTCCTGCAGCGCCGACATACGATGCTGCGGCGCGTTCTCGGCAAAATTCCGGCCGACGCCCTGCACGATCGCACACGCGTCGGCATCACTTGCGGCGAGGATATCCACGACGGGCATCGGCGCGTCGTTGTCCAGCGCCACGCCCAGCGCCGCCGCTACGGTGCCCGCCTCGCGAATCTGGGCAACCGTGGCGCCGGCAAAATGAGGGTCGCTCAGGAACTGTCCCGTCGGGCGTCGCGCGACCACCGCAAGTGAAAACATCGCCACCCAGGCAGTGAACTTCGACCATTCGACCGTGCTGATGTTGGGAACGGCCCGGCACGCCACGCCGGCATCATCGATCGCGGCGGCGACAGCGGCGGCATCCGCGCGACTATCCGGCGTCACGGCACCGATTTGCATGCCGACATTGCGAGTGAAACGGACGACACCGTCCGACTGCAGTTCGCCGCTGGTATCGGCCATGCAGCCCATGACCACGTCGTGACCGAACATCGCACCCATCTGCTCGTTCTTCATGACGCCGTTTGCGACGGATACGACGGCCTTCGGGTTGAGGTGCGCGACCGGCGCCAGCGCCGCCTCCATCTGGTAGGTCTTGACTGCGAATATCAACACCTCGGCGTCATCGTCTTCGAGCGTGGCGGGTTGGGTTACAACCCGGCACGCCGCCTCGGCGTCGACAAGGCCGGTCAGGCGCAGCCCGGCGCCAACAAGGTGTGCGGCGCGCGCACCACGTGCCACCATCGAGACGCCATGTCCGGCCTTGATGAGGTGCGCTCCGAGAACAGAGCCGAGAGCCCCGGCCCCGACGATCGCAAAATTCATAGTGGCTCCTCCATCTGACAGATGCGCTGACCCGGCACGAGGCTGCCGGAGCCTCTGGCGCGAACGCCTTCGGCGTTCCGACTATAACCTCTTGGGTAGCCTCGTCTCCCGCTCCAAGGCTCACCGCTTGCCCCGGAATGCGCTAAAGTGTCGTGCTGGCGCCACGACTTTGTCTGGCGCAATCTGCGGGGTCGCCGCCGACCGGCGCCGCTCGCCCACGAGCGCAGCCCCGGCAGTCACGAACGCGCGTACAGCGCAAGATACGTCGAACCGGCCAACGGGCCGATGGTGCCATGGCGACCACGTCAGAAGATCAAGCCGCCCGCAACGACCGCGACGGCGCCGAGCTGTCTGCAGCGTCGACCCGTTTGTCCGGGCCGACGGTTCGGCGCTGGATGTTCGGAGCCATCTTTGCCGCGATGGCGGCCGGCTTGTTCTACGCCGCGCCCGCGACGCCCGTCGGCTGGGTCTGCGTCATTCTGGTCCTGACGATCTATCTGTTCGTTTTCGAAATCGTGTCGGTCGACGTGACCGCCATCTCGATCATGGTGTTGCTTGGGCTGACTACTCCGCTCGCGCCATGGATAGGGCTCGAACAAGGATTGCTGGACAACCGTCAACTCTTCACAGGCTTTGGATCCAACGCGGTCATTTCGATTATCGCCGTCATGATCATCGGCGCCGGACTGGATAAGACTGGCGTTATGAGTCGCGTGGCAAAGGGCATCCTGAAGATCGGCGGCACGAACGAAAGCCGGATCATCCCGATTATCTCGGCCACCGTCGGCGTGATTTCGTCGTTTATGCAAAACGTCGGCGCAGCCGCGCTGTTCCTGCCAGTGGTCAGCCGCATCTCGGCACGCTCCGGCGTCGCGATGTCCCGGCTGCTGATGCCGATGGGCTTCTGCGCCATTCTGGGCGGCACCATGACGATGGTGGGTTCGTCCCCGCTCATTTTGCTAAACGATCTCATCCTGTCTTCGAACCAGGTTCTGCCGGCGTCTCAGGCGATGGATACCTGGTCACTGTTCTCGGTAACGCCGATCGGCCTTGTGATGGTCGTTACCGGCATTGCCTATTTCGTCATCGCCGGGCGATACGTACTGCCAGAAGTACCTGGCGATGCCATCAAGAAGCCAGACACGCTGAAGTACTTCCAGGACGTCTACGGCCTCGACTATGGGATCTTCGAAGTCTTCGTACCGACCTCGAGCCCACTGATAGGCCAGGCGCTGCAGGACATCGAAAACCCCTGGCGAATTCGCGTCGTTGCCGTGAAGGCCGGAAACACCCCGCGCATCGGACCCGGCTCCCTGGCGCGCGACGTCGGGATCGATGCCGGTACGACGCTAGGCATCCTCGCAAGCCCGCATGCGGTGCTGGAATTTGCCGAGCATTTTGGCCTCACCAGCCGCACCCAGATACGCACCTTCGTCGATGAGCTGTCGCCGCTAACCTCCGGTATCGCCGAGATCGTGATACCGCCCAACTCATCGTTGGTTGGCAGCTCCGCGCGTGACATATGGTTGCGCAAGACCTACGGGATCGCACTGGTAGCATTACACCGTGGCGGCGAGACCTTTCGCGAAGGTGACGGCGTACGGCGCATGGAATTTCAGCCGGGCGATACCTTGGTGGTGCATACGACCTGGGACGCGCTCGGGCGCTTACGGGAGAACCGCAATTTCGTCGTCGTCACGACCGAATACCCCCAGGAGGAACTGCGTCCCCAGAAAGTGCACCTCGCTGGGTTCTTCTTTGCCGTAGCACTCGGGCTCATACTTTTCTCCGACGTCCGGTTATCGATCGCGTTGCTGACCGGCGCAGTGGGCATGGTGCTATCCGGCGTCATGCGGATCGAGGAAGCCTACGAGGCGATCAGTTGGAAGACCGTGTTTCTGCTGGCCTCACTGATTCCACTGGGGTTGGCGGTAGAAACCAGCGGCACGGCCAAATGGGTTGCCGATCAGGTAATCGCCGCCGTCGGCGAAATGCCGATCTGGGTCATTCAAACGACGATGGCCATCCTGGCCACGTTCTTTACGCTCGTGATGTCGAATGTTGGTGCCACGGTTCTGCTGGTGCCTCTGGCCGTCAACGTAGCGCTCGGAGTCGGCGCCGACCCGGCTGTGTTTGCGCTGACCGTCGCGCTCGCCACTTCGAACTCTTTCCTGATCCCGACACACCAGGTCAATGCTCTGATCATGGGGCCAGGCGGCTACCGGGTGCCTGACTTCATGCGAGCGGGCGGCGTCATGACCGTGCTGTTTCTGATCGTTCTAATCGGGATGATGAATCTCATCTATTGACGATCGCGCCGATCCGGCGCAGACGCCGCCGCTGGCCGACGGTGACGGGCCAATGGGCGGTGCTCCCCGGCCTGGTCGGCCGGAACCAGCGCCTACGTCGAGATCGGCTCCATCCCCCAAAGAACCACGCAAAATCGGGTACCGTATGGGTCACCGCGTATTCGACGGCGCGCGCCGCACTACCTGTTGATGACCCTACTCCCCGAACTATTGTCGTGGCCGGTGGCGCTCGCCCTCCTCGTTTGCAGCTTTCTGATGTCGGCAACGACGGCCGTCCTGGGCGTCGGCGGTGGCGTTGGAATGCTCGCCGTGATGGCCCCCCTGTTTCCCCCAGCTGTTCTGCTGCCGATCCACGGCATTGTGCAACTCGGCTCCAACGGTGGGCGCGCGATCATCATGCGCGAGCACGTGCATCGCCGGATCTTCGTTTTCTTTCTTGCCGGCGGCATCGTCGGCACCATCCTCGCGGCAAATCTGTTCGTAGCCCTACCGACGGCAGCTCTCCAGATAGTGCTTGCGCTATTTATCGTGTTCCTGGTGTGGGCCCCCAAGATTCGCAAATTCAGCGTCAGCGACGAGGGCTTCCTGGGTGTCGGCTTTGTCGTGAACTTCCTCGGCATGTTCCTTGGCGCCGCGGGGCCGCTGTTCGGTGCGTGCATGGCCAGCGACCGACACAATCGTCACACCATCGTGGCGACACAGGGCGCCTGCGTCAGCATGCACTATCTGCTGAAGGCGATCGCGTTCGGCATTATCGGTTTCGCCTACACCGAATGGGTCGCGTTTATCGTTGCGATGGTCGCCGCGGGCTTTGGCGGCACACTGGCGGGCGGCAAACTGCTCGACAAAGTTCCAGAGCAACAGTTCGCGCGGGCGTTTCGCATCATCCTCACCATCTTTGCGTTGAAGCTGCTATGGGACGGCGTCGCAAGCGCCGGCGGCTAACACCACGCGACCGCAAGCAGCACCGGGCACGGGAGAATCCGAACCATGCGCGCAGCCATATGCCACGATTTCGACTCACCACTTGCGATCGACGACGTGCCAACTCCTGCGCCAGCAGCCGGTGAGGTTGCAGTTCGCGTAGAGGCGTGCGGTGTCAATTTTGTCGACGGCCTGATCGTCAGTGGCCGATATCAGTTGAAGCCGCAATTGCCACATATCCCAGGCTTCGAAATCGCAGGGGTCGTAACCGCCGTCGGCACCGCAGCAATGGCTTTCAAACCGGGAGACGCGGTGTTCGCAACTTGCGGCCTCGACGGTGGAGGCTACGCACAATACGTGGCCCTTCCCGAAGACCGGGTCTTCCATCGACCCGCTCACCTGAGCGCCGGACAGGCCGCAACCTTCGTGCAAAGTTACTGCACTGCGCTGTTCGCACTCACGAGACGCATTCAGATCCAGCCCGGTCAGCACCTGTTGACGCTCGGTGCATCGGGGGGCGTCGGCCGGGCCGCGCTGGACGTCGGCACAGCGTTGGGCGCGCGCGTGATCGCCGCTGCCTCATCCCGAGAACGCCTCGACTACTGCCGTGCTTTACAACCTGCCGCTACGATCGACTACAGCCGCGCCGACCTGAAGACCGCGGCGCGCGCCGCTTCGGGCGGCGGCGTCGACGTCGTCCTCGACCCGCTCGGCGGCGACCACACCGAGCCAGCGCTTCGTGCACTCACCGACGACGGAGCGCTGCTCGTGGTGGGTTTCGCCGCTGGTACTATTCCGCGCTTACCCGCCAATCAGATCCTGCTTCGCAATCGCCGCGTGATCGGCGTCGATTGGGGCGGCTGGCGTTCGCGGCACCCGAATCTGCAAGCGGAGCTAATGGCTGAACTCCGCGCCCTGTTGGAACAGGGTAAGCTGCAGCCGGCCGAACCCACGGCCGCGCCGCTCCATGAGGTCAATGAGGTATTGCGCACCGTCAACGGACGTGGCGTCGTCGGCAAGTACGTACTAACACCGTGACCAACCGTCGATGCTCCAGGTGCCACGCCGGCGACTGGCTGCCGACTAGCCCGCATATTTCACCAGTGCACGACAATGGCGCGAAGGAATTGTGCGTTACATCGTGGGAACTCCACGTTGGACCTGGTTGTTCCAGGACCGAGTGAGGTTCGCGCGATGTGGCGTGCAAGTTCGAGTGCCGGCTCGTGCAGGCGCGAATCGTACCGCCAAGGCGACGGTTGAGACCGCACTTTGGTCTTCAATACAAGGACGCTTGGCTATCAGCAGCGCCAGACTGGTGAAATATGCGGGCTAGGAGTCGACGCCGGCCGGGCGGTTGTCCCGTGCCGTTGCATCTCCCCAGGGCGCCTTTCGTGCCCTACATCAAGACCATTGGCTCGCCCGGCATCCGGTGCACGACCGCATCGAACAATCCGTGCTGTTCAGCGTAGCAGTCCATCATCGCATTCAGTTCGAACTGCACGTAAGTGATGGGATCGACGCATGCGTAGACAGCATGCGAGTCGACAGGTGTGAGCGTGCCCGCCAGGACACCACGGCAAAGTGCCTGGAACGCGCCACGCGGTGCGTCGTGGTCATACATCGAGAGACACGTTTCGATATCCGCCAACGTCTGCGCGCTGGCGGATTCGACGAAGCCGTAGCAGCTTCCATCGGCCAGCGCGGCAGAAAAATCGTCGAACCGCAGGTAAAGGCGTTCCGGCTCGCTCAGCACGCCGACACCAAAGACGCACGCGCGCTCACGAAGGCGGCGCGTCAGGCGGCCGACGGGGTCAGGTAGATGCGAAAGCAGTTCATCAAACGGCAGTTCATCCGCCCACGTGTCGTAACACGAGGGAAAGCGGGTCGAGTGGTCCATGGCGTTGTCCGGAGTTACGGGGCGAGCCACGTTGGCCCGCTCTTCTCGGCAACACAATGCCCACTACTTGGGCGCTTCGCAGTCGGCCGCGACGCCCGCGCCTGTAGGCGAGGGCCGCACGCTGGGCGCGTCGCGAGCGCGCGTCACGCATCAGACCATGGCCGGTCGCCCCTCAGGCAATGGCCTCGGATACCACTCCCAACACGGCAACAACACCAATCACCGAAGCGACGTTCCAGTGCAGTCGCAGGAGCAGCACGCCAGCCACCACGGCGAGCGACACAACGCGCCAGTCGAGCGTGCTCAAGTCGGGTAGCCAGAGCGTCAACGGCCCGACTGAACTGGTTGTGACTTCGCCGAAGAACACCTGTAGAGCGAACCAAACGGACAGGTTCAGCATGACGCCGACGACGGCGGCCGTTATACCCGCCAGCGCGCCACTCAGCCGCGGGCGGCTGGCAATCCAGTCGAGGTACGGGGCCCCGGCGAATATCCAGAGAAAGCACGGCACAAACGTCACCCAAAGGGTCACGCCAGCCGCCGCGAAGGCGAGAGGTAATCCGCCAGACTGATATCCGGCCAGAAAGCCGACGAATTCCGTGACGAGAATCAGAGGGCCAGGCGTTGTCTCTGCGAGTCCCAGGCCATCAAGCATTTGCCCGGCGCTCAACCATCCGTGGTACTCGACGACGTCCTGGGCCAGATACGCGAGTACGGCGTAAGCGCCGCCAAAGGTCACGACCGCAAGCTTCGAAAAGAACACGCCGACCTCAAAAAGCAGTTGCGCGTTCGAAGCGTAGAGCCCGGCGACCGGAAGCCACCAGATGACCAACCACACGCACACGCGGCCAACCGTGGCGCCGACCGATGTGGTCATCGCGGCCGCCACCGGTTCGTTCTCGGCACGGGCCACGGCCCGCATCGCACCAAAAACTCCGGCCGCGAGAATGATGACCGGGAATGGTAGTGACAGAAAGAAGATCGCGACAAATGCCAGTCCGGCAACCCCCCAGTGCCAATGTGCCAGCAACGCCCGTTTCGCAACGCGCAACAACGCCTCCAGCACGATCACAATGACGGCTGATTTGACGCCGAGGAACAGCGCGTCAACCCAGCCGATCGTTCCAGCCAGCACGTAAATGGTCGCGAGAAACGCAATGACGATCGCTCCGGGAACCACGAATAGCGCGCCGGCGATCAGCCCGCCTATGGTCCCGTGCATGCGCCATCCCGCGTACGTTGCCACCTGCATGGCCTCTGGGCCCGGTAGCAACATGCAGAAACTGAGCGCGTTCAAGAACGACTGTTCACTCATCCAGCCGCGTTGGTCGACTACCTCTCTATGCATCAAGGCAATCTGGGCGGCAGGGCCGCCGAACGACAGCAGCCCGATGCGAAGCCAGACCTTGAAGGCCTCGCCAAGGCTCGGCGTCGAGTGGTTCGCCGAACCGCCGGAAGATCCGGCTTCGTTGACAGATGTATCGCTCACCGACCTGACGTCCCAAGTTTGGAACGGTGTCCATCCGGCCATGCGTGCGTCTCGTCTAGCGCATCGCGCGCCCAGCGATAGAGCGCGTCGTACAAGGTCATGCCCGCCTCCACCTGCGCCAGGTCATCGCGATATACGCGGGAGAGGCCGAGCGACACCGCCAGCAGACCCGCACATTCCGGTGCCAGCTCGTGTTTGCCGAGGTCGGCTCCCCGCACGATGCGTGCCAGTCGCTGCAAGGCGTCTGTGTGCAGCCCGAACTGTTCCAACAGCATGTCGAAGGTGCACCGCTCACCGTCGTGTTGCCACCGCGCACCGTCGACATCGAACGGCTCGGCGCCAAAACGCTCAGCCACGGCCATGACTTGATCGGCGGCTACGAACAGGAACTCAGCGTCGGGGTCCAGAAACCGGCGAATCAGCCACGGGCAGGCCAGGCGGTCGATTTTCGGCCGCTGACGCGTGACCCACAGCGACCGGCCGCTGGATTCGTGCTCCGGCAAATATTGCGGAGCGAACACGGGGGCGTTGGCATCGCACCAAGCGAGTTGACCACCGGCGAGCGTTTCAGCCTCGACACCGTAGGTACGCAGTATGGCGGCGGCACCCTGCGAGAGCTTCAGTCCACGATGGCATACGACGACAACTCTGTTGCCGCCGAGCGTCGGCGCCAGGGCATCGATGGCAGTATGCGAGCAGCGCCTTGCGGCGGGAATCAATACGGGATGAAGCGCAAAGTCTTCGTCCAGCCGTACGTCGATAACGCGCGGCGCATTCTCGGTACCGACCAGGCGGGTCAGCTGCGATACGGTAATTTCAGTAGGGGAAGGCATACGCATCCTCGCTATCACGAACTGCGCTGACCCGGACGGGCCACGGCAGTTACCAAACGTTTTGCGGATGCGAAGCTTGGGCTGACGCCTCACGGGGCGTTCGCGAGCCCCATGGCGTGACTATCTGATCAACGCCAGTGCATTGCAACCGCCCCGGGCACCGCTAACCCTCCCACGCCGCGTGCTAATCTCGGGTCATCTTGCAATGGCGCCGCACCGGACCAACGATGATCGACGCGTACTACTGGCCCACACCCAATGGATGGAAGATCTCGATTGCGCTCGAGGAAATGGAACTCGATTACACAGTCATTCCCGTCAACATCGGGCGCGGCGCACAGTTCGAACCTGATTTTCTCGCCATCAGTCCCAACAACCGCATGCCGGCTATCGTCGACCATGAACCCGCTGACGGCGGCGACCCGATCTCAGTGTTCGAAACGGGCGCGATCCTGGTCTATCTGGCCGAGAAAACCGGCCGGTTCATGCCGACTGACGTGCGTGGGCGAAACACGGTCATCGAATGGCTGATGTGGCAGATGGGCGGTGTGGGTCCGATGTTCGGTCAAGCCGGCCACTTCCGCTTCTATGCCCCGGAGAAGGTGCCTTACGCGGCCGAGCGCTACGACAACGAAATGCTGCGGCTTTACGGAGTGTTGGACCGGCGGCTCGCCAATTACGAATACGTTGCCGGCGACTACTCGATCGCAGATATGGCGATCTGGCCCTGGGTCATCACTTACAAGCGTCAGCAGGTCGACCTGGAGACCTTTCCGCATGTCCGGCGGTGGTACAAAGCTCTTCAGGCCCGTCCGGCTTTGCGCCGCGGATACGAAGTGGGCAAAGAATTTGGAAAGCCCACCGGCAACTGGGACGAAGAGGCTCGCAGGCATCTATACGCCAACCCCAACCCCGGGCAACAGTAGCGACCGTTGCGAGCCCTCGGGCGAGTTGGGGGCGGCAGGCGCCGATGCTCGAAAAAAATGTAAACGAAGGATAACCACGATGATAGGCGATCCAGTCGCACTGGTAGTGCGCAAAACGATCGAACGCGCTCCGCAACGCCTGGTGCGGCGCTTCGCCAAGGCCCAGACCAGTTTTATCGCAGATGCTCAACAAGGCTTCGGCTGCTTGCACTACTCGATCAAGGGCCTCAATGCGAAGCAGAAGTTCGCTGGAACTGCCGTCACGGCAAGCGGTGGGCCGCGCGACAATCTGGCGGCGATGGCCATGCTCGACTACATCAAGAAAGGCGACGTATTGGTGATCGCAACCGGTCAGGACGAGAGTGGCGCGGTCATCGGCGACCATTGGGCGGCGATCGCCAAACAGCTCGGCGCGGCCGCTATTGTCACCGACGGACTGGTACGGGACGCGGCCGGTATCGAAAAGCTCGGTCCGCCGACGTTCGCGCGGGGACTCAGCCCGAACGCTGGTTACAGAAACGGACCCGGTGAGGTCAACGCGGCCGTCAGCATCGGCGGGATGGTTATCAGTCCCGGCGACATTCTGGTCGGAGACCGGGATGGCGTTGTGGTGATCCCCCGCGATCGCGCGGCGGATACCGCGAAATCACTCGCGTTGATCGAGGAGGCGGAAGCTGAGACTGAAGCCAAAGTGAAGGCCGGCAAGATACGACGGCTCTGGGACCCGGCGAAATTCGAGCAGCGCGGCATCCGCTACCTGGACTGACGCGCCGCCAGGCCGGCCGAGCCGCGTTCCATAAACCTTGACCTACCGCGGCCCGAACGGGCCGCAACATCGGATTTCGCCGACAGGTTAACGCGCCCGGCGCCTCGCTCCACGAACCGCCAGCAACGCCAGTGCGGCCAGCAGCAGCGTACCTGGTGCAGGTACCGGCGCGCTCGTCTGACCGTTGAAGGTCAACCGAAGGGCCTGCGCATTTCTCTGACGACTCGGGTCGAACAGAGATACCACGCTCGCGGAGAAGCTCGACGGCATCAGGAACGTGATCTGAGTGAGGTCAACGTTCAGTACGTCGGCCGTGATGATGTCGAAGAAGTCGTTGGCGCTCGGTACGAAATTGAGCGCGATGTCGATCGTCAACGAATCGAGCAGGTTGGCCGTGCCGGCAAGAATGTTCAGCTGGTCGAATCCGGTGGTCAGTGGGTCGGTCCCGACATTGATCTCGTTAACGTTCGGCGCAGCACCATCGACCAGCAATCCGTCGAGTTCGATATTGATGCGCCCATCGAAGGTGGTGTCGTCGCCGAAGTTGATGATGCCAGGCGAGAAGCCAGCATCGATAACCGCCGCAGATCCGAAGGTCGTCGTCCCGCGGATGGTACCGCTACCCGACAATGTGCCGCCGGAGAAATCGACGACGCCACCAACCGCGATCAGCTCACCGCCGTTGAGCTCCGTACGGCCAGCACTCTGCTGATAGTTGGTCGAGACCAGCATCTGCGTACCAGCGCCGTCAATGACGACGGTACCGGTGTTGGTCATGCTTGCGGAGGTTGCAAAGGTGCGCCCGTCGCGCAGCGCGAACGTGCCAGCATTGGAAACCAGCGTATCGTCGATAGCGATGCCGCCGCTCGAAAACGACGAGTTGGCGCCGGAGAGTTCAACCGAAGCGTTTATGCCAATCGCATTGATAGCGCTCGCGTTATCCACCTGAAGCGTTGCACCGGCGCCTCCGTCGATCGCTCGCCAGGCGCCTTCCGCCAGCTCACCGCCGGCCGTGAGGTCCGACATAACGGCCGTGCCGCTGAACTGCACGGTACTGCCGTCGAGCGCTTCAACTGTGCCGCCGGCATTGCTGAAGGTGCCGCCTGCAGCCAGCAAGGTGCCACCATTCGACGCCCGTATAACACCTTCGTTAGTCATGCCGACGAACGGCGCAACGGTCAGTGTCCGGCCGCTGACGTTGGCCTGGATAACGCCGTTCGCCTCGTTGGCGATATCCGCAGAGTTGTTGCCAAGTTGCCCCACCCCCTGGATGGTGGCATTGCGATTGACGATGACGCCATTGTTGACACCACGGACGCGCGTGCGATTGAAAGTTGTCGTGTCGTTCAGACTGACGACGCCGGTGCCGTCGCCGTCGAACGTGACGGTCCCGTTGATAATGAGATCGGTGAATCCACCGTCGGAGTTGATGTCGATGCGCCCGCCGTTGTTGAGATCGAAATCTCCGGTCATGGTCATCGACCGGCCGTTATTGATATCGACGGTCGCACCGTCGATCGTCATTCCCACACCGTCGAGCACGGTGCCGGTTTGAGCGATGAACGCACCAGGGCCGGTCAGCGTGCCGCCGATCACATCGGTTCCGCCAAACGTGACCGTAGAACCGGTCTGCGATTCGATCACGCCGCCAGCGTTCTGGACCGTCTCTGAAGACAGGAACAACTCGGCACCACTCGTTGCGCGCATCGTGCCGGAGTTGGTGACGCCTTGACCGTCCGCATTGACCGTAAGGCTGCGGGTGGACTGATCGGCTTCGATGATTCCGCCCGCGAGGTTGCGGATTTCAATTGCGCCCGACCCGAGTTCACCCTGGCCCCGAATCGTATGGTTCGTATTGGTCAACACGCCCGTATTGACGCCGCGAATGCGCGCGCGCCCCAGATCGAGGGTATCTTCCATGATGAGCGTGCCGCCGCCGCTCAACTGCACGGCCCCGTCCAGAACAAGGTCGGTAAACCCGCCGGTTCCCGCGAGTTTGATCTCGCCAGCGTTCTGATAGGTGCCGGCGCTGTTCAGGGTTAGCGTCCGGCCGTTCTCGACCGAGATGTTCCCGCCGAGCGCGTTCTGGACGAGCCCGCTGAGGGTACTGGCACTGCTGACAATGACTTCGCCGCCGTTCGCAACGGTCACGGTACCGCCCTGCACCGTAGCGGAGTTCAAATCCAGCACACCGCCGTCTTCGACCACGACCGTGCCGCCAGTTACCACCGCAGCGCCGCTCAGCTCGGTCGTCGAGCCGTTGGTCGCGCGGATCGTGCCGCCCGCATTGTTGACGGTTCCGCCGACGATGTTGAGCAGCCCGCCGCCACTCGAGCGCATCTCGCCGCTGTTCGTGGCGCTACCGGCGGTATTCACGGTGAACTCGCGCCCGGCCACGTTCGCGTCGATGACCCCGCCGGCGAGGTTTTGGATATCGGTGCTGCCCGACCCGAGTTGTCCCTCACCTTCGATCGTATGACTGGTGTTACTCAATACACCTGTGTTGACGCCGCGCACGCGCGCACGGCCCGTACCCGCGGAATCGCCGATCACCAGACGGCCGCCGCCAGCGAGGCCAACCGCACCATCGATGATCAGGTCGGTGAACCCGCCGGTGCTCTCAAGTTCAATAAGGCCTGCGTTGTTGTAGGTGCCGCCACTGTCGAACGTCAATGTGTCGCCATTCAGGACTTTGATGGTCCCGAGCGCATCGTTGTTGACGAGTCCGCTCAAACGGCTTGGGCTGTGCACCTCGATCAGCCCGTTGGCAGCGACGTTGGTGGTGCCGCTCTGAATCGTGCCGGTATCCATCTCCAGAACAGCGTTGCTGTCCACGCGTACCTCGCCGCCCGATACGACGACACTGCCCGTCAGCTCTACAGTCGTCCCGCCTGTCGCTTGAATCAAGCCGCCGGTGTTGTCGACCGTGCCGGAATTGAGCACCAGCCGTCCGCCGTTGCTGGCGCGCACGGTAGCCGAGTTCGCCATACCGGCTGCGCTCGTATCGATCTGCAGTATCTGACCGCTTGCGTTGGCGTCGATCAGCGAGCCATTTCGGTTGGTGATCCGGGTGGAACCGTTGCCGAGTTGCCCTTCCCCCTGAATCGTATTGCCATCGTCGATGATGAGGTGGCCGCTGTTCAAACCCCGAATGCGCGAGCGGCCGGAGTCGGCGGTGTCGTCCAGCGTGACGACGCCCGTGCCGTCCCCTCCCAGGGTCGCCGTTCCGTCGATGATCAGATCGGTGAAGCCTCCGGTGCCGTTCACGTTGATGCGGCTGTTATCGATGAGATCGATATCGCCGAGCAGCGTCGTCGTCGTGCCGTTGTTTACCTGAAACGTCACCCCGTCGAGCGTCATGCCGATACCGTCGAGCGTGGTCGAACCGCTGCTCACGAACTCGCCGGCGCCGGTCAGTGTGCCCCCGTTGATGCGGCTGCTGCCGGACAGCTCGACCGTGGAGGCCGCGTCGGCCTCAATCGTGCCGCCCGCGTTGTGCACCGTCGTGCCGGACAGCAGAAGCCGGGCCTGGTTGGTCGCGCGGAGCATCCCTTCGTTGGTCAGCCCGCCAGCGTCGGCGTCGACGGTCAGCGTCTCGGCAGATACGTCCGCTTCGATGGTACCGCCGGCGCGGTTCGCCAGAGTCAGCGAGTTGGAGCCGAAGGCGCCCGCTCCATGGATAAGGTTGTTGATGTTGTCGAGGCCGCCGCCGGAAGCGCCGAGGATGCGTGCGCGGTTCGCGCTCGCCGAGTCGTCCAACGTAATCACGCCATTGCCATCGCCCGTCAGTTCGACAGTCCCGCCGATCAACCTCAACGTGTCGAAGCCGCCGCTGGTCTGGATGAGAATCGAGCCGCTGTTGGAGATGACGCCGCTTGTCGCGCGCCCGGCATCCGAAGCGACCGAAAGCGTATCGCCACTCGTTATATTCAGACGGTCGCCGCTGTCGATCTGCAGGCGGTCGATAGTCACGGGTGTATCCATCGTGACAACGGAGTTCGTACCCCCGTTGCTATCGACTCGAACTTCGAAGAACTCGTTGTTCAACGTGTCGTTGTTCGGGAACACACGCGCGGTCGGCAAGGGTCCGAAGGTCCAGTTCGAACCGGTACTCCAGTCACCGGTACCAGCGACCCAGTCAGCCTGAATCTGTACGGCCTGCGCGGGCCCCGCAAACAGCAAAGCGCTGATCCCGGCTGTCAGGGTGAAACGTAATGCTTTCGGCACAAACACGCTCTTCGAGAGCACTCTCACAGACGGTTCTCCCTCTCTTCGGACAGCAGACAAGCGAATCGCGCGCGGCGCGCCTGGCGCGGGCGCCAGCGCCGTTTTGGT
The DNA here is from genome assembly GCA_039030335.1 of Pseudomonadota bacterium. Taxonomy (GTDB): domain Bacteria; phylum Pseudomonadota; class Gammaproteobacteria; order HK1; family HK1; genus JBCCEJ01. The sequence continues at coordinate 3,424 of JBCCEJ010000057.1, read as the reverse complement.
TGACGCAGTGGCAGCCTCTCAGGCTGGTTCGCGATGTTGATAACGAGCATCGTCAAGCAATATTCATACCGGAATCCAAATGACATTCTAAAGTATTGAAAACATTGAGATATGTTCTCATGACATTGCTGTCGAATTCAGGAATGTAAAGATTTCCGACAACACTCGTGCGCGGCCTGCCGAAAAAAATCCGAGCCGGGTCAGGCATCAAGGGGATCGGTGAACGTTCAGCTGACCAATTTTGGCGATTGGAGAGCGGAGTGAGCTGTAAAGGATTCCGACAAACGCGATGATCGAGACCGATCAGCGCGGCGCGGCGGCCCTACTGACCGAATCGATCCGGGCCACCCGCAAGATAGGCGGTTTCATCCGGCGTCGCGGCGCGACCCACAGCCGAGTTGCGGTGGGGAAAGCGACCAAATCGCGCGACGATGTCACGGTGCCGACTGAAACCGGCGATCGACTTCTGAATGTAGCCATGCCATGCCGGCGGATAGTCCGGGAGCATCCGTCTCAGCAGTTCGACGCCGCGGTTTTGCTCCGTGAGGTTCTCGGCATGATGGAACGGGTGATAAAAGAATATTCGTGCGGGCACGGACAGCTCGCGGTCCAGCCCGCGCTCAACCAGGTCCACGACCAGTTCATGCGCGTGCGCATCGCCGCTGAAAGCGGCGGATGTACCCCGGTATATAGTGCGCGTGAACTGGTCCAACAGGATCACCAGCCCGAGAGCGCCTCGCGACGTACTGCACCAGTGGTCGAGTTGTCCACTGACCGCCATTTCGACGGCATCGGTAAATCCCGCGCGGATTTCCGAATCGACCTCGTCGCCGCCCCGATACCAGCGATTCTTTTGCGCGATGGCGGCATGCGGGCTGGCTTCGCTGTCGGCGAGCCAGTAGCTGACCACGTGTCCGGCATTAACTGCGTTGGAAGCTAGCTCGCCCACGACCCGTTGCTCCTTACAACGAACAGGATGGGCGCACTTCATCATGGCCGCGTGTGCGGCTCAACCTGCACGCACAAGGCGGTTGGGAAGTCGTCATCAAAGCTGCCGACCAGGCCGCCCGTACCAACCCAGACTCCGTTCGGCTATTGCGTTTTCAACTTCAGTTGCGGTGCTGCCCAGACAACCGACGGGCCACCCACATCTGCCGAAGATCGCGCAGACGAGCAACAAAGGCCTTGGTACGAGACGGACGTCTGTCTTGATCCAGCGTCAGACGAAGCGTTATCAGGGCGATGCCGATGCCGAGCAACAGCACGAGCGCGGAGTGCGACTGCGCGGTTCCAGCTGACGCGGCGAGTACCGGCGCACCCGCTTCGCTGCCGGCGGCGAATCCCGCAGGCGCCATCAGCATCAGCGCGATGCCACAAACCAGTCGATGACCACGGCGAATACGTGGCGTTGGCACGAACGTAGAATGGCTCGCGTGCATGGCTCGGCAGTTCCCTGATCCAAGGAAGGCACGATCGTAATGCAACTCATTCTCATTTACCAGAGTCGATTGAAGTGCCATGACCGTAGCTGAACGGGTGCCTGGCAGGTCGAACGCGATACGCGCGCGAGCCCGCGCCGGCCTATCGACGAGGCTGCCGGCCGGCCACCGGCCGCACGCGCCCAGGGCCCGCATAGGCAACGCAAAGTGCGGAACAGACGGTAAATACCATCCCCAGTACAAACCCGGGTGCGTAGCTGTCAGCCGCATCATGAATCTGCCCGAGGCCCCACGCGCCAGTGGCCGCGCCAACCGAACAGGCAACCCCCAACAGGCCGAAGACGCGTCCGAAGCCGGGCCCGCCGAACAGCTCGGCGCCGATGGTGCCAAACAACGGCGCGGTACCCATGCCCACCAGGCCCACTGTCGCGATCGAGGCGTAGAGCAGCCATGTAGTGGGCGTCTCCAGCATCAGCAAGAACAGGATAAAGCAGACGAAATACCCGCTCATGGCGATCGCCCAACCCCACTCCCGGCCAATGCGATCCGACAGCCAGCCCATCATGAGCTGGCCCGGAATGCCGAGCAGCACGGTCATGCCGAGCGCCCACGCACTGCGCTCGACGCCGTAACCGAGTTCGATGAAGAACTTGGTCTGGTGGACCTGCACGGCGTAGTGATTGAACAGGGAAAAGAAGAACGCCAGTGACAGCGCCCAGAAGCGGGGCTCGCGGAGAATGCGCCGGTAGGTCCAGTCGATCGCGGCCCAGGCGGGGTCGACGACAGGCGACGGCGGCGGCCTTCCCGTTGCATCAGCCGGCATCCTGTTCCCACCGTCGACTTCGAGACCGAGCGCCTCGGGACGAAGCCGCTGAGCCACCGCGTTCAGCGGTACGACGATGACGACCAGCAGCAGTGCCAGACCGTAGCAGGCTTCGCGCCAGCCGAATGCCGCGATCCAGTCTTGCACGAGCGGGAACAGCACGAATCCACCAACCCCAACCCCGGAGAACGCGAGCGCCGTCATGAGCCCGCGGCGCGCGGCGAACCAGTTCGGCAGGAACGCCGAATGGCCGATGTAGGAAACGGCCACACTCCCGCCAACGACCAGGGCACCAAGCGTTACGTACAGCCCTTCGATCGACGTGACGGCTGGCGTCAGCGCGAAGCCACACGCCACGGCGACTGCGCCGACGGGTATGACCACACGCGGCCCAAACCGCTCGATCGCCATGCCGATGAACGGCGTAACCAGCATCGAGGCCACGAATCCGAACGCGAAGATCCCCGCGGTGACGCCACGGTCCCAGCCAAACTCATCCAGTATCGCCGGGTACAGCAGCGAGAACGAAGTACGCGCATTGACGCCGATCCCCATCGTCACGAAAGCGACCGCGACTACTACCCAGCCGTAGTAGAACGGAAGGCGTCGGGGCCAGGCCGGAACAGAAGTTGATGACATACGTCGCCCGAAACCTCAGGACCAGTTCATAGCAGCCGTTTCGAAGCGGCTTAGCGGCAGGCCGCATTTTCCAGTTCCACACGGGAGAGGTCGACGCTAGGCGCACGGTCGGGTAGAAGTGCTACACGGTGCCGACGATCGAGAGAGCGTGACGCACGCCGCCGACGGCCACCCGATGCCACGCACAGTGCCAACCTCTCCGACATCGCCAGCACCGGCGACGCATCGGGTGCCGGGCGCTCAGTCGTCCGCTAAGCGCCCGCCAGACCCTCGAACACGTAAGGATCCAGACTCGCCTGCGCCGCTTCACGTTGCGCGTGCCAACGCGCACCCCCGCCGTAGTAGGCGAGACTACCGGGCTCGGCGTCGCCGTGACCGTTGTAGTAAGAGATGCAGTCGCGCAATGGCCGGGTTTGCGTATCCATCTGCCGACAATGCTCGGCATAGGCATCTTCCGGCTCGCGCTTGACGTCTACCGTGCGAGCGCCGCGTTCACGCACGGTCGACAGCATCCAGACCACGT
>JBCCEJ010000056.1:0-37256 GCA_039030335.1 Pseudomonadota bacterium | reverse complement strand
CGTAGGCAAAACCGCGGAACTCGCGCGGGATCACGATCGCCTTGGTGTTGGCGAAGGCGAGCATGAACTCGAGCTCGCGGGCCCTGAAGATCGGCATCAACGGATTGGTGACGGCACCGAGCCGCACACATGCGAGATGCACGGCGGCCACTTCCCACCAGTTCGGCAGCTGAATGGCGACAACGTCCCCCTTGCCTATGCCGTACTGCGACAGGCCGGCCGCGATGCGAAGCGAGAGCTGGTGGATGTTGCGATAGGAGAGCGATGTGCTCCGACCCGTCATCGAATTGTGGTCGGTGACGTATACCTGGTCGGGACAGTGCGTCAGCCGGTCGTCCAGAAAATCCAGGATCGTACGGTTCTTCCACAGACCTCGGCGCGCCATGCGCTCTACGCGCGCGTCAGTCAACATCATGCCGGAATCTTGCATCCGCCGTCGCTCAGCCAGCCAGGGACGGCCAGAGTGTGCATCACGCCAGCCGGCGGCGCCAATGCGGGGGTTGGCCAAAAGGAGGTCTGGATCAGTGCAGGGTAACCAGAATCGCCTTTTGCGCGTCCAGACGATTCTCAGCCTGGTCATAGATGATCGAGCGCTCAGACTCGACCAGTTCATCACTGATCTCGTAGCCCGCATGAATCGGCATATCGTGCATGACCTTAGCCGGCGTACCGGCCAACAGCTCACTGTTCAGCTGGTAGGGCAGCATCAGTTCAACGCGGCGGCGCTTTTCTTCTTCGAACGCCGGGTCGTTGAAAAACTCCATGTCGAGCCACGTGTCGGTGTAGACGTAGTCGGCCTGCGCGACGGCGGCCCCAACGTCCAGCGTCTCGGTTAGCAAGCCGGCCTCCAGCAACGCTTGACGACTGCCTTCGTCGACCGCGTCAGCGTCTCGAATCGGACAGCAAAGCGTCAGCGCAACCCCGAGCGGCCGGGCGATAGACACGAGCGAATTGACGACGTTGTTGTAAGCACCCACATAGGTGAGACGCGCGCCGTGCGCCGAACCGCCGCGGTCTGACGCAATCGTCAGCATGTCGGCCAGCGCCTGACACGGATGATAGAGGTTGCAGCACCCGTTGATCACGGGCACGGTCGCCGCGCCGGCGATCTTCAGCAGCTCATCGTGCTCCTTCAGTCGGGCCATGATGGATGCGGCATTGCGCGACAGGTACCGCGCTTCATAGCGCACATCGGTCAGCGTGAAGTTGCTCGCACGCCAGTCGAGATTGATCGCATGGCCACCCAACTCCGTCATCCCAGCCTCGAACGAAACGCGCGTGCGCGTCGAGGTCTTCTGGAAGATCATCACCAGCGTGCGGCCCTGCATGTGCCCCTGATACTCCCAGCGATGGCTCTTGATGCGAAGGGCCAGGTCCAGCACTGCGCGAACGGCGTCGTCAGACCAGAATTTCCAGTCGATCAGGTGCTGAGGTCGGTCCGACACGGCGTACTCCGGATGATGGTGCGCAAAGCGACGCGCATTATCGCACGACTCAATCACCATCTCCGGCGGGCACTATCAACGCATCCACGGCGATCGCGCCGCGCGGCAACACGATGAACGGATTGATATCGATCGATTCGATACGGTCAGCATTCGCAGCTGCAAATACGGACAGCCGCGACAGCGCCTCGGCCAGTGCTTCGGTATCAGACGGCGCCGCACCGCGCACCCCATCGAGCATCGCGCGTCCCTTGATCTCATCGATCATGCGGCGCGCTTCGTCGACGCCGAAGGGCGCCAACCTGAAGGTGACGTCTTTCAACACCTCGACAAACACGCCGCCAAGGCCAAACATCACAGCGGGGCCGAACAGGGGATCGCGCACGACGCCAAGCACCGTCTCCACACCACCGCTCACCATCGGCGCGACGATCACTCCATCGATGACAGCATCCGGACGCGCCGTGCGGGCCCGCTCCATCAGTGTCGCAAACCCTTCGGCGACAGCCGCCGCGCCGTCGACGTTCACCAGCACGCCGCCAATTTCGGTTTTGTGCGTAATGTCAGGTGATGCGATTTTCAGCACCACGGCTCCGCCTGTTGCCGCCGCGGCTTCAACCGCTGCATCTGCCGTGGCCGCCAGCACCTCGGTGACGACCGGAATGCCGGCGCTCTCGAGAATGGACTTCGCTTCAACCTCGCTCACCGGCTCAGTCGGCACTGGAAGCGCCCCGTCGGGCAGCCCCGCTGGCGCATCCGGCTCGCCGCGGGCGAACACTTCGCCGAAGTGCGTCAGACCGGCCAGCCCGCGCACCGCAAGCGATGGATCTTCGAAATACGGGTAGCCCATCTCCTCGTAGCGCGAGTTCACTTCCGGGTCGCGGAAGCTGCAGAACATCAACACTTCGTCTGCGAACTCTGCGCGCAGACGCGCGAAGGTCTCGGCCACGGTGTCGCGCATGAACGGCGAGCTGGCCGCGCCGGCCAGATAGATCACGTGCGAATCGAATTGCGTTTCGCTCAGAGACAGCCGTACGCACGACTCCATGACTTCCGGCTCATTGACGGCCTGTCCGGTGAAATCGACCGGATTGTTGGTACCCGCGAGTGGCATCAGCTCACGGATCTTCGCCTGCGACTCAGCTGGCATCGGCGCTACGTTGAGTCCGTACTCCACGGATGCGTCCGCCATCTGCACGCCAACCCCCCCGGACACGGTCTGCAAGCTGACGTTCCGGCCCTTGGGATAGCGGCCGAACTGGCAGGCGTACGCGATGTCGACCAGCTCTTCGGTCGTGTTGGCCCGGTACACGCCGTACTGGCGGAACAGTGCGTCGTACACAGCGTCGGCCCCGGCCAGGGAAGCCGTATGCGAGGCCGCCGCCACCGCCCCTGCCGCCGTGCGCCCCACTTTCATGAACACCACGGGCTTTTCAGCCGCCCGCGCGAGGGCCAGGGCGTTGCGGATGCGTTCGGGGTTCTGCATGCCCTCGGCGTACGCGACGATCACTTTCACATCGTCGGCGCGGGCGTAGTATTCGATGACTTCGGCGACATCGATATCGACCTCGTTGCCGGTCGTCACCCAGTAGTTCGAACCGACGCCGCGGAGCTGCGATACCACGTAGACGTGCGCGCCGTAGGCACCGCTTTGGGTGACGATCCCGACCGGCCCCGGAGGCAGGCGCGTCAGGCCGTAAACGTTCGCGAATGTTGCGAACCAGTTCTGACTGAGATTGAACACGCCAAGGCAGTTCGGGCCCAGAATGCGCATACCACTCGACTTCGCCAGGTCGGCGATTTCGCGCTGGTGCGCTTCGCCCGCGTCGTCGATCTCGGCGAACCCGGAGGTGAACATGACGAGACTCTTGACACCTTTCGCGGCGCACTCGCGCACCGCCTGCAACGCGATTCGCGCCGGTACCGCGACGATTGCGCAATCCGGCGCCTCCGGGACATCACCGATGTTCGCGTACGCCTTCAGCCCCTGGATGGTGTCGCGGTTCGGGTTCACGGGGTAGATGGCCCCTTCGTAACCACCTTCTTTCATCATGTAGATCGGGCGCCCACCGATACGGGCCGGGGCATCTGATGCACCGATGACGGCGACACTGCGAGGCGAGAGGATCGAATCGAGCACGGCTGAGTCCTGTCAGGCTGATGCGGTATATAAAGCGGATACGAAGTCCACCGGTTAGCCGAACATCCTACTGGAAAGGCCCGCGACGGAGGTAAGATAGGTTTATGAGCCGAGGCAACTGCGAACAGGGTTGGCAACGATGAGCCTGCAATACTCAGATGAAGACCGCGCTTTCATGGACGAGGTGCGTACCTGGTTTCTGGACAACACCCCAGCGCACTTGAAGGGTGAGGCCTTCATGTTCGGAGAGATGAGCGCTGACGATAACGTCGCGTGGTGCCGCGAACTCCATCGACAGGGCTGGGCCGCCATTCACTGGCCCAAAGAGTACGGCGGCACCGACTGGACACAGACGCGCAAGCATATCTTCGAGATGGTGCGCGCCGAGACACAGGCACCACTGTCCTATTGCATGGGCGTCAACCTGCTCGGACCTGTGATCTACTCATTTGGTACCGAGGAGCAGAAGTCCCGCTACCTGCCGCGCATCCTGAACTACGACGACTGGTGGTGTCAGGGTTATTCGGAACCCGGCGCCGGCTCGGACCTTGCGTCACTCAAGACCAAGGCCGAAAAGAAAGACGATCACTACCTCGTAAACGGCTCGAAGATCTGGACGTCGTATGCGCACATGGCCACCAAGATCTTCTGCCTCGTGCGCACGAGCAGCGCAGGCAAGAAGCAGGAAGGTATCTCGTTTTTGCTATTCGACATGGATGCCGAAGGTGTTGAAGTTCGCCCGATCCGCAGCATCGACGGCAAGCACCACCTGAATCAGGTGTTCTTTACGGATGTGAAAGTACCGCTCGAAAATCTGGTCGGCGACGAAGGTCAGGGCTGGAGCATCGCCAAGTATCTGTTGACCCATGAGCGCACCAACATCGCCCGTATCCCAATGTCCAAGGTCATGCTGGCGCAGGTCAAAGAGTTGACGACGCGCGCAGCCGGCGACGGTACGGTGGGAGACCGTGAGCAGATCGCCGAACGCCTCGCCGAGATCGAAATCGATCTGAACCTGCTCGAGTTCATGAACTCGCAGATGCTCGCGCAAACCGATGCCGGCAAAGCACCGGGCGCCGAATCCTCGATGCTGAAGATCAAGGGCACCAGCATTCAGCAGAGGCTCGCCGAACTGCGCCTCGAGATCGCCGGCTACGAGGGCTACGACTGGCAAGGTGACATCACCGACGATGAAACACAGATCCTGACGGCCGCGTCGCAGTACAACTTCAGTCGCGCGTCGACCATCTACGGCGGCAGCAACGAAGTGCAGTACGGCGTCATGGCCAAGGCCGTTCTCGGACTCTGAGCGCGCCACCGTAAACCGCAGGGGAACCCGGCCATGCCGTTGGAATTGACCGAAGAGCAGCAGTTGCTCCGTGAGAGCGTCGAGCGCTTCGTAGAGCGCGACTACACGTTTGATAAGCGCACGGCCATGCTGGCCGAAGATGCGCCTTTCAGCCGCGAGCTCTGGCGCCACTTTGCCGAACTCGGCTGGCTGGGGGCGGGCTTGCCCGAAAGCGCCGGCGGCTATGGCGGCGGGCCGGTAGAACAGGCCGTTATCTGCGAGGCGCTCGGCCGCGCGATGGTGCTCGAACCGTTTGTCAGCACCGCTGTCGTCGGGGCGCACGCCCTGCAGATGGCCGACAACCGCGAACTGGCTGACGCGCTGATGCCGCAACTCACCGAAGGTGAGCTGGTGGTTGCGCTAGCCTACGCCGAGCAGGGTGCGCGCTTCGACCTTCACCATGTTGCAACCCGCGCCCGGCGCTCCGGCAATACTTACTCGCTCACCGGCGACAAGATCGCCGTGCTCGATGCGCCGGGAGCCGACAAGCTCATCGTAAGCGCGCGCGTCGACGACGAGGTGCGGGGAAAAGACGGCGTCGCACTGTTCCTGGTGGACCGCGACGCGTCGGGCCTCCACGTTGGCGCCTTCCGCACGATGGACGGTTCCAGCGCCGCAAACGTCACATTGTCACAAACCCCAGCCGAACTTCTGGTCGGGGAAGGTCGCGGTCTGGCCGCACTCGAACAGTGTGTAGAACGCGGTATCGCGGCGCGATGCGCGATGGCGGCTGGTGCGATGGACACGGCGTATATGCAAACGCTCGCGTATCTCAAAACGCGCGAGCAGTTCGGCGTTCCGATCGGCAGCTTTCAGGTGCTGCAGCACCGCATGGTCGACATGCTGATCGCGGTGCGTGAATGTCAGTCGATGATGCTGATGGTCGCAGATGACGTCATCGACCCCGACGACGCCGAACGTCGCGCCGGCGTGGCCGCGGCCAAAACCTTCGTCAGCAAACGCGCACGCAACGTCGCGCAGGACATCGTGCAGCTGCACGGCGGCGTGGGTATGACCGAAGAACTCTCGATTGGGCACTTCTTCCGCTACCTGACTCAGTTCGGATCGACGTACGGTACCGCGGCCCATCACCTGGAGCGCTATACGGAAATCACCCGGCAGCACTAGCCCGCGCGGTAACGCACGTCGATCCGGGCCGCGGCCAGGTACAGTCCGGATGTGAGCGCCAGCAGTCCGAACAGAACGAAACAAGCCTGATAGCTGTTGAGCGTTTTCAACAGTGTGGCGAACAGGATGGGGCCGCAGACGATACCGAGGTACGTCACGAATTGACTGCCGGCCGCGATCTCGGCTACGCGCTCAGGTGGCGACAGGCGCGCCAGTTCCGCGAAGTAGAGCCCAACCCAGCCGTTACCCGATGCACCGGCGATCGCCATGACCACATACACACCCGCCAGTGGCCAACTGCTGTCGAGCAGCAGTATCAGGCCGAACGCGCCAGACAGAATGATGCCGAGCCACACGAGCACCCAACGTGTCGCAATCAGGCGGTCGGCGATCACACCCAGCACGACGCGCGAGACGATGCCCGACATGTGCAAAGACGCGAATACCAGCCCGGCCTGTTCAGGCGAGTAACCCACTTCCTGCCAGAGATAGACGACCAGATACGTGGCGAGTCCCATCTGGCACACCGAGAGTCCGAAGCCACTCAGGGTGACGGCGCGCAAACCCGCATCGTCCCAGATGAGCCGCAGTGCGCGCACCGAGTCCATGATCGTTGAATGGCGCGTCGTGGCGGCCGGGGGCGGCCCACCGAGACCGCCGAACGGAACGAGCAAGAGCAGCATCGCGGCGATCGTGGGAATTGCGAGCACAGCCGTTTGCCAGCCAGCCGCCAGCATCAACGGCGGGAGCATGACCCCGGCCATCATGCCGCCGAGCGGCGTGCCGCACTGTTTCAAGGAAAATACGAGCGCGCGAATTTCGGGGCCCGCCACGCGCGACAACACATAGGAGCCGGTTGGGTTCATCGGACCCGACGCGGCGCCTGTAAACATCGCCGCCAGAACCGCCACGCCGGTAAACGCCAGATCGAGTACTGCCGCGCCGAGACCGACCAGGACCAGCAACAACTGGAATACGCGGGTCGGTCCGAGCCGCGCCAGCAGTTCGCCCGATGTCAGGCCGACCATCATGGCGGACGCATACAGCACGGCGACCAGAAAACCGACTGACTCGGGTTCGACGTCGAGGTCTGGCGCTGCGATCGGAATGATGACGGGCAACGAATACGCGCCCATCGTCAGAACCGCCTGACACGCAAAGATCGTCGCGAGTGGCACGCCCACCGCGCGCGTGAACAGGCTGCGCACGGTGGTTCAGATATCAGGCAGCGGGCGGGCCGACGACGACCTGGCCGGCCGCCACGGCTGCGTCGATGGCGGCGTCAGTCCACCCAACTTCACGAAGCACGTCAGCGCTGTGCTGGCCGAGCCCGGGGCTGCACAGCAGATGTCCGTCGCGCGTCAGCGGCATGCCGGGGATCTCGTGCAGCGGAACATCACCGACGTCAGCGTGCCGGGCCCACTGGACGACGCCTGAGTCAGCTACGTGCGGGTCGTCAAAATAACCCTGATAGTCGTTCACGGTCGCGTGCAGGATGTCGTGCTCCTGCAACGCGGCGGCAAACGGTGCAGTCTGCAACTTCGCGATACGCTCACTCAGCACGGCCATCAGCGACTCTTCGTGATCGGCGCGCATGGCCATATCCTGGTAACGCTCGTCCTGCTCGAGGCCGTCGAGTTCCAGAATCTTGCACAGCGACAGGAAGTGATTGTCGCGACGCGCGTTAACCGTGATGAAACCGTCCGCGGTCTGAAACGTGCCAACCGGTACACCCGGCTTTTGCCCTTCCGGCCCTTCCAGATGAAACTCGATCATTTTCGCCGCCTGCACGGCGCCGATGGACTCCATCAAACTCACCTGCACATGCCGGCCCCCACCGCGCATGGCCCGCTTGTAAAGCGCCGTCGCCGCGCCCTGAAAACCGTAGAGCCCGGTCACTACATCAATGACCAGCACGCCGACGCGCTGCGGCATGCCGCGCGCGTCCTTGTTCGCCGTCATCAGCCCCGAGAAAGACTGGAGGATCGAATCGGTGGCCGGCAGGCCCGAGCGCGGACCGGTCTGACCGTAACCCGTGACCGAGACGAATACGACGTCGGGATTGACCTCCTTGAGATGGGCGTAGTCGAGTTCGAACCGCGCCAGCACACCCGGCCGATAGTTTTCGATGACAACATCGGCTTCGGTCATCAGTTGCCGGACTGCCGCATGACCGTCAGGGCTTTTCAAGTCGATCGCGAGACTACGCTTGCCAAGGTTGAAAGCGATGTTATAGGCGCAAAAATCGCCGTGTCGAAGCCCGATCGCGCGTCCCCAGTCGCCGCCGGTCGGCTCTACCTTGATGACGTCTGCTCCGTGTTGCGCAAACAGCATGCCGCAGTGCGGCCCGGCCACCCCCTGTGAGAGATCGACGACCCGCAAGCCGCTGAATGCACGCTCGTCCGACGACGCCACCGCGAACGCGCTCATGACGACTCGCGGGCGAAACGCGATTCAACGAGCTGAGCAAAGAAACTCGCGCCAAGCGGCAGAATCTCGTCGTTGAAATCGTAGCCCGGATGGTGCACTTCGTTACCCTCACCGTTGCCGATATTGATATAGCAGCCGGGTACCTCATCGAGCATGAAAGAGAAATCCTCAGACGCCATGATGAGCGGCGGATTGCGTTCAACCGACTCCGCTCCGACCAGTTCCGTGCAGATACCGGCCGCACATTCCGCTTCGGTCGCGTCGTTGACCGTGGGCGCGAAGATGTTGCGAAAGTCCACTTCGCAGGTCGCACCAAACGCGCGGGCCGTGCTGTCGGCGATGAGCCGCATGCGTTCTTCGATCAGCGCCATCACATCTTTCGAAAATGCCCGGGCAGTGCCGGAAAGACGTGCGGTTTGCGGAATGACGTTATACGCATCACCGGCGTGCATCTGTGTGACCGATACGACCGCACCATCGAGCGCCCGCTTGTTTCTCGACACGATGGTTTGCAGTGCGCCGACAATCTGGGCGCTCACGACTATCGGATCAACGCTCACCTCAGGGCGCGCACCGTGTGAGCCTCGACCAGTAATGTCGATATCAAAGAAGCCGCCGCCGGCCATCATAGTCCCGGCGCGCACGGCAAACTCGCCCACCGGCAGATTCGGGCGGTTGTGCATGCCGAACACGGCATCGCATGGAAACTGCTGGAAAAGGCCGTCTTTGATCATGGCCTGCGCGCCACCGATGCCTTCTTCGGCGGGTTGGAAAATAAACACCACCTGCCCTTCGAAGTTGCGTGTCTGGGCCAGGTAGCGCGCTGCCCCGAGCAGCATCGTCGTGTGCCCGTCGTGCCCGCACGCGTGCATCTTGCCATCGTACTGGCTTCGATACTCAAACTCGTTGATTTCGTGGATCGGCAGGGCATCCATGTCTGCGCGCAATCCCACCGAGCGGGTTGCATTACCCACTCTCAGCACGCCGACGACGCCGGTGTTGCCGATGCCGGTGTACACCTCCAAACCGTATTCGCGCAGTTTGCCCGCAACAAATTCAGAGGTTCGATGTTCTTCGAATCCGAGTTCGGGGTGCGCGTGTATATCACGGCGCCAGGCAGTCATTTCGTCGTGGAATGCAGCGATTTCAGGCGTGAGTTTCATGTCAGCTATTTGCTCCGCTGGTGTGGCTTGCTGCGGGCCGAATCAGGACTCGTACAACCAGTCCAGCTCGGCCAGTTCGGCCGGATGCTCGAGCAGCCAGTCAGCACCGGCATTCAACAGCTCTTCGCGGCTTCCGTATCCCCATAGTACACCGGCGCACGACACACCAGCGGCGAACGCGCCAGCGACGTCGTGCTCGCGATCGCCGACCATCAAGGTTTCATCAGGCGCCAGATCTTCGGCCAGCAGCAGGTAGGCGATGAGATCCGCCTTGTCGGAACGTTCGCCGTTCAGCTCGCTACCGTAGAGACCTTCGAACATCGGCGTCAGGCCGAAGTGGTCGATGATCTCGACGGCGTACACGAGCGGTTTCGACGTCGCGAGAAACAGTTGATGCCCGTCGTCCGTGAGCGCTTGCATCACGTCGTGCACGCCGTCGTAGAGCCGGTTTCCGGACGTCATGACGTCCGGAAAGTGTTCGCGGTAGGCATCGATTGCGGCCTGAATGCGCACCTCATCATCGGTCTCGAGAAACGCGGCAAAACTGCGGTCGAGCGGCGGCCCGATACACGGACCGAGATCGATATCAGGTGGCAGCGGCTCGCCGAGCGCGGCCATGGCATGATGAATTGAGGCTGCGATGCCGTCGTACGGGTCGGTCAGTGTTCCATCCAGGTCGAGCAGAATATTCAATCGAGCTGATGCCCCTGGATACACTGGTCGTCGGCCGCCATGACACAGAGCAGTTCGAACAGCATCTGTGCGCCATGGAGGGCGGTCAGACCACCCACGTCGAACGGCGGCGACACCTCGACCACGTCGGCCGCGACGACGTTCAGGCCCGTCAGTCGACGCAACATGGCCTGCGCTTCGAAGGTCGTGAAGCCGCCTACCTCGGGGGTTCCGGTGCCCGGCGCGTAGACCGGATCCAGGCCGTCGACATCGAAGCTGACGTACACCGGTCCGTCGCCCACGATCTCGCGCGCCTTACGCATGCACTCGGCAATACCCATCTCGTAGAGTTCGTGGATGTGTACTACGGTCATGCCGGATTCGTAGCTGAATTCCCACAGCGGTTCGGTCGGCCCACGGATGCCAATCTGGATGGTGCGCTCGGGGTCCAGGCAGCCTTCTTCGACGGCGATTCGAAACGGCCCGCCGTGATGATGCTGATGCCCGAAGAGCTCCGGGCCGGTATCGCAGTGCGCATCGAAATGCACCATACCGACCGGCTCACCATGATGGGCCCGAAGTGCACGCATGATGGGCAGCGTAATCGAGTGGTCGCCGCCGGCCGAAAGCGGGCGGATGCCGGCCGCCAGCACGCGCGCGTAGTGCGCTTCGATCTGCGCGATCGCATCGTTCAGCGCGTAAACGCCCTCGATGTACACGTCACCGAGGTCAGCAACCATCAGAGCATCAAACGGACGCACCCCAGTCTGGTAGTTGACCGCACCCATCAAGGTCGACTGCTCGCGAAGTGCTCTTGGCCCGTGACGTGGGCCGGCGCGGTTCGTGACTCCGCCATCGAACGGCACGCCCAGCAATCCAATGTCGATTCCCTGCCACGTCTCCGGCTCTTCCCGAAGCGGCCTGCGCATGAACGTCGCCACGCCGGAATAGCGCGGTATATAGCGTTCGCCGTAGGCCTTGAGCCGCGCTTCGGGAACCGCGTCTTCAGTTGCGTCACTCATTGGCTACCGCCTCGCGCCACGCCGGAACATCAAACGCCACGTGGTCGGCAAAGTAATGCACCATGCGGTCCAGACCTTCGAGCTTCGCGCGATTATAGACTTGGTCAGGCCCTGGCAGGCGCAGATGCGGCCTCGACTCTACCCACTCATCAGCCGGCAGCAGGGTGCTCTGGCGCTGCGTAAGACCGTAGATGTAGTAGTGGTGCGGAATGACGATATGGGGAGCCACGCGATCGATCACCTCGTCGACCATGTCGTACCCCATCACGTGTCGCGACTCGTCTACCGGTATCAGCAGGACATCGACGTGGCCCAGGCGCTCCCAGAGATCGAGTGGCGGGTTGTGCCGGTTGTCACCCCAGTGCACGATGCGCAATCCTCCGGTCTCGATCAGCAGCAGGCAGTGGTCCCACGACCGCGGGTTGTCCGGAGGCGTGATGTCGATGCCGTTCATCTCACGGATGATCTGCTTGAAGTCGTACGTCGCCGCGCTTGAATCGGTGGCGTGCTTGTCAGCGATCCCATGGATACGCAAATCTGCGAACTGCCACGTGCCAATGATGCGGTCGAGCAGCATGTGCGCATCGAGCCGATGCAGCGCATCGTGGTCGAAATGCGCGTGACTGGAAACCCCGATGTCGACCGCGACCGGAGGAAAATCGCCGTAGTACCAGTCCCACTTTCCGGTCGGGAGGTTCCGCCATGGGTCGACCATCAGCGTCAGTCCAAGCGGTGTCGTGATACGAAACGCCGAGCTGCCGTAGTACGCCATCTCGACATCACCAGGCGCCTTCGGATCGGCCGTCAGCGCCGGGCCGTCCTGCATCTCGATCATACGGTTGTGGTTGCTCGATTGCCGCCACGACTGTAATCCGCTGTCCAGCTTGCTCACTCTAATCCTCCCAACTCTGATCTCACACGGCGTAGACGATGACCGGGTAAACTGCCGCGCAGCCATTCATGCGAACACCACGTCATGACTACGGAAGACTACGACAATCTACCGGATGTGCGCGACGGCCTGACGCGCCGACAGCGCGTCGTACTCTACGAGTTGCACAAAGCGCGCAAGGAACTTGGACGGGAAATGGTGCCCACCGTCATGCTGTATGGCCGGGTTGTGGAACACATCGACATGACCGAGGCCGAGCTATACGACGTATTGGCGTCGTTGGGTGCTGGCCCCAGGGGTTGAGCAGGCCCGGACATGTCGTAATGACGCGCCAAAAGAATGCCGATACGTGTCGCAAGCGGAGCCGCCACACGCGCAACTTGTTCCGGGCGCACCATCTGACCCGGTGCGAAGTTCGCCTGGCTGCAGCTGTGGGCAAATGAGAGCGGACGGTTCGGGACGCGCAGCGCACCTAGCGCACGAGACTGGCTTCTGCGACCTCTGGATCAAGTTGCAGACCAAGCCCAGGCGCGCTGGGGGCGGCCAGAAACACGCCTTCGTCGGTCTTCAGCTCTTCAATCACCGGCCCCGAGAACAGGTTCGTCTGGAACTTGAGCAATGCGTTGTCCGGCATGAAGTACTCGAGCCATTTCACATTTGGTAATCCTGCGGCCATATGAAGATGAACCATCTGCAGGTTCCACGGGCTGACCGGGATACTGTGAGCGCTCGCGAAGGCATGGATCTTCAGGAAATCTGTGATCCCACCCGTCATCACTGCGTTCGGTTGCAGGATGTCCACCGCGCCCTGTTCGATCAGTTGCCGGTGCTCGGCGAGACCAACGTGTTGTTCGCCGCCGACGATATAGGTTGAGCCGCTGCGTTCGCGAACGCGCTTGTAGCCGGCGATATCGTCGGGCGGCACGGGCTCTTCCAGCCAGTAGACATCGTATCGTTCCCAGGCTTTGAGCTGTTGGATT
The DNA here is from genome assembly GCA_039030335.1 of Pseudomonadota bacterium. GTDB lineage: Bacteria > Pseudomonadota > Gammaproteobacteria > HK1 > HK1 > JBCCEJ01. The sequence goes on along the minus strand of JBCCEJ010000056.1, from coordinate 24,036 downwards.
GCGGTGTCGGCGTCCCAGGAGCCGTTGACGTCGACCATCAGTAGCACGTCGGGCCCGATGGCTTCACGTACCGCGGCCACTCGCGCGGTCGCTTCCGCGAGTGTGACAAACGAGCGCGTGCCGCGGACTTTGAGTGCCCGATGTCCTGCCTGGACGTCTTGTAACGCGCGCTCCGCGAGTGCGTCCGGCGGCAGATGATGGGCGCAGTTCGCATACGTCGGGATCATTTCCCGATGCGACCCGAACAGACGGGAAACCGGGACATCCAGGGCTTTACCCTTGATATCCCACAACGCGAAGTCGATTGCGGCAATGGCATCGCGCATATAGCCATCACCCCCCCGCCGGGGTGCGGCCACCGAATACATCTGATTCCAAAGGTCGCTCGTCAGCAGCGGATCCGCACCCTGCACGGCGGGCGCCAGCACAGTGCGGATCATCGCCTCGATGAGTCCGGCCGCAGCAGACACGCCCATCGCGAAGCCCATACCGTCCGGACCGTCTTCGACAGCCACGTCGACGATTAGCACTTCGCCTGAATAATCATTGGCACTCTCGCCACGATAACGGCGTGTGGTCACATCAACTATCTTCATTTGCCATCCATCTCGCAGATCCGCCTTGCAATGCAAGCTCTTACGAAGCGCATATTCGCGGGCATGAACTCGCCGGGCAACACCTTTTGAAGATCCAGCCTACGACGACGGGAACCCGGTTCCGAGGACTGCGCCACTCTCCTGCGAGATCGAAACCTTCGAGCCGCCCGGATGCCCGACACCATCGTTTTTCCTCTGCTACCCGGTTGGGTGCCAGCGCGCGGACGTGGTCTGGTGATGGTGACATTCCGGTCCCGGACACACGTAGGCGGAGCGGAACCATAAACAAGGGCGGATGCCAAGCCGCTTGTTGCAGGGCCGACGCAGCCGCGAGGGAGAAAGCGAATGACCTTGTAGAAAAGCCTGTTGGTCAGTGCGGCGACGATGGCTCTTGTTGCCACCTCGGCATCTTGGGCGGCAACTGAGGTTCAGTGGTGGCACCCCATGGGTGGCATCAACGGTGGGCGCGTGAACAAGCTCGCCGCCAATTTCAACGCGACTCAATCCGACTACAAGGTAGTGCCGGCGTACAAAGGCAACGACACGGAGACCATGCTGGCTGCGATCGCAGCGTTCCGGGCCAGGAAGCAGCCACACATCGTCCAGCTTTTCGAGGTCGGAACTGCCACGATGATGGCCGCCAAGGGCGCGATCTACCCCGTAGAACACATCACGAAAGGCGCGGGCGGGAAATTCGACAAATCGATCCTTCTTCCAGCCGTAATCAGCTACTACCAGGCGCCCGACGGTGAACTGCTGTAGATGCCGTTCAACTCGTCAACACCGGTGCTTTGGTAAAACAATGACGCACTGAAAAAGGCTGGCGTCAGCACGCCACCAAAAACCTGGACTGACATGAAGTCGGCATCGGAGAAACGGGTCGTTGCAGGTTACAAGTGCGGCTACAGTTTCGGCCGGCAGTCGTGGGTCATGATCGAGAACTTCAGCGCCTGGCACAATCGCTCGATCAAGACGCAGGCGAATTTCGAGTTCGGCCAGACCACGCTCCCGCTGTCGGTGCAGCCTGAAAAACTCCGTCTGTTCGCTCGGAAAACCGGAACCAGACTTATCGTCGATCGCTGACTCAGGCGCCTGGAACGCGCGGCCACCAGCACACGCTCGGCGGAACGGCGGTGCAGGGTCCCGGCTTTTAGGATACCGGGGCCAGATACCTGATGGCGCTCATACGAACTGAGGCGCGATCTGGTCTCTGAACAAGGTCATGTCGTGAATCTGACGGTCCAGGTCGTGTGGCCCGGTGCTAATCCACAGGCGGCGAACCCCCGCCTCGGCCATCCCTTCGATGCGCCGGATCCAATCGTTCGGGTCGCCCGCCAGCGCAAAACGATCCAGTGCGTACTCCGTCAACCCCAACGCTTGCATGCGCCGCGGGTTTTCACCGTGATTTTGCACATGCTCGTAAAGCACGTACCCATCCACGTACTCCTGGACTTTCGCCTTCCACTCGTCCGGCAGGTTCTTACCCTCCAGACCGAATCGCATTGAATGGTTCAAGATGGAAGACACAGACCCGTGGATCTCGGTAATGGCCTGCTCGCGGTCCAGGTGAAGGGCGCTTCGGGTCGTGAACCAGATTTCCACGTCTTCCGGGTCTCTGTCCTCCGCCTGGGCGCCGCCATGGATGCGCCGAATCGTGTCGGACACGACCTCCGGCGTAAGGCCAGTCCCTGCGATCACACCATCCGCGACGCGCCCGGCCAGATGCAACATGCGCGGGCCTTCAGCGCAGATCGAGATCGGTACCCGGGGTCGCACCGCGTCACGATGCCACCGGATACGTTGCGGACGGCCATCGAACTCACCTTCGCCGGTCGCGAGTAATGACCTGACGCATTCGACGTAGGCTTCAATGCGCCGCCGGGGTGCTGGCTTTAAACCAATGTTGTAAACAGCGCTGTCGCCGCTCGCGACGTCCAGGAACGCCCGGCCGTCGGTCAGGCTGTCGAGTGAGGCCGCAAACCCGGCCATGACCTGCGGCTCACGGGTCAGTGTATTGGTGGGACGCAAACCAACGCGCACACGTTCGGACATCGACCCCAGCAGCGTCGCACGCACGTAAGCGTCACCGCCGAGGAATGACGTGTCGTACGTGCCTATCGCAACCACACCGCAATCTTCGGTCAGCTTCACGAGGTCTTGCAGCTTGGCGAGATTTTCCCGCCTCGGAAGTGTGGACTCCTGTCCCAATCCCACACCGAACTCGATTTTCATATCCCAGGGCGCCGCAGTTGAAACGGAGCGAGGCTAACATAACGGGGCAGGACTCAGCGGCGGGGTATGACGTCGGGACAGGAATGCGGCGGGGGCTTCGCTTCGGAACTCAGCGCCAGCTCCCGATCATCGCGCGTTCTGGCGCGCAACCGCCGAGCGACGTGGTGAAGCATGCATAGAGGGACCGTCTGGGGCGCGAGCACGCGGATGCTCACGTTCTCGTAACCGGGTTCGGTGTAAGGGAGCTGACCGATGGCGGCCCAAGAGCATCAACGCCTTGGTAGGCAGCGTCTGGCGCAACCGCTAGTGTCCTGCGGCCTCAGGCGCCCGGCGGTTGTAAACCGGCCAGTTAGTCCTGCAGAGAATGGGATGACCGCCCCGTCAGATCGCGGGGCGGTCAACTGGATGTGAGGCCTTACTGCTTCTTCGTGGCGGTCTGTTCGCTGGACGTCGTGGCGTTATCAGCGAAAGTCTGGTCGGACTTGTCCGCGTGCCACTTGCCAAACGCACCGTGCGAGCAGCCACCGCTACCCCCGGCGAGAGCACTGCCAGACATGGCCACGGCACCCGCCAGAGTCAGGATCATTGCGATCGCTTTCATGTCAGTCGTCTCCATAAAGAATGAATCCGTCGTAACTGACGACGGATTTCAGCGTTTCCACACTGATGGCCCGAGTGTAGCAGGGCCCACCGCAGGGTCATAGAACCTCGATCACGGTTTCCGGCCGTGCTGGTCAGTCGTGAGAATCTGCGTTTTTTGGGCTTTATCAACTGCCCGGTCGCCGCTCGTGGCAAACCAGCAAGCCCGGTATCCTGTCCCGCCATTGATGGCTGTCATACGGGCAGCGGCAAATGGAGCGTACAGATCATGCAAGGTGGCCACCTCGACACCCCGAAAACCGCCGGTTGGCGGGAGCATCCGCGGTATCCGGACCCCGCGGTCATCTCGGTTGATCCCCGTTTTGATGCATTGCGCATCGCCCAGTCCGCAGTCGAGCGGCTCTACACCGGTTGCCGGTGGTCGGAAGGTCCGGTCTGGTTTGGAGGTGGTCGGTACCTGCTCTGGAGCGACATTCCGAACAACCGGATCCTCAAGTGGGAAGAGGAAACCGGCGAGGTCAGCGCGTTCCGTCGACCATCCGATTACGCGAACGGCAACACCCGCGATCGGCAGGGTCGGCTCGTCAGCTGCGAACACGGCGGGCGGCGCGTCACACGGACCGAGCACGACGGGCAAATCACCGTGTTGGCCGACAGCTTCGACGGCAAGCGCCTGAACTCCCCTAACGACGTCGTAGTCAAGTCAGACGGCAGCGTATGGTTCACCGACCCGGCGTTCGGCATCCTAGGTCACTACGAAGGACATAAGTCCGAGCCGGAGCTCAACCAGAACGTCTACCGTTGGGACCCGGACAGCGAGGCCCTGAGCATCGTGGCAGACGATGTCCTGGGCCCGAATGGACTTTGCTTCTCGCCCGACGAGTCGCTCCTCTACATCGTCGAGTCGCGCGGTGTGCCAACGCGCAAGATCCTGGCTTACGACGTAGGCGCTGACGGCAAATCGATCGGCGGAAAGCGCGTGCACATCGATGCAGGCGCGGGCACCCCGGACGGCATGCGTTGCGACATCCACGGCAACCTCTGGTGCGGCTGGGGCATGGGCCAACCGGAGCTCGACGGTGTGTTCGTATTTTCGCCTGAAGGTGACCACATCGGCCGCATCGCGCTACCGGAGCGCTGCGCCAACGTGTGTTTTGGCGGTCTCAAACGCAACCGCCTGTTCATGGCAGCGTCGCAATCGATGTACGCACTGTACGTCAACACACAAGGCGTGGCTGGCGGTTAAAACGTGAGCCGAGACAAGAAACACCTACTGGTGCTGGGCGCCGGTATCGTGGGCGTCGCGTCCGCGCTTCGGGGCCTTCGTGCCGGCCTCGACGTGACACTCGTCGATCGGCTCCCGCCGGGCGACTCGACATCGTTCGGCAACGCCGGCGTACTGGCGAGCCTGTCGTTCATTCCGGTCACAACACCGGGACTCATCGGCAAGGTTCCGTCGATGTTAGCGAACCCCATCGGACCGGTTTATGTACAGTGGAGCCGGCTGCCCGCGATGCTGCCTTGGCTCTGGCGCTACCTGCGCAATTCGAGCCGCGAACGCGCCACGGCCATCGCCCACAGTCTGGCGCCCCTCACGCTCGACAGTTTCGCCGCGCACCGCGACCTCGCAGCCGGCACGCCAGCGGCGCGGCGAGTCCGGGAGATGGGCTATGCGTTCGCATACCGTGACCGTGCCGCATTCGACGGCGATGCGTTCGGATGGAATCTCCGCACCGAACACGGCATTTCCTACGACGTCTACGAAGACGACGCGGCCCGTGAAGTCGAACCGGCGATGGGGCGCGGTTACCGCTGCCTCGTCGTCTCATCAGAGCAACACGGCACGATCGATGAGCCGGGCAACTATGTCAAAGAACTCGCCGAAGCCTTCACCTCAGCCGGCGGCACGTACCGGCAAGCCGGCGTGGCATCGCTCGAAGTGCGAGACGGCAGGTTTGCTGGCCTCAAACTCGAAAACGGCGAAACGCTCGCTGGGGACGATGTCGTGCTCGCAGCCGGCGTCTGGTCGGCCGAGTTGCTGAAGCCACTTGGCATCAACATTCCGCTGCAGGCTGAACGCGGCTATCACGTCGAACTGTTGGGCTCCAACCGCGTGCCGCGCCATGCGCTGTCGGTCACCGACGGAAAGTTCGTCGCCACGCCGATGGGCGATCGCGTGCGACTAGCCGGACTTGCCGAATTCGCATCGATCGACGCACCGCCCAGTAAAGCACCGGTCAAGACCCTGCTGACTCGTGCACGGCAGATCTTCGACGACCTGGAATACGAGTCACACACCGAATGGCTGGGACGCCGCCCGACCACCATCGACAGCCTGCCCGTGCTTGGCGAACTCGGCCGGCAACAGGGTATTCATCTCGCGTTCGGACATCAGCACGTCGGGCTGACCTGCGCGCCGACGACCGCGCGGCTGGTCGTCGATCGAATCGCCGGGGTGCCGAGCAATCAGGACATGGCCCCGTACAGCGCCGAGCGGTTCGGTTGACCGGGGAATCAGCTGAGTCACTGGACGACTATTGCGGGCAATTGCACCTGGCGCCTTGTTCTACCGGACCCAGGGGAGAGCGACCATGAAAATAAAACTGCATCACGTGAACATTTCCAGTTCGAACGTACCCGCGATGGAGAACTTCTATCGCGGCGTGCTGGGACTCGGCGACGAAGACCCAGAGGAACTACCGCCAGTCGATCGCTCCCGCGGTGTCGTCGGTGAAGTCGCGTTTGTTACTGACGGCGCAATTCAGATGCATCTGTCTGAACGCGACCCGCTGAACACGTTCAAGACGGGTCAGGCGATCAATCCCCTGGTGCGCGGCCACATCGCGTTCCGTACCGACGATATTGAAGCGTTCAAAAAGCATCTCGAAGCGCAAGACATTCCGTACTCGGATTGGGGCGGGCTCGCCGTCACCGGTTGGCATCAGGTGTTTTTCTTCGACCCGGAAGGGAACGTGGTCGAAGTGCACCAGGTGACGTGACGGGGCCAAACTACCGGGCCGCGCACGTCTTCGCCTTGTTGCGCGTCTTGGCGTCAGGTGGACGTGTAGCCGAGTTTGAGGTCGCGCTCGATGAGGTCGTTGTCGCGGTCTGAAGCCTTGCCCCACCCCCCGCCGCCCGATGACTGCAGGCGCACCACGTCGCCACGGCCGAGTTTCACCCCGATCGCTTTGCACGGCAGTTCCTGTTCGCCGGGCCGGTCGGGATTCAGCACCACCCGCGCACGTGCGCCTGGCTCACCGCCCGCATTGCCCCACGGACGCGTACGTTGTTCGGTTTGTTGCACATAAGCGTTGACGTGCACCTGAGAGCTCAGCAGTTCGTAGTCCCGCCGAATGGCGAGGCCACCGCGAAACTGCCCGTCACCTCCGGAGTCTGGCACCAGCTGCGTCTTCAGCACCCGCACCGGGCAAACGAGTTCCATGACCTCAGCCGACAGGATCTCGCAATTGCCGCCGTGGGTATCGATACCCGACATCCCGTCGCCCTGATTGGTCGCGCCACCGCCACCGCCGAGGATGTCGGTAATGGCGAAATAGGGCAGGTCATTGCGGCCCTGACGCATTTCCGGGCGCTCGTCGAAACCACCAGCCTTGAGCGCTGGAAAGGCAATCTGCGACCCGCTGAAATGCAGCTCGGGTGACAGCGCGTTCAGCGCTTTCAGCACCACCTCGCCTACCGCTTGTTGCGCGTAGTGACGGCTGCCGACAGCCGCCGGGCGCCGGGGATTCAACACACTACCTTCCGGGTTGATGACACGTATCGGGCGGGCACACCCGCCGTTTTGGGTGACGTCAGGTGCCAGCACGGCTTTAACGGCGTAGCTCACCATCGAAGCGGTGGATGCCACCGGGCAGTTGAGGCCGTTGGCACGCTGCGCGCTGGTGCCCGTGAAGTCCACCGTGATGACACTGTCGTTCGCTTCGACGCGGCAGCGGATCGCCAGCGGCTCGTCGCTGGCAACACCGTCCTCGATCAGCACTTCAGCCTCGGAGGTGCCCTGCCCCAGTGCAGCGATAGAGGCACGCATGTAGGTCTCGCCATATTCGAGCACTTCGTCGCAAAGCGCTGCGAAGGCCTCGCGGCCATAGCGTCCGACCAGTTCGGCGATACGACGCTCACCCGTCCTGCAACCGGCCACCTGGGCGCGAAGGTCACCCAGAGATGCAGCGGGAAGGCGCACGTTGGCGGCCAGAATCGCAAACACCTCCGCCACTTCCTCGCCCGCTTTGACGATCTTCATCGGCGGCAAAATGAGCCCTTCCCCAAATACCTCGGTATTGTCGGGCACCGTGGTGCAAGGACTCTTGCCGCCAATGTCCACGTGATGCGCAATCGTGGAGGCCAGCGCTACGAGGTGACCATCAGCGATCACCGGCGTGAACATGACGACATCCGGCGTGTGTGTGCAGCCGCGGTACGGGTCGTTACAGACGATCACGTCGCCCGAGTGCCACGTGTCGATCGGGATCTCTTCGGCGATACGCCGGCATGCCGACTCCATGATCCCGAGCTGCGCGGCGATGGTCTCAGCCTGCGCGATCATCTGACCGTCCGGGGTAAAGAGCGCGCAGGAGTAATCGTACATTTCCCAGATGATGCTGGAAAAAGCACTTCGCCTGAGCGATGCCGACATCTCCTCGGCGACGCCCGCCACCCGCCGCTGGAAAATATCCCGGCGTACCGTTGCAGACATGCTCATCGACTTATCCCCTCCGCGTCAGTTTCGTGAATACGCACGAAGCCAAGTTCATCCACCCGTGCCGCCTGACCGGACAGCACCAGACTCGTGCTGTCGTCTTGCTCGATGATCGCCGGACCGGCGATCGTGCTTCCAACGTTTAACTGGTCGCGATGTAGGACGGCGGCATCTACCCAGGCCGAGTCAACACCGAGCGGAACGCGCCGCGACATCCCCTCGGCCGCTGTCGCAGGCTCGCTATCCGGAGCGTGCATTGCAGGTTTTTGCAACCGGCCGATGCCAACGCCGTGCACGCTGGTCAGTTCGGCTGGTGAACCCCTGTGACAGTAGCCGTAACGGCGCTCATGTAGCGTGTGGAACTGCTCACCAAGCCGCTCGCGGAAGTCAGCGTCCTCGCTTGCGCCTGCCGGTAGCGCCACTTCGATCTGGTGGTGCTGCCCGGCGTAGCGCATATCGGCGCTGAATTCGAAGGTGCGTTCCGCCGCCGCAACGCCGTCGGCTTCGAGGGCCGCATCGAGCGCGCCGCGTAATTCCTTTAGTCGCTCTGTCAGATCGGCGCCAACGAGACGCTCCACGCCAACCGCGAACGGCCGCTGCATCTGGTGACGCAGGTCGGCAAAGTGCAGCCCGAGGGCTGCAAACACCCCGGGGTGGCGCGGCATGATCGCTTCGGCCAGACCGAGTTCGCGGAGCAGGAACGGCGCAAACAGGCCACCGGCGCCACCAAATGAAAGCAGCGCAAATTCGCTCAGGTCATCTCCGCGTTCAGTCGACAGTTCACGGATCGCCTGCGCCATGTTCGCGGTCGCAACGGCGAACATACCGAGCGCAGCGTCGTCGTTGTCCAGCCCGAGCGGCACCGCCACCTGCTCGCGCACGGCGGTCTCTGCCAGCCGTGGATTGAGCGTCAACTGGCCCCCCGCGAAGTGCGCACCGTCGATGAAGCCGAGCTTGAGTGCGGCATCGGTCAGCGTCGGGCGATCGCCGCCGTTCCCATAGCAGGCCGGCCCGGGTACCGCGCCTGCGGACGCCGGCCCGACCCGCAACGCGCCGCCGCGATCTACCCAACCGATGGAGCCGCCGCCGGCGGAGATCGCCTTGATCTCGAGTGTTGGCACACGCAACGGCAAACCATCGAATTCCCGATCGCGAACGCGAGCCGCGTCGCCGTCGCGGATCACCGAAAAATCCGCTGACGTACCGCCCATGTCGAACGTCACCAGATTCGCAACCCCGAGCGCCGGCGCATGCGCGAGCGCGCCAACCAGCCCGCCCGCCGGCCCCGACAACAGCATGTTTGCAGGATTGTCCCGCGCGGCGCGGCCTGTTGCAGCACCGCCGTCGCTTCTCATGTAGCGAAGCGGCGCCGTCACACCGGCCGCTTGCAAGTCTGCTTCGAGAGACTGCGTGTACGCCGCCACTGGCGGGCCTACGTACGCCGCCGCCGCGGTCGTGTTGGCTCGCGGATATTCGATGATCTGCGGATTGACTTCAGACGACAGGTAGACCGGCACTTCCGGCAGGCGTCTCGCGAGTGCTTTGCTCAGTGCGAGTTCATGAGCGGGGTTGGCCCACGAAAAGAGCAGCGAGATGGCGACGGACTCCGGCTTGAGCGCAGCCACCGCGTCCGCCAGTGCGTCGACGGTATCCGCTGTCAGCGGCGCAATTACCGAGCCAAACGCATCCATACGCTCCGATACCTCGAGCACGTGATAGCGAGGCACCAGCGGCTCCGGCTTTTGCGCGGTTAAATCGTAAGTTGCCGGGCGCCGCTGCGAGCCGAGCGCGAAGATGTCACGGAAGCCTTCGGTCACCAGTGCAACGACGCGCGCGCCGCTGCGCGTCAACCACGCGTTGGTAGCGATCGTGAAGCCATGAAACACGATGTCGAGTGCTTCCGGCCGGATATCAGCAGCCTCGGCGATGCGTTCGATGCCGGTCATTACCGCATCGCCCGATCCCGGCGTCGACGGAACCTTGTCGACCAGTGTTCGCGACCCCGCCTCGTCCACCAGCACCAGATCGGTGAACGTGCCGCCTACGTCGATGGACAATCTCATCCGAGCCTCCCGGAAATGGGATAGTGCGGACGCTGGACGAGCTCCTGGCCTACCCTCTGAGACCTGAGTCTACCTGAAGGCCCACAGAAGAGTCGGCGACCCGAGGAGCCTTACGTTTGTTCGCACCACTTTCGCCACATCGATCGCACGCGTAGCTCGAAGTCTCGCGCGAAGGCAGCGCCGTCGACCAGTGGAGATTCGAGAAACCGCTCTCGCAGGTTGTTACGCACCGCCGTGAGCGCGGCAGCATCGTGTGCGAGCGCACTGGCGCGCTCGACATACTCTTCTTCCGAATGCGCGATCAGTTGCGTGAAACCCAGCGCGACGAGCTGACTGGCCGTCACGCGCGATCGATGGTCATTACCAGCGAGCGTCAGTACGGGCACGCCCATCAGAAAACTCTCGCAGTTCGTCGTCGTACCGTTGTAGGGGTAACTGTCCAACGCGAGATCGATTTGGTGATAGCGGGCAAGATGGTCGTGCAACTTCGCATCAGCGCCCAGCAAATGCAGGCGCGATGCATCGACGCCCTGATCGACAAAGGCCTGCGACAGCCGCTGCCGAACGCTCGTCTGGCTCAAGCTGGGATACTTCAGAGTCAGCGTAGCGTGCGGTACAGCATCGAGAACCTTGGCCCAGAGGCGCACCGTCTTGGGGCTCAGTTTGGCCGTGTTGTTAAACGAGCCGAACGCAAACGACCGTTCGTCTGCCGGGCCGGGATTGCATACTGGCGGATAATCCTCCGGAGGCGAGTACGCCGCCAGGCATTCGAGGCGAATGAGCTCTTCGGTACCGCCCGCGAATGCTGCTCCCGGCGGGTCGGTGACGGCATCGACCAACCGGTAGTCCATGGTGTCGATCCCGCTCGTATTGGGATACCCGAGCCACGTGACCTGAACGGGGGCGGCCCGCTCTACGAATACTCCGACACGGTGACCGGTGGTCAGGCCATGCAGGTCGACCAGCACGTCGACCCGATCAGCCCGGATGCGGGCGACGAGATCGGTGTCGTGCAGATCTCCAACCGCGAAGAACCGGTCAAAAGCGTTGCGCAAAGCGGCGGTCATCGCGTCATTGTCTATCGCCGGCTGCGCCGCCCCGGCGTCCGGCTGGTTGAAGTAGCCAAACGTCTCGAACTGCCCTTTGTCGACGTGTTCGAGCAATGGGCGCACAAAGTAAGCCACAGAATGCTCACGAAAGTCGGCTGACACGAATCCAATGCGCAGGCGCCGTCCGGGATCTGGCGGATTGCTGAAACGCGTGGTGGCCGGACCCAGACGCGCACGCGCGAGTTGACCGAACTCGCGGTGCGCATCGGCGATGTCGCCGGCCTCGAATGCGTCGCTGTAGTTCAACAGCGTCAAGCGGTTCAGGGTGGCCCAGATGTCGACACCAACATCGTTGACACGCGCGAGGCAACCGATGCCTTCGTCGATCCGACCGAAGTCGAAAGTCACGCTGTAAGCCAGGTGCCGCCAGCCGAGCTGGATTAACGGCGCCAGCGCCTTGCGTGCAGCCGGCTTCAGTGTATCCACGCTCAGGAGTGCAGCACGCAACGTCTCGCGCTCATGGACGAAATCCACCCGCCGGTACTGATCCCGGGCAGCCGAACCGGCGTAGTTCCCAATTGTTGCTTCAAACGCCATGAGGCTCGCCCGCAGCTGCACTTCCTCTTGCTGCCGTGATTTGAGCTGCGGCCCCACGGCGACGCGAAACTGGCGCATGGCGTCCGCGTGCTGGCCCCGGAGCGTGGCGAGCACCCCTGCGTGCGTCGCCAGTTCGGAGCGCGCCAGCACCGTCTGGCCGGCTGTTATGGCCGCTTCCACGTCATCCAGCGAACCGGAGTGCAGGCCGAGTTCAACGCGCGTACGGCACGCCTGCGGATCGCGCGGGCTGAGTGCGCACCAGCGCAACACCGCTTCTTTCGCCGCATGCGGGGACGCGGATGACGCGGCGCTGGTATGCAAGTGAACTTCCAGCTGCGCGCGCATCGCATCATCTGGCAAACGGCCGATGGCCGCTTCGGCTTGCGCGTACTGGCCAGCCTCCAGCAGCCGACGTGCGGTTAGCGCCGCCTCGCTGAGCGCAGTCTTCGATACCGGTCGGCGACCGCTATCTTTGCGACCATGACAGTGTTTGAACTTACGCCCGCTGCCGCAGGGGCAAGGCGCATTCCGGCTCGGGGTCATAAACTCTCAGCCCCCATCGGCAACCCCATCGACGTCCGCACGCGTGCGAACGCGACGGGGTCGAAGTTGCGCAGTGTTCAACTGCGCGTAAGACGCCTGCAGTATTTGTCCATCAGGTTGGTGCCGCGTATCGCGTCGTGTGCCTTGAACGCCTGTGCCGCCAGGTCGACCGACTGATAGACGAGGTGCGCGATGATCGCGAGTTTCAGGAGCTTGAGCGCGGGAAGCGTCTCCAGCGTCATGAAGTCCTTGACGTAGACCGCATCGGACCACAGCAGCTGCCCGATCGGCCGGTTGTCGTCGTCATCGCCGAATCCAAGCGGCTTGAACGGGCGGCCGGCGACGCCGCCAAACTTGTGGAACTGAAACCCAGCTTGCCGCAGGAACTGGTCCACCTCCGCGAACAACGGCTGGTCTTTATACATCGGCACGAACTCGGCTTCGGTATGCACGAACACCGCGTCGTCGAGACATCGGCCTGCACCACGCAGCACGTCCAGCTCAGCGCCCTGCACGTCCAGCTTCAGGAAATCGACATCCTTGATCTCATCGATGTCGTGCATCCGTCTGGTCGTCACCGGCACCCGCTGCTCAATGTGGTACATGTGGCTCAGATTCTGAAAGCGGTCGAGCAATTCCAGGTTGGGCTCATACAGGGACGTATTCATCGGAAAGTTGCATACGTGCAACGTCCCGTCACTGCCGTCGCCGATCGCGTAGGGCAGGAACTTGTCGCCCTTGGCCGCGATGGCGTTCAGCCGCTCGCATTCCTCTGGCACCGGCTCGAACCCGACGACGCGCGCGACCCTGGCCTTGACCAGTTCGTAGTAGGCATCGTGCTCAGCACCCAACGTCATCGCACCGACGTCTACAACGTTGACTGGAGGCTTCTTGCCGATGACTTTAAAAATGTCGACGGACACAACGGACTTCCTGAAGATTAGCGCCTGCACGGGGTGACGCCCGCCAACGCGGCTGTTGGGGCAAACGGAGTATCGTTCGCCGAGTTTAGCGTGGTCTGGCCGGGGAGTAGCCCATTCGGGGCGGCGACCGAAGCGGTGACGGCTACCGTTTACTACAGCGGTCGTCGCCACTCAATTTCGCTCTGGCAAATGAACGAAAATGCCGGCCCGCCAAACCCCATCGGCTCAGTCGCGCGTTTCAAGTACCGCAGAACGCACGCGTCAGGCGTCTGGAGCGATCGCCGCGTCCAACTGAATTCTCGCGTTCGCGGTTCCGAAGTTTCGCCCGGTGGGGCGGCATTCGACAACCTGATAAACGCTCGTGCACGCCGGATCTGGCGTTCCGGCGAATCCGCGTATGGAACCTCATCATGAAAATGTATGTTCTGATAAAAGACGACGTACCGGTCGGCTTTGCGATGCTCGCGGCCGCGCACGCGTCGCTCGCCGGATATCTGAAATTCCAACACACCCCCGAGGTTGCTGAGTGGCTCAGCGGGCCGTTTTACAAAGTCGTCTGCAAGGTCAACGACAAGGAATTCAACAAGGCCAAGACGTTTGACGAGCACGTCGTGATCACCGAATCCGCGTTGGATAACGCGGAAGTGGCATTAGTGTTCAAACCTCGGGACGAATGGCCGAAGCCATTCAGATTCTACAAACTCTATCGTTGAGTGCTCGGTGGTCGGCGCGTCGCCGGCGGTGGTGCGGCGGACCTGCCAGGAAGAGAGCAGCTTTGCCGCCTGGTCGTCAATCGACCACCACCATCTCCGGCGCCGCCCGCCGGGTCAACCACTGCGCCCCACTCTCGGTGATCACAATGTTCTCTTCGTGCACCATGTAGCGCGACGGCAGAAACTCCATTCCCGGTTCCAGCGTCAGGACGACTCCGGGTTCCAGCACTGTCGGCTCGCCTTCCCGGTTGGACGGATGTTCCGTCAGCTGCATGCCGAGCCCATGGCCGAGGCGCCCGACGTCATTGCCGAGCGCGCCGCCTTTTTCCATCACGGTCCACATGGCAGCGTAGACATCACCGGCGGTACTTCCCGGGCGCGCCGCTTCGAATCCGGCCTCGGTGGCGGCATACACCACGTCGTAAGCCCGGTGGACGCGATCGTCGACCGAGCCAAACCCGAAGTTTCGGTCGAAGTCGCAAAAGTAGCCATCGAAACGCGCGCCGGTATCGATGATCAGGACATCGCCGGAGCGGAGCACGTGGTCGGTCGGCCCCATGATGATCGAGCTGTAGCTGGGATTTCCGGAGGAGCCGAGCACATAAGGCGTGCTGTCGGCTCCAAGGCTCAGCATACCGAGCATCAGCGCGCGGCAGGCGTCGCGCTCGGTTGTTCCTGTGCTCAGCCGCTCCGGCAAATTCTCGAACGCCTGCGAAGCGATCTGGCATACATGCCGGATCTTCTCTACTTCTGCCGGCGACTTCACGACGCGAAGGGCACGAATGATGTCGGTTACGTCGACGAACTCCGTCGGAGCCAGCGCGCGCCGAATGCGCTCCAGGTCGTTCAGCGGCATGCGAACGGTGGTCTCGGGACCGGACGGAATACCGATCCGCGCTCCGGTGGTGTACCCGGTTGCTTCGAGCAGCGCCGCTGACACGAGGGAGACGCCGTCGTCGGACGGATGCGGTGACGACCACGTGCGCACATCCGACAACCACGTATCGCGCATGCCGGTGCCGCCGATTTCGGGGATAACCGCAATCGGCTGGCCCGCTCCCGGCACGACCAGAAACCAAGGTCGCGTGGGGCTTTCCCAAAACTGCGTCAGAAATCCGCTGAAGTAGCGGACCTCCGGTTCGGTAGTCAGAAGCAGAGCATCGATGCCGGCGTCAGCCATCAGTGCCTGCGCGCGCTGGGTACGCGCCAGGAATTCGGCCCGCGTAAAGCCGCGGGCCGGGCGGTCGGCTGTCATCTGAGCACCAGGGGCATCAGGACCAGCTGTCGTCGAGCTGGCTCAGGCGCGCAGCCGACTGTTGTCGGCGTCGTAGACGCACGCGGCAGCATGCACTGAGGCCGCGCAGCGTTCACCGAAGATCTCGACGTCCAGCGCCTGACCCGCGGCAGCGCAGTCTGAGCGCACGACCGCGAGCGCGATCGACTTCTCGGTGCGGTGCCCGTAGTTGCCGGAGGTGACGAGACCCACCCGCTCGTCACCGGACCAGACGGTCGCGAGATACGGCGCATCGCAAGACCCCGCATCCACGGTCAGCGTTACGAAGCCCTGTGCTACACCGGCCTGCTGTTGACGGAGCAACGCATCTCTGCCGACAAACTCAGCTTTATCCCATTTGACGAAACGTTCGAGGCCACCTTCGAGCATTGTGTAGTCGGTGCTCAAGTCGGCCTTCCAGCTCCGGTAGCTCTTTTCAATGCGCATGCTGTCCATGGCGTACATACCAAAAGGGCGTAGCCCGTGCCCTTCGCCCGCGCTCCACACGGCGTCGAACACGGCGCTGATGTCATCCATGGCGGCATGCAATTCCCAGCCGAGTTCTCCGACGTAGGAAACGCGCATCAGGTGCACGGACTTGCCGCCCACGGTCGTTTGCTGATGGCTGAGCCACGGTGCTGCCAGATCGGCATCGCAGATCCCGGCGAGGATGTCGCGCGAGCGCGGACCAGACAGCACGAGCGCCGAGTAGTCCATGCTCTCGTTGGTCAGCTTGATCGAACCGTCCGCCGGCAGCGCACCGCTCAGCAGATCCTCGTCGTGCCACTCGGCACCAGCGCCGGAGATCAGCAGAAACTCCTGCTCGGCGACACGCACGGCGCTCATTTCGGAAACGATTCGACCCTGGGAGTCCGACAGGTAGATGAGGCTCATGCGCCCGACCCGCGGCAACGTGCCGGTAACCAGTCGGCGTAGCCAGTCGAGCACTCCGTCGCCCGCTACGCGGTACCGCGAGAAGCCGGGCAGTTCCAAAATTCCGGCAGCATTGCTAACCGCATGGCACTCACGCTTGACACCTTCGAACCAGGGCCCTTCGCGGCTGTAGGTCTCGCACGATTCCAGCGTGGTGTCTTCATCGGCTTCGGCGTACCAGGCGGCCCGCTCCCAGCCGGCGGTAGGCATGAACTGGGCGCCCATGGCATGCCAGCGGTCATACAGCGGCGACTTACGTTTATCGCGTCCGTCAGGCCACTGGTAGTGCGGAAAGTGCATCGCGTATTCATGGGAATAAATCTCGACGCCCTTGGCGTTGGCATAGGCCTGATCGGCGTAGCCGGTGAAACGGCGCGGATCGCAGGACCACATGTCCCATTCGGTCTCACCGGCCGTGATCCACTCGGCCAGAATTTTGCCAGCGCCACCGCCCTGCACGATGCCGAACGTGAACACGCATGCTTCGAACGCGTTCGGCACCCCGGGCATCGGGCCGACCAGCGGATTACCGTCCGGGGCATATGGAATCGGGCCGTTGACGACGCGGGTGATCCCCGCGCGACCGAGCGCCGGCACGCGTTTGCACGCGTCGTCAATGTAGAACTCGAGCCGCTCCAGATCGTCCGGGTAGAGCTGGAACGAGAAGTCGTCGGGCATCGGATCGTCCGGCGTCATCCAGTGTGCCCGGCAGTTGAACTCGTATGGTCCGAGGAGGAGACCATCCTTTTCCTGGCGCAGGTAGTAAGAGATATCCGGATCGCGAAGTAACGGCAGTTGCATCGACCGATCCGACAGTTCGGGCACCGCTTCCGACACGAGATACTGGTGCGCCAGCGTAACCATGGGGATATCGCGGCCGAACATCCGGCCGATCTCCTGGGCGCGATAACCCGCCGCGTTCACGACGTATTCGCAGCGAATTTCGCCTTGCGGCGTTTCCACCACCCATTCCAGATTCTCGCGGCGCACGCCGGTAACCGGGCAGAAACGTACCACCTTCGCACCGAGGTCACGCGCGCCCTTGGCGAGCGCCTGCGTGAGCTGAGCCGGGTCGATGTCGCCATCGAGCGGGTCCCAGCAGCCCCCCGCGAGGTCGTGCACCTCCATCATCGGATAATGATCTTTCAGCTCGGCCGGGGTCAGCATGTCGAATTCAAGACCCTGGTAACGCGCCATCGATGTCACGTGCTCGAACTCACGCATGCGCTCGGCCGTGTGGGCGAGGCGTACGGCGCCGGTCACGTGGTAGTTCATCGGGTAGTCGACGTCGTCACCCAGCGTGCGGTAGAGCGCCGTGGAGTAAGACTGCATCTTCATGACCGACCACGAACCCGAGAAATTCGGGCAGTTGCCGGCCGCGTGCCACGTGGAGCCGCTCGTCAGTTCGTTTTTTTCCAGCAGTACACAGTCGGTCCAGCCCAGCTTCGCCAGGTGGTAGAGGCTCGAAGCCCCCACCGCGCCGCCGCCGATGATGACCACACGGGCTGTTGAAGGCAGATCTGCCATCCGTCGTTACTCCGCTCTCAGCAATTGGAAACGGGGCCGCGCTGGCCCCGAAAGACGAACATTGTGAGACAGGCGACAAAGCTTCGGAAAGCCGTGTGCGCCGCGATGGCGCACTGAGTGAAGAGCTGTTCGGAACCGTGCCGGGTAATTCCCCGCCCAAGGAGCCGGTATCAGGCGATTCAGAAGCGCACGAAGGTCCCGCCGGCCCGGGTGACCGGTCTGCGGGGAACGGGCGTCACCACGACCCGTGACCCGGGCCCTGGGATCGGCTTGACGATGATCGTGTTGGCATTGGCGGCGCTGCTGACCGGCAGCAGGGGCGTACGGCTCACCATCACCGACGTGCGGTTGGGCGTACCGGCCCGCTGCACCGGTCGGCGCACGGGATGGTGGTGAGAGCCTGTGACCGTGTGACAGTGGTGCCGGCGGATGCGCAGCACGCGCCCGAAGCCTGACGGACGTACCTTGTGCACGTGACAGACCTTACGGACGACCGGAACGCGCACCTCATGGCAGTGCCGTCGGATGCCAACCCCGTGGCATTCCCGGCGGATTTCGTAGGTTTGCGCACCGTGACCATGAACGCCGGCCCTGTGCCCGTAAGTACCACCGTGCGCGGTGACGGGTGTAGCGAAGCTTGCTAGAACAGCCATCGAGGCGACAAGAATGCTAAATTTCACGCTGGTGCTCCCAGGGGTTCCAGTGCAACGTTGGAGCGCAGTGTGCGCGCGGGCACCTGAACGGATGCTGAACGTGCTGGATCGACCCGGAACCCATTAACCAGAAGCTCATTCGAGGCCCGTCCGGCCAGCCCCAGAGACTCCGGATGGGCTCATCTAATGGTGACCCATGACTGAAGCCCGACACTACAACGCGGCCGAAGACCTGCTGGACCGCAATGTGGCCGCTGGTCTCGGTGACAAGACCGCGTTCATCGACATGCAAACTTCCGTGACCTACGGCGAACTGCTCGCGAACGCGCAGCGCGTTGGCAATCTGCTGGCCGACGCCGGCATCGAGCGCGAGCAGCGCGTGGCGATGCTGGTGCTCGATACCGTCGATTTCCCGGCCGTGTTCCTGGGCGCCATTCGTTCCGGCGTGATTCCGATCGCGCTCAACACACTGCTGACGACGGATCAATACGCCTACATTCTCCAAGACTGTGGTGCGCGGGCCGTGTTCGTTTCCGCTCCGCTGCTCAGCGTCGTCGAGCCCGTTCTGGCCGGGCTCGAGAACCTGAAGTCGGTCTTTGTTCTCGGTGGCGACGGTCACGGACACACAGACTTTCACGCCGCGCTGAGGTCCGCATCGCCCGAGCGCAACGCGGCTGACACGGTCCGCGACGAAGTGGCGTTCTGGCTCTACTCGTCCGGGTCGACCGGCATGCCGAAGGGTGTGCCGCACATCCATTCGAGCATGATGGACACGGCAACTTTGTACGCGCAGCCGGTGCTGAACATCACGGGCGATGACGTCTGCTACTCCGCGGCCAAGCTGTTCTTCGCCTACGGGCTGGGCAACGGTCTGACTTTCCCGATGTCGGTAGGCGCAACGGCCGTGCTACTGGACGGCCGCCCCACGCCCGACGCCGTCATGGAACGGATCCGTACGCATCAGGCGACCTTGTTCTTCGGCGTGCCAACGCTCTACGCCGCGCTGCTGGCCGACCCCAACTGCACGCCCGAAAACTCATCGCCCCGGTTGCGTCACTGCGTGTCCGCCGGGGAAGCCCTGCCAGCTGATATCGGCGAGCGCTGGGTGGAACGCTTCGGCGTCGACATCCTCGACGGGGTCGGCTCGACCGAACTGCTGCATATCTTCTGCACCAACCGGCCGGGCGATGTGCGCTACGGACGCTCCGGGCGCGCCGTGCCCGGTTATGACATCCGACTGGTGGACGACGACGGTAACGATGTGGCGCAAGGCGAAGTCGGCGAGATGCTGGTGCGCTGCTCGACCGCTGCCGTGGGTTACTGGAATCAGCGCGAACGCTCGCGCAGGACCTTCGTCGGCGAATGGACCCGCACCGGCGACAAATACATCCTGGACGCGAACGGCTACTACGAGATCTGTGGGCGCACGGACGACATGTTCAAGGTGAGCGGCATCTGGGTCTCACCATTCGAAGTCGAGGCAGCACTCATCTCGCACCCGGCCGTTCTGGAGGCGGGCGTGGTGCCAGCCGACGAAGGCGATGGACTGCTGAAGCCAAAAGCGTTCGTCGTGCTGAAAGAAGGCGCGGGCAGCGACGACCTGTACGAAGAATTGAAAGACCACGTCAAGGACAAAGTCGGGGTCTGGAAGTATCCCCGCTGGGTCGAATTCGTGGACGACCTGCCAAAAACCGCAACCGGCAAAATCCAACGCTTCAAACTGCGCGCGGAGGCTTGAACTTGATCGACCATCAAACCAGTCCGGACCGCTACAAACACTGGCGTCTTGCCGTCGACGGTGATATCGCCACGCTGACGCTCGATGTCGATGAAACGGGCGGGCTGTTCGCGGGCTACGAACTGAAATTGAACTCGTACGATCTCGGCGTCGACATCGAACTCTACGACGCGACGCAGCGCCTGCGCTTCGAGCATCCGGGTGTGCGCACGGTGGTGGTGCGTTCCGGCAAAGACAAGGTGTTCTGCGCTGGGGCCAACATCCGCATGCTGGCGGGCTCCACGCACGCGCACAAAGTGAACTTCTGCAAGTTCACCAATGAGACGCGCAATACGATCGAAGATGCCACGGCCAACTCCGGACAGACCTACATGGCTGCCGTCAACGGCGCCTGCGCAGGCGGCGGCTACGAGCTGGCGCTCGCCACCGACCACATCCTGTTGGCCGACGATGGTTCGTCCACGGTCGCGCTCCCCGAGGCCCCGCTGCTAGCCGTGCTGCCAGGTACCGGTGGCCTCACACGGGTTACCGACAAACGCAAGGTGCGCCGCGATCACGCCGATGTGTTCTGCACCGTTGAGGAAGGCATCAAAGGCAAGCGCGCGCTCGACTGGCGGCTGGTAGACGAGATTGTGCCGACATCCCGCTTCGAGCAAGCCGTGGCCGAGCGCGCGAGAGCACTGGCCGATGGCGGTGCGGAAGCGTCGGCAACCGACGGCGCGACACTGACGCCGCTGTCACGTGAGTACGCGCCGGACGCGGTGCGCTACCGGCACGTCGAAATACGGATTGAGCGGGACGCAGGTGTCGCGCACGTCACGCTGCATGGCTCGGAAAAACCGGCACCGGACGACGCCGCTTCGGCGCACGCCGAAGGCGCCGCGTTCTGGCCGCTTGCGCTCGCGCGCGAACTCGATGACGCCATCTTGCATCTGCGCGCCAACGAGCCGACTCTCGGCCTCATCATCTTCCATTCGAGCGGTGATGCCGATGGAGTGTGTGGTTACGACGCGCTGCTGCGCAGCGACCCCGATCACTGGTTTCTCCGTGAGACCATGCTCTACTGGAAGCGGTTGTTAAAGCGCATCGACGTCACCTCACGCACGCTCTGCACGCTGGTGGAGCCGGGTAGCTGCTTTGCCGGCTGGCTGGCTGAACTGATATTCGCGGCCGACCGCAGCTACATGCTGGATGGCGAGTTGGAAGGTGATAACCGCCCACCGCCTACCCTACAACTCACGGCCAGCAACTTTGGCCCGTTGCCGATGTCGAACGGTCTCACACGGCTTGAGACACGCTTTCTGGGCGAACCCGACAGCGTGAACAGCGCCGAAGACGCGATCGGCGAGGCGTTGGATGCTGAAGCCGCAGACGAACTCGGTCTCGTCACCTTCGCGTTCGACGACATCGACTGGGAAGATGAGATCCGTGTCTTCATCGAAGAACGGGCGAGCTTCTCTCCGGATGCGATGGTGGGTCTCGAAGCGAATCTGCGCTTCGCCGGCCCCGAGACGATGGAGACCAAGATCTTCGGCCGCCTGAGCGCCTGGCAGAACTGGATCTTCCAACGCCCGAACGCGGTCGGCGAGGACGGGGCACTACGGCGCTACGGGACCGGGCAGCGCGCCGCCTACTCGGACGAGCGCGTCTGAGGCGCGGTAACAGCGAACGACCGAACAAAACGAACACTAACGAGAGCAGCGCACCATGCAGGAAACTCTGAGCGTCAGCTACGACACCAGCATCCCTAACAACGTTGGCCTGTCCGAAGACCGCCGCGTGCTGAAGGCGCTCGAGCGCTGGCATCCTGGCTATCTCGACTGGTGGAAAACGATGGGGCCGGATGGCTTCCAGGAAATGCCGGTATACCTGCGCACGGCCGTGGGCGTCAGCGGCGACGGCTGGGCACAGTTCGGCTACGTCAAAATGCCCGACTATCGCTGGGGCATCCTGCTGGCAGCCGAGCAGCCCGACAGAACCATTCCGTTTGGCGAGCACTTCGGCGAACCGGTCTGGAAAGAAGTGCCGGGCGAATACCGTGCCATGCTGCGGCGCCTCATCGTGATCCAGGGTGACACCGAGCCTGCGAGCGTCGAACAGCAGCGCTACCTCGGCAAGACCGCGCCGTCACTGTACGACTTGCGAAATCTCTTCCAGGTCAACGTCGAAGAAGGGCGGCACCTCTGGGCGATGGTCTACCTGCTGCAGAAATATTTCGGTCGCGACGGGCGTGAAGAAGCGCACGAATTGCTGCGCCGCCGCTCGGGCAGTGACGACGCGCCCCGCATGCTCGGCGCGTTCAATGAGGCGACGCCCGACTGGCTGTCGTTTTTCATGTTTGCTTTCTTCACCGATCGCGACGGCAAGATGCAGCTCGAAAGCCTCGCGCAGTCAGGGTTCGACCCACTGTCGCGCACAACCCGGTTCATGCTGACCGAGGAAGCCCACCACATGTTCGTTGGTGAAACTGGCGTGCAGCGGACGATCGAGCGCACCTGTCAGGCCATGGTGGAGGCCGGCATCACCGACCCGTACGACATCAATGCGGTGCGCGCACTCGGCGTCATCGACCTGCCGACGCTGCAGAAGAAAGCCAACCTGCATTATTCGCTTTCGCTCGATCTGTTCGGCTCGGAGGTCTCCACCAACGCTGCGAATGCGTTCAACTCCGGCATCAAAGGCCGTTACCGCGAGACCAAGATCGATGACGATCACCGGTTAACGAACGATACCTACCCGGTGTTGAAACTGATCGACGGTGAAATCAGGTCGGTCGATGAACCCGCTCTGACAGCGCTCAATATGCGGCTGCGCGACGATTACCAGCGCGACTGCACGCGCGGCATGGGCCGCTGGAATCGGGCTGTCAGCAAATCAGGGGTCGAGTTCGAGTTCAAGCTGCCGCACGTGGCATTCCACCGGCACATCGGCGAATTCGCCGGCGTCCACGCGACGCCAGACGGCATTCTGTTGTCCGAAGCCGACTGGCAGGCGAAGCGCGGTGACTACGTGCCGTCGGCAGCGGACGGCGACTTCATCGCGTCGTTGATGAATCCGGTGTTCGAAGCGGGCCAGTACGCTGGCTGGATCGCGCCGCCCAAAGTCGGCATCGACAATCAGCCGGGCGACTTCGAGTACGTACAGGTCCACTAGTCACCCGCGACAGCCGAGACATCGGACCTGAAATGACAGCGGGCGCTCCTGGCGCCCGCTTCCACTTCCATTGCCTGCACCGAAGCGATCGACCCGCGCCGATCGCCAGATGGCTGCCTCGCTCAGGCGCTTTCGTACAGCCGCGTCATGACGAACTCGCGATGACCGAGTGCTTCTGCCGCCGTCAGGCGCCCGTTCGCGGTGCGGAACATCATTTCGAGCAGCGCGTCGCCGGCCTGGTCGGGATTCATCTCGCGCCGAAGCACGGCTGAGACGTCGACATCGACATGCTCACTCATGGTCCGGACGGTACGCGGGTTCGCGCAGATCTTGATGTTCGGCAAAATCGGATTGCCGATGATGTTGCCCTGCCCCGTCGGGAAGAAATGCAGCACAAACCCGGCGGCAGCACAAAGCGTCACCATCTCAGCCGCCGCTGAAGACGAGTCCATGAACCAGAGACCCGGCCCGGTCGGCTGCTCGGCCTTGTCGAGCACACCATCGACCATGCACACGCGGCCGATCTTCTGGATATTGCCGAGCGCTTTCTCTTCGATAGTCGAAAGACCACCCGCGATGTTGCCCTTGGTCGGCTGCGAGTCCGCAAGGTCACTGGTCTTGTGCTTCTCGACGATGTCCTGATATCGGGTTATCATAAAAATGATAGCATTGAGTCGCTACAAGAAATAAAGCTTCGTTAGGATGACGAAGCTACAGCTTACAAGG
>JBCCEJ010000055.1:0-37307 GCA_039030335.1 Pseudomonadota bacterium | reverse complement strand
TCGAACTCATCTCCTTTAATGCCCAAGCCCAGGGCGGTAATCATCGACTGAATCTCATTATTTTTATAGATCTTTGTATCATCAGTCTTTTCAATCCACACGCGAGTGTCTTACCCGTTGATAGGAACGACGTGCCTGACGCTCGCGGGCTTGCTGACCCTCCTGGGTATCGTAGTGTTCTACGGGTTCAACTGACCTACACTAAATCGCACATCGCAAATCGCCAGACCGTAATGGATCCGTGACCCCTCGAAACGGCGTTCTGCCTCCTGATGGTTTCATCGAAGCGCGCGGCTACCGTCTGGAGTTCAAATACCAGCGGGGCGGGAGTCTCCCGTCGACCGTGCTCGTATTCCTGCACGAAGGCCTGGGCTGCGTGGACCTGTGGAGGGACTTTCCTGCTCAGCTGGCCACTGCCACCGGCATGTCGTGGTTCGCCTACAGCAGAGCCGGCTATGGACGCTCCGACCCGGTCGCTTTGCCGCGCCCGGTGCGTTTCATGGAAAACGAGGCCGAGTTCGTGCTTCCTCGGGTACTCGACTACTGCGGCTTCGATGAGGTCATCTACGTCGGTCACAGCGACGGCGCGAGCATCGCGCTGCTGAATGCAGCGTTGGCGCCGTCCGCGTCGCTGGTTGGCCTCATCTTGATGGCGCCCCACGTGTTCGTCGAGGAGGTTTCGCTCGAAGGCATTCGCGTTGCGGCGCGCAGTTACCGCGAAACCAACCTGCGCGAACGCCTGCGGCGCTTTCACGGTGAACGTGTCGATGGTGCATTCTGGGGTTGGAACCAGGTATGGCAGGACCCCGCGTTCCGCGACTGGGATATCACCGCGGCCATCGAGGGCGTCACACACCCGCTCATGCTGCTGCAGGGGCACGATGATGCGTACGGCACCATGGCTCAGCTCGACGCGATCGAAGCCGCTGTCGCCGGGCCGGTCACCCGCGTGGAACTGGAGGCCTGCGGGCACACTCCGTTCCGGGATCAGGGGCCCGCGACCCTCCGGGCCTGTCGCGAATTCGTGCAGACACTGGTGCGGCGCGACTGACGCGCCAGCAAGCCTGTTACAACATCGCGCTGTGCTCTTCAGAGAAGATGTGCGAGTAAAGACCAGCTTCCCACTGACGGCCTTCGCGCGTTACGCGCAGATACTCCAGCGCCGGGCCGACGTGCGGGCTCACGTACTTCCAGAAGAAGTTCGGATAGTTTTCGCGTACATCGTCAGGCGTCTCGTAGCCGATATCCCGATTGGTGCCCGACTCTTCGAATTCGTGAAACAACGCCGGCAGCTTCTGCAGGTAGTTGGGGTCGGCGAGCTGGCCGATGAGGTCGGCCGCGCGAACCAGGCCCGGGTAGTCGTTATCCGAATGCTCGTCGCCAGCCTCCGGCACCGGGAAGCGGGTGTGCTCGATATTGCGTGCGATCACGCGCGCACTCAGGACGGGATGGTCCTTGAAGCGGTTCGTGACGAAGACCTTGCCGCGCTCGACGTGATAGGGCGTCAGAAATGCGCCGGTGGCGCCCGGCGGAATGTTGATCGTCGCGCCGTCGGCGTCGACCTGTGCGACGCCCGGTTCGTCGTGCGGGCAGATGCCTTTGACATAACCGATATCGTGGCAAAGCAGCGAGACGATGAAGTGCACCCACTCCCTGGCACTGACGCGCCCTTCGCTCAGGTGTTTGCCGCGCAGGATCTCCTGACCGACCAATGTCACCATCACGCTGTGTTCGAGGTTGTGATACAGCGCGTCGCAGTTCGCGATGATCTCCATCGCCATCGTTCCAGCTGACCGAATGATGTTCGGGTAGCCTGGGTGCAGGTCGCCGAAGACCCGCAGGTAGGTGTCTTCGAGGCGGTCGACTGCTTCATCGATCAAAATGGATGTCGGGTCGAAAGCCGAGGTACGCGGCATGGCTGGCCTGTCCGGACGGACTCCATACGCGCTGACTGAGGTCAGCCTGAGATGAGCTTTATCGTAGCCGGAAACCGGTGGCCGCGCACGATGGCGGCGACGCATCTGGAAGCTTGCCGGACTGGACGGCGGCGTACTGTTGTCTGGGTTCGGGCCAGCGGTATAGTGTCCGCAAGGCCGGAGACCGCCGGCGAGAGACGCTAGCTGAGGAGCTGTAATGGTCAACGCCATCATTCTGATGAGCTGCGAACGCGACCAGATTGCCCGTATCGGTGAAACCCTGGCGGGTATGGACGAAATCGCGGAGGTCTACTCGGTTGCCGGGAAGTTCGATCTGGTCGCGATAGTGCGGGTAGCTCACAACGATGACCTGGCGCGCCTCGTGACGCACCACATGACCGGGATCGACGGCATCACCAGCACCGAGACGCTGTTCGCCTTTAAAGCCTACTCCCGCCACGACCTGGAAGCGCTGTTCTCGGTTGGACTTTGACCCTGGCAATGAAGACGTTATCACCCGCGCTCGGACATCTCGGGGATCTGCGCCAGATCATCGACGACCTGGACCAGCACGGCCGCATTGCCAGAGTGCAGAGCCCGGTCAACCCGACCCTTGATCTGGCTGGCATCGCAGCGCGCCTCGAAGGTGGTCCGCAGGCGGTGATGTTCGAGAATGTAGACGGCCACTCCGTGCCGGTGCTGACCGGTCTGTACTGGTCGCGCGACCTGCTGGGCACGTTGATGCGCCGCGAGGCCGCCGCTTTGCCGGGTTTTGTCTCCGACTGCATCAAAGCCTGGCAACAACATCCGGTGGCGCCGGTTCTGGTCGATGACGCGCAGGTTTTTGCGCACACCCAGCCCGCCGTCGACCTGCGCGCGTTACCTATACCGGTGCATGCAGCTGGTGACGGTGGACCCTACTTCGATGCCGGAGTCGTGATCGCGCACGATCCGGACACTGGAGTTCGCAACGCTTCGATTCAGCGGTTTCAGGTCGTCGCGCCGGACCGGCTGCATGTCAACATCGACGCCGGCCGACATCTGGAGCTGTATCTGGCGAAAGCGCAGGCGCGCGGTGAATCGCTCAAGTTTTCGATCAACTGCGGCGTCGGCCCGGGATTGCACTTCGCTGCAGCCGCGCCGGCGGAGGCTGCGCCGGCTGATACTGATGAACTCGGAATCGCGTCAGAGTTCCACGGCGCGCCGCTGCGTCTCGCCGAAGGGCGTACTTTGGCAGTGCACGTCGTCGCGGATGCGATGTTCGCGCTCGAATGCGAGATGTTCCCCGGGGAATTGGGCGACGAGGGCCCGTTCGCTGAGGTGACGGGCTACTACGCGCGCAAGGCGCCGCGCCCGGTCGTGCACGTGCGCGCGCTCCATCACCAGAGCGATCCGGTCTTCCAGACAATTCTGTCGGGCGTCGAAGTCTGGAACTCGGTCGGACTGCTGGGCGAAGCGAACGTGCTGGCGACATTGCAGCGCCAGGTTCCGGGCGTCCTGGATGTCTACTTCACGCACGGCGGTTGTGGCTTCTACCATGCGGTAGTGCAGATGACGCAAAAACGCGCCGGCTGGTCGAAACAGGCCATCATGGCGGCGTTCGCAGCTTTCCCTCCGCTCAAGATGGTCACCGTGGTCGACGATGACGTCGATATCCGCGACGCCTCGGATGTCGAGTGGGCGATGGTGACCCGCATGGACCCGGCGCACGGTATCGTGCGGATCGAAAACGTCTTCGGCCACGGCCTGAATCCGACATTTCCAGATTATCTCGGCACCAAGGTCGGGTTTGACTGCACGCGTCCATTTCCGCACCGGCCCGAGTTCGATCGGGCGTCGTACAAGCCGATGTCACTCGATGGTCTTCAGATCGATCGTCCGGGTGTACGGCAGTTGGGCCCGGTGCCGGGCGAGTCCGATCAGACACCGGACGCGGCGCCTCGAAAGCCCGTCAAGAAAGTCGCCAGGAAAACGGCGAAGAAGGCCGGCGCTCGCGTCGCGACGAGTGCGGCCGCCGGGGCCTCGAAGCCCGGTGCGGCGACGGGCAAAGGCAGCCCGGGTCGCAAGAGATCGGGGGCGGCCGGCAAGCGCAAGCGCTAGGGCCTCGCGCAGCCGCTGAGACTCACCGACCCGTAGGGGGATCGGAGGCGCCGGGTCGTTCGCCCGGCGCCCGTGCGCGCTTCAGGCCGCGACCGATGGCAAACCGGCGAGCGCCATCGCGAGTTCTGACTCGTCGTACTCCTGGTTCGTCAGTTTGCCGGCGAAGTAGTCTGTGTACGCCTGCATGTCGAAGTGCCCGTGACCGCAGAGGTTCACCAGAATATTCTCGGCCTTGCCCTCCTCCTTGCAGCGCAGCGCCTCGACCACAGCGCCTTTGACGGCGTGGGTCGCTTCCGGGGCAGGTAAAATGCCTTCCGTGCGACCGAACAGCACGCCTGCTTCGAAGCACTCCAACTGGTGGTAGGCGGTCGGTTCGATGGCGCCGATAGCGGCCAGGTGACTCACCAGCGGCGCCATGCCGTGATAGCGCAGTCCACCGGCGTGGGTACCGGGCGGCACGAATGTGGACCCGAGCGTATGCATCTTGACGAGCGGCGTCAGGTGGCCGGTGTCGCCGAAGTCGTAGGCAAACTTACCGCGCGTCAAGCTCGGGCAAGAGGCTGGCTCCACCGCTACCACGCGCAGGTCTTTGCCGCCACGGAACTTGTTGCCGAGGAACGGGAACGCGATACCGGCGAAGTTGCTACCGCCGCCGGTACAACCGACGACCACGTCCGGGTAGGCGTCCGCTTTGGCCATCTGCAGTTCCGCCTCGATGCCGATGATCGTCTGATGCATCAGGACGTGATTCAGAACGCTCCCAAGCGCGTATTTGGTGTCCTCCCGGCTGGCGGCGCGCTCCACCGCTTCGCTGATTGCGATGCCGAGCGACCCGGTGCTGTCCGGGTGTTCCGCCAGAATGGCCCGGCCGGCAGCGGTGACCTCCGATGGACTGGCGACACAGGTGGCACCGAACGCCTCCATCATGGCTTTGCGGTAGGGCTTCTGCTCGAAGCTCACCTTCACCATGTACACCTCGACTTCGATGTCGAACAACGCGCCGGCAAACGCCAGTGACGACCCCCATTGACCCGCGCCCGTCTCCGTTGTCAGGCGGTTTATCCCCTGCTGCTTGTTGTAGAAAGCCTGTGGTACGGAAGTATTGGGCTTGTGGCTCCCGGAGGGACTGACGCCTTCGTACTTGTAATAAATGCGCGCCGGGGTATCCAGGGCCTTTTCCAGCGCGCGGGCCCGGTAGAGCGGGCTCGGACGCCAGCGCCGATAAACATCGCGCACCGGATCCGGGATCTCGATCTCACGTTCCTGCGAGACCTCCTGCATGATGAGTTCCATCGGAAACAATGGTTCCAGATCGGCAGGGCCGATCGGTTCACCGGTGCCCGGATGAAGAACCGGTGCGAGCGGCTCGGGCAGGTCCGCCTGAATGTTGTACCAGCTCTTCGGGATCTCCGTTTCTTCCAGGAGATACTTCACTTGATCGGCCATTGGACTCCTCCACTGTCGGGTCGGTTCTGGTCCCCAGACGCCCGGTGCTGCGGGTACGGCAGCGGGCGCGCGCGGCGTCGCGACTCATGCGCGCCCGCGTGCGCCTCGGCTTGACTGGCCGAGCACGTTACCATTGCGCAAGCGTTTGTGCAGATCGAATGTTTAACCTGATGAGTAACCGTTTAGACACGCTGTTTTCGCTTCGCGGCGTGCGTATTCTGATTACCGGCGCATCGAGTGGCCTCGGTCGCCACTTCGCCAGGCTGTTCGCGGAAGCAGGGGCCGATCTCGCCCTCGTGGCACGCCGCGAAGTCGTGTTGGAGGAACTGGCCACGGAGCTTCGCGGTCATGGTGGAGACGTGTTCGTCACCTCGATGGATGTCTGTGACCGTGACCATATAGCCAGGGGCATGGACACCATCGCGGCCGCCTGTGGCCGTGTCGATGTCCTCGTGAACAACGCCGGGATTACCGCCACGGAGTCGTTTCAGGACCAGAGTGACGCTAGTTGGGATGCCATCATCGCGACCAACCTGACCGGGGTGCGCGACGTGGCGCAGCGCCAGGTGCAGCGCTGGATGGCGGCGGGCGAGGGCGGCAATATCATCAATCTTGGCTCTGTCATGAGTTTTCGCGTCGCCGGCTATCTGAGTGCCTACACGTCGACCAAGGCCGCGGTCGTGCATCTGACCCGGACAATGGCGCTCGAACTTGCGCGTCATGACATTCGCGTCAATGCGCTCGCGCCAGGCTACATCGCGACGGAATTCAATGACGATTTCTTCGCCTCCGGCGCTGGCGATCCGATCATCAAGCGGATTCCTCAGCGCCGGCTCGGGCAGTGTGAAGATCTCGATGGCGCGATGCTGTTGTTGGCATCGCCAGCGTCGGCCTACATGACGGGGGAGACCGTGGTGGTGGATGGGGGACACCTGCATTCGACACTGTAGAAGGACGTGAAGAGGTTCCGGCCGGGTGCTGATTGCGCCCATCGAGGAATGAATGTTTTCGAGGTGCTGAGTGGATGAACGACATATCGCGCGCAGGCTCTCCCGACACACTTCCGGTTGACCCCTACGTGGCCCGGCAGGTGATACGACGTGGCGAAACGGATGGTCGCTCCGCCGGTATGGCGCCGGGATTTCTGCAGGGCAATCTGGTCGTACTGCCCGAAACCCATGCGCTCGATTTCTTCCGCTTCTGTCAGCGCAACCCGGTACCGTGCCCACTGGTCGGCGTGTCTGACACAGGGAGCACGGCGCTGCCATCGCTGGGGCGCGATATCGATATCCGCACCGATATCGGCAGCTACAACATCTTCCGCGACGGCGAATTGACGGGGCGGGTCAGGGATGTTTGTGAAGTTTGGCGAGACGATCTGGTGAGTTTTGTGCTCGGCTGCTCGTATTCGTTCGAGGAGGCGTTAGCGCGCGAGCAGGTCCCGGTGCGCCACATCGAACTGGGATGTGTGGTACCGATGTACTACAGCAATCTGATGACCGTACCGGCTGGGCCTTTCGGCGGGCCCATCGTCGTGTCCATGCGGCCCATGAGCGTGCCCGACGCGATTCGGGCCACTGAGATCACGGCGCGCTTCCCCAATGCCCACGGTAAGCCGGTGCATCTGGGTGACCCCGCGCTCATTGGCATCCGCGATATCGATCGCCCGGACGAAGGTGACCGCGTGCCGATAGGCGGTGATGAAATACCCGTTTTCTGGGCGTGCGGTGTAACGCCGCAGCTGGCGCTCCGCTCGGCGCGTCTGCCCTTCGCGATCACGCACACCTCGGGATCGATGCTGGTGACGGACCTCCCGGCCGGTTGAGGCCGTACACGAGCACAGCGCAAAAGCGCGGCCCGCAGCGGCAGGGCACCGCAGACAAGACCAGACGGCCGCGCGGCCTGCGACTCAGCCTTCGTGCGGTGCCAAGGCGCAGGTGCAGTTGTCCTGCGCACAGCCTTCGCGCCCCGGCACTGGCGCCTGACCGGTCAGACCATCACCCACCCGGAACGGACCGGATGCCACGATCTTGTTGCAGTCCGCAGTGCAGTTGCCGACCCAGTCGTAGAGTTGTACACCCTGGGCCAGCATGTCCCGCAGATTCTTGATCTCGCGTTGAGCAACCGGAGACAGTCGCCGCGAGATGAAGGTTGTCGCTTCGGAGAAATTCTCGTCGTCTTCTTCTTCGTCGTCGTCCGGGGCCATCGCCGCCGGCGTAGCGGCCGGTGCGGCTGTGCTACCCTTGCGCGCTTTCTTTTTCTTACGTCCGAACAACCAGTCCAAAAAGCCCATCTGACCTCGGCCCCCGGGGGATGAATCAATCCGGTGCAGACGCCGTTCGCGGTCCGGGCCCGCCAGACAACAGACGTGCTGGGAACGGGGTGGCCGGGCGTTGGGCGCCTGACGCCGGTTATGATGCCACCGGCCGCCGCGGTCTGTCACCCGAGCAAAATTCCTGAAATGCGTCGGCCCCGGCCCCACGGCGCGCAGCCGCATACGACGTCGGGCTGGTTGGCTTGTCTCAAGGTTCACGGGTAAGTCCCGTGCCGCGTGCGATTCGAAACTACGACAGAGGTATTGAGCGATGGAGATGACGGGCGAATTCGAACTACCGGCGCCACGCGAAGCGGTGTGGGCGGCACTGAACGACCCCGAGGTGCTCAAGCGCTGCATTCCTGGCTGTGAAGCTATCGAGCAGCGTTCCGAGACCGAGCTGGATGCGCAAATGAGCGCGAAGATCGGGCCTGTGAAATCGCGCTTTGCCACTTCTATTGAGTTGGCCGACGTCAACCCGCCGGAAAGCTACACGCTGATCGGTCAGGGCAAGGGCGGTGCGGCTGGCTTCGCCAAGGGCCAGGCCAAGGTGAGTCTTGCCGGATCGGCCGCGGGTACCGTCCTCAGCTATGAAGTCGAGATGCAGGTCGGCGGCAAGCTCGCGCAGATCGGCTCGCGCCTCGTCGCGGGCGCGGCACGCAAGATCGCCGATCAGTTTTTCACCGCGTTCGAAGCTGAGTTTGCGCAGGACAGCTGAAGTCCGGCCGCGAGCTGCCGTTTGGCAGGCGCGGTGATGGCTCGCGGGGCAGGACAGCGGCCGGGCCGCCGATTCTGGCGCGCTGTTGCGGCCACCGCCGTCGTCGTGCTCATACTCTGCTGGCTCGTCAGTGCTTGACGAAACTCCGTCTCGCACACAACACTCGGACATCTGTGGTCGACCACACCTCCGGTCTGCGATCTCCGATCTGCACTTTGCCACGCCGCGCCGGGGATGGACGCTCTGGCGGCGACCATGCGGCGGACGCGGATCGGCACGCGTGGGTTGCTGGCCGAGGTGCCGCCCGTGTCGACCCGCGCAATTTTGGGAGTACCTGCATGACCGTAACCGTCTCGATGAACGTCAATGGCAAAGAGGTCCGCGCAGACGTCGAAAACCGCACGCTGCTGGTCCACTACCTGCGCGAGCATCTGCGTCTGACGGGTACTCACATCGGCTGCGACACGAGCCAGTGCGGCGCGTGTGTCGTGCATGTGAATGGCGAATCGGTCAAATCGTGCACGCTGCTGGCCGTACAGGCGGAGGGGGCAGAGGTACTGACCGTGGAGGGTCTTGCCGAAGGCGATACGCTGCACCCGATGCAGGAAGCATTCCGGCAGAATCACGGCTTGCAATGTGGATTCTGCACACCCGGAATGCTTATGAGTGCGCTCGATCTGGTTAAGAACAATCCGGCACCCACCGACCGCGAAGTGCGCGAATGGCTGGAAGGCAATCTCTGTCGCTGCACGGGCTACCAGAACATCGTCAAGTCGATCATCGCCGGTGCGGCGAATATGCGGGAGACGCGCTGATGTACGACTTCACGTACCACCGGCCCGCGTCGCTGGCGGAGGCGCTGAACCTGCTGGCCGAGGCTGAAGATCCGAAAATCGTCGCTGGCGGTATGACTCTGCTGCCAACGATGAAACAGCGTCTCGCGCAGCCTTCCGACCTGATCGATCTTGGCGGGCTCGGTGATATGCGGGGCGTAAACCGCGACGGAGATGCATTCGTGGTCGGGGCGATGACGCGCCATGTCGAGGTAGCGGCCAACCCCGAACTGCTCGCGCAGCTGCCGGCCCTGGCAGAACTGGCCGAGATGATCGGAGACCCGCAGGTGCGCAATCGCGGGACGATGGGCGGCTCGGTGGCCAACGCCGATCCGGCTGCTGACTACCCTGCCGCCGTCGTTGGTCTGAACGCGACTGTGACCACCAACCAGCGCAGCATCGCCGCGGATGACTTCTTTGTCGACCTGTTCGAGACGGCGCTGGAAGAAGACGAGATCATCACGTCTATCCGCTTCCCGATCGTGCCGCGTGCGGCGTATATGAAGTTCCCGAACCCGGCATCGCGTTACGCTATGGTCGGCGTCATGGTGGCTGATACGGCCGGCGGTATCCGCGTCGCCGTGACCGGCGCCGGGCCCAGTGTCTTCCGCGTCGCGGAGATGGAAGCGGCCCTTGGTGAGGACTTTTCGCCTGAGGCCGTCGCTGGCATCCGGATCCCTGACGATGGGCTGAACGAAGATATTCACGCGAGCGCCGAGTATCGCGCCCACCTCGTCACCGTCATGGCCAAGCGCGCGGTCCTCGCCGTTCAGGCGCGCGCCGCCGGCTGAGACGCACCGAACCGAACCGGGCCGCGTCTCGCGGTCTTTACCTGCACAACCCGTACGGATACCTGACCGTGACTGAATCCGCGCCGGCCGCATTGCCGGCAGATGTCGAAGCAACCGCTGAACTATTGGCTGCTGCTGGCTACGTGGCTGAGCGGAGCATGGCGACCGCCGTGTATCTCGCGTTGTCGCTCAACCGCCCGCTGTTTCTTGAGGGGGAGGCCGGCGTTGGCAAGACCGAGATCGCCAAGGTCCTGGCGGCATCGCTAGGGCGTCAGCTGATCCGACTGCAGTGTTATGAGGGGCTCGACATCGCGTCGGCTGCGTATGAATGGAATTACGCCAGACAAATGCTGGAGATCCGTCTGGCGGAGGCCGCTGGCGATGCCGACCGGGACCGACTGGCTGCGGATCTGTTCGAGGCCCGCTTCCTGGTGCGCAGACCGTTACTGCAGGCGCTGGATGTGCACGCAGAAGGGCCGCCGGTTTTACTGATAGATGAGCTGGACCGGACCGACGAACCATTCGAGGCGTAT
Source organism: Pseudomonadota bacterium (assembly GCA_039030335.1). GTDB lineage: Bacteria > Pseudomonadota > Gammaproteobacteria > HK1 > HK1 > JBCCEJ01. The sequence goes on along the minus strand of JBCCEJ010000055.1, from coordinate 26,656 downwards.
CTTCTGGAACTGCTGTCCGACTGGCAGCTGAGCGTGCCAGAACTCGGCACTATCACTGCGGCCGCGCCGCCCATCGTGATCCTGACGTCGAATCGTACGCGCGAGATTCACGATGCGCTCAAGCGGCGATGTTTTTACCACTGGGTGGACTATCCGAGCGCGGCGCGCGAACTCAGGATCCTGGAGCTCAAGGCGCCGGACGCACCGTTCGTGCTGCGCAATCAGGTGGTTGGATTTGTGCAGAAGCTTCGTCAGCTCGACCTGTTCAAGATGCCGGGCGTGGCCGAAACGCTCGACTGGTGCAGCGCGCTGACGCAGCTGGACGCCGTCGCGCTGCATCCGGCGGTCATCGAGGACACGCTCGGAGTACTGCTCAAGTATCAGGATGATATCGAGAAGATCCAGGGCACGGAGGCGGCGCGCCTGTTGACCGAGCTGCAGGTCGAGATGGCAGAAGCCGCCATGCGCATGTCGTGACGGCATGACCGACGATGGAACTGCCGGCGCGCTGGCGGACAATATCGGCTATTTCGTCCGCGCACTGCGGGCGGCCGGCCTGCCGGTCGGCACCGGGCATCTGCTGGATGCGCTTGCCGCAGTACAGCAGGTGGGGATCGGTTCGCGCACGGACTTCTACTGGACCCTGCACGCCGTGCTCGTCAGCCGCATACGCGACCGCGAAGTCTTCGACCAGGCTTTCCACGTATTCTGGCGTAACCCGGGTCTGCTCGAACGCATGCGGTCGCTCGCGCTGCCCGACAGCAACGCGCCAGCCGTTGCACCGGAACCGCTGTCGAGACGCGTGGCGGATGCGTTGGCGACGACGGCACCCGGCACGGCGAGAATCTCGGAGGAAACCGAACTCGACCGCGACGCCAGCGAAACATGGTCAGCCTCAGAGTCGCTTGATGGCCAGGACTTCGAATCGATGAGTGCGGATGAAATCGAGCAGGCCAAAGCGGCGATCGGACGAATGCAGCTGCTACTGAAGCCGGTTCGCGTCCGTCGACGAGAGCCGCACCCGCGAGGACAACGCACCGATTTGCGGGCCAGCATGCGCCGCATGCTGCGGCAAGGGCCAGACAGCATCACCCTGGTGAAGGCGCGCAATCGCTCACGGCCGCCGCCGCTCGTCGTGATCTGCGATATCTCCGGTTCGATGAAACGCTATTCGCGTATGTTGCTGCATTTCACCCATACGTTGACGAACGACCGGGATCGGGTATTCACCTTCGTGTTCGGTACGCGGCTGACCCACATTACGCGCTTCCTGCGCGAGCGCGATGTCGACCTGGCGCTGGCGCGAGTTGGCTCCGAAGTACTCGACTGGGATGGCGGCACGCGCATCGGCAGCTGCCTGAAGGCGTTCAACCAGGCCTGGTCACGTCGCGTACTGGGAACTGGCGCGGTCGTGCTCCTCATTACTGACGGGCTGGACCGCGACGCCGGCTCGGGCCTCGGAGATGAAATGCGCCGCTTGCATATGTCGTGCGCGCGCCTCATCTGTCTCAATCCGTTGCTGCGCTATGCGGCCTATGAGCCTCGCACGCAGGGCATGCGCGCCATCTTGCCGCATGTGGATGAGTTTCTGAGTATCCACAATCTGGATAGTATGCGGGACCTGGTCGAGGCGCTCGGTCGCGATCGGGCGCGGAACGCGAAGAGGGTGGAAGAATGGTTACCGATGGCGCGTTGAATGAGGACGTCCTGGCGGATGCGCTCAACTGGTTGACCGAAGGCCGACAAGTCGCGCTGGCGACGGTGGTCAAAACCTGGGGTTCGTCGCCACGACCGGTCGGTTCGCAGCTGGTGATCGACGGCGAAGGCCTGTTTATCGGCTCTGTGTCGGGCGGTTGCATCGAAGGCGCCGTCGTCCTCGAAGCACTCGATGTGATGCGTGATGGCAACACGCGCATGCTTGAGTTCGGCGTCTCAGATGAACAGGCCTGGGATGTGGGCCTGGCCTGCGGCGGACGCGTGGAGGTCATGGTGGAGCGGTTGTCGTGAACGCTTCGCCCGCGGACATCGGGCGTGCCGGTGAATCGCGTCACGGCAGGGGTAGGTCCAGTGCAGCGTGAGACGCTGGAGGCGTTGCAGAACATGCGCTCCGATCAGGAGGCTGCGGTGTTGGTTTCGGATCTGAGTGGTGCGTGGCAGTGCCTGCTGGACGGTGACCTGCGGGTGCGCGCAGGCGATACCTTACCGCCCAGTCTCCAAAGCGCGGTCCAGTCAGCTCTGGCGGCGGACCGGTCGCAGGTGGTCGATGCCGAGCCTGGCCGGGCGTTCGTCCAGGTGTTTTCGCCACCCCTTCGCATGATCATCGTCGGCGCGGTGCACATCGCGCAGTTTCTGGCGCCGATGGCGGTGCTGGCAGGCTATCAGGTCGAGGTCGTGGACCCGCGCCGGTCGTTTGCCGCGGATGCCCGTTTTCCGGGCGTGTCGATGCACAAGATCTGGCCGGATGACGCCCTGCAGGCACTGCGCCCCGATCGCCGCACCGCGGTCGTGACGCTCACGCACGATCCGAAAATCGATGATCCCGCGCTGGTCGAGGCGCTGAAGAGCGATGCGTTCTACGTCGGGTCGCTCGGCTCGCGGCGGACTCACGCGCAACGGATCGAACGGCTTGCGGCAGCCGGCGTTTCACAGCACGACATAGAACGCATCCACGCGCCGGTCGGTTTGGATATTCGTGCGAGTTCGCCAGCCGAAATCGCGGTTTCCGCTCTGGCGCAGATCACCGCCCGCTTGCGAGCCGGCTGAGCATGTACTTCGGACCGGTGCCGGTAGCTGTCGCCACGGGGGCGATACTCGCGCACAGCGTCCGCGCAGGCGACCGTTCGCTGAAAAAGGGGCGCTGGCTGACGGCTGAAGACGTCGCCCTACTCGATGCCGGAGGCGTCGAAGAGGTGATCGTCGCGCGCCTCGATGCCGGCGACGTACATGAGGACGCGGCTGCCGAGCGAATGGGTAGCCGTCTCGCCGGCTCTGGCCTGACGGCGAAGGCGCCATTCACCGGACGCGTCAATCTGTTCGCCGCACACGACGGCATCCTCACATTCGATCCGGACGCGGTATTGGCGCTCAATTCGGTCGACGAGTCGATGACACTCGCAACGCTGGCGCCCTGGTCGTGGGTCAAGCAGCGTCAGATGATCGCGACGATCAAAATAATCCCGTTTGCGGTGCCCGGTGAGGCGTTGGCAGCCGCGCTGGAGCTGGCCGACGATGCGCGCGTCGCCGTCACGCCGCTGGCGCCGTTGCCAACAGTGCTGATCCAGACGGAACTCGCCGCGACGCGTTCGAGCGTGCTCGACAAGACGGTTCGGGTTCTTACGCAGCGGGTGGAAGCGCTCGGTGGTGAACTCGTCGCCGAGCGCCGGGTGCCCCATACCGCGTCGGCGGTTGCGCAGGCGATTGACGAAATCGCCGGTAACAGCAAGCTGGTACTGGTCGCGGGGGCGTCGGCGATAGTGGACCGACGCGACGTCGTGCCAGCCGGTATCACCGCTGCCGGGGGACAGGTTCGCCATTTCGGTATGCCGGTGGATCCCGGCAACCTCATTCTGCTTGCCGAGCGCAACGGCATCCCCGTCCTCGGGCTGCCCAGCTGTGCGCGGTCGCCCGCACTGAACGGTGTCGATCTCGTGCTTCAGCGTATCGCTGCCGGGATTCATGTCGAGCCCCGAGACGTGATGGCCATGGGTGTAGGGGGACTGCTAAAGGAGTTTGCGGGACGCCCGACACCGCGCGCCGGAAAAACTCCGGAGGATGTCGTCAAGGCGCCTGACCTTGCGGCTGTCGTGTTGGCGGCCGGGCAGTCGCGACGCATGGGTCAGCGCAACAAATTACTGATCGAGGTCGACGGTCAACCGATGGTGGCCCACGCCGTGCGCGCGGCGGCAGAGGCCGGGCTCGCGCCGATCGTCGTCGTCACCGGACATGAACGGGAACGCATTGAGGCGGCGCTCGCTGGTGACCGCGTGCAGTTCTGTCACAACCCTGACTACGCTCAGGGACTCAGCACCTCGCTCGCCAAGGGGCTGCGCGCGCTTGGCGATGATTGTGATGGTGCACTGGTCTGCCTCGGAGACATGCCGCGCGTGGGTGCGCGGGTCATGGATCGGCTTTCGGCGGCCTACGACCCGGTTGAGGGACGCGCGATCTGCGTGCCTACGTGGCATGGGAAGCGTGGCAATCCGGTGCTGTGGGACCGGCGCTTCTTTGCCCAGATGGCCGAGGTTGAAGGTGACGTCGGGGCACGTCATCTGCTCGGCATGCACCAGGCCATGGTGTGTGAAGTTGCGATGGAAGACGCGGCTGTGCTTCTCGACATCGACTCGCCGGCTGAACTCGCCACGCTGGACGAGGTGGACCGTTGAGCGGCGCGTTGTATCACGAAACGCTGATGGCGCTCGCGCGTTCGGGCTGCGGCGCCGCGCGTCTGCAATGTCCGGATGCGAGCGTGCGCATCGACAATCCGCTCTGTGGTGATGAGATCACGCTGGATTTGCACGTGAACGCGGCGGTCGTCTCGGCGATCGGGCATCGGGTGCGCGGCTGCGCGCTGTGCGAAGCGTCGGCCGCCTGGCTGACGCGCTACGGTACGGGCCAAGACTTCGACGCGCTCCGGGATATCTACGTGCGCATGCAGTCTCTGCTGTCAACCGGCGAGATGCCGGAGCGGGCGTGGGCTGAGATGGAGGCATTTGCTCCTGTGCATGCGGCCAGGAGTCGTCACCGGTGCGTATTGCTGCCGCTCGAAGCTGCGGTGGCAGCCTTGAGCGAACTGACCTGAGTTCCGCCCGGCGTCGCGCGCGGGGCTGCCAGGTGCTGAGATGAGGTCGGTTAGATGTACGCACTGAACAGCGCTATCCAAGACGTGGCAGCGCCCCCGATCGCCGCGGTGCACGAGTGGGTAGCCGGCCGTACGTATCCGGCCGACCGGCCACTGCTCGATGTAGCCCAGGCCGTCCCGGTGGAGCCCCCGCCCGCTGCGCTGCGCGAATCCGTGGCCGCCGCGCTCGTTGCGCACGGCGCGCATCGGTACACCCCGATCGCGGGGCTGCCCGAGCTTCGCGAAGCGCTGGCAGCGCATATGAGCGCGCAATACGATGGCAATATCCGCGCCGACGACACCGTGATCACGGCAGGTTGCAATCAGGCCTTTTGCCTGACGGTCAAGGCGCTGGCTGCGCCCGGCGAGGCGATCGTCTTGCCTGAGCCTTATTACTTCAATCATCAGATGTGGCTGGAGATGTGCGGTATCGAGGTTCAGCGCGTGCCGTTTGCGCCGGAGCGCCGCGGCGTGCCGGATGTCGACTCCTTTGCAGCCGCTATGACCCCCGCGACGCGCGCGATCGCCGTGGTGAGTCCGAACAACCCGACCGGTGCGGTGTACGACGCCGAGCACCTGGAGGCTTTGTTCGAGCTGGCCCAGAGACATCGCGTCGCCCTAATCCTCGACGAGACCTATAAGGACTTTCATCCCGCTTCGCCGGCTGCCCCGCATAAGCTGTTTCGCCGCGCCGACTGGCGCGGCACCCTGGTGCAGCTGTTCAGCTTCTCGAAGTCGTACGCGCTGACCGGCTACCGGGTTGGCTCGGTGATCGCCGGGCCGGAACTCGTGCGGGAAACGACCAAGATCCAGGACTGCGTCAACATCTGCGCGCCGCGCCTGTCGCAGTTGATGGCGTTGGAGGCCATACGGACATTGGCGCCTTATGTTCGCCATGAAAGCGCGTTGATGCGCGTGCGGGTCGAGGCACTGAAAGCCGCGTTTGCGGGTATTGGCAACGGCCGTCCGGGCGGCTTCGAACTGGTTGCCTCAGGGGCGTGGTTCGCCTATGTACGTCACCCGTTTCGGGACCGCGACAGCACCGAGGTGGCGCGCTATCTGGCTGAAGAGCACGGTGTCCTGTGCGTACCAGGCGAGGTGTTCGGTGAAGCGCAGCGTGACTATGTCCGCTTCGCCTTCGCCAATCTCGCAGCTGACGAAATGCCAGCCCTCATCGCCCGGCTGGCAACGGCTGGCGCAGGGCATTGAGGCGGGACGCGAATCGCAGCGGCACACAGCGCGGGTCGGTTACAAACGCCGAGGCAGGTTCCGCTTTGTACCGGATTTGGGGCGGCGGCGCGGCTACGGTCCTCGCTGCCTGACAAGGTCCTGGAGCGTCAGGGTGAGTTCGGTGCCGTCTTTTTCCCGGTGGTGGATACGCACCGGGAAGTGTTCTAGCGAAGGAGCCAGGAAAACGGTAGTCACCCGGTTTTTTCGACCTTGCCGCCGCCAGCCGACGGTCTCGAACCTGCCGGCTTCACTGACGACCGGTTCTCCGGGCACCGCGTCGAACCGGTAGTTGCGCACGACGCTGTTCCCGGCGATGGCGTAGCGCCGCTGAGGCGCGTCGTCGGCCGCGTCCCGCATCAACGCCAACAGGTAGCTGAGCGGGTCGAGCATGCCGCGCGAAACGGCGTACGTGAACGGCTGCCCCTTTGCACTGCCAGCGACCTCGCCCGCGCTCCAGTCGAAGCGGGCGTCGGACCGGCGCTCCTTGCTGCCACCATGTCGACGATAGCTGTACGTCACCGGGCGCCAACTCGCGCCATGTCGTTCGAGTTGGCTGCGTTCGCGGATTTGCTCGCTACGAATCAGCGCCATCAAACCGACTGGCTCCGTGTGCGAGATCAGCGTGAAGCCATTGACGGCTGCTGTCAGTTCGAGCGTTGTGCGGGCCGCCGTCGTCCCATGCGCCTCCAAGGTGAAGACAGCTTTGAACGGCATTGGACCGCCTGCTTCGACCGGCCGGGCGAGCACCGCCAGCAGTAACGCCACCCAGACTGTGCCGCGGCCTGCGCACCAGGGTCGCCGGGCGCATCTTGTTCGAAATTCTGGGCGCGTGTTCACGTCGGATGAATGGCGTCTTTGCAGGCTGAACAGAGGCTGCGGCGCACGGCTTCGCAGCGGCGCCGGAACCAAGGGGCCGTATGATAAACTTCGCGACCGCAAGAGCCCATTCGCACCGCCCGAACTACGCACGCGAACTGCCGCACACTCCGACCTGGGGCGCGGTCACTTTAAGCGCTAACAGCGGCCTGCACACGGCTGCGCCATGACCTGAATTCGACGACGCCCTACGTTGCTGATGTCACACACCCTGTACAGCATTGCCCTCGGTCTGCTGATGCCCGTGGTACTTGGTCGTCTGTTCTGGCGCGGCTTTGCAAACCCTGGTTATCGCAATGGTTGGGGAGAGCGCTTTGGCGAACTCACGCTGAAGTTGGATAGTCGTGCGGTCGTATGGGTGCACGCGGTGTCAGTCGGCGAGGCACAAGCCGCCGCACCGGTCATCGACGCGCTGTTGAAACAGCGTCCCGAGTTGCAGGTGCTGGTCACGACGACGACACCCACTGGCCGTCAGCGGCTGACGCAATTGTTCGGAGATGCGGTTGCCGTGCAGTTCATTCCGTACGATCTGCCCTTCGCGGTCCGGCGCTTCCTGCGGGCGACGAGGCCGCAGCTGGTGGTGGTCATGGAGACCGAGATCTGGCCCAACCTGCTCCGCGAATGTGTCAGTGCACGCGTCCCGACCGTACTCATAAACGCGCGCCTGTCGGCGCGGAGCGCGGCGCGCTATCTGCGCTTCGCAACGTTCAGCCGCACCATCATCAACGCCTTCAGTGCGATCGGTGCGCAGGGCACGGCCGACGCGGAGCGGCTCCGCAGCCTTGGCGCCACCGTGCCCATCCTGGTCACCGGCAGCATCAAATTCGATGTGAACCTGGCGCCGAGCGTGCTCGAAGGCGGTCAGGCATTGCGTCGCCAATGGGGCAGCGGTCGCAGTGTTCTTATCGGTGCGAGCACGCACGAAGGCGAGGAAGAGTTGTTACTCGACGCCTTTGCGAAGGTTCGCGAAAAACACCCGGACTGCCTGCTGGTGCTCGTTCCGCGCCATCCGGAGCGTTTTCAGCGGGCGGCCGCACTGGCGCGCAAACGCGGGCTGAGCACTGCGCTGCGTACCGAGCAGCGTAGCGACTGCCAGGATGTCGATGTGTACGTGGGCGATACGATGGGTGAGCTGCCGCAGCTGTACGCCGGCGCAGACGTCGCGTTCGTCGGCGGATCGCTTGTCAATATCGGCGGGCACAACATGCTCGAGCCGGCCGCGCTTGGGCTGCCGGTGTTGTTCGGGCCCTATCTGCACAACTTTGCCGACATCTCCGAGGCGCTCTGTGATGCCGGTGCCGCCGTCATCGTTGGCGACGCAGACACCCTCGCCGCGCACGTCGGGGAGTTGTTCACGGATGGCAACGCCCGCCATGCGCGCGGGGAGCGCGGGCGCGAATTCGTCGCCGCGAATCGTGGGGCACTGCAACGCTCGACCGATCTGTTGTGGCGATATCTCCCCGATACGGGGTCGGCGAACACGGCCGACTCAGCCCCGGGCGCGTCCGACCAACTGACAGCCGAAGCCCCTTCAGGATGATTCACACCGACTGTATCTTCTGCAAAATCATCGCCGGTCGTGCCGACGCACACCGCGTCTTCGAAGACCAGCACACGCTGGCGTTCATGGATCTCTACCCGGCGGCGGACGGTCACACGCTGGTGATTCCGAAGCAGCACTTCGTGACGCTATTCGATATTGATGATCAGCACGTGGCTGCTGTCGCGCGGTCGGCGCGCCGGATCGCGGCGGCCATGCGCACCGTCTGGGCGCCGGATGGGTTGACCGCCTCGCAGGCGAATGGCCGGGCTGCCGGACAGACCGTGGGCCATTATCACGTCCACCTGATCCCGCGCGCGGACGGTCAGCGCATGCAATGGCATGGTCAGGCAGCCGCCAGCGCAGACGACCTGGCTGCGCGCGCCAGTGTTCTGCGTGAGGCCCTGGAGGTCTGAGCGGGATGAGCTGGCCACCCGGTGATGAAGCCGGTGACGCGCAGCGAATGGGCTGCCAAGGAGCAATTCGATGACAAACTTCTCGATTGAAGCCCTGGAGCGGTCTGACCGCTTTCAACCGCCGGGTGGTCCCGTCGTGTTCGTGATCATGGATGGTGTGGGTGTCGGTTGCGGCGACGAGTTCGACGCGGTGGCCAATGCGCGCACGCCAACGCTGGACCGGTTGCGCGGTGCAGCCCACTATCGCGAATTGATAGCGCACGGTACCCGGGTCGGCTTGCCGGGAGACGGCGACATGGGTAATTCCGAAGTCGGTCACAACATACTCGGCGCCGGACGCGTGTTCGACCAGGGCGCGAAGTGTGTCGACAGCGCGATAGAGTCGGGCTCAATCTGGGACGGTACGTGGCGGGCGCTGGTCGACGGGGTCGTCGACCGCGGGCGAGCGTTACATTTCGTCGGACTGCTCTCTGACGGCAACGTCCACGCCAGCATGCAGCATTTGCACGCGATGCTGTCCCAGGCCACTGCGGCAGGGGTCCGCCGCATCTATCTGCACTGCCTTCTGGATGGCCGCGACGTGCCTGACCCGAGCGCGGAGGTCTATATCGAGCAGCTGGAGACCTGGCTGGCCGACTTCCGCAGCCGCTACGGCGGCGACTTCCGAATCGCCTCGGGCGGTGGCCGTATGACGACGACGATGGACCGCTACGGTGCTGACTGGGGCATGGTCGAGCGCGGCTGGGCGGCACATGTGCACGGCGACGCGGCCGGATTTGCGAGCGCTCTCGAAGCGGTGATGCACTTTCGTGCTGAGACGCCCGGGGTGAGCGATCAATTTCTACCAGCATTTGTCATCGTCGACGAAGCGGGCGCTCCGATCGCCCCAATGGTCGACGGTGATGCGGTGGTGCTCTACAACTTCCGCGGCGACCGCGCCCTCGAACTCAGTCGTGCGTTCGTCGAAGATGACGACTTCGTTGCGTTCGACCGCGGCGCACGGCCGGAGGTGGAATTCGTCGGCATGGTGCAGTACGACGGCGATACCGTGATGCCACCGAAGTTCCTGGTATCGCCGGAGACTGTCACCGGTACGATCAGCGAATACCTGGCCTGTTCGGGCCTACGGCAGTTCGCGTGCTCCGAGACACAGAAATTCGGGCACGTCACCTTCTTCTGGAACGGCAACCGTTCAGCGAAGTTCTCGGACGGCCTCGAAGACTATCTCGAGATCCCGTCGGACCGCGTACCGTTCGAGCAGCGACCGTGGATGAAAGCAGCCGAGACTGCGGACGCTATGGTCGAGGCGATCGAAAGCGGGAACTACCAGTTTCTGCGGTGCAACTTCGCCGGTGGAGACATGGTTGGACACACTGGCAGCGTGACGGCGGTTCGCATGTCGGTCGAGGCCGTGGACCTTGGTCTGGAGCGTATCCACGCGGCGGTGGAAAAGGCCGGCGGGGTCCTGGTTGTGACGGCCGACCACGGCAACGCAGACGATATGGTCGAGCGGCACAAAGACGGTTCGCCGAAGCTCAGGGAGTCGGGCACACCGCAGTTCCGGACGTCCCATTCACTGAATCCGGTTCCGTTCTACATACTCGACTTTTCCACTCGCAAGCTCCGACTGCGCGCGGGCCTGAACGATGCAGGTCTCGCCAATGTCGCGCCGACTCTTATCGAGCTGTTGGGTTACCGCAAACCGCAGGAGTACGACGCGAGCCTGCTCGACTGGGATTGAGTTCGGGTAGCAGCCAGCTACTCCGGGTCGCTCAGTTCCAGATCGCCCTCGGGTTCCGGCTCCGCAGTTATGCCGTTCATGCGGCGCTGCAGTTCTTCGTACTGTTTGTTGCTGTTGCGAATCCGCCCGGTCAATATCGTCAGCAGGTTGTTCGCCATATAGGGTGTGCGCCGGAACAGTTCCCAAAGTGCGTCCCGATCCAGGCCGAGCAGCCGGCAACGGCGCTCTGCGACCACGAATGCAGAAGTCGGCTCGCCATCGATAACGCTCAGTTCGCCGAACACGTCGCCGCTTCCCAACGTCGCGACCGGGTCATTGTCGGGCGACTCGAGGCGCACCGTAACCTCGCCGCGAAGCACGATGTACATGCGTTCGTTGGGCTGTCCTGCGGCGAGAATCACCCGCCCTTCGTCGATCCTGAGCAGTGGGCACTTCAGCAAGATGTCTTCGACGTCGAAGATGCTGACCGACTTGAACAAAGGCAGCTGATTGAACTCGGCCGGGTTGATCGTGAGTATCGTGTCGGACATGGCTGATCCCTGTGGGTTGGGCACTCGACCACTTAGGATTGAACTACGCAGAAGTCTCCGTCCCGCTGCGGCCACTACCAGTCTGGCTGGTAGCCGTCACTGAGTATAGCCGCGATTACGCACGATATTCGCCCACCGCGGTTCGTGCTCGTCACGACGACACGATCCGAGACTGGACATGTTCTCCATCCGTTCTATAATCAAAGCCAGGAGAACCGACAGAGAACTGGCGCTGGCTGTCCCTGACCGCCCAGCCGGTTGTCGGCCGATGAAATTTCGCCGGGAACGTAACGCGCCGGGCCTGCTTGTGGGCCGATCGTGCAAGACGCCCCCGCGGAGCCAACACGGAGCCCGCCCCAGTAATGAAAAACCGCGGTAACGATGCCAACCGATTCTTCATGCGCGACCAACTTCGCGAGCCCGTCAACGCGATGGTCGATGAACCTGGCCGTAACTCCTCATTGCCCCTGGATCTCGGGGGAGCAGGGCTGGCAGTGCTGATCGCGCTCGTTACGTTGATCAATCTGGTCGCAACCGCACCCGGAGCCTGAAGCTGATGCCACCCGATGCCGGAGTTTTGCAGGCGTTGACGCGGCGCCAGCGTGAAATCTACAACTATCTCGCCGCGCATCCGCACGACACGCCGAGTCTGGATGAACTCTGTACGGCGCTCGGACTGAGCTCCCGGGGCTCGATGCACAAACATGTCGCAGCGCTCATCGATGCCGGTCTGGTCGAGCCTATGGGGCGCAAGCAACGGGGGGTGAGGCTCATCGAACTCCCGGCGCCAGCCAATGACGATGAACTCCCGCTCTATGGATACATCGCCGCCGGACGCCCCATTGAAGCACTCGATTCGGGCGAGACGGTAGCCATTCCGCCAACCTTGCGGTCGCCCAACCCGTGCTATGTCTTGCGTGTGCGGGGCGATTCGATGATGGAGGACGGCATTCTCGACGGCGACCTCGTCGTTGTGGAGCACCGCACCGAGGCGCACAACGGTGAGATCGTCGTGGCGCTGATCGACGGCCATGAGGCCACACTGAAGAGGATTCTGCAGCGGCCTGGAGAAATAGTGCTATGCCCGGCGAACAGCGCCATGGAGGCGATGCATTTCAATCCAAACCGGGTCGCCATTCAGGGCGTCGTCGTAGGGCAGATGCGGTCCTACCTCTAGGCCCGTGCTGTCAAGTTTGCGCGTCTGCCACCACACCAGGGCGCCGGGGGGCGAGGCGCACGAATCTGGGGTATTTGCCTTGCGTGCGCCTTCATTCGGGGTTTCGGGAGCGCTCGGGCGAAGCGCCTCCACCCGGTCGCCCTTGGCGTCGTGCTGACCTGGTCGATCTCATGACTGGTTCGGGCAACGAAGTCTGGTGTCCCTTTCCGCTTGGGCCCTCGCGTCGAACCGGCTACTGCGGCGACAATGGTGAGGTGCCGTAGCGCGCTCCACGCGGGAGAGGGCTCCCGGTGGCTGGCGCGGAAGCGAGGAGCTGCCCGTGTACACCCCACGTTCGTTCGCTGAGCACGATCTTGCGAAGCTGCAACAAGTTGTAGATGACTATCCGTTTGGCTTGTTGGTAACAGCCCACGAGTCAGTACCGACTGTGACGCACCTCCCGTGGTTACTCGATCGTTCGCGCGGCGAGTTTGGCGTGCTTCAGGCGCATATGGCGCGCGCCAATCCACACTGGAAGCAGCTCGAAGAGGAAGGCTCGGCTCTCGTTGTCTTTCAGGGGCCGCACGACTACGTATCGCCAGCCTGGTACGAGAGCCCGAACCTGGTACCAACCTGGAACTACATCGCTGTACACGCGTGCGGTCCGGTACGGGTACTGCACAGCGAGACAGATGCAGCCGCCACGGTCAGCGCATTGACCGCCCGATTCGAGAGCTTGCAAGAATCACCGTGGCGTCTCGATATGGAATCCAGTACGAATCAACGCATGCTGTCAGCGATCGTCGCTTTCGAAGTCGAGGTAATCGAGCTGTCGGGCAAGTTCAAACTGAATCAGAATCGTGGTGAGGCCGACCGCAAAGGCGTAGTCGACGCGTTGGCAGACACCAATGCGCCGCTGGCTGCCGCGATGTCGGCGGTCGATGTCGAACCGTCAGCGTGATCGTTCGGTTCGGGCGTTGGGACAACATCAGGTCAGGTGCGCACGTCGTCAGATGGCGCCCGCCCCGGCGTTGCTGCCGGCTTCGCGGTGAGGCCGGGTTGCCGGTCTCCGTCGCTGCTATACACTGCGCGGCGCCAGAACAGGACCGTGGTAACGAATTCTCACAATGAAGATAGTTAAGACCATTGCCGATGTACGCATTGCGCGCTGGCGTGACGCTGACTCAACGTGGGGTCTCGTGCCCACGATGGGTTTCCTGCACGACGGTCACATGAGCCTCGTGCACCGCGCGCGCCAGGAAAACACGCACGTCGGTGTCAGTATCTTCGTCAATCCAACACAGTTTGAGAATACGGGCGATCTGGATGCCTACCCGACCGACCTGACGCGTGACCTGGCATTGCTGGCCGACGCGCAGGTCGATGTCGTGTGGGTGCCGGCGCCTGAGGTGGTCTACCCGGCTGGTTTCCAAACATACATTGATGTGGAAGAAGTGACCCGGCCGCTAGAAGGGCAAAGCCGGGCCGGGCATTTTCGGGGCGTTGCGACGGTCGTCGCGAAGCTCTTCAACGTGTTTCAGCCGACACGGGCGTACTTCGGTCAGAAAGACGCCCAGCAGGCGTTGACCATTCAGCGGATGGTCGAAGATCTGAACTTCAACCTGTCGGTTGTCATTTGTGAGACGGTACGCGAGACCGACGGTCTTGCGATGAGCTCGAGAAACGTGAGGCTCCGTTTGCGTGACCGCGAGCAGGCGGCGGCTTTGTACGCCGGGCTACGCGCCGCCCAAGCGCAGTACTCGCATGGCGAAAGGCGTGCTGAGGTACTTCGTGAATGCGTGCGTGCGTCCCTGTCCTGCACCGATGTCACGGAGATCGATTATGTCAGCGTCGCCGATCCGGTAACCTTGACCGAACTCGATCAGGTTGGCGCTTCCGGCGCGCTCGTCTCGGTCGCCGCCTGGTTCGGGGACGTGCGTCTTATCGATAACTTACGCGTCTGACGGCCGCCGCGCAGGCGCTTGACCAGCCGCCTGGCACGCCGTTGCCAGGTTGGCCGGGTGGAGCGCAGGTATCGGTTCGGGCACCCGTCTGTTTGGCGTGAGTACCCGCCCCAGACACCGGTCGGGTCGAGACATCGATATGTCGAGAAGGCGGTCTGTCGTCGACCCCGGCCCATCATTGAATCCGAGAGGTTGTGTATGTCTTTGTCGCAACGTGTTGCCCTGGGAATGGTGCTGGCGCTGTGCGGACTCCCCGTGCTCGCCAGTCAGTGCTGTGTGGTGCGTCAGGCCACCGTGGAAGTCACGGCCGAAGTCGTTGCATCGGGCCTGGACCGGCCGTGGGCGATGGCGTTTCTGCCGGATGGCTCGGTGCTCGTAACCGAGCGTACTGGCGCGTTGCGCCACGTCAGAGACGGGAGCGTTTCAGACCCGCTGCGCGGGGTGCCGCGTGCCGCGGTGGTCGGGCAGGGCGGTTTACTCGATATCGCCTTGGATCCGGACTTCTCTCAGACCGGCCTCGTGTTCCTTTCCTATGCGGAAGAGGCTGGTGGCAGCGGTGATTTCGGCACTGCGGTGGGCCATGGTCGTCTCAATCTGAACGCCGGGCGCCTCGACAACTTCACGCGGATCTTTCAGGCGAACAACAAAAGTGGTGGCGGTCGTCATTTCGGTTCGCGCCTGCGCTTTGCACCAGACCGGACGCTATTCGTCACGCTCGGTGACCGCGGTACCCAGCTTCGCGCCCAGGACCCGTTCGATCACGCCGGTTCGGTGGTGCGTGTGAACCGCGACGGCTCCGTGCCGGTCGATAACCCGTTCGCTGATGGTCGCAAGGCACTGCCGGAGATCTGGTCCATCGGTCACCGCAATGCGCAGGGCGCTGCCATCCATCCGGTGACCGGCAAGCTCTGGACTTTGTCGCACGGCGCGGCGGGCGGCGATGAGATCAACGCGCCGAAGGCCGGTCTCAACTACGGTTGGCCACTTATTTCTTACGGAACCAATTACTCTGGTGCCCCGTTCGAACGCGGCACCGAAGCCCCAGGGTTCGAGCAGCCGATCTACTACTGGGACCCCTCGATAGCACCGTCGGGTCTCGCTTTCTACGACCCTGGAAATGCGCGGATCGATGGTTGGCGCGGCTCGTTGCTGGCGGGCGCGCTACGCGGGCAGCACCTCTCCCGCCTCATTCTGAATGGCGAACGGGTCGTTGCTGAAGAACGCTATTTTGAGGGTGAGTTTGGACGCATCCGCGATGTGCGCACAGGCCCGGACGGTGCTGTCTGGATGTTGACCGACAGTTCCAGGGGCAGGTTGATCCGCGTGACGGGTGCACGCTGAGCAGCCGGTGCCGTACGGTGGCGAGTCTCGCCAGCCCAAAGAGCCGTAGTGGCGGCACTGAAAGCCTGCGAGGGGGTTGGTCTGAGTTGACCCGGTTTCGCAGCTGCTCAATGACTTGCCGAAGGACAGCCGTATCTTGACCGGGCCCGAAGACGACGCATACGACCTGCACCCACGCTTTCCGGTGGTCGAAGGATGCGTCGAGGCGATCGATGGCTGGCGAGTGACGCTTGGCGCCCCGCACAACCGGCGCATCAGCGGGGGCTCCGTGGTGCTCTGGCGGTCCGGCCTGACATTCTGGCTGACTGTTGTGAGGTCGAGCCGGCCGGGCGTGTCTGCTGCCGACCGGATGACCGCGTTTCGGCGCGCCGTTCCGGAGGCGGCCTACGGTCTCGTCATCGCCCGTCGCCCACTCAGCACTGTTGCGTGCTACCGGCTGAACGAGGTGCACGATGATGATGTTGGGTTGCTCGGCACCTACGGGGTCGCGATCGGCGCAACCGACTCTATCGAGGTGGCGGCCTATTTCGACGAAGAGGACGGCTACCGGGCAGCGCGCGATCTTATCTGGAGCCTGGAGCCGGTAGCCCGAGCACCTTGAGAACCGGCGGCCGCGCGCTCAGACGCGGCCACCATGCGGATCCTCGGCTCGCGCCGACGGGCTGCCGCTCGTGTCATGCATCGTCTTGCAGCCACTCGTTGACCTGCGCGAGGTCGGGCGGAGCGAGCGTGCCGGCTGCCTGTTTGAGACGCAGAATACTGAGGATGTAGTCATATCGAGCCTGCGAGTAGTCGCGCTGGGTACGGAACAACTCCCGCTGAGCATTCAGTACATCCACTGACGTGCGCGTACCTACCTGGAAGCCGGCTTCGATCGCCTCGAGCGCGCTGCGCGCTGAAACGAGCGCCTGCTTCAGAGCTTTGACCTGCGAGATACCCGACAGCACCCCACGAAACGAGTCTCTCGCCAGCCGCTGCGTGGCCCGGCGCTGCCGCTCCTGGTCTTCCAACGCCTGTTCATGTGAGTGCTGAGCGCTACGGGCCTGCGAAAGCAACAGGCCACCCTGGTAGATCGGCATGCTGAGCTGCAGTCCGACCGCGCTGTCGATGGTTCTCGAATTGTTGACCGCGGCGCCATTTTGAAACGTTACGCCGCTGCTCCCGACCAGGCTGACGGTGGGCAGGTGCCCCGACTCGACCAGGCGAATCTCGTCGCGCTGGCGAACTACCTGCAGACGCGCGGCTTCGAGCTCACGGTTCTGACGTAGTGCGGTCTCAGTCCACGAGTCGATGTTATTGGGTTCGGGAACCACGAGCGTTGGGCTATCTGGTCCCAGGATCCAAAGCGCTGTCTGGTAGACGCCGGTCACTTCGCGGAGTGCCTCATAGGCGCCGGCCAGATTGTTCTCGGCGGCGATCACCTGGGCGGTCGCGAGATCGAAACCTGCCCGAGCTTCCTCCACGTCCGTAATGGCGATCAGCCCCACTTCGAAACGCTGCTGGCTTTGCGTCAGCTGCTGCTCGATGGCGTTTTTCTCAGCCTGCGCAAATTCCAGCGCATCGCCGGCCGCCAACACCGCGAAGTAGCGGTCCGCAACCCGCACGATGAGCGCCTGCATGGCAAACGCAAACTGCGCATCAGCCTGTTCCACCTGGGTGTTGGCCTGACGGATCTGGATGCGGAGGTCCTGTCGGTAGATGGGCTGCGTAAGGCTGAGGCTCAGCCCGGCGTTGAAGAAGCTGTCGCGCCGCTGCGCTGCCCCCTGGCGAAAGTCGTAACGTAAATTGGCGTTGAAGCTGCTAGACATCTGCACCGAAGGCAGCAGTGCGGCTTCGGCCTGCGGAATCAGTTCCTTGGCCGCCCGGTTCTGGGCAGCGGCGCTCAGGAACGTCGGGTCATTCGTGAGACCTTGTCGGAACGCCGACACCAGATTGATGGTCTCGGTCGCCGCGGCCGGCATCGACAACGCGAACGCGAGCCCGGTTACCGCGAGCGTGCGGCTTAACAATAGCGACTTCGGCAGATCACGCATTGCCGGTAAATGTTCAGCTTGAGCAGGAAGATGCACTCATAGTAGTCGGACGGATTCGGTTTTTGAAGTTATTTGTTAAAAGTCGATGGTAATGAAGAATCCATAAACAACTGATTTGGCATAGTTATTGTGACGTATCAACACCGATAGAACTGGCAGGTCTCGGTCGTTACGGCAGACGTATCAGGGGTATCCAGCCGGATCATCGAATGTGGCAGGGGCTGTCGAGAGCGACTGGAAGTCACGTGCAGGTGTGCCGTTGCGGTCGCGACCACACTTCTTCCCAAGTGCCCGATTGCCATAAAGACAAGCAAAATCAGGCGGTTGACTAGCCTGTCATCTGGTGAATGCAAGGTGGCTCAGTTCGAGAACCGCGGTCAGGCCGGCTCGTCGACGAACAGTACGTAAACGGTATCGCCATGAACCCGCACTGAGTAGGCGGCCAGGTCTTCGGAGGCCGGGCCTGCCCGGACTTCGCCTGTCACGATATGAAAGCGGCACTGGTGCGCCGGGCACTCGATCTCGTCGTCCGCCACAAATCCGTCCGACAGGCTTGCATGTTGGTAGGTGCACAGATCTGATGTTGCGTAGAACTCTCCATCCACGTTGTAGACGGCAACGGGCGTTTCGCCGTCAACGAGGTACTGCAGCACATCCTCGTCGCCGAGATCGTCAACCCCGCAAACCGCGTGCCAGTCGTCATCAGGTTCGGTTGTCATCGCGATTCTCTCTGAAGACGGCCTATCGGGGTTCGAGCGGCGATCCCGCCGACCTCAGCCGGAGTTGCCGCACAGCGCTGAGCCGGGCTGCGCTGCCCGTTGGGTGCCCGCGTCATTTCTGAACCTGCCGCGCATAAAAGGCGGCCAGATTGGCGATATCCGCATCACTCAGCGGGCGCGCCATCGCCTTCATGGTCGCGTTGCGGCGCACGCCGCTCCGGTAATCTTTCAGGACTTTTATCAGGTAGGCCTCGTGCTGCCCCGCCAGCTTGGGCCAGATTGGATTGACACTGTTCCCGTCAGGTCCGTGGCACCCGGAGCAGACGATCGCCTTCGCCTTACCGGCGGCCGCGTCGCCGTTGGCAAGCGCGGGACTAGTCCACACCAGGGCACTGACGGCGAGGATGGTTGCGAACGAGGCCTGCTGCATGCGGCTGAAGCGTCCTTCTGTTCTTTACGGTTGTGTAGTGCAAAGCAGACGGGTCGCGTCGGTACCGGTCACGCTGGTGGCTGTGACGGGCCCGCGATTATGCCCCGACTCGTGATATCCATGTAAGCGCCGTGAAGTGGTACCTGATGGCCGGTATGCTCGGCCGCGGCAACTACGCGCGCATCGCCACCAACCGGGCGTGGCAGCGAGGGTTCGGAACCTTCCATGGTGGCTGTGCGTCTTCGCGCAGACAGTGGTGCATCGACGGGCACAAGAACGTCGCCACGCGGCCGTAGCGTGCGACTCAGGACCGTCTACTCAGGACCGTCTATTCAGGCGGCAGTTTTGTCTGGCGTCGGTGGTGCCGGGACCGCGTCCACTTCAGCAGGCTCTACCGGGTCACTCATCGGGTTGTTGCCCGATGGGTTGGCGTAGCGGTCGTTCAACGTCTGCACGTAGCCGTCGGCATCACGTAAGACCTGAGCTGTACGACGACGCGCTGCCGCGCCCCAACCCGCCGGGTTCGTGAACAGCACGCTGCGCCAGCGACTGGCGTTGCGCAGGAGCGCACCACGCAACCATTCGCCCATCTCGGCATCGGCGTCGCGTTCCAGCTTCTTCAACTCCCGGCCGAACACCAGATCGCGCAGTTTCAGATGCAGATAGCCAAGCAGCGCTACGACGGCGAGTGCTACCGGTCCACCGACCCATGGGTCCGACAGCAGATTCACGTCGAGGTCGAACTGCAGCACTACGGCTGCGCCGGCGCCGGCAAGCAGTGCCGCGACGATGCCGTCGCCCCACAGCACGCGCTGCTTTATGCGCTGCTTTATCTCCGTGACCTTGGGTACGACGTCGCTTTCGATGCGCTTGGCAAGCTTCTCGAGGACGCCAACCACGCGATACGCGCGTTCCATCTCGACCTGTTCCATCCGTCCGTGGATTTCCCCAAGATCCTGGTCACGCTTCTCTTCGAAGCGTTGCCGCACGCTATCGTCTTCGATCGGCACCGCAGACTTGGCGTCGTAGATTCGGTAGAAGCGTCCTGCGGTCAAGCCTGTTTGTGCGAGGCCGCGCTGCCACGCCGCGAATACCTCTTCGGGGTTGTCCTCGCGCGCGGTGTTGTCGATCTGGTTAAGCACGTACAGGAACTTGTTCGAATCCGGCCGGTTGATGGTGTCGGCGACCAGGTGCTTCAACGTGTCTTGCATCGCGCCTGGCTCCGGGTGCCGTGCATCGAAGAACACGAGGACCAGGTCGCTCAGTTTGATGATGTGTTCGGTGATGCGAAGCGTGGAGGTGCGCTGTGCGTCCGCATCGAATCCGGGAGAATCGATGACAATTTTGTTCTTGAGCGTGGGGCTGGGCGTCGTTTTCAGCTGGAGGTAGGCGTCTACGCGATGCCCTTCGCCGCTCGCGACCTCATCGATGTCTTTGCTGATCTGATAGAACGGAAAGCGCGGGTCAGCATCCAGAGCCAGGCCCGGGAGGGTCCGCGATTCGCCATCAGCGGCCTGACAGATGACCGTGAACTTGTCGTCTACCGCCTGATTGCCCGTCTGTTGCAGGGTGTCCCCGACGTACCGGTTGATGAACGTCGACTTGCCTGACGAAAACGTGCCGAGTACGGCGATCAAGGGCCACCAGGGAACTCGCGTAGCAAGCGAGTCATTGCGTTCGATGATGCCGAGCGCGTAGGCGACCTTGTCGAGTTCCCGGTAGCTGCGCACCACGTCCAGCAGCGCCGGATTCTCGCGCTTCAGGTGCTTTTCCAGTGAGTCTAGCCGGCTATCGATCGGCGTCGGAGTTCCACCCAGCATCTAGCGCTTCCGCTGCAGTGCACAATGATGCAGAAGTATACACCTGCGCCCGCCTTGTTTTGTGAACGGGCACGTTAAGTTGTGTGCCCTGCCTCACCGTTGGATGCGCGTAGTGCGCCGGGGTTCAAAAACGTGCGGCCGGATCTGGCACGCCCTGCCGGATCCGGTCCTCAGTTGCGCTCCCAGGTGCCGGATCGACCGCCGGACTTGCGCAACAGGCGGACGTCGCCGATCACCATCGCACGGTCGACGGCCTTACACATATCGTAGATCGTGAGCAGACAGATCTGCGCGGCGGTCAAGGCTTCGATCTCGACGCCGGTGCGCGCGACCGTCTCGGCGACAACCTCGCACCGGACGCCCGGACCATCCGGCTCCAGCTCCAGGTCGATAGTGACGCGCGTCAGCGGCATCGGGTGACACAGCGGGATCAGGTCGGGCGTGCGCTTGGCCGCCATGATGCCGGCGACTCTGGCGATGCCCAACACGTCTCCCTTCTTGTGGCTACCGCTGGCGATAAGGGCGAGTGTGTCCGGATGCATCCGAATGCGTCCTTCGGCCACTGCCACCCGGTGCGTGATGTCCTTTTCGCCCACGTCGACCATGTGGGCCTTGCCGTCGCTGTCGAAATGCGTCAGGTCGCTCATCATCAACCGCCCGTCACGGGGGGAAAGAAAGCGACCTCGTCACCGTCATGGAGCTCGAAGTCGTCGTCGACGTAGTCGTGGTTGACCGCGGCGCGCACGGCGCTGGGATCGAGCTCTGGCGAGTCCCCATCCAACTGCTTGCGCAGCGACGACCAGAGTTCCGAAACAGTGGTCCGGCCGTTCAGTACGACCTGTTCTTCGGCCTTGCCCATACGCTCGCGAAGGCTCGCAAAGAACTTCACCGTGACTTGCATCGTTCAGATCTCCCGTGGCCAGCTGGCTATCCTGCTGACGCCTGAATGCACCTTAGGTGACGTCGTCCGGCCGACGCGGCGCCGCTGCGCTGTCCGTGTTGGCTGGAGGCACGCGGTCACGCATCGAGTACGGTATGGATATGGTCGCGCACCTGCGCGATCTGCACGTCGCTCAGCGCTCCCGACACGCGGTCGCGGAGCAGAAAAATGTCCTCAGCCCGCTCGCCAAAAGTTGCGATCTTGGCATTCAAAACCGACACGTGGCACGCCGATAAGGCCCAGCCGACGCGTGCGAGCAGGCCAGGGCGGTCGGCCGTTATGAGTTCCATCACGGTGCGGTTGCGTTGCGGGTCGGTGGAGAACCGCAGCTCGGTGGGGGTGCGGAAATGCCGCAGCTCACGGCGCGGCTTGCGGCTCGCGGACGGCATCCGCCATGCCGGCTTGCGCACCGCTTCACGCATCTTGTGCGCGATTTGATGGTGATGCTCATCGAGCTGGTCGGTATCGAGATCCTCGCCGCTTTCCACCACGAAACTGTCGAGCGTCATGCCGTTGTCGGCGGTCATGATACGGGCGTCGAGGATATTCAACTGGAGGCGATCGAGCGTTGCCGAACACGTGGCGAACATGTATGGCTGATCTGGGGCGTAGATGAAGATCTCGGTGCCACCACGACCGTTGCGCACCGCGACGAGGGGGAGTTCTTCAACGCCGGCGTGTAACACGCATCCCGCATGCCAGGCGACTTCGTCGGCCGTCGCGCGAAGGAAATATTCGTCGCCGAGCGCACGCCAGAGCGCACGCACCCGCGCCGGTTGCAAATCGCTCCGGAGACGGCGCGCGCCTTCCTGGGTCTCGCGCACCAGACCCTGCCGGTCCAATGGCGAGGTGTCGTCGCGCCTGAGGGCATTGACGGTCGACTGATACAGATCCCATAGCAGCGCGTCCTTCCAGTCGTTCCAAAGACCCGGGTCAGTTGCGCGGATGTCGGCAACCGTCAACAGGTACAGATAGTCGAGGTGCATCCGGTCACCAACCACTTCGGCGAACTCGTTGATGACGTCCGGATCCGTGATGTCACGGCGCTGTGCGGTCGTCGACATCAACAGGTGACGTTCCACCAGCCAGGCGACGAAGTTCGCATCGAACTGGCTCATGCCGTGGTGCAGACAGAACTCCCGTGCGTCGGTGGCCCCCAACGTTGAATGGTCGCCAGGACGGCCCTTGGCGATATCGTGAAACAAGCCGCCGAGGTAGAGCAGCTCCGGCTTTGGCAGGCGCGCTACCAGCGCCGAGCAGCGCGGAAATTCATGAAATCGCTCGGGTACGAAGAAGCATCGGAGATTGCGTACGACGAACAGTGTGTGCTGATCGACGGTGTAGACGTGGAACAGGTCGTACTGCATCTTGCCGACGACGTTACCGAACACGGGCAGGTATCGCTGCAGCACACCGTAATCGTGCATGCGCTGGAATTCGTGCGTGATGCCACGGGGTTGGCGGATGATCTCCAGAAACAGGCTGCGGCTTCGCAGATCGGCGCGAAACTCATCGTCGATGCGATGCAGGTTCTCGCGCACGGCGCGAATGGTGGTGGCGCGCACACCTTTGACGTCGGGGTTTTGCTGAAGGAGCAGGAACATCTCCAAAAGCGCAAACGGATACCGGCTAAAGACGTTGGTCTGGCGTTGCTCCAGGTAACCATCCCGCACCTGGAAGCGGCGGTTCAACGGGCGGATCTCGGCCTTCCTCGGGTCGAGCAGAATGTCTTCCAGGAACAGCTCCAGCAGCATCTCGTTTAGGCGGCTGACCTGTCGCACCGTGCGGTAGTAGACCTGCATGAACTGCTCGACCGCCAGGTTGTGGTCGGCATCGGAGTAACCGAGCTTGTTCGCGAGCTCGATCTGATGCCCGAAGAGCAACCGATCCTCACGACGGCCGGCAATGATGTGCAGCCCGAAGCGGACTTGCCACAGGAAGTGTTGCGAGTCGCGCAGCAACTCGAACTCGGCGCGGGTCAGGAACGCGTGGGTGACCAATTCGTCCAGCGAGTCTGCGCCGAAGTGGCGTTTCGCGACCCAGCCGACCATCTGAATGTCCCGCAGACCCCCAGGACCGCCCTTGACGTTGGGTTCAAGGTTTTAAGCGGTGTCGTGGTACCGCCGGTGGCGCGTCATCTGTTCTTCACGCTTCGCTTCGAAGAACGCGGCACTCGACCAGGTGGGGGCGACCTGGCTGCGCATCATCTCGTATACCTCAGCGGCTCCGAAGAGCAATCGCGCCTCGCTGAGATTGCTGGCGACCGTGATGTCCTGACGCGCCTGCTCCACGCACTGCGCCACGGTGCGTACACTGTGGCCGACGTCGATACGCAAGTCCCACAGCAGCGTCACGAATTCACTGGCGACCTCGCCGTGACGTTCGACGTCGCCGTCGACGAGAACCATCAGATCGACATCGGAGTAGGGGTGCAGTTCGCCCCGCCCGTAGCCGCCAACCGCGACGAGCACCAGTTCCGGGTGCACGTGCAGCCCGAAGTCAGTCCAGATCCGAATGAGTAACGAGTCGACCAGCGCTGCGTGTTGCCGGACCAGCGATTCTACCGCCTCGCCGCGATCGAAACGTTCGATGAGCGCCGAGCGCGCGGTCTCGTACCAGTTTCTGCAACCGGCTGCGTAGCTGGCTGCCTCTCCACGGGGATCCGGCGTGGTCAGCAGGGCCGGCGCCCACGGTGGTGCGCCCGTGCCGGCGCCCGGTTCAGAGCTTGTCACCGTCGTGCAGTGTCATGATCTCGAAGCCGTCGTCGGTGACGGCAACCGTGTGCTCCCACTGCGCGGAGAGGCTGCGGTCCTTGGTGACGACGGTCCAGCCGTCCGGCAGCAGCTTCACGTGCCGCTTGCCCGCGTTCACCATCGGCTCGATTGTGAATGTCATGCCCGGCTCGAGCCGTTCGCGCGTCCCGGGACTGCCGTAGTGCAGTACCTGCGGATCCTCATGGAACGTCATGCCGATCCCGTGTCCGCAATATTCCCGCACGACGGAGCACCGTTGTTTCTCGGCGTGGGTCTGGATCGCGTGTCCGATGTCACCGAGGTGAATGCCGGGCTTCACCATCTCGACGCCGATGCACATACATTCGTAGCTGACTCTGACGAGGCGTTCGGCCAGCACGGACGCGCGCCCGACGCAGAACATCCTGCTCGTGTCACCGTAGTAGCCATCCTTGATGACGGTGATGTCGATATTCAGGATATCCCCTTCCTTCAGCTTCTTCTTGTCGCTGGGAATGCCGTGGCATACCTGCTGATTGACCGACGTGCAGATCGACTTCGGAAAGCCGTGGTAGTTGAGCGGCGCAGGGACCGCCCCCTGCTGGTCGACGATATAGTCGTGGCACAGACGGTTCAGTTCGCCGGTGGTCACTCCCGGTTGCACGTGCGGCTCCACCATCTGCAGCACGTCTGCTGCGAGACGGCCGGCGATGCGCATTTTCTCAAGCTGTTCGGGGGTTTTTAGAGTGATCGCCATACTGTCTTCAGTGTGATCGCCAAACTGGAAATGCTCCTGTCAGCGGCAGCCGGCCGAAGCGTGGCCGGGACGCCCACGCCCGGGGACACTCAACGCCGCATGTCCGGTCGCTGCAAGCGAGCGGCAGACCCGGCAGATGGATGCCCGCTGAAGTGCATACGGCGGGCGATTCACCGGCTTGGAGCGACCGATCGCGGGTCCGCGGTTCCGGATGTCGCGTGCCGACGGGCTGTGTTCAAGGTTCTGCCCTTTATGTTATAAAGAGCGACTTTGCCAAGCAAACTGCAATCCTTGCGAAGCAGTGGGCAAACCCCGCGTGTCCGTCACGTCGAGCCACCGTCTTACCACACGGCACAACAGCCGCGTCTCGAGTCCGGTTCAGCGTCGCGCACGCTAATCCACACATGTGCCGGTTTACTTGGATCCGGGTGCCGCAGCGCCAGCGCGCTCCGGTTGGGTCCACGGGGCACATGGAAGCACAACCCAACTTGAGGAAAACACCATGAGCTCAGTGTCGATGCGTGACATGCTGGAGGCCGGCGTGCACTTCGGCCACCAGACGCGCTACTGGAATCCGCGCATGTCGCCCTACATTTTCGGCGAGCGCAACAAAGTCCACATCATCAACCTGGAACGCACGCTGCCACTGTACAACGATGCGGTCAACTTCCTGGGATCGATGGCGGCGAACCGAGGCAAGATCCTGTTTGTCGGCACTAAGCGCTCGGCGCAGGATGTCGTCAAGCGAGAGGCCCAACGCTGCGGTATGCCTTATGTGGATCGCCGTTGGCTCGGCGGCATGCTGACCAATTATCGGACTGTCAGGGAGTCGATCCGCAGGCTCAAGGATCTCGAAACGATGATCCAGGAAGGCGGTCTGGACCGTCTGAACAAGAAGGAAGGTTTGTCGCGTGAGCGCGAGCTGGCGAAGCTCGAACGTGGTCTCGGCGGCATCAAGAACATGGATGGTCTGCCGGACGTGCTCTTCGTCGTGGACGTGGGGCACGAGAAGATCGCCGTCGCCGAGGCGGTAAAGCTCGGGATACCGGTCGTCGGAATCGTCGACACCAACAATACACCGGACGGTGTCGACTACATCATCCCGGGTAACGACGATGCGATTCGTGCGATCTCGCTGTACGTAACGGGCGTCGCGGACGCGGTGATCGAGGGGCGTCAGTCTGCCCAGATCGCGGAAGTTCAGGAAGTGGAGGGGGCGCCGGCTCCGGCGGCGGAAGCGCCGGCTGAAGCCTCGGCTGAAGCGCCGGCTGAAGCCTCGGCCGAAGCGCCGGCTGAAGCCCCGGCCGAAGCGCCGGCGGAAGAGGCAGCTCAGCCGGATTCCTGACGACAACGCGCGAGCCATTCCCGGCTCGCGCTGGTTCTTGCGCCGCTCCGCCACGATGCTGGCAGGGGCGGTAACCGAGCAGCAAAGCGAATAAAAACAGAAAAGAATGGGAACATATTCGAAAGCCTACGTTAGAATTAATGAAATAGGAAATGTTAAAAAAACGATTGCAGATTTTTATCGTATAATAAGTGAAGAAATTGAAGATAGTGAAACAAAAACTAGGTTCTCAAAAAACGGGAATGGAAC
>JBCCEJ010000054.1:0-40034 GCA_039030335.1 Pseudomonadota bacterium | reverse complement strand
TTTCGATGTCGCATCTAATCCCGAATTCCTCCGTGAAGGTGCGGCTATAGCGGACTTCATGCGTCCCGACCGTGTGGTTCTTGGCGTCGAAAGTGAGCGTGCGCAGGCGCAGTTGCGCGAACTTTATCGTCCACTGAATCTCATCGAGACTCCCATCGTTACGACGAACTTCGAGAGCGCGGAACTCATCAAATACGCGTCCAACGCCTTCCTGGCAACGAAGATAAGCTTCATCAATGAGATGTCGTCGCTCTGCGAGCATGTCGGTGCGGACGTGCACGCCGTGGCGCGCGGCATGGGGCTCGATGGACGCATTGGCCGCAAGTTTCTGCATCCTGGCCCGGGTTACGGCGGTTCTTGCTTCCCGAAAGACACGCTGGCGCTGGTCCGCATTGCGCAGGAGCACGATGCACCGTGTCGCATCGTCGAATCGGTAGTGGAGGTCAATGCCGCGCAAAAGGCCCGAATGGTCAGAAAGATTCGCGCAGCGCTCGGCGGCAGCGAATCTGGCAAGACCATTGCCGTCCTCGGCCTCACCTTCAAACCGGAGACAGACGATATGCGCGAAGCCCCGGCGCTCGCGATACTGCCGGCACTGGTCGAAAAAGGCGCGCAGATTCGCGCCCACGATCCGCAGGGCATCGACGAGGCGCGCCCGCTGTTGCCCGACGCGGTCGAATATGTCGACGAGGTGTATGCGGCGCTCGATGGTGCCGACGCAGTCGTGTTGATGACGGAGTGGAACGTGTATCGCGGGCTCGACCTGAAACGTGCTCTCGACTCGATGAGCGGCAACGTATTTATCGACCTGCGTAACGTCTACGAGCCCGACGATATGACGAAAGCTGGCTTTGAGTACACCGGCGTCGGGCGCTGAGCCGGTCGCGCCGCAGCACGTCCGCGAGTCCTGAGTGCAGCGAGTTCAGGGCTCGCCTAGCCGCTCGATAACGATCAGTAGCCGGAACGCGATGAGCCGCTTCAGCCACTCGGGAAGTAGCTTCTCCTCAGACCACAGCAATGGGCGCAGCAGCGAAGGCGTCAAGGCTCGCCAGGGCCGGAAGCCGCCGGACATCGGATAGCTGAACGGTCCGAGCCACTCGCGATGGCGCAACGAGAGATGCGGCGTAGTCTCTTGCCACTGCTGCCGTGCTCCCCCGAACAGCAAAGTCGGAATGGCCTGATTCGAATCGAAGGGGTCGTCACCCGACTGGCGCTCATCGCCCGTTACGTCCGCGTCCATGATGACGGGCTCGGGATGAAACCGGTCGTAGAATATTTTGCTGAGCGGGGTGATGCCTGGTTCCAGCATGACGAGACGCCCGCCCGGGCGGAGCGTGCGCTGACACTCCTGCAGGAACAGAAGCGGGCGCTGAACGTGGTGCAGCACGTCGAGCATCACGAGGTTGTCAACGGCGGCGTTCGCGAACGGCAACTGTTCGGCGTTGGCTACGAGGTCCACCCATCCGGACCGCACGATATCGACGCTGACGACGTCGTCGCGAGTTTCTTTCAGATTCCCGCAGCCGGTGCCGATTTCGACGAAAAAGCCCTCGGCCGCGTGGTCCGCCATGAGGGCGTGGTAGTGACCGTATAGTGCCCGGATGACCGGCTTGCTCTCCCAGATTTCGCGCTGCGAGTCCAGGTGTTCCAGCGTGCCCTCCGCGCTGGTGTCGTCGAGCGCGCGCACCTCAGAAAGCTTTCAACTTCTTGAACGCGTAGTGCACCATCCGCAGTAGCAGCAAGCCGTGGCGGAACCGCGAAATCTGCGTTTCTCCGTAGGTGCGCGCCTGATAGCGGATAGGCAGGTCTACCGATTTGAGGTTCAGCTTGGCGGCGCCGAAGATCAGGTCGAAGTCACCGAACGGATCAAAATCTCCGAAGTAACTACGGCCCGCTTTAAGCCTGTAGTAGTCGGTCCTGCGCAGTACTTTGGTACCGCACAGCGTGTCGGTGAAACGCTGGTTCAATAACCACGAGAAGATCATGGCGAAGAACCGGTTTGCCAGCATGTTGAGGAACCGCATCGATTGGTCTTCAAGCGGGTAGACGAGCCGGGAGCCGTTGATGAACTCGCCCTTTCCGTCGCGCAGCGCCCGATAGAATTTCGGCAGGGTTTCGGGCGGGACGGTCAGGTCGGCATCCAGGATCATCAGGATGTCGCATCGCGCCTCGTCAAAACCGACCCATACCGCATCGGCCTTGCCCTTGCCTGGCTGTTTGAAGACTTTGATGTCCCGGTCGGGGTATGCGTCACGTACCCGCTCGGCCTCTTCGAAGGTGCCGTCCTGACTGCCGCCTTCGACAAAGATGATCTCGATGTCGTCGGCGAATGGAGGGATGCGCTGCACGGCCGGTTCAATATTGCCTTTTTCGTTACGGCACGGAATGACGATGGTCGTAGAAGGCGATTCGAGCGGCGTCTCGGGGATCGGCCGTGCTACGAGATAGTTGCGCAGGCAGAGGCGGCGCAGCACCGGGATGGGCGCCAGGTAGCGATTGACGAGCGGTCCAAGGTAGAGCGCGTGTTTCGGAATCAACTGCCGCCATTCGCGGCGCACCACCTCGAAGCCGGCGAGCCCCATAATCGACGCGATGTCTTCAGTGCTGAGCCAGTTCTGCGCCGTCTGCGGCATTTTCAGGCCCAGCCGTTCTGCGACGGTCAGCAGCGGTTCCCACAGCGGCGAGTAGTAGGAGACGACGAGACGGGTGTCTCTGGTACAGAGCGGTTGCAGCCCGGCCAGCGTCGATTCGATATCGTCCAGGAATCCTATCGCTTCGGAGATGACGATGTAGTCGAACGGGCCATCGAGCGTCGCGACGAACGCCGGGTCTTCGGCATCCGCGGCGAAGAAGGTCATGTCGGGATGACGCGCACGGGCCTGTTCGACGATCGCCTCGCTCAGGTCCACCCCAACCCCGTGCGAGGGTTGAAGAGCGGCCAGCTCGTCACCGATACCGCAGCCCAGATCGAGAACTCGCGCGCCTGCCGGAATCAGAAAGCGCAGATAGCGGTAGTGATCTTCGTAGAAGTAACGGTTCGCGCGAACCCGCTGTTGCCGTTCAGACGCGTACCGCTGCCCGTGGGCGAGCAGCGCTTGTTTTCGGTTAGATGGCGAATACAGGGTGGCATCCCTCGTGGCCAACGCGGGCGACATTGAGTTGTTCGGGAGTGGCGGGGTGGACACAACGGTGCTGCAATCACGTTAGCGGCCGCCACACCTGGACCCACAGGCACGATAGCATAGCGGGTTGCCGCCAAACCGATGGCGCCATCACATTTGCGCGCACGCGCCAGATGCCGGGAACCTGGAAACGTGATAGCTGAATTGGATGATCTCGCCGCGCTGGCCGTCGCGGTCGCCGGACATACTGGACGCATGCTGCGCGACGAGCGTGGTGAGTGGCGTCGGACGGAACGCCACGCTGCGCACGACGTTAAGCTCGTGGGCGACCGCGCTGCTGAAGCTGTGGCGACCGGGTTGTTGTGCTCGGGGTCGCGTTTACCGGTCTTCAGCGAAGAGGGCGGCTGGTTCGGTTGGCAGCCGTCACCCGAAAGCGCCGAGCCGTCTGAAGCCTGGGTCCTGGACCCGTTGGACGGCAGTGCCAACTACGCCCGCGATGTGCCGCTGTCGGTCGTGTCAATCGCCTACTGCGTTGGCGGTACACCGCTCATCGGAGTCGTCTATGACTTTTGGCGGGACGAGATGTTTTGCGGATACGAAGGGGCGACGGCAACCTGCAACGGCGCGCCGATGCGGGTGTCGGACACCTCTGAAGTATCCCGCGCAATTCTTGGCACGGGTTTTCCGGCGGCGCTCGACTACGATCGGGAGACGCTCGACGCGTACGTCCGCAGTGCGGGGAGTTTTCACAAGGTCCGCAGCCTCGGCACGGCCGCGCTGATGCTTGCGTACGTAGCTGCCGGGCGGTTCGATGCTTACCGGGAGCACAACGTGCGATTCTGGGACGTGGCGGCTGGTATCGCTTTGGTGCGCGCGGCCGGAGGCGTGGTCGAGACGGGTGGCGTCGATAGCGACCAGGGTTTCGGCCGGCGGTTGAAGGTGACCGCTGACAACGGCCGCATCGGCGTGGCCAGATCATGACGCGGCGGCGGGAGGTGGCCGACCTATGGTCGCGGCTCTAAGCGCTCCCGGGCCGCCCGGGCTGCGGCCCCGGCAGCCCGTTGGTCGGGGCGGTTAGCGTGACTGGCGATCCGGCTGGCCGCGGAGCCGCTGCTATCGCGCGTCCGCGCGTCCGGCGACGCCTGCTCTATGTCGTCACGGAAGACTGGTATTTCTGGTCACACCGGCGTCATCTCGCGGCGCTCGCGCGAACCGCGGGCTGGGAAGTCGCGTTGGCAACCAATGTGACAGCGCACGGCGCTGACATCGAGGCACTCGGTGTAACGCTGTTTCCGATGCCGTGGCGCCGCGGCGGGCTGAATCCGATGGCGGAGATGGTAACCGCGCGTGCGCTCGCGAAGATCATCCGCCGCTACGAGCCCGACCTGGTGCACAACGTCGCGTTGAAGCCAATACTCCACGGGCTCGGGTATCCGCGCCCGCTGCCGGTGGTCAACGCGGTAACCGGGGTGGGTTACGCATTCATCAACGCCGATGGGGCACGTTGGCTGAGCCCGCGCCGGTGGCTGGGGGAAGCGGTACGCGTGGTTCTGGCGCGCGCGCTCGCACGGCCCGGCAGCATCGCCGTGGTGCAAAATGACGATGACGCCGCACTGTGCCGCCAACTCGGGGTGCATGCCGGCAACATCGAGCTGATCCCGGGGGTTGGGATCGATCTGAAGGCCTTCAGCCCGTCCTCGTTGCCGCGCCGCGGGACTCTGCGGGTGGCATTGGTTGCACGCATGTTATGGGACAAGGGTGTTGGCGAGCTGGTCGAAGCCGCGCGACACCTTCGCGACGAAGGGGTCGCGATCGAGGTGGAACTGGTGGGTGGGCCGGACCCCGCCAACCGTGCCTCGATAGCGGCCTCGCAACTCGAACGTTGGGTTGCCGAAGGCATCGTTCAGTGGACTGGCTGGACGGACGACATCCCCGGCGTGTGGGCCCGCGCCGACGCGGCCGTACTGCCGTCTTACCGCGAGGGTTTCCCAAAGGCGCTGATCGAGGCCGCGGCCTGTGGACGGGCGTTGGTGGCGACCGATGTACCGGGCTGCCGGGCGATTGTTACCGATGGGCGGAACGGCCTGCTGGTGCCGCCCCGCGATAGCGTGGCGCTGGCCGAGGCGCTGGCGCGGTTGGCCGCGGACCGCGCCTGGTGCGAGGAACTGGGTCGTGCCGCGCGTATTCAGGCAGAGAACGAGTTTGGGATGGCCGCGATCGGCGCCCGCTTTGACTCGGTGTACAAACGGATGGTGGCTTCGTGACGGTCCCGGTTGCCCTGGTGACCGGGGCCAGCGGGTTCGTAGGCCGTTATCTTTGTGAGCGATTGCAGCGCGACGGCATGTTCGTACGCGGCCTGTTCCGGTCGAGTGCGGCCGGGCCGTGGGACGAATGTGTGCTCGCCGACCTCGCAGACGGCGTGCCGGACGATGCGCTGGCAGGCGTTACGCACGTCTTTCACCTCGCTGGCCGCGCTCATGCCATGGCGCTGCCGAATGCCGCCGCCGCGCACACGCGCGCGACGGTCGTGGCGACCGAACGTTTACTGGAAGCGTGTGCGGCGGGCTGCCCGCAGAGTCTCGTGTATCTGAGTTCGACGAAGGCGGTGGCGGATCCCGGAGCGCGGGTGGCCGACGAGCGATGGACCGCGGCACCCGGAGACGCGTACGGAGTGGCCAAGCGTCGGGCTGAGGACCACGTTTTCGCATTCGGGGTACGCCACCGGATCCCCGTTGCGGTGTTGCGACCACCGATGGTGCTTGGGGCGGGTGTGAAAGGGAACGCGGCGCGCTTGTTGGACCGCGCGATGTGCGGTCGGTCAATCCCGCTTCCGGAGTTTGGCAACCCACGTTCGATGGTTCATGTTCTCGATCTGGTCGCGGCGCTCATCCGCGTCAGCGAGTTGCGCGAGCCGCGTCAGCGATGCTACTTCGTGGCGCATCCGGAACCTTTCACGACACGAGAACTGATCGATCATATGCGCGCGGTGGGCGGTTTTCCGTCGCGGGAACCGGTTTTGCCTGGCTGGATGTGGGGCTTGGCCGCAGGCTGTGCCGAAGCGCTGGCGCGCGTTGGTGGCGCAACTTTGCGAGAGCGGATGCCGCTCGATTGGGAGCGTTTTCAGCGCCTGCGTGAGCCGGCGCAGTTCGACGCCTCGCTGTTGGAAGCTGAAACCGGCTTCGTCGCCGCGCGCGGGTGGCGCGAGGCGATCGCAGATATGGTTCAGGCCCGCTCGACCACCGGGAGCGGGCGACCGACCAGATGCGACGGGCGGTGAGATGTTGTTGATCCTGGTCATGCTCGCGTTGACTGTCGCGGGATGCGTGACCTGGTGGTTACTCCGCCCGGATGCGCGGCTCGCCACATTGGACGTGCCCAATGACCGGTCACTGCACGCCACCCCCGTACCGAGTGGTGGCGGCCTCGGAGTACTGGCCGCACTGTTCTCAGGGGGCTGTATCGCGGCCGCCAGCGGGCGTCTGGACTGGTGCGCGGCGGTGATTCTGTCGGGTACGCTGACGATTGCCGCCGTATCCTATGTCGACGACCGTCGCGGTCTGGGCGTATTGCCGAGGCTCGGCACGCATTTCGCAGTCAGCGCCATCGTCATCTTCGTCGCTGATCTCGTCCCTGCGGTCATCCGTCTGCCGGGTGTAGCGTTGGACGTGCCGACCATATTTCTCGTGCTGGGAGCCCTCTTCGGCTCTGTGTGGCTCACCAATCTGTTCAACTTCATGGACGGAATGGATGGTTTCGCCGGCGGCATGGCGGTCGCGGGCTTCAGCACGCTGGCACTGCTGTCGGGGTCGGAAGTGCCCGCACTCACGGCCATCGCGGTTCTCGCGGCGGCGGGCTCGGCGGGATTCCTGATCTTCAATTTCCCGCCCGCACGGATCTTCATGGGAGATGTGGGGGCCTCGGCGCTGGGGTTTCTGGCCGCCGCGCTCATTCTCTGGGGCGACGTCAGCGGAGCGTTTCCGTGGTGGCTCGGGGCGCTCGCTTTCGCCGTGTTCATCGCCGATGCCACGGTCACTCTCGGGCGCCGCGCATGGCGCGGGGAACGATTCTGGCAAGCACACCGAACCCATTTCTATCAACGACTTGTAACGCTTGGCTGGACCCATCGTCGAACGGTATTGATGTACTATTGCGTGATGTCGGTTACCTCTGTCCTGACGCTGTCCGCGGAGCGGATGAATGTGCCTGGTCAGTGGCTTTGTATCGCTCTGGCGGTGCTGGTTCTAGGTGTACACATGGTCGTGATCGCCGCTTGGGAGAGGCGTGTTCAAGACCTTTCCGGACAGGCGCCCTGAGCCTGTCCCATCGGCCCGGGGGAAAGTCGCGTTGAACTGCATTTGCGGACGTGAAACAGGTGTGCGGAGCGCACAGGGCCGGCCTGCGTCTGCGGCCGCGCTCGAGCGGTCGCCCGAGGCCGGCTGATGCGGCGCCTCGTTTCCAGACTGCGTACGCGCACGGCGGCATTCCTCCACGACCTGCTGATGATCCCGGTCGCCTGGGTAGGTGCGTACGCACTGCGGTTCAATCTCGAGGTCCCACCGCCTGAATACATGGAGAGCGCACTCTCCCTACTGCCCGTGATCGTGCTCATCAACGGCACTGTTTTCTGGTACGTGGGTCTGTATCGAGGCGTCTGGCGTTTCGCGTCGATGCCCGATCTGGTGCGCATCATGAAAGCCGTGCTGATCGGCGTGCTGCTGGCTGGCGGCGCGCTCTTTTTGATGACCCGCATGCAGTTCGTGCCGCGCTCAATCCTGCCGCTCCAGGCAATTTTGCTTGCCCTGCTGCTGAGCGGTCCGCGCCTTGCTTATCGCTGGGTCAAGGATCGTCGCATCGAACTCGGCGGCTCACGCGCCGTACTGATCGTTGGTGCGGGCGAGGCCGGCGAAGGGCTCGTGCGGGATCTGTTGCGAGAACCCGCGCTCGGGTACCGGCCAGTGGGCTTTGTTGACGACGATCCAGCCAAGAAGGGCATGGAGATCCGCGGGTTGCGTGTGTTGGCCAAGACGGCCAAGTTGCCGCTGGTCGTTGCCGAGCAGAACGTCGAACTCGTGCTTCTCGCGCGTCCGTCGGCCGGGGCCGCAGAGATGCGCCGGCTCGTCGAACTTTGCAAACGCGCCGATGTACCGTTCCGGACCGTCCCGCCTCTGGAAGACCTGCTGCACGGGCGCGCCCGGCTGGCCGACCTGCGGCAGGTTTCGATCGAAGATCTGCTCGGGCGTGAGAGCGTGTCGCTGGACTGGACTTCGATTCGCAAAGGCGTCGATGCCGCTACGATCGTCGTAACCGGCGGCGCCGGATCGATCGGTTCGGAACTATGCCGGCAGATCGCGCGCCTGAATCCCGGCCGCCTGGTGATAGTCGACCAGAGCGAGTTCGGGCTCTACGAAATCAACAAGGAACTGCGAGCGACGTTCACCCAACTTGAAGTCGAGATCCGGCTTTGCGACGTATGCGACAGCCGCGCCATCGACTGGCTGATGACGCGCGTGCGCCCATCGATGATCTTTCACGCGGCGGCTTACAAGCATGTTCCGATGCTCGAGTCACAACCTCGGGAGGCGTTGCGCAACAACGTCACCGGCACCCGCAACGTGGCGGACAGCGCAGCCCGCCACGGTGTGGAGACGATGGTGCTCATCTCGACGGACAAGGCCGTCAATCCCACCAACGTCATGGGCGTCAGCAAACGAATTGCTGAACTCTATTGCCAGAATGCCGATGAGCAGTACCGCGGTACGCGTTTCATCACGGTGCGCTTTGGTAACGTGCTGGGGTCGGCCGGGAGTGTCGTGCCATTGTTCCAGGAGCAGATCGAGCAAGGCGGTCCGATCACCGTGACGCACGCCGACATGGAACGCTACTTCATGACGATCCCCGAGGCATGTCAGTTGATACTCGAGGCCGGGACCGTAGGACAGGGTGGCGAGATTTTTGTGCTCGACATGGGTGAGCCCGTGTCGATTCGGTATCTGGCCGAACAGATGGTGGCGCTTGCGGGCAAGCGCGTCGGTGAGGACATCGACATCCAGTACACCGGCCTGCGGGCCGGCGAGAAACTATCGGAGGAGCTGTTTCACGAGCATGAGAAGCTCGAGTCAACAGACCACCCGAAGCTGTTATTGGCACGGACGCGAAAGGTCGGATGGAATTGGCTCAACCGGCGTCTCGATACCTTGCTGGAGGCGTGCGAGCAATTTGACGAGGGCGGCACCGCGCGCGTAATCGGCGAGCTGGTGCCCGAGTACCGACCCGAGCCGGTCGAGAGCAATAACGTGGTGCAGTTGGAGAGACTCAGACGATGAGCAGCGCAATTACGAAGGCCGTGTTCCCAGTTGCAGGGCTCGGCACCCGGTTCCTGCCGGCGACCAAGGCGAACCCCAAGGAGATGCTGCCGGTCGTCGACAAGCCATTGATCCAATATGCGGCCGAGGAAGCGGTACGCGCTGGCGCCAAGGAACTCGTGTTCGTGACCGGGCGTTCGAAACGCGCGATTGAGGACCACTTCGACAAAGCCGTTGAGCTCGAAGCGGAACTGGAGGAGCGCGGCAAGGCGGAGCTGCTGCAGATGGTGCGCAGCATCCTTCCAGGCGACGTCAGCTGCGTGTACATCCGGCAGGCCGAGCCGCTCGGGCTCGGGCATGCCGTTCTCTGCGCTCGCCCGGTGGTCGGCAATTCACCGTTCGCCGTTATGCTGGCCGACGACCTTATCGCCGATGATGGCCAGGGTTGCCTGAGCCAGATGGCCAAAGTCTTTGCCGAGCGGGGCAACAGCGTACTCGCGCTACAACGCGTGGCGCCCTCGGACACGGACAAATACGGGGTCGTAGATGTTGGGGCGGACGGGACCTCACCTCATCGGATCCAAGGAATTGTCGAGAAACCAGCACCGGCTGACGCGCCATCGAATCTCGGTGTCGTTGGTCGATATATCCTGACGCCCAGAATCATGGACCTTCTCGCGAGAACCGGACGTGGTGCCGGCGGGGAGATCCAACTGACGGATGCAATTAGCGATCTGTTGGGTTACGAGCATGTCCTTGGCCTTGAATTCGAAGGCCGACGCTACGATTGCGGGGACAAGCTGGGATATCTGGAGGCGACGGTCGAACTCGGTCTGGCGCATCCGCAGCTTGGGGCCGGGTTCAAAGAGTTCCTGGAGCGCCGCCTGCAGTCCTGAGTCCTGCCCCGTGCTCGCTTGAGCATTGTCGCGTAAATGGCCTGACGGCGTCGCGCCGACGGGTCTCAGTCGATGTGACATCTCCGTGGTCGGATTAGGCCGCCCACGGTTTCGTGATTCTCGAGAAGCCGATCTTCATGCAGAAGTACTCGATATTCAGCCTTGTGCGTAATGCGCTCGGTTTTCACCAGAATTGGCAGAAAGTCTGGCGCTCCCCCGAGCCGCGCCGCCGGTACAAAGTCATCGTCATCGGCGGTGGCGGGCATGGGCTTGCAACTGCCTACTACCTCGCCACGGTTCACGGCATTACCGACGTCGCCGTGCTGGAGAAGGGCTGGCTGGGCGGAGGCAACACCGGTCGCAATACGACGATCGTCCGGTCCAATTATCTTTGGGACGAGGCTGCGCACCTCTACGAGCATGCGCTCAAGCTGTGGGAGGGCCTCTCGCAGGAACTGAATTACAACGTCATGTTCTCGCAGCGGGGTGTGTTGAATCTCGGCCACACGCTGCAGGACATGCGTGACATCGAAAGGCGCGTCAACGCCAATCGCCTGAACGGTGTCGACGGCGTCGTCCTCGATGCAGCCGGAGTCAAGGAAGTCGAACCCTGTCTCAATATCGGCACGAATGTACGTTATCCGGTCCTCGGTGCATCGTTCCAGCCGCGCGGCGGCGTCGCACGGCACGACGCCGTGGCCTGGGGGTTTGCGCGCGCTGCGGACGCGGCCGGCGTAGATATCATCCAGAACTGTGAAGTGACGGGTTTGCAGGTCGAAAACGGGCGCATCAAAGGGGTCGAGACCACTCAGGGCACGATCCTTGCGGACCGTGTCGGTGTGGTCGCGGCCGGCCACACCTCGGTGATCGCCGACATGGCGGGGCTCCGGTTTCCGATCGAGAGCCACCCGCTGCAGGCGTTGGTGTCAGAACCGCTTAAACCGATCCTCAATACGGTTGTCATGTCGAATGCAGTGCACGGATACATCAGCCAGTCGGACAAAGGCGAGCTGGTCGTTGGAGCTGGCATCGACAGCTTCAACGGCTACGGCCAGCGCGGCAGTTTCGACATCATCGAAGGCACGCTCGCCGCCATCGTCGAGCTTTTCCCGCAGTTCTCGCGCGTGCGCATGTTGCGTAGTTGGGGTGGCATCGTCGACGTGGCACCCGATGCGTGCCCGATCATCGGTAAGACGCCGGTTGGAGGCCTCTACTTCAACTGCGGATGGGGAACAGGCGGATTCAAGGCAACCCCGGGTTCAGGATGGGTCTTCGCCCATACACTCGCCACCGGTGAGCCGCACGAGCTGAACGCGCCGTTCACCCTGGAGCGTTTTCAAAGCGGCGCGTTGATCGACGAGCACGGCGCCGCCGGGGTCGCTCACTAGCTGCACAACAACACGGACTATCAAGTCATGTTACTGATCGAATGCCCGTACTGCGGTCCGCGGGACCAGAGTGAGTTCAGCTTTGGCGGCGAGGCGCATATCGTCCGCCCGCTGGCGCCGGACGAACTCGACGACGCGCAGTGGGGCGACTATCTGTTCCATCGGGAAAACCCGAAGGGAGACCACAAGGAGCAATGGTGTCACACGGCCGGATGCCGGCGTTGGTTCAACGTCGTGCGAGATACCGTCACGTATCGGATCACGGCCGTGTACCGGGTTGGTGAGGAGGCGCCGGAAACGCCATGAGCGACACGTCTTGCCGAATCCCGCAAGGGGGTCTGATCGACCGCGCCGCGCCGCGCGCGTTCACGTGGAATGGCGAGCCCCTGCAAGGCTACGCCGGAGACACGCTGGCGTCGGCCCTGCTGGCCAACGGGCAGCAATTGGTAGGGCGAAGCTTCAAATACCACCGACGCCGCGGCATCGTCGCTGCCGGCGCCGAGGAGCCGAACGGTATCGTGCAGGTTGGCCACGGGGCCTGGACCGTGCCGAACATGCGGGCCACCCAGGTCGAACTCTACGAGGGCCTGGACGCACGTAGTGTCAACTGCTGGCCGAGTCTCGAGGTTGATGTTGGCGAGCTGAACAGTTGGTTCGCCCGGTTATTGCCGGCGGGCTTCTACTACAAGACATTCATGTGGCCGCAGTCCATGTGGCACACCTACGAAGCAGTGATCCGCAGAGCCGCGGGTCTCGGTACCGCGCCCACGGCTCCAGATCCTGAAAACTACGACAAGATGCATGCGCACTGCGACGTGCTGATCGTCGGAGCCGGCCCGGCCGGGCTCGCCGCGGCCCTGTCAGCCGGGCGGCGCGGCGCTCGCGTGATACTGCTGGAACAGCAGTCCGATGCCGGCGGCAGTGCCTTGCATCTCGATGAGCAGATCAATGGTGTTGACGCCGTGCAGTGGGCGCGTGACAGCTATCAGGAATTGCTCGGACTGGACAACGTGCGCGTGTTGCTGCGCACCACGGGACTGGGGCTCTACGAGCGCAATTTCCTGGTCGCCTCCGAACGGATGACGGACCACTTGCCGAATGGCGAGCGTCATGGTCCGCGCGAACGCCTCTGGCGGATCAGGGCTGCGCGGATCGTATTGGCGACGGGTGCGTTCGAACGCTCACTGGTGTTCGGAAACAACGACCTGCCGGGCGTCATGCTGGCCGATGCCGTGTCCGTTTATCTGCGGCGCTACGGTGTCTTGTGTGGTCGCCGCGTTGTCGTGTTCACGAATAACGATACCGGCTACCGCACAGCCCTGGACCTGGCCGGCCACGCGGCGTCCGTTCGTGTGGTGGACGCGCGCCCGTCAGCTGAGGGTGCGTTGGTCGCACGGGCTGAAGCCGCTGGCATCGCGGTGGTCCGTGGGCATGTCGTCACGGCGGCGGTTGGCCGCAAACGCGTGACCGGTGCGGAGCTGATGGCAATGTCGGATGGCAAGCTCACAGGCAATATGTCAGTCGAGCCGTGTGACCTCATCGCCATGTCCGGTGGTTGGAGTCCGGCCCTGCATCTGCACAGTCACGGCGGCGGACGGGCGCGCTACGATGCAGAACTAGCTTGCTATGTGCCGGATGTCGCGCAGCAGGATTGTCAAAGTGTCGGTGCAGCCAATGGCGAGTTCGGTTTTGCGTCGGCGTTGAGAGCCGGGCACCAGGAAGGCAACGAGGCGTCGCGTGCTACCGCCGGAGGCCGGGCGCGGGGGCGGATGCCGGAGGCGACCGACCTTGCCACTTCGCCGACTATGGCTCTGTGGCAAGTGCCGGCACGGCGTGGAGTTCGCGGGCCGAAGGCGTTCGTGGACATGCAAAACGACACTGCGGCAAGCGATCTTCAACTGGCTGTACGCGAAGGTTTCGAATCGATCGAGCACGTCAAGCGTTACACCGCTCTGGGGTTCGGCACCGACCAGGGCAAACTCGGCAACATCAACGGCATGGGGATCGTCGCCGAAGCGCTGGGCGTCTCGCCGGGCGAAGTCGGCACCACCACGTTCCGGCCGCCTTACTCCCCGGTCACATTCGGTGCCGTAGCTGGCGCCGATGTCGGCCCGGAACGCTTCGACGCGGTGCGCAAGACGGCCATGCACGAGCTGCACGCCGAAGCTGGCGCCGAGTTTGAACTCGTCGGTCAGTGGCTCCGGCCCTGGTATTACCCGAAGGGTGACGAAGACATTCATGCAGCGGTAGCGCGAGAGTGCCTCGCGGTGCGCCATTCGGTTGGCATGATGGATGCCTCTACGCTCGGCAAGATCGACGTGCGTGGCCCTGATGCTGCCGAATTTCTGGACCGCATCTACACCAACGGTTGGAAGAAGCTCGCGGTTGGACGGGCACGTTACGGTCTGATGCTGGGCGAAGACGGCATGGTCATGGACGACGGTGTCAGTGCGCGCATCGCCGATGACCATTACTACATGACGACGACGACCGGCGGTGCGGCGCACGTATTGGGCTGGATGGAACGGTGGCTGCAGACCGAATGGCCGGAGCTGAAGGTCTACCTGACGTCGGTTACCGATGCATGGTCAACCATAGCGGTCGCGGGGCCGCGGGCACGGACAGTGCTCGAGACAGTTGGTACTGATATCGACCTGTCGGCGCAAAGTCTCGGCTTCATGTGTTGGGCCGAAGGGAAGGTCGCGGGCTTGCCTGCGCGCGTCGTGAGGGTCAGTTTCAGTGGCGAATCGGCATTCGAGATCAATGTGTCTGCGAACCTGGGTGCGGCACTGTGGCGCGCTGTCGCAGAGGCCGGCAGTGAGTTTGGCATCACGCCGTATGGCACAGAGACCATGCATGTGCTGCGCGCTGAAAAGGGCTTTGTGATCGTCGGTCAGGATACGGACGGTTCTGTTACGCCTGACGACCTCGGCATGAGCTGGATCGTTGCAAAACACAAGGATTTCCTTGGTAAGCGATCGTTATCCAGATCGGACTGCGTGCGGCCGGACCGCAAACACCTGGTGGGCTTGCTGACCTCCGACGGGTCGGAGGTTCTGCCAGAAGGCGCTCAGCTCGTCGCCGAACCGTTTACCCGGCTCCCGGTGCCGATGGTCGGGCACGTGACGTCCAGCTACTGGAGCGCCACACTTGGACGTTCGATCGCGCTCGCTCTCGTCAAAGGAGGCCGGTCGCGGCAAGGCGAGACGATTTACGCGCCGCTTGTCGATGGGCGACTTGTCCCTGCTCAGGTGACTTCACCAGTCTTCTACGATCCAAAGGGAGCACGGATGCATGCCTGAACTCGATATGGAACCGGCCGGCGCGCTGCCGGCCGAAGATCTCGTCGACTTGCCGCGCGATGTCGACATTCAATCGACCGTGCTCGCCGCCTGTAAACCGATGGCGATGTTCAACCTGCGCCTGGATCCGGCCGATGAAGAAGGATGCGAGCAGATTCGCGCGGCGTTTGGCCTCGCGCTGCCCGTTGCTGCGAATACCCGGGAAATCGAGGCCGAGCGCGAAGCGT
This sequence comes from Pseudomonadota bacterium, assembly GCA_039030335.1. Lineage (GTDB taxonomy): Bacteria > Pseudomonadota > Gammaproteobacteria > HK1 > HK1 > JBCCEJ01. Next base: position 24,797 of record JBCCEJ010000054.1, on the reverse strand, counting down.
TGTGGCTCGGGCCGGACGAATGGCTGCTGTCGGCGCCGGCCGCTGAGCGCGACACGGTCGCCGCGGAACTGCATGGCGCGCTCGTCGGGCGCTTTAGTTCGTTGTCGGACGTGAGCGACGCGTTTACGCGCCTACGCGTTAGCGGGCGGCACGGGCGAGACATGCTGGCGAAGGGTTGCCCGCTCGACTTGCACCCGTCGGTATTTCAGGCCCCGGCGGTCGCCGGTACCGTGGTGGCCAAGTCACAGGCGACGCTGGTTGCACTGGAATCGGGCGCGATCGAGGTCGTCGTTCGGCGCAGTTTCGCGGACTATCTGTGGCGTTGGCTGAAGCACGCCGGCAGCGACTACGGGGTCGTGATCGGGGCGCTCTGACGCCCTTGCGAAACTATACGGCGACCCCGGGTGCTCAAGTGTCGTAATTCGGCATTACCGCGTCGCTGAGTCGCCAGCAGCGCGGCAGGGTGCTAAACACAATGCGCTCGCACTATGCGGCGCAGCCTCGGTCTGCGATAGCGCCATTTCTGGAGCAGCTCCCATGTCCGATGATGCGATTGAAGACGACGGCGAAGAGGAAATCGATCTGGCGTCGCTGCCGGATGATGAACTCGTACAGCAGATGCACGACGATCTCTACGACGGGCTGAAAGAAGAGATCGAGGAGGGCACGAATATCCTGCTGGCGCGCGGGTGGGGACCGGACAAGGTGCTAGCCGAGGCGTTGGTGGAGGGGATGCGGATCGTCGGCATCGATTTTCGCGATGGCATTCTGTTCGTTCCCGAGGTGTTGATGGCGGCCAACGCCATGAAGGGCGGCATGTCGATTCTTCGTCCGCTGCTGGCGGAGACCGGCGCGACCGTCATCGGCAAGATGGTGATCGGGACGGTCAAGGGCGACATCCACGACATCGGCAAGAACCTTGTCGGCATGATGATGGAAGGCGCCGGCTTCGAGGTGATCGACCTCGGTATCAATAATCCGGTCGAGAGCTATATCGAGGCGCTAGAAGAGCATTCGCCACAAATCCTTGGGATGTCCGCACTTCTGACGACGACGATGCCGTACATGAAGGTCGTCATCGAAGAATTGGAGAACCGCGGAATGCGTGACGAGTACGTTGTGCTGGTCGGTGGTGCTCCACTGAACGAGGCTTTTGGCGAAGCGATCGGCGCAGACGCCTACTGCCGGGATGCCGCTGTCGCCGTCGAGACGGCCAAGACTTTCATGGCGCGCCGCCACAACCTGGCCGTCTGAGCGCAAACGAACCGGGCGCCGTGCCTGGCCGGTCAGTTCTGGCATGACACTTCAAACAGACAGTTCGGACGTGCTGGTGATCGCGTGTGGAGCCATCGCCCATGAAGTGACGGCGCTGCGGCGGTTGAACGACTGGAACCACATGCGGGTGCAGTGTTTACCGGCCGACCTCCACAACCGCCCGGATCTGATTCCCGCAGCGGTTGATGAGTGCATCGCCAGATACGACGGTGAGTTCCAACGTATCTTCGTTGCCTACGCAGATTGCGGGACCGGCGGTTTGCTCGATGAAGTTTTGCAGGCACGCGGCGTAGAGCGGATCCCCGGCGCGCACTGTTATGAATTCTTCGCGGGCGCATCCCAGTTCCTCGAACTGAGCGACGCGGAACCCGGGACGTTCTACCTGACCGATTTTCTGGCGCGGAACTTCGAGCGCCTGATCCTGCGTGGGCTCGGCATCGAAAAGCACCCGGAACTGATGTCCATGTACTTTGGCAATTACCGGCGCGTGGTGTACTTGCAACAGCGCCCTGAGGTTGACCGAATGCATGAGGCGCGTGCCGCTGCCGACCGGTTGGGCCTCGAGTTCGAGCATCGCATGACCGGATTTGGCACGCTCGAAGTCGCACTGTCCCAGGCCGTCGCATTCACGCCTGAACTCAGTGCCGTAGCGAAGTAGCGAGGCACCGATGGCGAAACTTATCACGACCTACTGGCGCGACATTCCAGCTCAGGTGATCGCAAAGCAGGGCAGGCGCACGGCCAAGGTTATGTTGAGTACGCGCTTCCAGGAAGCGATCGATCGGGCCGCAATGCGCGCAGGTAAGGGCAGTAGTGACGCATACATGGAAGACTGGCGGCGCGAATACAGCGATTGTATAGAGGACCTGGACGCGGTAGCCAACGAGGCCGCCGAACGTCTTGAGGCGGCGTTCAGTGACGAGCAACTCGAACGCATGGTCAAAGCGAAGGGGCTTGCCGACCCGGACGCAGCTGCCGGACGGGCGTCCACCCGCTAGCGTTGCCGGGAGCAGGGCGACCTCCGCCCGGCACCTGTCCAGCCGCATGAACGCGCCGTCATCCGGCGCTAGCAATTCGCACCTGACGAGACACAGCCCGGAGGGCGTGAAATCTCGTTGCGTTGACACGAGGAATGACGAGTGACAGACACGGTAATCAGCTCGGCCCGGAAAGAGGTCGTGATTGGTTTTGGGCGACCTTTTGTAGTGATCGGTGAGCGCATCAATCCCACGGGACGCAAGATCCTGGCGGAGGAGATGGCCAACGGTGACTACTCGCGCGTCGAAGCCGATGCGCTGGCGCAGGTTGCGGCTGGCGCCCATATGCTCGACGTGAACGCAGGCATCCCATTAGCGGACGAGCCGCGTATCCTCGCCGAGGCCGTGCAACTCGTGCAGTCGATCACCGATGTGCCGCTATCGATCGATTCGTCCATCGTTGCCGCCCTGGAGTCCGGTCTCGAGGTCTATCAGGGCAAGGCGCTGGTCAACTCCGTCACCGGCGAAGAAGAGCGGTTGGAGACCGTGTTGCCGCTGGTCAAGAAGTACAACGCCGCGGTGGTTGCGATCTCGAACGACGAGACCGGCATTTCCGAAAACCCCGACGTACGTTTTGATGTCGCACGCAAGATCGTCGAACGGGCGCAGGACTATGGCATTTCGCCTGCGGACGTGGTGGTGGACCCGCTGGTCATGCCGATCGGCGCTATCAACGACGCCGGTCGACAGGTATTCCACATCATCCGCAGGCTCCGGGATGAGTTGAAGGTCAACTCGACCTGCGGGGCATCCAACGTGAGTTTTGGGTTGCCAAACCGCAACGGTCTGAACGCGGCTTTCATTTCGATGGCGATCGGTGCCGGCATGACCTCGGCGATCACGAACCCGATGCATGGCGAGATCATGCAGGCGGTCATGGGTGCGGACGTGATGATGGGCGTCGACCCAGAGTGCCGGCGCTGGATCGGCCGGTATCGTGAGCCAACTGCTGGCAATGAAGCCGCCGGTGCGCGTGGCGGCCGGCGTGGCGGGCGCCGGCGCCGTGCCTGAAGCCGGCGAAGCGCTGGTTGTCTTCACGCCCTCAGGGCGTCGCGGGCGGTTCCCGGTCGGTACCCCGTTGTTGCAGGCTGCACGCTCACTCGGGGTCGACATCGACTCGGTGTGCGGCGGCAGGGCACTTTGCGGGCGGTGCCAGGTTGTGCACGCAACCGGTGAGTTCGCCAAGCACGGTGTGACTTCGGCGCCGGCGCATCTGAATGGGTTCAGCGAAGACGAGGAGCGCTTCATCGCGGACGGAGGCGCTCTCGAAAACGGTCGTCGCCTGGCCTGCTCGGCGCGTATCAATGGGGACGTCGTCATCGATGTTCCACCCGATAGCCAGGTGCATCGGCAGGTTGTGCGAAAGCGCGCCGAAGTCGCTGATATCGCGCTGGACCCCTCTGTGAGGCTTTACTACGTAGAAGTGGAAGAGCCGGATATGCACGATCCGGCCGGCGACTTCCGACGTCTGGCCGATGCACTCGAGTTCGAGTGGGGGCTACAACACCTTGAGCGTGCCGACTTACGGGTCTTGCAACAGTTGCAGACTGCGCTGCGAACAGGCAGCTGGGCCGTCACCGTGGCCGTTCACGATGGCGAACGGGTGGTGGCCGTGTGGCCGGGGCTCAAGGCCGACGCGTACGGAATCGCCGTAGACGTTGGCTCGACGACCATCGCCGCGCATCTGTGCGCGCTGTCCAGCGGCGAAGTACTGTCGTCGGCCGGCATCATGAACCCCCAGATCCGGTTCGGAGAAGATCTCATGAGCCGGGTGTCCTACATCATGATGAACCCCGGCGGCGACGTGGAGATGACCGCTGCAGTCAGGGACGCGATCGATACGCTGTGCGCGGAGGTGGCCTCACAGGCCGATGTCGCCGTCTCCGACGTCATGGAGGTCACGCTCGTCGGAAACCCGGTGATGCATCATCTGCTGCTTGGGATCAACCCGATCGAACTCGGTGGTGCGCCCTTTGCGCTGGCGACCGACGCAGCCACGACGCTCCGTGCTGAGGAGCTTGGTCTCAATCTCAACGATGGCGCACGGGCTTATGTTCTGCCGTGCATCGCGGGGCACGTCGGTGCTGATACCGCTGGCGTCGTATTGTCCGAGCAGCCTCATGTGGATGAGGCGGTAACGCTGCTCGTCGATGTCGGGACCAACGCGGAGATCGTCCTCGGGAACAGCGATCGGCTGCTCGCCTGCTCGAGCCCTACGGGCCCGGCGTTTGAGGGGGCACAGATCAGCGGCGGGCAGCGGGCTGCTCCGGGGGCGATTGAGCGCGTGCGTATTGACCCTGAGACGCTCGAGCCTCGCATTCGCGTGATCGGTTGTGACACCTGGTCCGACGAAACAGGCTTCAGGGACGGCCTCGGCGAGACAGGTATTACCGGCATCTGCGGTTCTGGCATCATCGAAGTCGTGGCCGAGATGTTCCTGGCCGGTGTGTTGACCACCGACGGTGTCATCGACGGCGTCAATGCCGCTCGCTCGGCACGTGTGGTCGAAGACGGGCGGACCTACGCGTACCTGCTGCACGACGGCGCGCCGCGTATCGTCATTACACAGAACGATGTACGTGCGATCCAACTCGCGAAGGCTGCGCTGTATGCCGGCGTGCGCCTGCTGATGGATCGACTGCGCATCGAGCGTGTTGACCGGATACGGCTCGCGGGTGCTTTCGGCAGCCATATCGACGTGAAGTACGCCATGGTGCTGGGGATGATCCCCGACTGCGACCTGGCGCAGGTTACGTCCGCCGGGAATGCGGCTGGAACCGGCGCTCGAATCACGTTGCTGGATCGCAGCGCGCGGCCCGAAATCGAGTCTTTGGTAAGGCGGATCGAAAAAGTGGAGACGGCTGTGGAGCCGCGCTTTCAGGAGCACTTTGTCGAGGCCATGGCCATCCCACACAAGACCGCCCGGTTCGATCAACTGGCGCGGCAAGTAAAGCTGCCCGAGCCGCGCGTGGCCAGCACAGACGGGGATCAGGTAGGTGGGCGCGCCCGACGGCGGCGTTCGTCCCGTGGTGGCAGACCGAAGAAATCTCTATAGCATTTGCTGAAATGCGGTGCGGAGATAAAACCGCACGCAAAAGCCACGTCGACGATGGACATGCTCGTCTGTAGCAGCAACTGGCGGGCTCTCGTCAGCCTCAGTTCCAGATAGTAGCGCGTGGGTACACACCCCAGATGTTTCTGAAACAGACGTTCCAGCTGACGTCTGGAGAGCCCCGCGTGGTGTGCCAGTTCGTTCAGCGACATCGGCTCTTCGATGTTCGCCTCCATCAGCGTGACGGCCTCCATCAGTTTGGGCTGGCTGGTGCCAAGCCGCATTCGTAGCGGAATGCGCTGGCGATCGTGGCGCCCTCGGATCCGCTCACAAATGAAGACCTCCGAGATCGCATTTGCGAGTTCCTGACCATGATGGGCGCTGATGATATTCAGCATCATGTCCAGTGGTGCGCTACCGCCTGAGCATGTGAACCGATCGCGGTCGAGTTCCATGACCTCAGTCGTTACGATCAGTTCGGGAAACTCCTCGCGCAGGCTCGCGAGATTCTCCCAGTGGATGGTGCATCGGTAACCATCCAGCAGTCCTGCCCGGGCCAACAGGTAGGTGCCCGTGCAAAGCCCGCCTACGCTCACCTTTCGCTGCGCGACGCGCTGCAGCCACCCGACCACGCCGCGAGTGGCGGTTCGTTGCACATCCACGCCACCGGCGACGGCGACCGAGTGCATTCCCCGGGCGTCTTCCGCTCCTAACTCCGGGCTGATACTGAGGCCGTTGCTGGCCTGTACGGCGGCGCCGGTTTCGCTCAGCAATTGCCACGTATAGACCTCTCGACCCAACAGCCGATTGGCCATGCGTAACGGTTCCAGCGCGGAGCTGAAAGCGATCATCGAGTAGCCCGGAACCAACAGGAAACCGAATCGGTATGGCTCTGGCGGGTTGGACGTAAAAGTGGAAGTCTCAGACACGATCTGATGCTGTTGTCGTCGCTAACCTGAGTATAGACCCGCATTGCCCCCGCGAATATTCATGGGGTTGCGAATAAAGCGCAATGATCGAGCGGTCGACAGTGCATTGAAACCGATACTGTGTCATGTTTCGTTATACTGTGGCTCTGTTCCGCGCTGCGGCGTGGGTATGGCCACGGAGGGACTTGATTAGCGTCGCGCGCTCGGACTGCGCCAGAGTGCCATGTCGGTTGTTTGGGCCGCATGCCCGCAGTCCCAACCAGAGCCATAACACGAGCGTCGGCGAGAGTATGGAGGAGCGGTACATCGGCGCGCCGACCCGGGTCGGCTGTGAGCTCGCCGATAGCCGCGCAACTGGCAGATTCGAGATGTCGCCAACCCTGCAGCCGGAACTGAGCCCGGACGGGACCCGTTACGCTGTAGTGGGGGACGGTCCGGCGTTGATATGTCTGCATGGACTTGGTTTGGACCACACCATGTGGGCACCGCAGCTGGCGCGGCTCAGCCAATCGTTCAGGGTGGTCTGCGTCGATCTCATGGGCCATGGTGGGAGTGCGGCTCCGCGCGCCGGGGCGCGCATCGAGGACTTTGCCGACCAGGTTCTGACCCTTGCTGAGCATCTCGAGCTCACGTCCTTTCACGTTATGGGATTCGATCTCGGTGGACAGGTGGCGATAGCTCTAGCCGCGCGATCACCCGAGCGCACGGCTGGTCTTGCACTCATCAGCACCGCATACCGACGCCTCAAGCCGCAGCGGGATATGATGCTGCGGCGCCTGAAGCAAGCTGAAAACCACGGGCCGGAAGCCAACGCGGATTCCGCAATTCAGCGATGGTTTTCCGCGGCTTTTCAAACGGATCACCGAGAACTTGTCGATCAGGTCAGGCAGTGCATTGCCGGGTCTGATCGTACCGGCTATCTGATCGCGTCAGAAGTTTATGCCTGGGCAGACGTTACTACCGCCGACATGCTGAAACATGTGAACTGCCCGGTTCTCGTCATGTGCGGCGCGTTGGATATGGGCACTACGCCTGATATGGCGCGGCGTCTTGCGGCAGCGATCAGCGGCGCGAAGCTCGTGATCGTGCCGAGACAGCGGCATATGCTGGTCATGGAAGAGCCCGAACTGGTCGGCGGTACCGTGACGGGGCATCTGCTGGGGTGAGGAGCACGGCACTGATGTGACCGAGCGCTCGGCGGCATCGCAGACGCGACCTGCGCCACCCCCTCAAACCTCCTCGATTCGACACACCATTGAACGGCCCGACGCTGTCGCCAGGCAGATTGACGCTGCGTTCTCCCGAGTTTGTCAGGCTGGAGACGGCCCTATCGAGTAGGTTCGCAGACGCGCCGCGAACTCCCGCAGCACATCGATGCCACTCTCCTCGGCTTTTCGGCACCAATCGACCAGCGACTGATGCAGTTCTTCCCTCGTCGCGTGGCGATTTTCCCACAACGCCTGCAGCTCAAGCCGCTTCTCGTAGATCATATCGAGAAGTTGGGAATGTTCCCGAAGCTGATCCAAGTAGGCGCGATTGGCCTCGTCCATGACAGCTTCGCTCCTGCAAAGCGCAGCCTTGGCGCCTCGCAGCAGCCGTGCACCGGCGGCATCTGCACGCTCACGCTCGGCCGCGACGAGGGGGGCTACGACGGTGCGCGCATAGTGCGCCATGATGTGAAAGCGGTTGTTGATGACACCGGTCAGCATGTCCATGTCGATCTCGCCCTTAGTGGCTGAGCGCCCCACGTCAACCGGAGCCAGGCGTTTCACCTCGGCGAGGCCCAGCATGCTGAGGATGCGGATATACATCCAACCGATATCGAACTCCCACCATTTCACCGACATCTTGGCAGAACTCGGGAAGGTGTGGTGGTTGTTGTGCAGCTCCTCGCCGCCGATCAGAATGCCCCAGGGCACCAGATTGGTCGCGGCATCGTCGCATTCGAAGTTCCGGTATCCGGAGTGGTGGCCAAGGCCATTGATCACGCCGGCCGCCCAGACGGGGATCCAGGCCATCTGCACGGCCCAGACGGTGATGCCGATCGGACCGAGCAGGATCAGGTTCACCACGAACATGATGCTGATGCCCCACCGGTCGTGCGAGAACAGCGTGCGCTCGAACCAATCGTTAGGAGTACCTTTGCCGTACTTGGCGAGCGTCTCCGGATCTTTTGCTTCTGTTTTGTAGAGCTCAGCGCCCTCGAGCATGACTTTGAGCAACCCACGGGTCTGCGGGCTATGCGGGTCCTCTTCGGTTTCCGCTCGCGCGTGGTGCTTGCGGTGAACGGCAGTCCACGCGCGCGTCAGCATGCCGGTTGTCATCCACAGCCAGGCGCGGAAGAACAGTCTGACCCCGGGGTGTAGTTCCAGCGCCCGGTGGGCGGAATAGCGATGCAGGTAGATCGTGACCGACGCGATCGTGATGTGTGTGATGAGCAGAGCGTACCCGACCACGCCCCAGCCATTGAGGCCGAGCACTCCGTCGAATCTCAGCAGACCCATCAGTCCGTCATACCACATAGCTGAAATCTCTCTGTTCGGCACCGAGTTTTAGCGGGTGCCTGAGTCGCCTGAATCGAGTGCGCTCAAAGTTGGCGCACCACCCTGTATTCTACCGCCATAGCGGCATCTGAAGAAAGCGCTTGACGTCTTGCCAGAGGCGTCTGGCGGGGCATGCCGGGCTGCGCGTCCGGTTGGTGGACGGCTATACTGCCGTCCCGCCTCCTCCGTCCGTTTGGAGCTTATCTTGAACCCTCATCTGGAGCCGGTCGTGCGGCATTTGCGCACGGCCAATCTCACCGATCTTGCCTCCGGCTTCAAAGGCCTGGAGAAAGAGAGCCTGCGCGTATCCGACGAAGGCTCGGTGTCGATGGCGCCGCATCCGCGGGAACTCGGTTCGGCCCTTTGCCATCCGCGTATCACGACGGACTACTCCGAGGCGCTTCTCGAACTGGTCACGGCGCCGTCGACCAGCGGCGATGAGGTGCTCGGTGCCCTGCGTGAGATCCATCAGTTTGTCTACAGCCAACTCGACGGCGAGTGTCTCTGGGTTGCCAGCATGCCCTGTGTGCTGCAGGGCGAAGAGTCGATTCCGATCGCCCGCTATGGAAGCTCCAACGTCGGTCGAATGAAGCACATTTACCGGGTTGGCCTGGGATTCCGCTACGGACGCATCATGCAGGCTATCGCCGGAATTCACTTCAACTACTCGCCGGCGGCGTCAGTCTGGCCGGAGCTAGCGGCGGCTGTAGGCGAAACCGATGACCGACAGTTTCGCGATCGCTGTTTCATGGGCATGTTGCGCAATCTGAAGGCTACCAACTGGCTCGTCAGCTACCTATTTGGTGCGTCCCCGGCCGTATGCAAGTCCTTTTTACCAAATGGCGGGGCGGGCCTGGAGGCATTCGACCGCAACACCTGGTATTACCCACACGGAACTTCGCTGCGTTTGAGCGACATCGGCTACAGCAACCGGGCCGTAGGTGGGTTGCAGATTTCCTATAACTCGCTCGATGAATACGTTGCCGGCCTCGCGCGCGCCGTGGCGATGCCGCACCCGCCCTACGAACGTATCGGCACCCAACGCGATGGCGCGTGGCTGCAGTTGAATGCCAACGTGCTGCAGATCGAGAACGAGTACTACAGTTTCGTGCGCCCCAAACGTGTCCCGGAGGGCAACGAAAAGCGCACTTCCGCGCTCGCGCGCGGCGGCATCGAGTACGTAGAGCTTCGCTCAGTCGACCTGAATCCGTGGGAGCCTACCGGGATCAGTGAGCGCACGATGCGTTTCCTGGAGGTGTTTTGTCTCGCCGCTCTGTTGACGCCCAGCGCGCCGATGCGTTCGTCTGGACAGGCCGAGCAGGACGATAACGTTCAGGCCGTCGCGAGGTTTGGACGGTCGGCGGGACTCAAACTACGCCGGGGCGGGGAGCAGGTCGCCGTGGCCGATTGGGCGCTCGAGATCCTTGACCAGTTGGAGAGTGTCGCCGAACTGATGGATGTGGGTATTCGAACCGAAGACGGTTTTGCCGCCGCGGTCCGGGCGGAGCGTGCCAAGGTTGTCGATCCATCGCTCACGCCGTCTGCGCGCGTACTTGCTGAGATGCGAGGCCAAGGTGAAGGATTTTATCATTTTGCAATGCGCCGCTCTCGTGATATAGCGAGTGCCATGACGGCAGCGCCGCTCGCGGGCGAGGTCATGGCGGACTGGCAAACCCAGGCACGCGAATCTCTGGATCGGCAAGGTCAGCTCGAGGCTGAGAGTCGGGAGTCCTTCGAAAACTATTTGAAGGCGTATTTCAGTCAGCCGTAAGGCGGGCCAGGGTTGGTGTCGATCGACGTTTCGCTCCAGCGATGCCGTCGCCGCACGGCCGTGCGTTCCGTCCAGGTTCGCGTGCGCACGGTGCGGGGTCAGGCCCGTTATACCTGCTCGGGTAGTCTAAGGTTCTCGCCGGTCGTGCCGCGACGCGGCACAAATGTCCAAAAAACCGAACGCGGGCTGTTAAAAAACGACGCGAGTGCTAGCCGGCATGGACCGCTCGGCCCGCCATGGCGCGCAGTAAGACTTTGCCGAATACCAGCAAGATCACGAATCCGGCGGCGACCGCCCATGCGTGATCGACTAATGCCTCCAGAAACGCCACGAGTTCTCGATCATTGAGATTCCCGGAGGTATTCGACCTACTTGCGGCGGGCCCATCATCAGTGAGTTCGAATGTGTCTGCGCGCGTCGCCTGCGCCAGATCCGGATCTTCTTCAGCCAGCCGTAGTGCCACGCTATCGGGGCGGGCGTCCCGGTCACGCTCGATCGACAGGGAGCCGACACCGAAAACGCTGAAGCGCACCTGGCCATCGGCATCTTTGACGGGTTGGAACGCTTTACGTATCAATTCGCGACCAACCTGTGACAGGCCTTTTGAGAGGAGCCAGGGATCACCGTAGAGCAGGGGATCGTCATCATTGACGGCGTTGCTGACCGCAGTGCCGGCAGGCATGTGCTCACTGCCGTTCACATATCCCGACAGCAGCCTCTCGACACTCAGGTCCTGCGCCGCCTCCGAGCGGAACCCCGGCGTCCAGACGCTGACATTCCCAAGTGCCTCGACGCGTCTGTCCGTGAGCGGGGCGCTTACCTGCAACAGATCCTGGAGGCCCACACCCGCCGCTGGCTCAGCTTCCAGCGCCGCGTTGAACTCGGCCTCCCCTGGGGCCCAAAGGACCCGTGTTTGCTCGGGCATCCAGACGGCCGCGTCGCGCGCTTCCCGCTGCGGATCGAACGGGCCGGCGGCAATGTGCGCAGAGAACGTGAGCAGTAGTGCACCGAGTGTTCTCAACATGGTCTGATCGGGTGCCTCTAACGTTTGTCGTCAGGTTGCCGCGTTCTTGCGGTGAATTGCCTGGTTGCGTGTCCGGAGCCTGCTGCAGCTTGCAGGAGAACCGTCTCGAATCGGGTAGGAATTATACGACTGTTCCCAACAGCCGACCAATAGCCGGGCACGTCGGTGGTTATGACAAAATGCGTGCCAGCTACAGTCCCAAACCCGGTTCCATGACAGACTCACAAACAGCTCAAATCGATGAGAGGCGCGGTGTCGACAGCCAGGGCGACATGCGCGTCCTGGCGGCCTTGGCCGCGTCGTGTCCCGGGGCTGCCGTGGTCTACCTGGGGGCCGACTCCGTCGAAGCCGCAGGGTCACTGCTGTCCGGCATCGACATTACCACGCGTCTGCTGCTGGTGTCCGATACGCAGACGGTCGCAAATCGCCTGCACGACAGCTTACCGGCCGATCTGCGACTATCTGTACATGTGCAGGACTTTGGCGGATTCCTCAATGATGTGAAAGCGCACCAGTTCGCATTCCTGGTGTGTGGAACCACGGCTGCGTCACACGTCGAAGATGCGGCGCGGTTGATAGCTCCCGGCGGATTCCTGGTCGGGGCCACGGGGCTGCCCGCGATCGGGGCAGGTAGCGAGTGGATCGTTGCGCCGCTCGGCGGGGCATCTTGGGCCTGGCTCGCCACCCGCCGCGCACGTCCGGTGCCGCGGCGTCGGGGTGGGCGCGGGCGTCCGTCGTCCGCTTGAGCGTCCCGGCCGGCACTACGCGACTGCTATCGGGGGCAGCCCTGAATGCCGCTGTTGTGGAGGAGGGTATTCTGCGGGCCCGTCGTTTCGTCTGGATCGCTACCGCCGACCTCAAGGATATGCACATCAAGCGCGGGCGTGGCTTTCGGCCTGTGCTAAATGAGTTCGAACTGCTGGCGGCCGCTGGCGTGCAGTTTCGCGTCGTGCACAGCGCCCTGCCGTCACGGCCCTTCCGGGCCAGCCTGGAGCAGTGTGGCCGTCTGACCGGTGGTGCGATGGAACTCCAGATCTGTCCCCGGTCTCACTGGAAGATCGTGGTCGTCGACGGCCGGCTTGCGTACACCGGCTCGGCAAATTTTACGGGCGCCGGCTTAGGTGCCAGAAGCGTCGACAAACGCAACTTCGAGATGGGGGTGGTGAGTACCGAACCCGACCTGGTTGCCGGCATCATGGCGGAGTTCGATGCGTTCTGGATGGGTGAGCATTGTGGGGCTTGCAAGCTGCGCGATGCGTGTCCGGATCCGATCGCCTAGGTCGGCGACATTCCGGCATACCTCGCGCCCGCTGCACATCCGGCGATTTGCAGCGCTCGGATTCGGATTGGCGCGTATCAGTCGTCGAATATGGCGGCGCGCTGAGCCGTCGTCGCGGCGATTGCTTCGCGCACGTCCGTCATGCTGAGCATGGCGCTGTTCCAGGTGGCCACGTAGTCGAGCGCCACGGCCGGTCCATGGTTGCGACCGTAATTCAGCACCTGCTTGGTTCCACGCACGGCGAGCGGAGACTTCGACGCGATCTGCGCCGCTATCTGCCGAACGTGCTCGCGCAACGAATTCTGGTCCGCCAGAGATGCGTTGGCCAGCCCGATTGAGTGGGCCTCCGCTCCGCGCAATTCGCGGCCCGTCAGGGCCAGTTCCCGCAGGCAACCCTCGCCGATCAGGTAGGGCAGCCGTTGCAGACTGCCGACGTCGGCGACCAGACCGACGTCAATTTCCTTGATCGCGAAACGGGCATCATCGGTGCAGTAGCGCAAGTCACAACAGGAGATGATATCGAGGCCGCCGCCCAGGCAGGCGCCGTGCACCTCTGCCAGCACAGGCTTACGGCATGCTTCGATCGTACTCAGATTGCGCTGCAGTTCCAGGATACGATCGCGCAGGCGTTCGGCCGCACGCGCCGGTTCCCCCTCAGGGGACATCCCGGTCAGCATGTCCAGGTCGATCCCGGCGCAGAAGTGCTTGCCGTTTCCGCGCAGAATCACCACGCGTACCGCTTCTGCCGCATCCAGCGCACGGAAGCAGGACTCGAGTTCGTCCCACATCGCCTCGTTCATGGCATTTGCCTGCCGCGGACGGTTCAGCGACACCGTCGCGATGGCGCCGTCGATAGTGCACTCCAGCGTCTCGTAGCCTGATGGATGAAGACCCGTAGACGGATGAGCGCTCATAGTCCGAGAAACTCCTTGTTGGCGTCGTCGTAGTCGTCCTGTCGGGTGACCCGACGCATCAGGTCGGCACCGGCTACACCGGTCAGCTGATCCGGGCTCACGCCGTCGCGCAGTGCCTTCAGCGTGTCGTGTATCGCCTGCACTCCGGCCCGGATGGGTTGGTGCCCTTGCAGCGCTATGCGAACTCGTTGACCAGCCAGGTAGGGCTTGTCTTTCAACTCGCCCGATGCGCTACCGAGCATAAGTGGCAGCGTCGTGGCTGCGCTGATTCGCTCGAGCTCCGCGCGGGTCTTCACGCCGACCAGCATCAGCATGTCGACGCCGGCCGCCTCGTACGCCTGGCATCTCGCGATGGCGTCTTCGACATCCGACAGCGCCGTCGCGCTCGTGCGACCGGCGACGACCAGCGTTGGGTCCTGCCGGCCAGCCAGCGCGGCCCGCATTTTACCGACCCCTTCGTCGATGCTGAGTAAGCGCGGACCGGCGTTGCCATAAGTCTGCGGCAGCACGGTGTCTTCGATCGTCAGCGCGGCGACGCCGGCGTCGTCCAGTTCCGTAACCGTGCGGGCAGCGTTCAGAGCGTTCCCGTACCCGTGGTCGGCATCGACCAGCAGCGGCAGATCCGCCGCCCGGCAGATCCGTCGGCACTGGTCAGCGAATTCCGTCAGGGTCAGCACGATGAGATCGGGCGCGCCGAGTACCGTCAGCGAAGCGGTGGAGCCGGCGAACATGCCGGTCTCGAAGCCGAGATCGCAGGCGATTCGGGCCGACATCGGATCGAACACCGAGCCAGGGTGAAAACACTCGGTGGAAGCGAGCAGTGCGCGCACGCGCTCGCGGCGTGTAGTAGCCGTCATGGGTTGTCCGTTATTTACGCTAAGGGCAGGCCGAATACGCGCCATTCTTGCAGGCGCGGACGGTCGCCGGCAAAAAACTCGCGTCGAGACGACCGCGGCGCGCCGTGCCCGGTCGGTGACGTTGCAACGTGATTGGCGTCGCAACGGTGGTCAACTCCGGGTTGCGGGTCTCGGCCCGCACGCGTGAGAATGTCGGGCGCCGCATGTCGGGCTCGCGAGCCCTGGCGCAACTCGAGGAAATCGTCCGTGAACGAATCAGTGCTCGGCCGAACGGCCCAAGTTGATCCCGATGCGCTCGAGGCAGTCCTGGCGTCACGCCGGACTGTGCACGACTTCACGACCGAGGCGCCACCGGCCGATATCGTGGAGTCTGCGTTAGAGACCGCGCGCTGGGCACCAAATCATCATCTGACGCAACCGTGGCGCTTCTACCTGCTCGGACCGGAGACCAGCGAGCAGATCGCGCGGTTGAACAGCGAGATCGTCGCCGCGAAGCGGGGTGCCGAGGCGGGACAGGAGAAGTACCAGAGGTGGAGTCAGATCCCGGGCTGGATGGTCGTGACCTGTGAGAACCACGACGATCCGGTACGCTCGCGTGAGGACTACGCCGCTTGTTGTTGCGCGATCCACAATTTCTCACTTGCCATGTGGGGGCACGGACTCGGCGTCAAATGGACGACCGGTCCAGTTACGCGGGCTGACGAGTTTTACGATCTCATCTGGGTTGATGCTACCGTCGAGACGGTCGTCGGGCTGGTCTGGTTCGGCTACCCAGAGGTTGTTCCGCAGCTGGCGCGCCGACCTCTGGAAGAGGTTGTGGTAAGGCTCCCCTGATGCGCCGGCGCCGCAGTGCACACGGGGTCGGTGCCGGCCCTGTCTTTCCGCCTGGCCAGTCCTAGGCGCCCGGCCTTGCAGCTTGCTCAAGATGCTGTAACCCGTCTGCGGCCACTCTCGGTTGACGACACGCCGGGTATGACCCGCTTCGCAGTTCACAGAGACGTAGCGGAGGCGATGCTTGGGGCGCACGATGCCATGGCGCCGCTGTCTGTGCGTCGTTTCTTGCATCAGGCCGGTGCGCGTGAGCGCGACGGTCTGGCTCGGTATCTGGCCGTTGAGAGCGCGGGTCAATTCGTCGGGTGTGTCAGCCTGACGGAGATCGACCGTCGCCATGCCTCGGCCAACCTGCATATCTGGCTCGGCGCTCCGTTCTGGGGGCGTGGGCTTGCGACATCAGCTGGATGCCTGGTTGCCGAGATCGCGTTTTCGCAGATGCGCCTGAACCGCTTGCAGGCGTTCCAGCCGGTCGACTGTCAGCGCAGCGTGCGCCTGTTGAACAAGCTCGCATTCACGCGGGAGGGGGTGCTTCGCGAAGGCCATCGGCGCCGTGGAAGATTTTCAGACATGGCCATCTGGTCCCGGCTGGCGTCCGACCCGTCCTGACGAGGCCGTGGCATCTTCAGAGTCTTAGCCTCGCGCGGCGATTACTGGATCTCGAAGCGCTGTTTGACCAGAGCGTATCCCTGTTCGGTAGCCATCATGTCCCATTGCGGTTCGCGCGTGTCATCCAGATCTTCGTAGCAGTTGTTCGCGAGCGCATCTGCTTCGAGCTCCGCGACGGTAATCTGATGGTCTGGTCGGCCGGTATCGCGAATGCGAATGTACTCCGCCGCCTGTAATTCGAGCAGTCGACGGGCGAGCGGGCCGGGGCCGCCGTAGCGATCGGCGAACTCGCCGCAGATCATGTACCAGGGCACCTGCAGTGTCAGTACTTCGAGCAATTCCAGATCGATCTCGTTGATCTGCATGGCCGCTTCTCTCATATCACGAATTCAACATGGGCCGGGCATGGTGCCGACGAGGTACCGATACGCGGCGCGCAACGCTCAAGCCGGGGACACGGCGCTCGCTACCGGCTCGAGTGGATAATTGCGCTCTGAGAATTCTGGCACAACCTTTTACATAAACCAGCCGCAAGAAATAACGGGTTTGGTGACAGGCGGATGGTTGCGCGGCCGGAGGTGGTGGTCTGGCCGACGGCGGTGCGGATGACCGGACCATGCGTCGGATGGCCCGAGATCGCCTCGGTTGGGGGCCGCTAGTTCGCTGGCACCGTGCGTTCCGCCGCCCAATCGCGCAGGTAGTCGAGCTTCTCCGCCATAACGACCGATAGCGGCCGCGTCTCGGCAATTTCCCCAACCAGGGTATCCATCGTGAGGCGTCCCCCCGCCGCGTGCGCACGATAGACACCTGAGACCACGGCCTGCTCGATTTCGGAGCCGGAAAAGCCTGTCGCAGCTTTCGCCAGCGCGGCGAGGTCGAACTGTTCGGCTGCGAGGTCGCGCTTCGCCAGGTGAATCTCGAATATCGTCTGGCGGTTCTCGGCGTCGGGCAGATCGACGAAGAAGATCTCGTCCAGACGCCCCTTGCGCATCAGTTCGGGTGGCAACGACTCGATGTCGTTTGCGGTCGCCACGATGAAAACCCGCGCCTTGTTCTCCGCCATCCACGTGAGCAGAGTGCCAAGCACGCGTTTTGAGGTGCCGCCGTCCATGCCATCCGCGCCGATGCCTTTTTCAATTTCGTCGATCCACAGCGTGCATGGCGACATCAACTCGGCCTGCTTCAGGCTGGCCCGAAGATTGCGCTCGGTCTCCCCGTGAAACTTGTTGAACAGCGTGCCGAAATCCAGCCGTAGCAATGGCGTCGACCAGGCACCAGCAACTGCCTTGGCGGCGAGACTCTTGCCGCATCCTTGAACGCCCAACAGCATCAGTCCCTTCGGGGTATCGAGCCCTGGGCTGTTCAGTTCGCCGGTGAACACAGGCCTGCGGATGTCCAGCCAGCGCTTCAGCGACCGCAAGCCGCCGACGTCGCTGAAACGGGCCGTGTCGTATTCGAACGACAGAACGCCGTCCTGCCCGAGCAACTCGAACTTCGCCTTCATAACCTCCGGGAGATCTTCCTCGGTGATTGCGCCGTCGTCTTCGATCGCGCCGCGCGCGAGGCGACGTGCTTCATCTTCCGGCAAGCCGAGCAGGTTCTCCACCAGCCGATCCAGATACTCGCGGTTCGTACGCACATTGCGCCCGCCACTGCGGCGAGACCATTCGCGCGCCTCCTCCAGAACCATCGTGCGAAGCCCGTCGCGGTCCGGCACTGACAGTTCGTAGCGCGCGCAAAGCCGCTCGAGTTCACCCGGGATCGAGAGCTTGTGCGAGAGCAGCACGATCGTGTGGTCACCTTCAGCCTGACGCAGCGCGATGTCACGCAACAGCCGTACGTGCATCGCGTCGTCCAGGAACGGATGGAAGTCGGACAGCAAGAAGATCCCCGGTGCGCGGGTGCTCTTGATATCGACGAGCACATCGGTCGGCTGATTGGCCTTGGCATCATGGGTCGCCAGGCGGCCGAGTTCGCGAATGCCCTCGGTCAGCGTCCAGCGGAACACATGCAGACCGAGCCTTCGGCCGACGCGGGCGAAGATATCGAGAACGCGCTGCTCCTCGTGGGTTTCTATCACGATGATCGGCGTGTGACCTTTGACCAGAACTTCCAGATCGTGAACGTCACTCATACTCGGTTACTGCCTTGGCGACGAGCGCGCGGCCCGCTGAACGTCTGCGCGTGGGGTATGCTGCTTCGATGGAACGATTATGCCTCAACCGCCGGTTGGCCCGTCTCACCGATCGTTGGCAACTCACCTCTCGGTTCTCTTCACGTGGCTGAACGTGCGCTCAGTCTGGAACTCATCAAAACGCGGCATCCGCATGCGGTGAGTGTTTCGGAAGATCGCAGTACTGATGCGACCGAAGGTGAACTGCAAGCGGGGCTCGAGCGTATGCTGGCGTCCGCGTCTGCGCGCGATGGTGTGTGGATATTTCCCTACGGATCGCTCCTGTGGAAACCCGCTATTCCCGTTGGAGAGGTCCGCAAGGCGACGGTGCATGGGTGGCACAGACGCTTTTGCCTGCGCCAGATTCGTTCGCGCGGTTCGCCTGATCGCCCTTGCCTGATGATGGCCCTCGACCGTGGAGGTGCATGCAGGTCCGTGGTGCAGCGCGTCGAGGCTGCAGACCTGCACGCCGCCTTGTGGCCGCTGTGGCGTCGGGAAATGCGCGGGCGCGGCTATCACGGCCGGTGGGTGCGCGCACGTACAGCCGAGGGTCACGTGACCGCACTAACGTTTGTGGCGCGACGCGAGGGGGCGCGCTACGTCGGTGGCCTGACGCTATCGCAAGCGGCCGGATACCTGGCGAGTGCGTGCGGACCGCGCGGTGCGTGCGCCGAGTACCTGCTTGCGACCGTCGAGGCGCTGGAGGCCCTGGGGCTGCGGGACCGGAACCTGTGGCGCCTGCAGGGACTCGTGGCAGACGATCTCGTCGGCGCGGTCCGGTAATCGCGCGCGGGCAGGTGTCAGGATTCGAGGCTCTCTGCCAGCATCGTCGCGTAACTGTGCATGCGAACCGGGTCGAGTTCGCCGTTCGCGAGCGTTGCGCGCACCTGACAGTCGGGTTCCAGTTGGTGCAGGCAATCCCGGAATCGGCATCTGGAGGCGGGTTCCAGCAACTCCGGAAATCCACGCGCAACCTCGGCGGGTGCGAGATGGTTGGTTCCCAGCGACCGAATGCCGGGCGAATCCACCAGCGTAACTTCTCCCGGAAGGCGCAGCAGTCGCGCGGCGCTGGTCGTGTGTGTGCCATGCCGGTCGTCACGGGTCAGATCCCCGACGTCCTGAACATCTCGTTCGGCCAGCGCGTTGACGATCGATGATTTGCCGACGCCGGACTGTCCGACCAGTGCCACCACCTTGCCGCGGAGCGCGCCACGCAGTGCTTCGAGCCCCGCACCGGTCTTGGCGCTGATATCCAGCCAATCGTAACCGAGCCCCGTGTAACGGCAGCGCACGGTGCGCCTTGCACTGGCGTGGGCTGGATCGGTCTGGTCGGCTTTGCTGCCGAGAAGCAAGACTGGCAACTGCTGGGCCGTCAACACCACCAGATAGCGATCGACGAACAGGTCCGGGGTATGCGGCACGGGAGCCCACACCACCGCGACCAAATCCAGATTGGCGGCGACGATCCGTGGTCTGCCAAGCCGGTCATTGCGAATCAGCTCGCTGCGGCGGTTCAGCAATGCTTCGATGCTACCGCTGGCACCGAACGTCACTTCATCGCCGCTCGCCAGCGCCGGCAGGCGCTGGCGGGAACGCAGGCGCAAAACCTTGCCGTCGCTATCGGCGACGCGCGCGAATTGCCCGTGTACCGACACGACGGTGCCAAGGTGTTGCACGCTGTCCTGCCGCTTCTTCGACGGAACCATCAGGTCGGCCCGCCGCGTACCGGGATCAGGGCCCGCACTCAGTTTGCCTGTTTGAGATGAGGTCGTCCGATGTCACGGTTGCACGTCGGCACGAGCCCAAGACATCGACAGGCCGCGAGCTGCATGGTCAACGGAGTAGCTCGTCGATCTTGGCAGCGCAGATGAAATCGTTCTCCGACAGCCCCCCGATCGCGTGGGTCGTATAACGAACGGCCAACGTGCTGTAGCCGACTTCCATATCCGGGTGATGATCCTCGCGATGCGCGACCCAGGCGAGCGCATTCACGAATTCCATCGTTTCGTGAAAGTTGCGAAAGCGGAACGCGCGACTGATTTCGGTGCCATCGGAGGAGAGGTTCCAGCGGTCCAGCGCGTGCACCATTTGCTCGGCGTCTTCGGGACGGAGCGGATCGACGCCACCTTCGCAGGGTTTGCAATGACGGGTGATCAGGTCCGAACGGGTTACGGTCTCGCTCATTGGTAGCGACTCTCCTTCTCTTGATGGCGCACGCCGGACTGACAGCCGCGCGCCCGTGCTTCGCACTTCATTTATGTCCGCCGCGCGCGTCCGTCTTAAAGCGCTTCCAGACGGGCGATGCGCAGCGGTGCGGGTGGGTGGGAATCGTGAAAGGCCGAGTACCACGGATCCGGGGTCAATGTTGCAGAGTTGCTGCGATATAACTTTACGAGCGCCTTCACGAGTACGGCGCCGTCTGCATTTTCGGCCGCGAACGCGTCCGCCTCATATTCGTGTTTGCGCGACAGCAAGCTCATAGCGGGACTGAGGAAGAAGAAGAACGCCGGCGCCGCGAGCAGAAACAGTAACAGCGCCTGTGCGGTTCCGGGCGTCTCGACGCCGAGCGAAGAGTAGAACCAGGGCTGTGTCGCAAGCCACGCCAGCAGTGCGAGCGCCGCCAGCACAATCGCTGCCGAGAAACCGAGTTGCTTGGCGATATGTTTACGCTTGAAATGGCCGACCTCGTGAGCGAGCACCGCTTCCACCTCATCGGCTTCGAGATCCGCGAGTAGCGTGTCGTAGAACACGATGCGTTTGCTGGCTCCCAGGCCGGTGAAGTAGGCGTTGCCATGGCCGCTGCGACGCGAGCCGTCAGCCACGAAGATGCCGCTGGCTGCAAAGCCATGACGTCCCAGCAGAGCCGCGATCCGCCCCGCCAGAGCTTCGTCTTGAAGCGGGGTGAATTTGTTGAACAACGGCGCGATCAGAACCGGGAAAGCCCACACCGCGAGCAGGTTCACGGCCAGCCATAGAGCCCAGGCCGCGAGCCACCAGTGTGTGCCGGCCGCGTCCATGGTCCATAACACAGCCGCTGCGATCGGAACCCCGAGTAGCAGCGACAGGAACGTTTTCTTTACCAGATCGGTGATGAATGTGATCGGGCGCGTGCGGTTGAAGCCGAACCGTTGCTCGATGCCGAAGACCGCAGCGATCTCGAGCGGCAGGCCGACCAGGCCTCCGATCAGCATGACGCCGACCAGAAGCGCGGTGCCAGTTAGGAGCGTATCGTCGAACCAAGGTGCGACGAAGGCGAACATCCAGTCGATGCCGCCCCCGAGGGTCCAGATGAGCACCATGCACGTGGACACGACCAGGTCGACGATCCCGAGCCGTACGCGCGCGACGGTGTAGTCGGCGGCCTTGCGGTGCTGTTGTTCGGTGATACGGCCGTGGAACTGCGCCGGGACCCGATCGGCATGGCCAGCGACATGATTTATCTGTCGCAAGGCCAGCCAGAGCTGCACACCCGTCGCTACCAGCAGCGCTGTCAGGAACAGGACCGTAAAGGATTCCACGTAGTGCTCTCCACTTCGTCCGCGGGCAGCCGACACCGACGGGGCAAGGGTCCGTGTCCGATGGTGCTATGCTGGGTTCTGCCGTTCGATCAGTGGAACTCCAGCAATGGCCCAGGATCCCCGAAATCTGGTGTGGATGGATCTTGAGATGACCGGCCTGGACCCGGACAGCGATCATATCATCGAGATTGCGACGATCGTCACGGACGGTCAGTTGAACCTTCTGGCGGAGGGGCCAGTCCTCGCCATCCACCAGCCGGATGAGATCCTCGACCGCATGGACAGCTGGAACCGCCGACATCACGGCGCATCCGGACTGACCGAACGGGTCAGGGAGAGCGAGACGGACCTGCGGTCTGCGGAGTGGCAGACACTCGAGTTCCTGCGCGTGTACGTGGTCGAAAGCGGATCGCCACTGTGTGGCAACAGCATTTGCCAGGACCGCCGTTTCCTTTATCGCTATATGCCCGAGCTCGAACGTTTTCTGCACTACCGCAATCTCGACGTCAGCACCTTGAAAGAACTTTGCAATCGCTGGGCGCCGGCGATCGCGAACGGGGTTTCGAAACGCGCTTCACATCGCGCGCTCGATGATATTCGGGAATCGATAGAGGAACTGCGCTACTACCGGCAGCACTTTCTCAAGGTGCCCTGACCGGAGTTCCGACCGGCGCACTGGTGACGGTTCGCCAGAGTGAATATGTCCGGCGTGCGCAGCAGCTGCCGGACCTGCACAATGCCGCAACTCGTGCGGGACAGAGCGAGGGCTTGGTGGGCCAGGCAACTGTCACGCGCTTCTTTTCGGCCCTGTCAATGACCTTGAAGCCAGCACTACCGGACCCGTTGCCAGACGTTGCCTACAGTGCCGAGGGTACGCGGGCAATCGACCGCGCTGCCATCGACCAACACGGGATCCCCGCGCTGACGCTGATGCAGCGCGCCGCGGCCGGGTGCTTCGGCGCGCTACGACGTACGTGGCCGGGGGCAAAGCGCGTCGCGATCTTGTGTGGCACGGGCAATAACGGTGGCGATGGTTTCGTCATCGCCGAACTCGCGCGGCGCGCCGGGCTGGAACCGCGGGTGTGCGTGGTTGGCGAGGTCACGCGGATCGTCGGCACCGCGAGGCTGGCATTCGACGCGATGCGTGACGCCGGCGTCGGGCTCTCGTCGCTGGGCGAGAGCCTCGTGCACGCCGAGGTCATTGTCGACGCATTGTTCGGCACGGGGCTTTCGCGACCGCTCACTGGCCCCGCCGCGACCGCGGTAGAGGCCATCAATCGACACGCTGCCCCAGTGCTGGCCGTCGATCTGCCGTCCGGCCTGCACGCAGACCACGGCACCGTCGACGGCCATGTCGTTCAGGCGAGTCTTACCTGCACTTTCATCGCTTTGAAAACAGGACTACTGACGTCGCGCGGCCCGGCATTGGTGGGGCGCCTCGAGTTCTACGGTCTCGACGTTCCCCCCGCTGCGTTCGAGGCGGCGGCGCCCGAAACGCAACGGATCGACGCAGATATTGTGGCGCCGCGGCTGCCGGCCCGGCCGCGCGATGCGCACAAGGGCAGCTTCGGTCATCTGCTCTTGGTTGGCGGCGACCGGCCATACGCCGGCGCGATCCTGCTGGCGACGCGGGCCGCTCTGCGCACAGGTGCCGGCCTGGTCAGTGCTGGTACGCACCCCGAACACGCCGTCGCACTCGCCTCGGCCGCGCCCGAGGCGATGTTCTCGGCCGTGCGCACGCCTGCAGACCTGGAGCGATTGGCCGAGCGGGCCAGCAGCATTGCCGTAGGCCCCGGCTTGGGCACCGCAAAATGGGGACGAGAGGCGCTGTCAGCCGTGCTTGCCCTCGACAAGCCGACGGTTATCGATGCCGACGCGCTCAATGTGCTGGCCACGAGTCCGTCCGGTCTGCCGACCCCGTCGACGCTCATCGTGACGCCGCACCCGGGCGAGGCCGCGCGTCTGCTGGACACTACGGTGGCAGCGGTGCAGAGCGACCGATTGCAGGCTGCGCAGCGAATCGCGCGCGCGCTGGACGCCGTTTGCATTCTGAAAGGAGCCGGCACCGTGATAGCGCATCCGCGCGCGCGCAGCAGCATAGCCACGGTCGGAAATCCCGGTCTGGCAGCCGGAGGGTCTGGAGATGTGCTGACCGGCGTGGCGGGTGCCTTGCTCGCGCAAGGTCCGTCGCTTGCGCTGACGGCGTTCGCTGCCGCGGAGCTGGCTGTGTGCGTGCACGGCGCAGCCGCCGACTACGCCGCCGCGGGCGGCGAGCGCGGCATGACTGCGAGCGATGTCATCGACGCGCTGCGCATCGTCGTGAATCCGGTGCGCGGCGGGCCGGTGAGCCCCCTGGAGGCTTGAGTGCGTCTGCGCCTGTGGCTGCCCGATGAGCCGGCAACGGAGGAATTTGGCGCGGTGCTGGCCACGACCCTGCTACCCGCCGCGCGGCGGAGCGCCGGCGGCTGCACGCTATTCCTCCACGGCGGTCTGGGCGCCGGTAAGACCGCCCTGGTCAGAGCCATGCTGCGCGCTGCCGGAGTTACCGGAGCGGTGCCGAGCCCGACTTACACGTTGCTCGAGAGCTACGTGCTCGACGAAGTCGAAGTCCAGCACTTTGACCTTTATCGCCTGGGAGATGCGGAGGAACTCGAGTTCATCGGCGCCCGAGACTACTTCGATGGTGCGAGTCTGCGCTGCGTCGAATGGCCTGAACGTGGCGCAGGGGCGCTGTCGGAGCCGACGTTGTCAGTGCACCTGGCCGTGGTTGGACAGGGACGGGAAGTGCGGGTAGAGGTGGTGGATTCGGTCCAGGAAACGCTGCTCGAGGGAATCCATAAGCTTCTGATCGAAAAGAATATTGAGTCCATACTTAATAAATGACTTGAAATAATGCGCGCAAATTACAAGAATGGTCCTGTGCTCATTGGTGGCCACCCAGATGCGTGCGTTGAAATCCATACTCGCCGGACTGCTGCTGTTCGC
>JBCCEJ010000053.1:0-40913 GCA_039030335.1 Pseudomonadota bacterium | reverse complement strand
GCGGTGTACGCGAACGGCACACCGTCGTGGAATACCGGAATCACGATCGCAATATCGGGCAGATGGGTGCCGCCCAGATACGGGTCGTTCAGGATGTAGATGTCACCTTCCACCATCTGCGCAGGCGGGAATTTCTGCCTGAGTGTCTCGACCACTGGAATCAGGGTCGCGAGATGAATTGGGATCGCGATGGCCTGCGCCAGTGTCTCGGCTTGTAGCGTGAACAGGCTGGCTGACGCATCAAGACCTTCCTTGACCACCGTTGAGAACGAACTTCTGAGCAGTGTCGACTGCATCTCGTTGGCAATGCCTTCGAGTTTGTTACGCACGACCTCCAGCGTTATGGGATCGGCGCCCCGATTCGGGCGATGCGGGTTTGTCGTTGGATCTGCCATGTCAGGTCTCAGCGGTCGGTTTCGGACCAGGGTTGCGCATGCCAGCCGCGTTCAGCGGCTCGCCAGGATATCGCCGGACGCCAGCATTCTTGCGTGCCATCCGGCTGGGATCAGCACCGTGGTATCGCTTTGCGTCACGATCAGCGGCCCGTCGGCGCGCCAGTCTGGCGCCAGCCTCTCACGTTCCCACACGTTCACCGGCTCCGGACCGCGTTCCGCGTCGAACGTCGCTTCGCGTATTGATGGCGCTGGCGTTGCGCCCGCTCTGGCGGGCCCGGACTGCCGGTAAGGCGCCCCCGTCGGTGCCGCACTCTCGACGGCCCGCAGGTTCACGATGCGTGCCGGCGAGTCGGTGCTGTAGCCGAATACGCGCGCATGCGTTGCGACGAAATCTGCGTAGAGACGCGTGAGCGGTTCGGCGTCGTCGAGGTGTATCGGTACTTCGAGGTAGTGCGACTGACCGACGTAACACACATCGGCAAAGTGCCGGGTCACGCTGGCGCCCGCGTCGACGCCTTCCGTTGCCATCCGTTCGCGCGTTTGCCTGTCCAATCTCTCGATACACGCCACGATAGCGCCATGGTCGGCGTCGTCGAGGTCACACGGAAAGCCGACCGAAGCTTCGTGTTCGGTCGGTGCCTGCAGCAGGCCCGCGGCTGACAGAACGCCCGGGTAGCGCGGGAACAGCACCTCGCGCATGTCCAACTCTGCCGCGATGGCCGGCGCGTGCAGCGGACCGGCGCCGCCAAGTGCTACGAGTGTGAACTCGCGCGGGTCCAGCCCCTGCTTGATCGACACGAGCCTGGTCCCTTCCGCCATCTGTGCATTGACGACTTGCTGGATTCCGAGCGCCGCTGCGTTCACCGACAGCCCGAGCGGCGTGGCGAGATGTTCGGCGATCGCACGTTCCGACAGAGCACGGTCGAGCGCTACCCGTCCGTCGGCGAACCTATCTGCGTCCAGGTAGCCAAGCACGAGCGCTGCGTCGGTAACGGTCGGCAGCGCGCCCCCCTGGCCGTAGCAGGCCGGGCCTGGCACGGCGCCGGCTGAATGCGGGCCGACGCGCAGGCCGCCGGAGGAATCAAGCCACGCGATGCTGCCGCCTCCGGCACCGATCGCATTGACGTCCACCATCGGCACTCGCACCGGAAAACCGTCGATGCGTCCTTCTGGCCTGACCAGCGGTTTGGCGTCATTGATGAGTGCAATGTCGCAGCTCGTTCCACCGACATCGATCGTAATGAGATCGCGCTGCTCCGCGGCCCGGCCGGTCGCCGCGCCGCCCACCACGCCGGCCGCCGGGCCTGACAGAAACAACCTGACCGGCCGCTCGGCGGCGAGCATGGCACTTGCGACGCCGCCGCGCGACTGCATGACCTGAACGGGCGCGTCGACCCCGGCCGAACGCAAACCGCTCACCAGACGTTTGAGGTAGGCGGCGAGCACCGGCTTGGTATAGGCGTCAAACGCGGTTACCACGGTGCGCTCGTATTCGCGGAAGGACGGGTCGACTTCGCAGGACAGCGACACGGCGAGCCCGGGGTAGCGCGCGCGGATGATCTCGCGCACCCGCGTTTCGTGGTCGGGCTTCAGGAACGAGAACAACAGCGCGACGGCAACCGATTCGACGCCTTGTGCGACCAGCTGGTCGACGGCGGTGATGACGGACGATTCATCGAGGGCCAGCAGCACGTCACCGTTCGCATCCACGCGTTCATCGACTTCCACGCGCCGCGCGCCGGGCGCCAGAAACACCGGCGTTTCGGGCCGCAGTGCCAGTTCGTAGACGGCCGTGCGGATCTGGCGGCCGATCTCCAGCACATCCCGGAAGCCGCGCGTCGCGATGATGCCGGTGCGCGCGCCCTTGCGTTCGAGCACGGCGTTGGTTGCCACGGTTGTGCCATGCGCAACCTGTCGCACCGCGCCCGGCGCTACACGGGCCATCGTCAGCAGCTCGGCGATTCCGGCGAGTACCGCCTCCGACGGATCGTGCGGCGTACTTGGAACCTTCAGGATCCACGTGTTGCCATCCGGCTGCCAGCCGATCAGATCGGTGAACGTTCCGCCGGTGTCGACGCCAATTTGCATGCTGTCCGCATCCTTCCTTCGCCCGGTGCGTGCAGGCTACACGGAATGACCGCCTGCGT
Organism: Pseudomonadota bacterium; assembly: GCA_039030335.1. GTDB lineage: Bacteria > Pseudomonadota > Gammaproteobacteria > HK1 > HK1 > JBCCEJ01. The sequence continues at coordinate 38,371 of JBCCEJ010000053.1, read as the reverse complement.
AATTTCCAGCGGTGCGGAGTGCGGTTTTTCCGGCATCGCGCCCGCCTCAATGGCGGCCTGGCTGAGCCGCCGCCGCTAAACGCCGGGCAACGGCTGGCGCAAACGCGGATTTGCCCAGTAGCTCAGCAGATCGGCAGTCAGCACCAACGCGATATAGGCGCTGGCGCAGATGAGCGACGTTGCAAGCAGCAGCGGCACATCACGAAATTCGACGGCGCGAACGAGCAGGCTGCCAAAGCCCGGGAATGAAAAAACGGTCTCGATAACGACCAGACCGAGAAGCAGCTGACCGGCCACCTGCACCAGTGTGTTCGCCACCGGGGCCAGCGCGTTTGGCAGCATATGCACGACCAGGATGCGGAACTCACCCAAGCCCTTCAGGCGCGCCATCTCCACATATTCAGACCCGAGCTCGTTGGCAAGAGCGGCGCGCGTTGCACGGTATACCGGGGTCAGAACCATAGCGGTCAACGCGGCAACGGGTAGCGCACTCGCCTCGAGTCGGGCGGCCAGGCTCATCTCATCCAGATAAAACGTGTGCACCGGAAACCATTGGAAATGCACGCCGAGCAGTGCCATCAGTCCGTAGGCGATCAGAAAGTCGGGCATGGACGCGGCCGCGAGTGTCAACGAACCGAGCGCCGGATCGAGCGGTGTGCGGCGCCAGGCGAGCGCCGTGACACCCAGCAGCAGGCCCAGCGGGACCGCGACGAGCCCCGCCAGCAGCGCGAGCCACAGGGTTTGCCAGACGGGCTCCCAGATGAAATCGGCGATGGGTTCGCCGGTCCACCACGATACGCCCAGATCGCCTTGCAGCGCATTGCGGCACCAGCTGAGATAGCGGCCGATGAGCGGTTGGTCGAGCCCGAGCGTCACGCGGATCGCATTGCGGTCGGCATCGCTGGTCTGCGGCCCCGAGATCGCAGCCGCGTAATCGCCCGGCGCCACCTCGATCAACGCAAAAAAAGCCACCGAAACGGCGAACAGCGTTGCCAGTGAGCCAACCACGCGCAGAACCGTGCGGCGCCATAGCGGCATGGCTCAGGGCAACCTCTGTCGGCCAGTGACGCTATACAAGGCGGTGGACGACGGTGAAGAATACACACTCATACATGGTCGCCTGGAGGACACGGCATGGGCTGGGATTTCGAAACCGACGAAGAATTCCAATCGGTACTGGACTGGATGGATGATTTCGTCCGCGAGGAGGTGGAGCCGCTCGACTTCGTGTTGGGCTCCCCCTATGACATCACCAACCCCGCCAATCGGAAGATCGTCCCGAAGCTTCAGGCGGTCGTCAAGGAGCAGGGTCTCTGGGCCTGTCACCTCGGCCCGGAACTGGGCGGGCAGGGATTCGGGCAGCTAAAGCTGGCGCTGATGAACGAGATCCTCGGTCGCGCCCGCTTTGCGCCAATCATCTTCGGTTGTCAGGCGCCCGATACCGGGAACGCGGAAATCCTTGCGCACTACGGCACGGAGGAGCACAAATCGCAGTGGCTGCAGCCGCTGTTGAATGGCGAGATCGTGTCCTGCTATTCGATGACTGAACCTCACGCGGGCGCCGACCCGACCGAGTTCACGTGCCGCGCGGAACTCGATGGCGACGAATGGGTGATCAACGGCGAGAAGTGGTTTTCATCGAACGCCCGATACGCCACTTTCCTGATCGTCATGGTCGTGACCGACCCGGACGCGCCGCCGCACAGCCGCATGTCCATGATCATCGTGCCGCGCGATACGCCCGGCGTGAACATCATGCGTAATGTCGCGGTTGGCAGCGAGGCGGAAGGTCACCACGCGTATATCCAGTACGAGAATGTACGCGTCCCGGCTCAGAATCTGCTCGGCAAGCGCGGCGAAGGATTTGCCGTCGCACAGACTCGTCTGGGCGGCGGGCGCATCCACCACGCGATGCGCACGATGGCGCAGATTCGCAAATCGTTCGACATGATGTGTCAGCGCTCCCTGTCGCGCCGGACCAAGGGCGAAGCGTTATCTGACAAGCAGATGACGCAGGAGAAAATCGCCGATTCGTGGATCCAGATGGAGGCCTTTCGCCTGATGGTGCTGCGCACCGCGTGGCGAATCGACCGTTATCAGGACTATCTGAAGGTGCGTAAAGACATCGCCGCGATCAAAGTCATGTTGCCGACCGTCTGGCACGACATCGCTGGGCGCGCGCTGCAGATCCACGGCTCGCTCGGCGTGTCGCGGGAAATGCCGTTTGCCGACCACGTCATCGGTGCATTTCGGCTCGGCATCGTCGATGGGCCGACGGAAGTGCACAAGGTGACGATCGCACGCCAGGTACTCCGCGACTACTCGCCGTACAACGGCTTGTTCCCGCCCGGGCACTTGCCCGCGTTGCAAGCCCATGCGCGTGAAAAGTACGCCGATCTGGTCGAGCATTCGGTCGGCAACGAGTAGCGAACGGCGCCGTGGCCGGCGCCTGGCGCAGCGTCAGGTGCGCAGCGTCAGACCGCCATCGACGGTGAGGCCGTGGCCGGTCACGAACGCCGAGTCGTCCGAGGCCAGAAACAACACGGCCCGCGCGATATCGACGGGCTGTCCGAGGCGGCGAAGCGCCGCCTTCTTGGCCCATACCTCGGCGATGTGCTGCTGGTCGAAGGCCGCTTTGGTCATACCGGTCAAGATGGCCTCCGGCTCGATATAGTTGGCCGTGATGCCGTATTTGCCGAGGTCCAGCGCCAGCGTTCTGACGAGCCCGGCTACGCCTGCCTTCGAGGCGCAGTAAGCCGCCAGACCGTAGTCGGTCATCCGTGCCATGACCGAGGCCGTGAAGATGATGCGCGGTGCGCTGCTCTCTTTCAGCGCCGGCACGGCGGCGCGCGTCAGGCGGTAACCGGCGGTCAGGTTGACCCCGATCACCTGATCCCAGATCGCATCGTCCATCTCATCGAACAGCGCGCGGCCCGACACGCCAGCGTTGTTGTAGAGCACGTCGAGCCCGCCGAGGTGTTCCTGCATGCCAGCCATGATGTTCTCTGGCGCGTCCGGCGCCGCGAGGTCCTGCTCGAGTGTCTCGATGCCTGACTGGTCGGCGTAGTCGGCGGCAAGATTCGTCTCGGGCCTGTCGACCGCCAGCACCGCGGCGCCCTCCGCGGCAAACAGACGGGCAGTCGCGGCGCCAATGCCCGATGCGGCGCCGGTGACGATGGCTTTCTTTCCTTCGAGTCGCATTGAGTTTGCCCTCTTTGGCGTGTCGATCGCAGGCTGGCGTCAGAAGCGGTTCACCCACGGTGGACGACCCGTCGCTCGCGGGTTATTCGAGTTGCCGGCCGCCCGGCGTCAGGATGTCGAACTGCAGTTCGAAGTCGTCGAGTAGCTCGAACAACTCAGCGACGACGCGCGCGTCTCCGGTAATGCGCGCTGCGCCAGATTCGATTGCGGCCGTGAGCTCAACCTTTCGAACGATGAGCCCCACCAGCGTCTCGCGGGTCGTCACGACGCTCGCCTGTGCGTTGCTCGCCTGGCGGCCCATGAGGTGTGTCAGGGTTTCATTACATAGCGTCTGGCACGCCTGTTCGTCCCGGTCTTCGAGCGTCCAGTTGATACGCCACTGGCGGCCCACGGCGCGTTCCGCATCGAGGCGCACGGCGATGAAGTCGAACAGGATGTCAGTGGCGACGGCACCCAGCAGGTCCGGGCTCAAGACAGGCCTCGGCGGCAGTTTCATAACGCCCTTGCGCAGTTCCTGCGCGCCGTAGAGGTACGCGTTCCGCCACGACGCCGACTCCGCCTGATAGCCGAGCTGGTCGAACGCCGCTGCCGCCAGCTCGCGCGCTTCTTCGTGCTCCGGGTTGGCGAACAGCACGTGGTAGAGCACCTGCACCACCCAGCGGTATTCGCCTGCGTCGTAGTCGGCACGCGCGCGCTCGATGACCGCCTCGGCGCCACCCATATAGCTCACGTACTTGTGCGCCGCGTGCTGCGGTGGCAGCGGATTCAGGTTGGCCGGGTGCCCGTCATACCAGCTCAGGTACCGCTGAAACACGGCTTTGGAGTTATGACTGACCGTCCCGTAGTAGCCGCGCATGCGCCAGTCCTGCGCGAGCGACGGCGGCAGGTCGAGACGCTCGGCGATCTCGGCCGGGCGCAAACCGTGGTTCATCAGACGCACGGTCTGATCATGGATGTGTTTGTACAGATCGCGCTGGCGTTCGAGGAAGTCGCGCACTTCAGCGCGGCCCCAGGTCGGCCAGTGATGCTGACAGATCAGCACGTCGGCCTGATCGCCAAAACGCTCGACCGCGTCCGCCAGGTAGAACGACCAGATACGCGGGTCGCGCACTTCCGAACCGCGCAGTGGGCAGAAGTTATGCAACAGGGGGGTCGCGTTCTCGGCCATGTTCAGCACGCCGAGCTCAGGGAAGAACATGTGCATCTCGGCTGGCGCCTCGGTGCCGGGCGCCAGATGAAAGTGCACCGTCACGCCATCGATCTCGTGTGTCTCGACGGCTTCGACGATGAGCACGGTTGGCGCGATCAGCGTGACCCGGCCGCGCGATGTGACCTTGCCGAGTCCGGCGTCTACCTGGCCGAGCGGCCCCGGTTTCAAAAGCGGCCCGAACTGGAACTGAGCGCGGCGCGTCATCGCGTTGCCGGCCAGTACGTTCTCGCCCCCTACAGCCTCCATGAAACCATCGGGCGCATAGACCGCCGCGTCGCCGCGTTCGACTTCCGCTTCGCTCAACACGCCCCTGGCGCCGCCAAAGTGGTCGACGTGGCTGTGCGTGTACATCAGCGCGACGACCGGACGCCGCGGCCGGTGGGCGTAGTAGAGCTCGAGCGCAGCGTGCGCGACTTCCGCGGTGGTCAGGCAGTCGATGATCAAAAGGCCCGCATCACCTTCAATGATCGTCATGTTCGCGATGTCCATCCCGCGTACCTGATAGACCCGGTCGGTCACCTTGAACAGTCCATTCGCGAGATTGAGCCGCGCCATGCGCAGCAGACTCGGGTTGATCGAGTCGATGGGTTCTTCGCCTTCGAGGAACTCGTAAGCGCCGAGGTCCCAGAAGCGGGTGCCCCGCTCATTGGCGATCACGCCGCCGTCTGGCGCCGGCGCTACGAGCCCCCGGCTGGCAGCCGCCTGATCGCGCGCATCCTGGAAATCCAGATGCTGCGTGGTGCGCTGATGCATCCGGCGCGTATGTTCGGTTGGGGGCGTGGGTGTTTTGGGGGTGGCATCCATCTCAGCCTTCCTCGTTGCCGGCATTGCGCTGATAGTGGCTCGGAAAATGCACTTTCACGAACTGTCCGTCGGTTCGGTAGGTATGACACGAGTTGGCGAGGTCGGTCCGCAGGCGGCGTTCGCGAGGCGGCTTGTTGGTGTCGTCCTCGTCATCCAGTTCCGACCAGATCCCTTGCAACGCCGCCGTCGCCATCTGTGCCAGCATCTCGACGAGATGCGTACATCCCTGGCCGCCGCCAACCCGTTCGCGGACGTTGCGGTTCCAACCCGGACCGATGCGCAGCCCTCGCAGCGTCTTGAAGTTGGGCTCCACTCCGGTGCAGTACGGGTAAGCGCCGATGTCCATATGCGCTTCGGCGTCCTGCACTTCGAGCGTGCGGTCGACGGTGAGACGGAGCCACAGGTCGTGCACGGGTTCGTCCGCCTGCCGCGATGAATTCAGGAACGTTACCGGAAACGGTTTGACGTCGACCAGGTGACCTTCGATGTCGAACTGGCCGTCGTCGCGCCGGTAGACGCGCAGGTCGAGCTTGCGCGCATGAATTTCGTTGCGGCGTGCGGCCTTGGACAAGGGCACATGCGGCTCCTCAAACCTGTCACGCCGATAACGGCGATCGACCCCGCGTGCGGTGCACGCGGCGTGTGTGACTCTGGCGCAGTCAGACCCGACTCAGCGGGCTGGCGGCGCCGTTGCGACGAAGCTCTCGCGCTCCGAGAGACGCTTGAAATAGGCATTCAGATCGCTGTGCGCCGGGACTGCCTCCTGGCCTTCCGGGAACATTTGAATCGCGGCCAGCATCGGCATCAGGAAGCAGTCGGCCACCGTGAAGTCGGCGCCTGCGAGGTGTCCGTCGCCGACGGCATCGTTCAGGATGCCCAGCACTTTAGGCATGCGTTTGACGGCCGGATCGATTTTCGTCCGGACGACGTTGCCGTCGTCGTCACGGTGGAATGCGTAGGGCACGACGTAGTTACGCATGAAGAGCTGATCGACGGAAGTTGCGACCAGCGAGCACCAGTAGTCGATGCGCGCGCAAGCGGCTGGGTCGTCCGGGAACAACGGCGCGCCGTCGAACACCTTGTCGACATACCGGATGATGGCGACCGCTTCGCCGATTTCCAAATCGCCATGGCGCATCGCCGGAATCAGGCCGAGCGGGTGCACGGCCTTGACCGCGTCGGAATGCGGAAACTCTTCAACCAGCTCGTAGTCGACGCCTTTTTCATGCAGGGACATGCGAACGGTGCGAACGAAGTTGGAACGTGGAAAACCCAGGATTTGCAGTGACATGTTGCGGCCAGCCTCTCTAGTCGACGGTGCACGGCATTATTGCAGAACAGGGCCCGCGCGCCCGAAACCGCTTTGCAACGGGTGCTCATCAAAACGTGGCCTGACGGTGCCCGCGTGCGCTGCGCCCGCTCTACCGATTACCCTTAGCGCGATCGTTTAACCCACCGAGGACACAGCAGATGCTCGGACGTCACGTATTCATGGAGAGCCTCGCGGCCAACGGCGTTGATCGAATTTTCGGCAACCCCGGCACCACCGAGAGCCCGCTCATCGATAGTCTGGCCGACTATCCGGGCATCGAATACGTGGTGGCGTTACACGAAGGGGTCGCGCTCGGCGCCGCCAGCTACTACGCCCAGGCGAGCGGCCGGAACACGGCTGTCAATCTGCACGTCGCGCCCGGGCTCGGTAACGCGATCGGCATGCTGTACTGCGCGCTGAAAGCGAATTCGCCCGTGCTCGTCACAGCCGGGCAGCAGGACACGCGGATGCGACTTCGCGCGCCGGTGCTCGGTCATGATCTCGTCGCGATGGCGGCGCCGGTCACCAAATGGAGCGTACAGGCGGAATCGGCTGACGAGCTGGGATTGCTGCTGCATCGCGCCTTTCGCGTCGCCAACGAGCCGCCGGCCGGCCCGGTGTTCGTCGGGTTGCCGATCAACGTCATGGAACAGGAAACGGCGCTTGGTGCGTACTCCCAGGAGAACTTCATACCCCCCGCGGGGGCGCACCCTGAGGCGCTCGCCCGCATGGCGGAGACGCTGCTGGGGGCGGAGTCGCCAGTGCTGGTCGTCGGCGACGACGTCGCGCGGGCCAACTCTGCCGAAGAGGTGATCGGCCTCGCCGAGGCGTTGGGCGCGACCATTTTTACCGAAGCGCTCCGAGGTCACGCGGCCGTGCCAACCCAGCACTCGCACGTACGAGGGTCGTTGCCGGTCGATGCCGCGCAGATCGGGCATGCGCTCGCGGGCGCCGATGTCGTGCTGCTGCTCGGCGGGCCGTTTTTCGAGGAGGTCTGGTTTGCGCCCGGGACGCCGTTTGCGGAGTCGACGCGGCTGTTGCAAATCGAGGCGTCTGGCACGCAGCTGGCGCGTAACTTTGCCGTCGAGATCGGCGCAGTTGGACATATGGGCACGGCGATCGCGACGCTGCTCGACGAGGTGCTGCGGCGCCGGCATGGCGATCAGGTGAGCCGGATAACGACGCGCAACGAGGCGATCACCGTCGCCGCCGACGAGGCGCGCGCAAAACATCTCGCACGCGTCGACCGCGCGCGGGATCGCCGGCCGTTGCCGATGTCAGTGGTGATGGATTTACTGGCCGCGGCGATACCGGATGGCGCGGTGGTCGTCGACGAATCGATAACGGCGAGTATCGACCTCGAGCGGAGCTTCGATCTGGCCGGGCCGGGCTCGTTTTACAGCGGACGCGGTGGCGGTATCGGACAGGGCTTACCCGGTGCGCTCGGGGTGGCGCTGGCGCGTCCGGAGTCGCCGATCCTCTGCGTGTCCGGCGACGGTTCGGCCATGTACAGCATTCAGTCGCTGTGGACGGCGGCGCGCTACGCGCTACCGATCGTCTTCGTCATCCTCGCGAACAGCGAATACCGCATCCTGAAGCACAACCTCGACAGCTACCGGCAGCGTTTCGAGACCGGCTCGAATCAGCCTTACGCGCACATGGATCTGACCTCACCGAACCTTGGCTTCGTCGAGATGGCCGCGGGTATGGGCGTGCCGGGGACGCGCGTAGCTGAACCGGACGCGTTCACCGATGCCGTGCGCGAGGCGTTTGCCGCGGGCGGCCCGCGGCTTATCGAAGTGGCTGTCGAGGGTAAGCGCTAGCGGTAGGCGCTACGACTTGCGAGCGGACGAGTGCCGCGCTTCGAGCGCCACTGCGCGATACCAGCGTCGTTCATCAGCTCCGGTCGTAGAACTGTCGGAAGTTAGGCTTGCGTTTCTCGCCGAGTGCCGTCACGCCTTCCTTGGACTCGTCGGTGTTGTAGTAGAGGCTGAGGGCCTGCATGCCGAGCCCGCCGATGCCGCGAATGTTCTCGCTGTCGGCATTGAAAGATTTCTTCGCGATCGCGATCGCGAGCGGGCTGCGCTCAACCAGTTCCTGGCACCAGGCTTCCACCTCGGCTTCCAGCTGGTCGTCTGGCACCATCTTGTTGGCGAGCCCCATCTCGACGGCTTCTGCGGCCGAATAGCGCCGGCACATGTACCACATCTCACGCGCCTTCTTTTCGCCGACGACACGGGCGAGATAAGCGGTGCCGAAGCCCGGATCAACGGAGCCCATGCGTGGGCCGACCTGTCCGAAGATGGCAGTTTCCGAGGCGATCGTCATGTCGCAGATGGTGGCGAGCACGTTGCCGCCGCCGATTGCGTAGCCGCGCACCTTGGCGATAACCGGCTTCGGTACGTCACGAATCACTGAGTGCAGTTCCTCGACCGGCATGCCGACGGTGCCGCGCGCGTCGGAGTCGCCGTACTGGCCGTCGTGGTCCGACTGATCGCCGCCAGTGCAGAATGCTTTTTCGCCAGCGCCCGACAGCACGATTGAGGCCACGTCGTTGTTCCAGCCGGCGTCCAGGAAGGCATTGATCAGCTCGACGACCGTGCGCGGGCGAAACGCGTTGTAGACGCGCGGTCGGTTGATCGTGATGTACGCCGTGTGATTCGTGATGTTGTAGATGATGTCGCTGAATTCCATGAGTGGCCCTCGTCAATTGATTTGCACATCTGGGAAGCTACTTGAGCTTCGCGTCGGTCTCAACGACGCGGGCGCCCGCCGGAGCCGTGACGGACGCGGTCATCTGGCGGCCACCTGCGATCTACAGCTTCCGATTACACTGCAACCGCGATCACGCCCACGAGGCGCGCGGATACAGCCAACAAGGTGACACCAGGCAGACCCATGAAAGCATCCGACTTGTTCATCAAATGTCTAGAGGCAGAAGGCTGCGAGTACGTCTTCGGTATTCCCGGCGAGGAGAATCTCGATTTCCTGGATTCGCTCTCGAGATCGGAGCAGATCCAGTTGATTCTGACGCGCCACGAGCAGGGTGCCGGTTTCATGGCGTCAGTCTACGGCCGGCTGACTGGAAAAACGGGTGTGTGTCTCGCGACGCTCGGGCCCGGTGCCACGAACTTCGTGACCGCTGCCGCCTACGCGCAGCTCGGCGGCATGCCGATGCTGATGGTGACGGGGCAAAAGCCGGTCAAGAAATCCAAACAGGGCCGCTTTCAGATCCTCGACGTCGTCGACATGATGGGCCCGATCACCAAATACGCGACACAGATCGTGGCGGGCGACAACATTCCGTCACGCGTGCGCGAGGCCTACCGACTCGCGGAACAGGAAAAACCCGGTGCTGTGCATATCGAGTTACCGGAAGACATCGCTGATGAGCAAAGCGATGAACCGATCATGCCGCGCCCGGCAAAGCGCCGTCCGGTGCCCGAAGAGAAATCGATCGAACAGGCGCTCGCGAAAATCCACGCGGCGCGCTCGCCCATTCTCGTGATCGGTGCTGGCGGAAATCGCAAGATGACGTCGAAGATGCTGACGCGTTTTGTCGACAAGACCGGGATTCCGTTCATCACGACGCAGCTCGGCAAAGGCGTCATCGATGAACGTCATCCATTGTTCATGGGCTGCGCCGCGCTGTCGGCTGGCGACTATTGTCACCGGGCCATCGATGCGGCCGATCTGATCATCAATGTCGGGCACGACGTGATCGAAAAACCGCCGTTCTTCATGTCCGAAGGCGGCACTGAGGTGATCCACGTGTCGTTCAACACCGCCGAGGTGGACCCGGTGTACTTCCCGCAGGTCGAAGTGATCGGCGATGTTGGCAATGCGATCTATCAGTTCAAGAACGGCGTCAAACGCAAAGAGGAGGCCGGCTGGGACTTCTCGCGCATGATGCACGTACGCGAGCACGGTGAGGCGCAGCTCGCCGAAGGCGCGGACGATGCCCGCTTTCCGATCTACCCTCAAGCCCTGGTCGCGCAGATCCGTTCCGCGATGCCGGACGACGGCATGATCTGTCTCGACAATGGTGTCTACAAAATCTGGTTCGCGCGCAATTACAAGGCTCACGGTCCGAACACCGTGTTGCTGGACAATGCGCTTGCCACCATGGGCGCGGGTCTGCCGTCCGCGATGGCCTCGCGACTCGTCTACCCGGACCGCAAAGTTCTGGCCGTATGTGGTGATGGCGGCTTCATGATGAACTCGCAGGAGTTGGAAACAGCTGTGCGGTTGAACATGAACATTGCGTGTCTGATTCTGAACGACAGCTCTTACGGCATGATTCGTTGGAAACAGGCCAACATGGGCTTGAAAGACTGGGGCCTCGAATACAACAACCCTGACTTCGTCAAATATGCCGAAGCATACGGGGCGATCGGACACCGCGTGACGTCATACGCGTCGTTGACGGAGATCCTGGATACCGCACTCAATTCACCAGGCGTGCATCTGATCGATTGTCCGGTCGACTACAGCGAAAACGACCAGATTCTGAATATCGACATCAAACGACGGTCGGCCGAAATCTGAGATACGGTATGGGCTGACGGGCTCGCACCGCGGGGCCTGCTCCGCTAGCCTTGGAACGGCAGAGTCAATCTCCCGCGCCCCCACTCGGGCGCGGTGCTTTCCGGGGCGCGCATCTTGTTTGAATTCTCAACGACCCGTGCGCAGTTCGCGCTACCAAGCGATCTGGTTTATCTCGACGGCAACTCGCTCGGACCCTTGCCGAGAAATGCTGAGGCCCGCCTGCAGCAGACGCTGAATGCCGAGTGGGGGCCGATGTTGATCCGCGGCTGGAACGACGCGGGCTGGATGGGATTGCCTGAGCGGGTGGGGGACCGTATCGCGCCGCTGATCGGCGCATTGCCAGGCACCGTGACGATGGGCGACACGCTGTCGCTCAAGTTGTTTCAGGCGCTCTCAGCCGCGCTTGAGCTTCGCCCGGACCGACGTGTAGTGTTGAGCGACAGCGGCAATTTCCCGTCCGATCTGTACATGGCAGACGCCCTGCTGAAACGGCTCGGCGGCGGTGCGGAGCTGCGCATCGTAGAGCCTGAGCAAGTCGCCGACGCGTTGGATGACAGCGTTGCCGTACTGATGCTGACGGAAGTCGATTTCCGTACCGGCCGGCGGCACGATATGCGCGCTCTGACGGCCGCAGCGCGCGGCTGCGGTGCCGTAACGGTGTGGGACCTCGCACACTCAGCCGGCGCCTTTCCGATCGCGCTCGATGCGTGCGGCGCCGACTTCGCGGTCGGTTGCACCTACAAATATCTGAACGGTGGGCCGGGTGCGCCTGCGTTCATCTACGTGAACCCGGCCATCATCGACCAGGTGACGCCCCTGCTTGCCGGCTGGCTTGGCCATGCATCGCCGTTCGACTTCTCGCGGGACTACGAGCCCGCGCCCGGCATCGGCCGCATGCGCGTCGGGACGCCGGCCGTTCTGGCCCTGCAGGTGCTCGATGCGGCGCTCGACATCTGGGACGGCGTGCCGCTCGCCGACGTGCAGGCGCAGTCGATTGCGCTTTCAGAGTTGTTTATCCGGGAAGTGGAAGCGCGGTGCCCTGACCTGACGCTGGGTTCACCTCGCGACCCTCGCCAGCGTGGTTCGCAGGTCTCCTTCCACTGTGAACATGGCTACCCCGTCATGCAGGCGCTGATCGCCAACGGTGTGATCGGGGATTTTCGGGCACCGGATGGCATGCGCTTTGGCTTCACGCCGCTTTACCTGAGCGAACAAGATGTGCGCAAAAGCGTCGACGTGCTCGCGCAGATTCTGTCGTCACGCAGCTGGGACCAGCCGCGGTTTCACGCGCGGGCGCGGGTTACCTGAGCCAGACCGACCTGCGACCCGGGGCACGGCACGGTCTATTCAGACTGTGCCAATCGAAGTCTTTCGATGCGCGTGGCCGGCCCCTTCACGCGGAGCGTGACACCGCTTTGCGAGTACTCGCGATTCAGCACTTCGACGCCAGCACTCGCCAGTGCGCGCTCGAGGCGATCGCCAGCGGCAAAGCTGACTGTAAACGTCGCTTCCGTGGCGGGTTCGAAGGGAATCCCGTGTGCGGCATGCAACGCGGATGAGGCCGCCTCGGCATACGCGCGGGCAAGGCCACCGGTACCGAGCTTGATGCCGCCGAAGTAACGCACGACGACGACGCCAACGTCCACCCAGTCGCCACCTTGCAACACGCGCAGCATCGGTCGACCAGCCGTACCGCCCGGTTCACCATCGTCCTTGGCTGATTCTGCGAGCTGTCCGTTGGCCTGGAGCCAGCGGGCGGCGGTGCAATGATGGTTGGCCTTCGCGTGTCTGCGCCGCAGTTGTCCGAGTGTGCGTTCGAAGTCTGCGTAGGGTGTAACCGTCGCGAGAAAGCGTGAACGTTTGATCTCGATCTGAGCGCTGGCTTGTGCAACTAAAGTCAGCACGATGCGATACGGCCTGCCAGGTCGAGGGTCGCCCCGGGCTCGCAGGGCCTGCCCCCGTCGTCGGCGACCCCACTCACCACTTGCGCACCGCACCGGCGGCTGGCCGTTCGGCGATAGCGCTCGTCCCAGGCTCTGATCAACGGGCGATCGCCCGGGATGTCGCCATCTACGTGGCCGGACCGCCGACTTTGCCAAAGTGGCCTTACGCTCGCATCCGATAAGCCGTCGTACAATGCTGTGTTACCTCGGCGTGCAGCCGGCAGAGTCGTCGCGATGTGGCTCGAATCCTGACGTGCCACACGGTTCCCCAAAGGCAGCGCGAGGGCCGGACACAAAGCGCGCACCGGTACGGACTTCTGGATGGTTACGAACTGGATCGGGTTGACTCCAATCGGGCTCGACCATGGATTAACGCACATTGACTGAAGCTTGCACATACGGGGCGAACGGCTATCGCATCGGTGTCGATGTCGGCGGCACGTTTACCGATCTGGTTTTGTTGCATCCCCGGAACCAGCGGCTTACCCATCACAAAGTACCCTCTACTCCGGACGACCCGGCGCGCGCGATCGCGACCGGGATCGGTGAGCTGCTAGCCGCGGAAGCGGTGCCCGCGTCGGCGGTTATCTACGTCGGCCATGGCACTACCGTCGCAACCAACATGGTGATCGAGCGCCGCGGGGCGCGAACGGCGTTAATCACGACTGCCGGGTTCAGGGATGTACTGGAAATCGCCCGGCAAACGCGCCCGGCGCTGTACGACTACCGACAGGCGCGACCCGCGCCCCTCGCGCCGCGCGCGTGGCGGTATGAGTTGCCGGAGCGGGTGTCAGCGGATGGGAAGGTGATGAGCGCTTTCGATGACGATGCGCTAGCCACGATCATCGAACAGCTGCGTGCGAGCGGCATGGAGGCTGTCGCGGTGAGTTTTCTGCATAGCTACCGGTTTCCCGGCCACGAACAGCGGTGTCTCACACGCCTGCGCGAGCAACTGCCCGACGTCTATGCCACGGCGTCTAGCGACGTGTCGCCCGAGTTTCGTGAGTTCGAGCGCTCGTCCACCGTGGTCGTCAATGCTTTCGTTGGCCCGCGGATGCGCCGCTATATGCAACGGCTTGGTGAGGGCGTGGCCGAACTCGGCATTCCGGTAGCGCCGTTTACGGTGCAATCCAGCGGCGGCGTCATGTCGGTGACGGAAGTCGAGGCTGCGCCCGTTCGCACGTGTCTGTCCGGTCCGGCGGCGGGGGTGGTCAGCGCCGCGGTGCTGAGCGATGCGACCGGTCTTGCCAACGTCATGACGTTCGACGTTGGCGGCACCAGTACCGACGTGTCGATGATCGTCGACGGCGCGCCGGCCTACACAGCGGAGCGGGACGTGGCTGGCTATCCCGTGCGTACACCGATGGTGGACGTGCATGTCGTTGGCGCCGGCGGCGGCAGCATCGCGCGCGTGGATGCGGCGGGTGCGCTAAAGGTTGGACCGCAAAGTGCCGGCGCGAGCCCCGGGCCGATCGCTTACGGGCGCGGCGGCGCCGCGGTAACGGTGACGGACGCCAACCTGGTGTTGGGCCGCCTCGCTTCGGAGGGACTGCTAGGCGGGCGCATGGCGGTTGATGTCGCCGCCGCCAGGGATGGCATGCAAGCTCAGGTCGGCGATCTGCTCGAGATGAATGCCGAGGCGGCGGCAGATGGCGTCATCGCCGTCGCAGTGGCCAACATCGGGCGCGCCATCCGCGCGGTTGCGACGGCCCGCGGCCATGACCCCGCCGACATGACGCTGGTCGCGTACGGTGGCGCCGGGCCGCTGCATGCGACGGCGGTCGCCCGGGAGGTACAAAGCCGCCGCGTGCTGGTGCCGCCAGCGCCTGGCACGCTCTGCGCGCGTGGTGTGCTGCAAAGCGATCCGGCGCGCGATTTCGTGGTCAGCATCGTCAGGGGTCTGAACGACGGCGGATGGTCCGCCGCGAGCGATGCTTTCGCGACGTTGAAAGGCGAGGCGGCCGGGTGGTTCGATGCGCAGTCCGGCCCCGGGCCCGGCCGGCTACGCTGGTCGGTCGATGCCCGCTACGAGGGACAGAGCTTCGAAGTTCCGGTGCCACTGAACGATCCGGCGGTGCTCTCGGAGGGGGACTTTGCTGATGCACTGCACGCGGCGCACACCGGGCACTACGGCTACGCGATCGACAATCGGGACGTCATCATCGTGAACTGCCGGGCGCGCGCGGAGTGGGCCGTGGAGAAAGCGGCGCTCGAGCGGACTGATGCGGGAGCAGATGTGCCGCCACGAGCGGCTGAAATCGGCCGACGCAACGTCTATGTGGGTGTGACGGCCGGCTGGCAGTCCGTGCCGGTCTACGAGCGCGGGCGGCTGACGTCCGGGATGTCGGTCGCCGGGCCTGCGATCGTCAGTGAGATGACTTCGACGACGTGGCTCGCGGCCGCCGACCACGCGACGGTCGATGACTTTGGCAATCTCGTGATCGCAGTGGGCACCTTCGATATGCCGGATGAAGGGCCGGGACGATGACTGACCGTCAGACCACGCCCGGCAACGCCGTGCAAATGGAGATCTTCAGTCACCGTTTGCTCGCCATCACCGAAGAGATGGGCGAGCACCTGGTGCGGAGTTCGTTTTCGCCGAATATCAAGGAGCGGCGGGATTGTTCTGTTGCGCTGTTCGATGCGGCGGGCCGGGTCGTGGTGCAGGCGGCACACATCCCGATCCATCTCGGCTCCCTGTTGGGTGGCGTCGAGGCGGTATTGAACTTCTACGCGGTGGAAGACATGTGCCCGGGCGATGCGTTCGTGTGCAACGACGCGTACCTCGCGGGCGGCACGCACTTGCCGGACATCGCCATCATCACGCCGGTGTTCATCGGCGGACGTGTCGAGTTCTTCGCGGCGAATCTCGGACATCACGCCGATGTCGGCGGACCGGTACCCGGGTCGATCAGCCCGACTGCGCCGAACATCTTCGCGGAAGGACTGCGCATCCCACCGGCACGCCTGCAACGCGCTGGTGAACTCGACGAAGGCCTGCTTCGACTGATCGCACACAATACGCGCGAACCAGACGAGCGGATTCTCGATCTGAAGGTGCAGCTCGCCGTTAACACGCGTGGTGCCGTACAGGTGGAGCAACTGGCCGCGCGGCTCGGCATGGCGAACATGCGCGAGGCGATGGCGGATCTGCTGAGCTACACCGCGAGACGTCTGCGGCTGCACATCGAAGCGCTGCCCGATGGTACGCACGAGTACACGACGTGGATGGACCACGACGGTACCGGTGGCGCGCGTTTGCCGATCACCGCTACGGTGACGGTTGATGGAGATCGACTACACCTCGACTTCACCGGCACCGGGCCGCAATCGCGCGGCGGCTACAACGTCATGCCAAGTGGCGTGCTGGCCACCATCGCGTACGCGTTGAAAGCACTGCTCGACCCGGAGTTGCCGCCGAACAGCGGACTGTTTGACGCCGTTCACCTCACCGTACCGGCCGGTACGATTTTGAACCCGCATTTTCCCGCCGCGGTCGGGGCCAGAACGACCACGTGCCAGAAACTGGCTGGCGCGATCTTCGGCGCCTTCCGGGCGTTCTTGCCGGGCGATCGGGCGATGGCTGACAGCCACGATGTTCTCGCGGCGATGGTGTTCTCCGGCCGCCGCCGATCTGGTTCCGGCAACTACGTGTACCTCGAGACCATCGGCGGCGGGAACGGCGCGCTCGCGAACGCCGACGGCATGGACGGCGCGCACGTGCACATCACGAACTCGCTCAACATGCCCGTTGAAGCGGTGGAACTGGAATACCCGCTGCACGTCGAGGAGTACGCGCTCATCCCGGATTCCGGCGGTGACGGTACCTGGCGGGGTGGATTGGGCATCGCACGCGAGGTCCGTATCCTCGATGACGAGACCACCTTTGGCGCGCGCGCCGACAGCTTCGAAACTTGCGCTGAAGGTGCACTGGGCGGACGCACTGGCTCTAATGCTCGCGTCGTCGTGAACGGCGGCACTGCAGCCGAGCGCATTCTCGAACCGCGCCATTCCGCGCTGCCCGTGGTCGCCGGCGACCGGGTGCGCATGGAGACCCCGGGTGGGGCAGGGTTCGGGGAGCCATCCGCGCGCGATCCGGTCGCGCGGCAGCGCGATATCGACGACGGCAAAGTCACGGCCGGCCCTGCATGAGCAGCCGCACCGGCAGCGCCAATCTGCCGCTGCACGGAGGCTTTGTGCCGCAGTGGCTCGCCACGCGTATGGCGACGCTCGGGCGTGTGATCGTGGAGGCCGTCGCGCACGAATACGGCCGCGACGAAGTCCTCGTGCGTCTCGCCGACCCATTCTGGTTTCAGAGTTTTGGTGCCGTCATGGGCATGGACTGGCATTCGTCCGGCATCACGACCAGCGTCATCGGCGCACTGCGCCGGGGGTTGGAGCCGGTGCAGGACGAACTGGGTCTGTACGTCTGCGGCGGCCGTGGTCGGCGCTCGCGCGCGACGCCTGCCGAGCTGTGCGCCGTTGGCGATCGAACCGGGCTCGACGGGGAACATCTGGCCGGTACGAGCCGGCTGGTCGCCAAGGTCGACAACAACGCGCTGCAAGACGGCTACCAGCTCTACCTGCATGGCTTTATCGTCGCAGCCGACGGGGCGTGGTGTGTCGTGCAGCAGGGCATGCGCCCCGAGGTTCGCTACGCACGGCGCTACCACTGGTTGTCGGCAGGTCTGACGAACTTCGTAGACGCACCGCACGCCGGCTTGGACGGCATTCCGGCCGGCGAAATTCTGAACCTGACCGATACGCGCGCGGCCCTGGCCCGCGACAGTCAGTTACGTCTGTTGGAGGACGAAGGACCCGACCGGATCGTCGCAACACTCGCTGACCAACAGCGTGCGCAGTTGCACCTCGACTTGCCAGCGCACCACCACCCGCGGCCCGCCGACGTCAAACTGCGGCGCCTGCACGCCGCTCTCGCGGCGGCTGCAGAGCGCGGACCCAAGGACTTTCCCGATCTGCTGGTTACACCCGGCGTCGGGCCGCGCACGATCGAGTCGCTGGCGCTGGTCGCAGAGGTGGTATATGGCGCGCCCGCGCGGTTCAGCGACCCGGCGCGTTTCAGCTACGCGCACGGCGGCAAGGATGGCTTTCCGTTTCCGGTACCTCTCGATGTATATGACCGCACCGCCTCGGTATTGCGCCGCGCCCTGACGGAAGCCCGGCTGGGGCGGCGCGAGCGCCTGGACGCGCTGGCCCGGCTCGACCGACAGTCACTTTGGTTGGAGGGTAAGGTGGACGGCCCCGGCTTCGCACAGATCGTCGCGCGCGAGCACGAGCGTTTGCAGCACATGGATCCGCGCCAGGTCGGCGATCGGCCCGCCGCGGCCGGGTCCGGGCCGCGGATTGGGTCTGCACGCGCTGAATCCGGGCGCAGACGCAAAGCTACCGCAAAGCGGGGCGCCACACAGTCGTCTGGACAACTCGACCTTTTCTAGCGCCATCATGCGGGACGGTACGGCGCGCTTCATATCGCCCGACGGGTACGCGCGTTCGACGCGGTCGGGCAGTTGCCTTAGAGCCACCGTCGCACGCGGGCACAGTACGCCGCGTAGTCGTCACCGAATTTATTGGTGAGGTAATGTTCTTCCGGGCGGACGGCCAGTTGATATACAGACAACATGAACGCGATGGTGCCGATGAGAAACCAGAGTGAATTCAGCACCAGTGCGAAGGCGGTGATAACGAGCGCCATCCCAAGGTACATCGGGTTGCGCGTCCAACGATAAACACCAGTCTCGATCAGGGCGGGTGTGGTTTTCCAAGGATGCGGGTCCTGCCCCGCGCGGCCGAACAGACCGAGCGCGAACAGGGCGACCGTGACGCCGGCCGCGCCGATGCTCCAGCCGGCTGCGTACGCGATGTTCGTAGCGCCACCGGGCAGCGGCAGATGCATAGCCCAGCGCTCCAGACACCATGCGCCAGCCAGTGCCCCCAGACAGAGCAGCGGCGGCGGCACGGTGACCGCTGCCGCATCTTGATCGGCTTTGAGCCAGCTACCCACCAAGCTGCGAGTTTGCCGCTGGCTCACAAGATTCCGGCGTCACGGCGGTGTGTCTCATGCAGCGGGGCCCAGTACGTCGCGCGGATCCACGCGCGGATGGTCTGCGACGACCGAGGCATACTCGGAGATGCCGCCTGGGCGGACACCTATGTCCGCGAGCGTATGGCCGTTGATGCTGGCGAGAGTTACCAGCGCGCCCGCGTATACGCTGCTCCGGCGACGGCGTTTCAACAGTCGGGCGCCGACGGTGTACACACGCTGCCAAACGCGATTGGCAAAGGACTTGATCGAAGCCCGAAGCGATGGTTCGCGGGGTAATGCGAAATGCGCGATGGCTGGGACTGTGGACTGCATGGGTCTCTCCTTGATGACGGACTGACGGCACGCCGGCTTTTGGCTGGCTGCCGTTCAGCGTCAAGTTATCGCGCGGTGTTGTCCGCACGATGTCCGGTTTGTTGCCGAAATGTAAAGTTTCCCTTCATCGTTCGAAATGCGGCTACGCCGCCCGGTTTCAATGGTGCTTCAAGCCGGCACCGGCGGCGCGAACACATAACCAACGCCGTGAACTGTCTTGATGAGTTCCGGCTTTTGTGGGTCGGCTTCGAGTTTCTTGCGCAGGCGCCCGACCCGGATATCGATACTCCGGTCGTAGGGCTCCCAGCGCTTGTGGTGCGCGAGTTCCAGAAGTTGGTCGCGGCTCAGTACGCGATTCGGGTTTTCGCAAAAGGCGCGCAGCAGATCGAACTCCATCGACGTGATCGCGATCTCCTCGCCGCTCGCGTCGGTCAGCTTGCGCGCTTCCAGGTGCAGCGCGTGGTTGCCGAGCTGTATGACGTCGGTCGGCTGAGAAAGAGCGGCGGCCGGCGCGGCTTCGTGTCTGCGCCGTATGACCGCCTTGATGCGGGCCAGCAGCTCGCGCAGGTCGGCGGGTTTGGCGATGTAGTCATCAGCGCCCATCTCGAGGCCGACGATTCTGTCGACCACTTCACCGGCGGCTGTCAGCATCACGATCAGCACGTCCGTGGACTCGCGCAGAAACCGCGCCAGCGACAGGCCATCTTCACCCGGCATGCTGACGTCCAGCACCACGAGATCTATATCAGCACCGCCTTCGAGCATCGTACGCAACGTGCGCGCACTATCCGCCTCGGTCACGCGGTAGCCGTGGATCTCAAGGTATTCGCGAATGGTGTCGCGAATGGTGGCTTCGTCGTCGACAACCACGATATGCGTATTCTTAACGTCCATGCGGTTCAACTCGTTGCTCGGTCTGAACGGGAATGTTGCGGCGTGCGTTTGGCGGTTGACTGGTGGCACGCAAGAGATTCAGGACCTCCGACGGCCTCACGGGCTTTTCGAGGTAGGGTCTGCCGCTCGTGTGCAGGAAATCGCGCACGCGCCGGGTCAACGAGTCGCCGGTAATAAAGATGATGCGGTCGACCATTTCTGGCGCTACCTGATCTAGCGCCCTGAACAGCTTGCGCCCATCCAGGCCCGGCATGCGAATGTCGCTGATGATCGTGTCGAACTGATGTTCGGCGAGCCGCTCAAGCGCCAGCGTTCCGGAATGAACGCACTCCGCGTGGTGTCCCCCAGCGCGGACGATATCAGCAATGGTGGCTGCCACCTCGCTCTCATCATCGATGACCAGTACGCGCTGCGCCGCGACTTCCCGGGCGGCAGTGGCCTTCGGGGCTTCGGCCGCACGCGGGCCTGTCACTGTCGGCAGTCGGATCGAGAACACCGCGCCGGGCGAGCGCTCGCGCTCCAGGTGTAGCGTGCCGCCGTGGCTCTCGACGATGCGGTGGCAAAGCGCCAGGCCGATACCGATGCCGTTCCCCACCTGTTTGGTCGTGAACAGCGGTTCGAAAATGCGCGTGCGGATGTCCGGGTCGACGCCCGGACCGTTGTCTTTCACCTTGATGACGACGATGCCGGTCTTGGCCCGGTAGGTGGTAGTGACCTTGAGTTCACGTGGCCCGGCGCTGTCACGCAAGGCGTGCTGCGCATTGCGCAGAAGATTGCCGACCACCTGAACCAACTGATGCAGGTCGCCATGGACTGCCGGGACCTGACGTGCCAGGCGGACGCGCACCTTGATATGGTCGGCCGGGTCGGCTGGATTCAGGTCCAAAGCCGAGCGCACGAGCAGGTTCGGGTCAATTTCCGTGCGCGACGCAGGCTCCTGCCTTGCCATGGCGAGAAACGCTTTGACGATGCGCGAGCACCGTTCCGCGGCGGCGCCGATCTTGTCGGCTCGTTCGACGGTTTTGGGGTCGGTGGCGGTTTCGCTCATGAGCAGCGCCTGCCCGACCACTACGGACAGCGGGTTGTTGAGCTCGTGCGCGACGCTCGCCAGCAGTTCACCGAGTGCGCTCAGCTTTTCGCGCTGATGCAGGGCTTCACGCTGGCGGTGCATTTCCTCTTCCAGAACGCGTCGCTCGCGGAGATCTTTGGCAGTGGAGACGACTACCGCCTGCCCCTGGAATTTGATCAGCCGCGCCGACCAGGCCACTGGCAAAGTCTCACCGCCCGGCCTGGCGACTTCGATTTCCAGGTCGTCCACCTGACCCGTGTCGCGCAGTTGTGCCAGGCACAGCGGGTCCGTTTCGGGCGTTGTGTAGACGTCCCGCACCGGTGCATCGACGGCCGCGTCGCCAAAGAGCGCACGGCAGGCCGGGTTGTCGTAGAGGACAACGCCATCACCCAGACGCGTCATGCTGATCGGCAACGGACAGGCTTCCAGTACTTGCCGCATGAGGTTGTCATTGAGGTCTGCCGCGAGTGCCGCGAGCTCCTGCATCTTGGAACTCCCAATTCGAGCGGTTCCGTTCATGGTTCAAGGATGGCGCGCGAATGTGTCTGGAGCACGTTCTTGCCTGCCCATTTTGTATCAGTTGTATACGTGCGACGTCTGGCCGACACTGATCCGCGACATGTCGGACCAAGCTCACTTCGCCGCGGAACTGGATACTGAGGTGGTGCGCGCCCTGCTGGATGTCATGCCAGGGACTCTGCACATCAAGGACCGTGACCTGCGCTACTGCATCGTCAATCGCTTCTACTGTGAGCGGTGGGGATTGCCCGCCTCTGCGTTTATCGGTAAGCGCTCGTCGGAGCTGTTCAACGACGAGCACGACGAGCAGGTCGAACTGCGCGACCGGCACGTGCTCAACACCGGACGCGCATTACCGTTCTACGAGATCGAGTATTCGATGCCACAAGGCCCGTTGGCGTTGCTGGCCACGAAGATTCCGCTGCTCGATCCGCATGGGAGCCCCACCCACGTACTCACACTAGGGATCGATATCAGTGCTCTGAAACGGGCTGAACGCGCCCTTGGCGACAGTGAACGCACGCGCAGCGCGATGGTCGAGGGGGCGCTGGACCCGATCATCGCCATTACCGCCGGCGGCACGATCATCGAATTCAATCCGGCCGCCGAGCAGGTTTTTGGATTTACGCGGGCGGAGGTCCTCGGGCAGCCGATCGAGCATGTTGTCATTCCACCGCACCTGCGCGGCGCGCATCTCGACGCGATGGCGAGATTCCAGCCTGGCGAGCTGGCATCCCGTGGCGGCCGTCGCTTCGAGACGCGCGGCATGCGGGCGGATGGGACCGAGTTTCCGATCGAGATCTCGGTAGCCGAGATCCCGTTGGAAAGCGGTAGTGTATTCACTGCGTTCATTCGGGATATGACGGCTGCAAAGGCGGCCGAGACGGCGCTGCGGCAACAGCGTGAGGCCATGCATCAGTCAGCCAAGCTGTCGACGATGGGTACGCTGGTGGCGAGCATTGCGCATGAGCTCAAGAACCCCTTGAGTGTCGTGCTTGGCCAGACCGTTTTGCTCGAAGAGACTGCGGCGGAAGACCGTACGCGCGATCGAGCCAAACTGATCGGCGAAGCTGCCGAGCGCTGTACACGCATCGTGCACGGCTTTCTGGACATGGCGCGCCGGAAACCACTCCGACTCGAGCCCGTGTTACCGAACGATGTGGTGCATGCAACGCTTGAGCTGGTCGGACACATGCTCCGGGACCACGGCGTGGAGCTGCACCTGGAGCTGGCCGACGGATTGCCGTTCGTCGAAGGCGACCCGCATCAGCTGGGGCAGGTTCTGATGAATTTGATCGTCAATGCCGCGCAGGCGCTCGAGGGATGTACGCCACCGTGTCGGGTGCGGATCAAGAGCCGACAAAGCGGCGGCCAAGTATTGATCGAGGTGCTGGACAACGGCTCAGGGTTCGGTCCAGGTGAGGCGAAGTCGGTGTTTGAACCGTTCTATACGACCCGGACGGAATCTGGCGGCAGCGGCCTCGGGCTCGCGATTTGTAGTGACATCATTGCGGCGCATGGTGGTTCGATCACGGCGAGCGGCGAGCGGGGCGCTGGTGCGCGGTTCTCGATCCTGCTGCCGGCGGGCAAAGTTGCGAAGGCAGACGTCGATGAACGCGATCCGCGGGTGGGCGCTGCCGGCCGGGTCCTGGTTGTAGATGACGAGTCCGAGGTAGTCGACCTTCTCACCGAGATTCTCGAGATGTTCGGTTTCAGCGTGGAAGCGACAACCGTGGCAGAGGACGCTGTTGCTCTGGCGCGGCAGGAGCGTTTTGACGTCGTATTCACCGACATGCGCATGCCGGGGATGGATGGTCGGGCTCTGCTCTACGAGTTAACCCGGGCGAACCCGCAAACCGCCACGCGGTTCGTGTGCGTGACCGGCGAGGCCGGATCGCCAATGGTCGACAGGTTGGTCGCCGATCTCGGCGTTGCCGTGCTCTCGAAGCCGTTTCGCCCGGCCGATGTCCGTCGCATGGCCACACAGCTCGGCTTTGGGTTGACAGAAGACCTCTGAGCGGCGCCGACGAATGCGGCGCGATGGAATCAGTCCGCCGCGCCGCGCCTTTCGCTGGTGATGGACAGGCGCGTCAGCCCTGGCTTCCCGGCGGCGTCAGGTGGTTCATACCGATGTAGTACAAAGCCAGTAACCGGAGACGCAGGTAGTCGTTGGACGACGGGTCGTCGTAGTTTGCGTTGAGCTTGCGGAATGCCTCGCGGTCGTGCAGCAAGCCTGAATAGTAGGTCGCGGCGTCTTCGAGGTTGATCTCAGCACGCTCCAGGAGTTCGACCTGTTCCTCAACGTGGTCCTTGAGGGCATGATCCGGAATAGCTCGGATCAAATCGGACAGCGACGTCACGGTGGAATCGCTGGCCGAGTCGGGTAACGTCTTGCGGTTCAAATTAGTCTCACGTCCGCCGTTTGAGATATCGCGTACAGACCCGGCCCGGCCCGGCCGGTCACAATGCCCTGATAGCCCTAATGTAGCTAAGGAGCATAACTGCCTGTCAATAGGACGGCGCCACCAGGAATGCTCTTAGAATTGTACACAGCCGGTATGGCTGATCGGTGGTTCCCGCCACATGGGTTGCGCAGGCGCGCCTGGTCATTCCAGTTGGCGGCGGCTCAACGCTGCGCCCGGGCTACCTGCGATCTTCTTTCTCTTCAGTTGAATCAATCAGTTAGCGTCGGCCCACATGCCCGACCGCCGGAGTTGCCGCTCGCTTGAAGGCAAAGGCGGGCGTTCTCTCCCGGGGTCTGCCAGTCGGGCGCGCGGCTTCGTCTACCTGGATTTGGAGTAACTCCTTATTCCGTCAATCCGGGATTTCGTGGCTGTCGGTTTTACAAATCGGCCCCCGCGACCGCGCCGGTCAGATTTTCAAAGCGGCGAAGTGTGCGTCGAGGGCACGTGCGACGGCTTCCGGCTGCTCTTCCTGCACGAAATGTGATGCCGCGATTTCGGTCAGCGTGACGGATTCGAAGCAGGTCTCGTGGTGCTGCAGGAACTGTGGCACGACGACCGGGTCGTGAACGCCATAGACGAGTGCGGTCGGCATCGGATAGCGCGTACCAGCCAGAGTTTTCCAACGGTTCGCGTCGAGGCGCATGGCGCGGTAGTAGTTGGCACCACTCGCCGGCGTACCGGGGATGCTGTAGCACCGGACGTACTCGTCGACCGCGTCCGAAGGAAATGCCCAATCCCTGTCTTTGCCTCGCAGGAAAACGCGTAGGAACGTGCGCTCGTTGCCTGGCACCATGGTTTCGGCGAGTCCTGGCGTCTGTTGGAAGTACTGATACCAGTAGGCACGGTAGAGCTGTGCCGCATGGACCTTGTTCGCGGCCGCGTAGCCGGCCGGATTATTCAGCAGATGGATGTTCATCACGTCGAGACGTCGCACGCGGTCTGGTGCGGCGATGGCAATCTCCTGTGCGACGGCACCCCCCCAGTCGTGTCCTACCAGCCCGAAGTCGCCAATTCCCATGGCGTCCAGCGCCGCCAATACGTCGGCAGCCAGTTCGGCCTTCTGATAGGCTGCGACGTCGCCGTCTCGGGCGCTGTCGCCGAGACCACGCAGGTCCGGCCGCAGATACCGCAATCCGGTTCCCATTGAGGCGATGGTGGTTTCCCAGCAGTAACTGCTTTCCGGCCAGCCGTGCAGCATGACCAGTGGAAAGCCCTCTCCAGAGTCGCGCACCCGCAACCGGGTTCTCGCGGTGTCGACGTCGTGCAGGGTCGTCATGGCTTGCCTCGTCCGGCCGCCGCCGCTAACACCGCGATCGGCTGCCTCCTGAACTGTCTATCGGCACGGAGTCTACATGGGAAACGTCCTTGTCATCATGGCCGACGAACTGGCTCGTGAGGGAGTGGGCTGCTACGGTCACTCGCACGTTTTCACACCGCACATGGACCGCCTCGCAGCGCGTGGCATGCGCTACACGAACGCGTATACGCCCAGTCCTGTTTGCGTTCCGGCCCGAGCCTCTTTCGCGACCGGCATGCACGTGGCGCAAACCCGCTGCTGGTCGAGCGCCGAGGCCTATCACGGCCAGTTTCCAAGCTGGGCTCACGCGCTCGCCGAGGCGGGCCACGAGGTGTCCTCGATCGGCAAACTGCACTTCCGATCTGCCGATGATGACAATGGTTTTGCCAACGAAATACGCGCGCTGCACATTCGAGCAGGCGTTGGCTTCACGCACGGCCTGCTGCGCCGCGAGCGTGACCTGTTCGACGCAGCCCATTTCGCCGAGGAAATCGGCCCGGGTGATGACCCGTACACGCGTTACGACATCGGGGTGGCAGATGACGCCGTGAAGTGGCTGAGGCGGCCTTCTGGTAGCCGTCCGTGGGCGCTCTTCGTCTCCTTTCTGAGACCGCACTATCCGTTGACCTGTCCGCCAGAATTCTTTGGTTTGTATCACCCGGCCCGTCTCCCCGTCCGTAAGACCGACCGTCTGGGCGCGGCTTCACGCCATCCGGTACTCGCCGCATTTCGTGCGTATTACAACTACGATGAGGCGTTCCCGGACGAGCACGCCCGGCAGGTCGCGCGTGCGTCATATTTCGGTCTTTGTTCGTTCGTCGATCATCAGATTGGGCGGGTACTGACGGCACTGGAGCAAAGCGGCCATGCACGCGATACGACCGTGCTGATGACCAGCGATCATGGAGAGCTCAACGGTGCGCACGATCTCTGGACCAAGATGACCATGCACGAGGAGTCGGTCGCCGTACCCCTGATACTGTCAGGCCCTGGCATCGCGGCTGGACAATGCGATGCGCCGGCGTCATTGATCGATGCGTATCCGACGATTCTCCGGGCGGCGGGCATCGAAGACACCCGCGCGGTGGAACGGCCCGGTATCGCGTTGCAGAATCTGGCCGAGGATCCACTCGCTCACGCGGAACGGGCGATCGTTAGTGAGTACCATGATGCCGGTTCTATCACCGGCTTCTTCATGATCCGCAAGGGGCGTTTCAAGTACGTTTGCTATCCGGGGTTTGCGCCGCAGTTGTTCGACCTGACAGCCGACCCGGAAGAGCACCACGACCTCGGGCTGGACCCGGCGTACGCGCAAGCCCGGGCGGATTGCCATGCGGCGCTTTGCGGCGAGCTGGGCGATCCGGCAGAACTCAACGAGCTAGCGTTTTCCGACCAGGCCGCAGTGATAGAAAGGCTCGGCGGCGTAGGTGCCATTCTGGCGGAGTCGCAATTCGACTTCACCCGAGTCGAAGCGTGAGCGAACCAGCCTTCAGCCCGGATACGCGGCGCTCGAACGTTGCGGCGCGCGCGGGAGTTCAGTCAGTGACCTCTACGATGCATTCGATCTCGACCGGGATCTGATTCGGTAACGAGCCCATACCAACGGCCGAGCGCGCGTGGCGTCCAGCGTCGCCGAACACTTCCACGAACAGATCGGAACATCCGTTGATGACCTTCGGGTGAGCACCGAAATCCGGCGCGGCATTTACCATTCCCAGCACTTTGACGATGCGTTTTACACGGTTCAAATCACCGAGTTCTGCCTGCATCGTCGCAATGAGTGCAAGTCCGACCGCCCGCGCGTGGGCGTAACCTTCATCGATGGAGAAGTCACCACCAACTTTACCGCTGGCGTTCCCCGGTCCTTTGCCGGACAAAAACAAGAGATTGCCGGTACGCACGGCCGGCACGTAGTTGCCGGCGGGGTTGCCCGTGTCTGGCAGCGAGATGCCGAGTTCTCTCAGGCGTTCGTTCACGTTCATGCCAATTACTCCGATATTGAGTCAGCGCGTTAGTTTGTAGGTGACGGGACCTTTCGCGACCAGATCGTCGGCAGGGTTCATGACTTCTACGTCAATGACCGTGATCGAGCCGCCGCGGCGCACGACACGCGCGTGAGCCATCAGGTCGCAGCTGTCGGCGCCGCGCAGATAGTTGACCGTGAGCCCGACGGTCGCGCCGCGCGCGTCATCACCAATATCTGTGTAAGACCAGGCTGCGGCGGTCCCGGCCTTATCTATCAGCGCGGCGATGACACCGCCGTGAATCAACGTGTCGCCCCGACTGAGTTCGGGTCGAAACGGCAGTGCAACGCGACAGTAACCCTCTTCGAGGTGGTCTAGATGGGCGCCCAGCAACGCGCCGAACCCGGTCTTCAGCATTCGCTGCTCAAACTGTTCGAGATCGGTTGTCCGCACCATTTATCCGCACGCGTCTACTGCCGCCGCCAGCGCCGTCAGGCGCTGACGTAGATGGGCCCTCAGTGTATCCAACACCGCACGCACCCGTCGCGGCATGTGCTGCTTGGTCGGACACAGCAGGTGCACCGGCACGGCCGGGGATTCGAAGTCGTTCAGTACGACCTGCAAGGTGGTGTCGCGCAGGAACGGCTCGACCTGGTAGGCGAGAAACTGCCCGAAGCCCACGCCGTCGCGGCAGGCGTCGGCGGCGGCCGCGACCTGATTGCAGGCAAGCGGGCCGTCGATAGCAACAGCGATGTCACGACCGTCCTGTTGAAAGTGCCAGCGCCATCCCGGGGCGAGCGGACCGGCGCGCAGGCAGGGTCTGGAATGCAGATCGTCGGGGCGTTCAGGGCGTCCGCACCGCGCGAGAAGTGCAGGGGCTGCGCACACAATGCGTCGCATCGTGCCGACTGGCACCGCGATCAGCGAAGAATCTGTCAGTGGTCCGATGCGCACCGCCAGGTCGAATGGCTCGTCGCTGAAGTGCACCACGCGGTCCAGCAACGACAGATCGATGTTGACCTGCGGGTGGTCCTTCAGGAATGTGCCGAGTATCGGCATGACGTGACGTTGCCCGAACAGGACGGGTGCGGCGACCGCCAGCGGTCCCCTGAGTGTCGTACCGACATCCAGCAGTTCCCGCTCGGCGTCCTCAACCTCGGCGACGATGCGCTCGCACCGGCGCAGGAACGTTGCACCTTCCGGGGTAAGCGACTGCGTTCGGGTGGTGCGCTGCAACAGGCGTACCCCCAGATGTTGCTCCAGCTGCGCGAGTTGACGGGTGACCGCTGGTAGCGACCGGTCGCTGGCATGGGCCGCGGCCGTCATGCTCCCTCGCGTCGCGATCTCGGCAAAGGTCCGCATGGCACTCAGCAAGTCCATCTATATTATTACGAATTAAGAAATAAAGAATGCGAAATTCTTATATTTATTGACCATATGGTTGTCAATAGTCTGACTCTATCTTTGCGGCTCCTGCCGCCTGTCGATCCTCGGAGAAGGTGTATGCAAACCGGTGATGCGGACGATGCAGGCGCTGATGCCAGCGACCAGACCACGCCATTTCACGCTGGCGAACGGGAGGCACAGCGGCGCGCAGGCGTCCACGAGCGCATGGCGGCGCACGGCGGCCGGTTCATCCGGCCGTACCTGCCCGATCAGCATCGCGACTTTTATGCTCGTTTGCCCTGTATTTTTGCGGGTGTGCGAGGTCACGCTGGCTACCCCTGGGCGACCGTGCTGACCGGCAGTCCGGGGTTTGTTTGCAGCCCGTCACCGACGCAGTTGCATTTGTCGACAGCACTGCATCCGGACGACCCGGTCGTCCCGGGCCTGTACCCGGGCGCGCAGCTTGGCTTGCTCGGGCTGGAATTCGAAACGCGCCGACGCAACCGCGTCAACGGCAGGCTCGCCAGCGTCGGGGTTCGTCAACTAGAACTGCATGCCGACATCAGCTTCGGGAACTGCCCGCAGCACATTCATGTAAGACCGTGGCCGTTCACGGGACTTTGCCAGACGTCGCAAACGCGTCGGGCTGACCGCCTGAGTGCAAGCCGACTCGGTCGTGATCCCACCGGCCTCCTGGCTCGAGCAGACACCTTCTTCATCGCGACCGGCGTTGACTCTGGCGGCGCGGGCGCCGCCGACAGCGGCGGCTTCGACGTCGGACATCGCGGCGGCCCGCCGGGTCTGCTCGAGGTCGAGTCAGAGCGTCGCGTCGCCTTCTTGGACTTTCCCGGCAACAACTTTTTCAACACGATTGGCAATCTGTCGGTCGACCCGCGTGTCGGGCTGCTGGTGGTCGATTTCGAATCGGGGGGCCTGTTGCACATGGCGGGGCGTGCCATGGTCCAGTGGCTGGCGCAGGATGATGGGCGCTCTCAGCGCCGGGTTACCATCGACCTCGAACAGGTCGTCTGGCGGCCGGCGGCGCTTTGCTAGCGGGTGGCCACCGCCGCTTGATCCGGGCACCAGGTCACGATGCGCGACAAACCGGCCTGCGCCCCTGTGTGCGCGTCCATCGCGGCATCCGCACCGCGTACCTGCTTGGCCAGCCCGGGCCCGTGATAGGGTCACGCCTTCGCAAGCGGACCGCGACGAGTTCCCATGGCCAAGACGATCTCTGCAAACGAATTCACGCAACTGTTGCAACCAGGGATGAGGGTGTTCACCCAGGGTTGTACGGCTGAGCCACTGACGTTGCTGGAGGCGCTGCAAGCGCAACCGGAAGCCTGCCGCGGCGTCGACTTCGTAGGCGTTCCGCTACCCGGCTACAACCGGGCCGATCCGGCGTCCTGGCATCCAGAAGCGTCGATGACCACGTTCTTCATGACCCCGGAGCTGCGCCGCTCGCCCGCGGCTGAACGAATCCGCTTCATTCCTACGCACTATTCGAACGTATTTCGCTACCTTCGCGAGATGGCAGACCTCGACATGCTCGTCGTGCAGGTGGCGGGTGAGGTCCGCGATGGTGAGATGTCGTATGGTCTCAGCTCAGAACATGCGCCCGGCGCGGCTGAGAGCGCGCGTATCATCGTCGTCGAGATGAATAGCGAGGTGCCATACACAAATTGCGTTCCATCGTTACCGTTGGACCGGGTCGACTACATCGTCGAAACCAGCCGTGCGCCGGCACACTTCCCATCGCCGGATCTGGGTGAAGAGGCGCGTGCGATTGGTCGGCACGCCGCGTCGGTTATCGGTGACGGCGATTGCATTCAGATCGGCATTGGCAAACTCCAGTCTGCTGCGATGCAGGCGCTGTCAGGCCACCAGCACCTGGGGTTTCACTCGGGTCTCGTCTCAGACGACACGCTGGCTCTGGTGGAAGCCGGCGCGCTGACGGGTCAGCGCAAGAACCGCGACAACGGGGTTATCGTTACTGGCGCCGTGTTTGGCTCGAGCGCTCTGCACGAGTTTGCCGCCGATGCGAGCGTGCAGCTACACAGTGTCGCGTACACCCACGAAATACCGGTGATCGCATCGATAGAGAATTTCGTATCGATCAACGCCTGCATGCAGGTGGACCTCGTCGGACAGGTGATCGCCGACAACATCTACGGGCGCCAGATCAGTGCCCCTGGGGGTTACGGCGACTTTCAGCGCGGTGCGCGTCTTTCGAAAGGCGGCCGGTCGATCGTGTTGCTCGCGTCTACCACTGGTGACGGCACTCGAAGCAATATCATCCCGGTGTTGCCCGACGGCGCCGTGCTGACAGGACTCCGGGCGGATACCGACTTCATAGTGACCGAGCACGGGGTCGCCGATTTGCGCTACAAAGATATCGAACAGCGCGCTCGCGCATTGATCGAGATCGCCGCACCGCAGTTTCGTGAAGACCTCGAGCGGGCTTTCTACGCAGCGCCAAAATAGGAATATCAGATGGAGATGCGCTCGCTTGCACCGTTTACCGGTCCGCTGCCAGCCATAGGTCTCGGTACTTGGGAAATGGAATACGATGCCGATCCGGTCGCGGCCCTCAAGACGGGCCTGGAACTCGGGATGACGCATGTCGACACCGCGGAGATGTATGGGCGGGGGGCCGTCGAAGAAATTGTCGGCAAGGCTATTGCCGGCCGGCGTGATGAAGTCTTTCTGACCTCGAAGGTATTGCCGTCCAATGCGAGTCGGGAAGGCACACTGGCTGCTTGCGAACGGTCGCTCAAGGCTTTGCGCACCGATTGCCTCGACCTCTACCTTCTGCACTGGCCCGGCCGCCATCCTCTGGAAGAAACGCTCCGCGCTTTTGATGCGTTGTGCGAGAGCGGGAAGATCCGTGCCTTCGGGGTCAGTAATTTCGATGCCGCGGAACTGAGGGCCATCGTAGAACTGGCCGGGCCCGGGCGCATCACCTGCAATCAGGTGCTCTATCACCCGGGCGAACGAACAATCGAGACGGCATTGCTTCCGGCCGCCCGCGAACTTGGTGTCCCACTAGTTGCTTACAGTCCTTTTGGTCATGGCGACATGTTGAGTTCGGACAGCGCAGGTGGACGAGCGATGGCAGAGATAGCCCGGCGGCGCGGCGTCAGCGTTTATCAGGTTGCGCTTCGCTTCGTGCTCCGGCATCCGGATGTACTGACGATCCCCAAAGCCGCGACGCTTGCCCACGTTACCGATAACGCAGCGGCCGGCAGCTGGGAACTGGATGAGTCTGAGATTGCCTCGCTCGCGAAGGCGTGCCCGCCACCCGGCCGCGGCCCTGGAATTCCGATGCTTTGAGTCTGATCCCTCGCGCATGGTGGTACTGCGAACACGGTGCTTTTCCAGTGCCCCATGTGGGTGCGAAATAGAATCATACTGATAAACTAAAGGTTTTCGTTTTCAGTGTGGAGTCGGACGTCCATGAGCGACGCAGCGGATACGCAGCAGTCGACGGTGACAGACCTCGAGATCAAGGATTCGCTGGTCATCTTCAACACCGTATGGGAGGAGTTGGAGGAAGAGGTCGGGCACGACAACCTGCGTTTCCCCAAGGAACTCATACTGCTGGGCGGCGCGCCGGGCTCCGGCAAAGGTACGCAAACGCGGTTCATCATGGGCCTGCGTGGTCTGACATGCCCTCCGATTGTTGTCAGTAGTTTGCTGAATACGCCGGAGGCCAGACGCATCAAAGACGCGGGCGGACTGGTTGGCGATAAGGAAGTTTTCGGCATATTGCTCCGTAAACTCCTGGAGCCTCCGTTTCGCGACGGAGCGGTGCTCGACGGTTTTCCACGTACGCGCGTGCAGGTCGAATGCCTGAAGGCTCTGGTCGACAAGATAACCCAGCTTCATACCGAGTTTGCCGACACGCCACTCGCATCGCAGTTCCGGCGCCCGACCGTGCACGCGATGGTGTTGTTCGTCACTGAGCGCACCAGCGTTGAACGCCAACTGAAACGCGGCGAAGAGATCGCGGCGCACAATGCGGAAGTTGCGGAAACTGGCATCGGCGCGCGACTTGAGCTGCGCGCTACGGATGTAGAGGACGACAGTGCCCGCTTGCGTTATCAGGTGTTCAAAGAACAGACCTGGGATGCGTTGACGTCGCTGAAGGAGATCTACCACTACCACTTTGTCAACGCGGAAGGGCCTGTCGCCGAAGTAGAAAAGAATATTCTCCGCGAACTTCAGTACCAGAGCTCCCTCGAACTGGATCCGCGTACCTACGACCGCTTGAGCACCCTACCGCTCGCACAGGACATGACGGTGCACGCGCGCCAGGAACTGGTTAAACGCCTCGACCGGTACGAACTCGAGAATTCATCGATGTTCGTGCGCGTTGTCGACATCGTGCGCGAACGGTTTGTCCCCATCATTGAGCGCCACGCTATCGCCGGCCGCGCGGTCGTGAATTCCGAAGACGAGCTGTTCGGAGATCCGTTGGCCCTGTCGATGTTGATCGACATTCTGTCGGAGCGCGGATTCCACGTGACGATAGATAAGACCCTTACCGAGATTCCGGAGCGGATCGATCTGAATACCGGGATCATCGAGAATCGCCGTAAAGTCGTCTATCGGATTCTCGTGAGCTTTACAGGGTCTGAGATCCGGCGCGGTTAGACGGCCGGGCGGCAAATTGCCATCAGATGTCAGGCGATGTTGGCCACGACGGATTTGAGTGCCTCGGCGTCCGACTCGTTTTCGACGGGAATTGATACCTCGATTCGATCGAGAAGGCCGCCGAAACGCTGATTGATGGCTCCTGCCAGATCGTCGTATTTCGCGACGATGACCCACTCGTGCAACATCTCATCGTCGACCATCGCCGCCATCTCGTCCCACCGCCCTTCGCGGGGGAGTTTGCTCATGTCGCGCGCGAGTTCGCCCAATCCGGCGTTGTCGAACGGGCGCCGGTAACCGGGCGTGCTTACGTAGAATGCAAGGCGCTGACGCGCCACTTCCATGCGCGCGGCGAGCGTCGCATCGTCCGGCCCCGTCGCGACCAGCGGCTTGAGGCAGATCTCAAATTCGCCTGCACCGGCTGGTCTTTTGCGTTCGACCGCCGGGATCACTTCTTCGGTGATGTAGCGCTTCGAGCACACCGGATGTAGCCGCACGCCATCGGCTACTTCCGCCGCTACCCCGCACATGTACGGATTCACCGCCGCGACCTGGATTGGAATTTCCGGGTGTTCGATGGGAGCGGGTGTGAACAGCGGCACGCTAAGGTTGATGTTGTAGCGATCGCTCGCGAAATCCAGCTGCGTTTCGGTCTGCCAGCTTCGCCAGATCGCCTTGACGGCGTTGACGTAGTCACGCATCCACGGACCTGGCGGAAACGCTTCCATTCCAAAGCGACGGCGGATGTGTGCGCTGACCTGTGATCCCAGTCCGAGTTCGAAGCGGCCATTCGAGAGCTTTTGCAAGGTCCAGGCCGACATGGCCGTGACGAACGGACTCCGCGGGAACGCGATCGCAACCGACGTGCCCACATGCACGCGGTCGGTCGCACTGGCAGCCATCGCGAGAACCTGGAACGGATCGTCCTTGGTCTCTTCCATCAAAATGGCGTGATACCCGACGGCATCGGCAGTTTTCGATTCGGCGTTGACCTTGCCAAGATCGAGCGCGACTTCGGGCTGTGCAAGGCCGGGATCCAGCTTTCCGAGCGGCAGTAGTGTTTCAGCTTTCACAGGACTAACGCGTATTGAGCGGTTTACCAGCGCGAACAGGTCGCGGGCATCACGCCAGCCAGCGCTTCCGCCGCCGGTAGTGTTTGACGTCGCGGAAGCTCTTGCGATCGCCCGCAGATATGCCGAGGTAGAATTCCTTGACGTCTTCGTTACTGGCGAGGTCTGCCGCCGGGCCGTCCATGACCACGCGGCCGTTCTCCAGCACGTAGCCGTGATTAGCGTAGCGCAGCGCGATCGACGCGTTTTGCTCCGCCAGCAGGAAACTGACGCCTTGCTCCTTGTTGAGCCGCGAGACAATTTCGAAGATCTCTTCAACGAGTTGCGGCGCAAGCCCCATTGATGGTTCATCGAGCAGCATCAGTTTAGGGCGAGCCATCAGCGCCCGACCGATCGCCGTCATCTGTTGCTCGCCACCGGAGATGTAACCGGCGAGTGACCTGTGACGCTCCTTGAGGCGCGGGAAGTAGTCGTAGACCATCTCGAGGTCGTGCGCGACGCCACTGCGATCGCTGCGCCGCGTGTAGGCACCGGTCAGCAGGTTCTCTTCGACATTCAGGTGTTCGAAGCAGTGGCGGCCTTCCATGACCTGGATAACGCCGCGCTTGACGAGATCGTTCGGCGTCAAGGCCTCGACCGCATCGCCTTCGTAGGTGATCGTTCCCTTGGTGACTTCTCCCCGCTCGGCGCCGAGCAGGTTGGAGATAGACTTGAGCGTCGTGGTCTTACCAGCGCCATTGGCACCTAGCACGGCGGCGATGTCGCCTTCCTTGACCTGCAGGGAAACCCCTTTCAGGACGAGCACGACGTGATCGTAGATCACCTCGATGTTGTTGACCGAAAGGATGGGATTGGCGTCACTCACGCGAACAGTCCTCAGGTGTAGTCGGGCCCTTTCATCAACCGCAGCGGGGCGGCCAGCGTCTGGGGCTGGTGAAAGGACCCATGGCCCGGGCGTTGCGAGCCCGGGCCATGGGTAAGGTCTAACGGAAAACGATTAGCTGCAGTCGGTCCGCGGCGTGATTTTGTTTTCCTTCGCGAACTTGGCAGCGTCGGCTTCCATCATCGGACGCACGACGTCACGCATGGTGGGCACCCACTCGGAGACCAGGTTCCACTTCTTGGCGCTGGCATCCCACTGCTGGAACATGACGCCTTTGCCGGCACCACCTTCATGGTCGTTGCAGGTGACCTTGAACTCCGGATAGCCGGGCAGACCCACGCGGTCCCAGTCAGCGGAGGTCATGTGCATGCTTTCCAGCGCGTCGCGCACGTCTTCGCCGGTCGGCAC
The DNA here is from genome assembly GCA_039030335.1 of Pseudomonadota bacterium. Lineage (GTDB taxonomy): Bacteria > Pseudomonadota > Gammaproteobacteria > HK1 > HK1 > JBCCEJ01. The sequence goes on along the minus strand of JBCCEJ010000053.1, from coordinate 2,366 downwards.
TTTTTTGCCGGTCGCTTTTTGTGCACGGCCCACTGCTTCAGCGACCATGATGTAGTTGATGAGACCGCGCAGGTACAGGATTTCACCCGTGCGTTCCCATTCACCGGCGCCGAGGCCCTTGTCGTACACGTGCTTTTTGAGGTCAGCGTGCAGCTTCGTGCCGCCACCTGGTGCATGGAACGTCGCTGCCTTGTAGCCGTTGGCGCCAGCGCCGGTCGGCAATACGTCATTTTCAGAACCGGACCACCAGTTGCCGATGAAATGATCCATCGGGAACTTGATGGCCGCCGCTTCTTTGATGGCAACCTGGTTCATGACGCCCCAACCGGACATGAAGATCCAGTCAGGCTTCTTGCGGCGAATCTGCAGCCACGTGGCTTTCTGCTCCTGACCGGGATGGTCAACTGCGAGCAGCTGGAGAGAAAAGCCGTACTTCTTCGACAGCGCTTCCAACGTCGGGTTGGCTTCTTTGCCGTATGCCGAGTTGTGGTAAATGTGCGCGATCTTCTTGCCGCTCAGCTTTTCGAACCCACCTTCCTGCTTGGCGATGTAGCCAACGACGGAAGTCGCCTGGCTCCAGTACGTCGCCGGGAAGTTGAACACCCATGGGAACACCGACCCAACCGCGGCCGAGGTACGGCCATAACCCATCGTCAGCAGCGGCACCTTGTCGACGGCCGACTTCGGAATGAGCTGGTAGGTGATACCGGTCGAGTTCGGGATGATCACGACGGGTTTTTTCGACTTCAGCTTCTCGTAGCACTCAACGCCGACTTTCGTGTTGTAGCCGGTTTCGCACTCCTCGTAGACAACCGGCACGCCGCCGATGCCGCCGTCGCGCTCATTGATAAGCGTGATGTAGTCCTTGAAGCCGTTGGCGAACGGGATGCCGTTCGGTGCGTACGCGCCGGTCCGGTAGACCAGACCGGGAACGTAGATTTCTTCGCCGTGGCCGGCAGCAACTGCTACGTCGATAGCCACCGTCATCGCCAAAGCGGCGCCGGACGCGACTCCGAACGCTAACTTTCTCATAGACATGCTTAAACCTCCCGAAGGATTAACTGTTTTTTGTCGGTGTCAATAAGGACATTGTTTCAGCGACGACTTGTCACTTCGCTCCTCTCGCGCTCCCGACATGAGCGCAATCGGTTTTGTGTGCACGATGGCGCCTTGACGCCTCCCGCGCGCTGGCTGTCCCGCCAGACCTAACCCTAATGGCACGACGGGCCGATTGCCAGTCCTTCCGGCTAATGTGGGAACGGCCAGAGGCGCAGCTTCTCCTTGGCGATCTGCCAGAGCCGCGCGAGGCCGTGAGGCTCCACGATCAGGAAGAAGATGATGAGGCTGCCGAACAGCACAAATTCGATATGTTTGGCCGTGACGGCTTCCAGCCCGAGACCACCGACCATGAAGTTGGTCAGCATGATCGGCATCAGCACGATGAACGCTGCGCCCATGAAGGAACCGGCGATCGACCCGAGGCCGCCGATAATGATCATGAACAGCACCTGGAATGACTGGTTGATGTCGAATGCTTCCGCGGTCTCCACGCTGCCAAGCCATACGGCAAAGGCCAATGCACCGGCGCAGCCGACATAGAACGAGCTGACGGTAAATGCGAGCAGCTTCGTCGTGAACGGTTTGAAACCGATCAGCTCAGCGGCGATATCCATGTCGCGAATGGCCATCCACGAGCGGCCGACGGGGCCGCGCACGAGGTTCTTGGCGACCAGTGCGAGTACCACCACGACACAGAGCGTGAAGAAGTAGCGTGCCATCGGGTTTGATTCCGCCCCGGTGACGAGGATGCCGAACACCTCCGTGGGCGGCATCGTGATCGTCCCGGACGGGTTGTAGTTCTGGAACCAGGCCACTTTGTTGAACAGCCAGCTCAGGAAGAACTGCGCAGCCAGAGTCGCGACGGCCAGATAGAACCCTTTGATGCGCAGGCTCGGGATCCCGAACAACAGACCGACAAACGCGGTGACCACGCCCGACAGCAGCAGCACGATAACGATGCTCATTTCCGGGAATGCCGTGGTCAGTTTGAAGCAGGCTACCGCCCCGACCGCCATGAAGCCGCCCGTGCCAAGCGACAGCTGACCACAATAACCGGTCAGCAGATTAAGGCCGATAGCTGCCAGTGAGTACATCAGCACCGGGATCATGATGGCCTGAAAGAAATACTCGGTCGCAAAGTACGGTACGACGGCGAACAGTACGACGAAGAGCCCGATCATGAACCACTGATCCTGCTTGATCGTGAAGATCGCGGAGTCAGCGGGATAGCTGGTTTTGAATTGTCCGGCTTCGCGATAAATCATTGCTTCATACCCTCTCGATGATTTTCTCGCCAAACAATCCCT
>JBCCEJ010000052.1:0-43475 GCA_039030335.1 Pseudomonadota bacterium | reverse complement strand
GTCTCGGTATCGCACTGTGGTATCCGGCACGGGCGCAACGCCGCGAACTGCGTTTGCGCGACGGCTTCATGGTGGTCGTCCTGTTCTGGCTGGTGCTGGGTCTGTCCGGCGCATTGCAGCTCTACCTCGCAGTGCAGCCGTCGCTCAGCCTTGCCGACGCCGTGTTCGAATCGATTTCTGGTCTGACGACGACCGGCGCGACCGTCATCACGTCGATCGACGCCCTGCCGCCGTCGGTGCTGATGTACCGGCAGTTACTTCAGTGGCTCGGCGGTATGGGTATTATCGTGCTGGCCGTCGCGATTCTGCCGATTCTCGGCGTCGGCGGCATGCAGCTCTACAGAGCTGAAACGCCAGGTCCGATGAAGGACAACAAGCTGACGCCGCGCATCACGGAGACCGCCAAGGCGCTCTGGTACATCTATCTCGGCCTGACCGTCTGCTGTGCTCTCGCATACTGGTGGGCCGGAATGACCGCATTCGATGCGATCGGACACAGTTTTGCCACCGTGGCCATCGGCGGCTTCTCGACCCACGATGCAAGCCTTGGATATTTCAACAGCCCTCTCATTGAAGCGATTGCGATCGTCTTCATGGCTGTCTCAGGTATGAACTTTGCGCTGCACTACCTGACTTTTCGCAAGCGCAGCACAGAGGCCTACCTGCAGGACGAAGAATGGCGCACCTATGCACTGATGTTGATAGGCCTGGCGCTGGTCGTCAGTATCGGCCTGTACGTGGCCGATGCTTATGACGGCGCCGGAGAGTCACTGCGCTACGGAATTTTTCAGACGGTGTCGATCGCGACCACCACCGGGTTCACCACCGCCGGCTACCATCTCTGGCCAAGTTTTCTGCCCGTATTGCTCTTGTTCGCGAGCTTCGTTGGCGGCTGCGCAGGTTCGACCGGTGGCGGTATGAAGGTCATCAGGGTGCTGCTCCTGTTCAAACAGAGCAAACGCGAGTTACTCAAGCTCATGCATCCGAACGCGCACATCCCGATCAAAGTGGGCGGGGTGCCGATGGGCGGGCGCGTCATGGATGCCGTGTGGAGCTTCTTCGCCGCCTATGTCGCACTGTTTGCTCTGATGGTGTTGGCGTTGATGGCGACCGGTCTCGATCAGGTTACGGCGTTCTCGGCGGTTGTCGCCTGTCTCAACAACCTCGGGCCAGGACTCGGCCAGGTGGGCGCACACTACGACAATATTTCCGATCTCGCGAAGTGGATTCTGTGTTTTGCCATGTTGCTCGGGCGGCTGGAGATATTCACGTTGCTCGTGTTGCTGTCGCCGGCCTACTGGCGCGACTGACCCGGCCAATATGGCGGCCTGCGCGCAACCACCGACCGCGACGTTGCAATCTGGACCTGCTGGGAGAAATCATGAATATCAACTCGCTCGAGCGCATGCTCGAACGCGGACGAGACGACGCGCTGCTTCGCTACGGTTTGGGGCAGGCGTATTTGAACGCGGGTGAAGCCGCGCGCGCCGCCGAACATCTGAAAGCTGCAGTGGCGCACAAACCCGACTACTCAGCAGCCTGGAAACTGCTCGGCAAGGCCTATGCCGAAGTGGAGGATCTCGACGCCGCCATGACAGCCTTCGACACCGGGATGGCAAACGCCGAGAAAGCCGGCGACCTGCAGGCCGTCAAAGAGATGCGCGTGTTCCGGCGACGCGCGGAACGCGCCAAAGCGAAGCGGGACGAACAGGCCTGAACGGCCACGGATTTCCCTTCCATCGGCAGCGACGCTTCGTCGTGTCCGGTCGCACATACCAACCTGGTGTCCGTGGATTCTGAGCCGGCACCCGCCTGACGAGCCCGACAACGGCCGTGCGCCCGAGGCCTGCCGGGGCCTTAAGCGAACAGTATCGTGCAAGGGGCGTTTGTCGGTATGCTCTTGGCGACGAGACAAAGGCTGAACTGCGCAGGCGGCAGACCTTTCCACAATCAAGCGCATGTCGGCAGGCACGATGAGCACGTATCCCCTGAACCAGTCCAAAGCCTACTCTGAGCGTGCGCGCGAAGTCCTCCCCGGCGGCAACAGCCGGTCGACTATCAGCCTCGATCCGCACTCAATCTATGTGACCCACGGTGAGGGTTCCCGGGTCTTTGATGTCGACGGAAACAGTTATGTCGACTTCAACAACAATTACACCTCGTTGATTCTTGGCCATGCCAATGCCGCAGTGAATGAAGCTGTGGCAGCACAGATCGCATTGGGCTCCGCCTTCGCATTCGGAACGGTGCAGGAGATCGAGCACGCGGAGTTGCTGACGAAGCGGATACCCGGGTTCGAAAAAATCCGGTTCATGAACTCTGGCAGCGAAGCGGTGATGAACGCGTTGAAAGCGGCGCGAGCATTTACCGGGCGACCGAAGATCGCGAAGTGCGAAGGGGCATACCACGGAAGCTACGACTACGCGGAAGTAAGCCTGAGCGCCGGTCCGGAACATTGGGACAAGAACGCACCGCCTTCCGTGCCGTACTCCAAAGGGACGCCGCAGGGCGTGTTGGACGATGTCGTGGTGATCCCGTACCACGACACGATGGCAGCGCGCGAGTTATTGACAGCCCAGGCCAGCAATCTCAGCGCGGTACTGTTCGACCCGGTCGCGAGTCGGGTGGGAATGATCCCGCCAAGTGCGGAATACATCGAGATGTTGCAGGAATTCTGCACGGAGCACGGGGTGCTCCTGATATTCGACGAGGTCATCGCATTCCGCCTCGGATATCTCGGCGCGCAAGGCGTGTACGACGTGACGCCGGACCTCACCGCACTCGGCAAGATCATCGGCGGAGGCTTTCCAGTCGGCGCCGTCGCCGGCAGCCATGATGCGATGGCCGTGTTCGAAGCTGGCGGCGGGCTGCCGCATGGCGGCACCTTCAATGCGAACCCGGTAACGATGGTCGCCGGGAGCGCCACGATGAAGGCGATGGACGAACCGGCGTTCGACGCGTTGAACGAACTGGGCGAATACGCGCGGGCAAGCTTCCGCGAGGCCTTCGCGAGTCATGGCATGACCGGGCAGGTAACCGGACAGGGATCGCTGTTTCGCATCCACCTCACAGACCGCCCGTTAACCGACTACCGAAGCGTCTATCCAACCGCTGAAGACAGCGCACGCATGGCCAGTCTCCACAAGCACCTGCTCGCGGCCGGCCACTTCATTTCGACCTACGGTATGGTGTGTCTTTCGACGGAGACTACGCGCGACGAGGTGGATGCACTGGTTGCAGACGTCGTCGACTTCGCAACGGCGTAACCCAGACTTCACCGCAGCACTGGCGTGCCGACCGAATTCGACCTGCACGTGGTCAGGGTTGCGCCAGCTAAGCATAACGGCCCGAGAACACCGACCCGGAGAAGATGCGAATGACACCAACGGAACTGAAACGAACGCTCAAACGGGGCGGTCACGTCTTTGGCTGCATGCTGTCGGGAATCGCGAGCACGCGTTTCGAAGCAACGCTCGCGGGCAGCACGCTCGACTACGCCATCATCGACTCCGAGCACGGTTCGCGCGACCGCACGGAGCTGCAGACTCTTTGCGGGATGCTGCGTCATGCCCGCGTTACGCCCGTCGTACGTGTGCCGGTTCCGAAAGCGGAATGGGTGGCGATGGCGCTCGATGCCGGCACCGCCGGGGTTCTGGTGCCCTACTGCGAAGAAATCGACGACGTGCGCGCCGTAGTGGCAACCGCCAAGCTGCATCCCCTCAAAGGTCAGTATCTGCGGCGCGCGATCGCGACGGGTGAGTACCCCAGCCGGGCGACGAAAACCTACCTCCAGAAGCGCCGCAAGGACAACTTCATCATTATCGGCATCGAATCGCAGCCGGCTTACGAAAATCTGGATGCCATTCTCGATGTGGGTGATATCGACGGCATCTTCATCGGGCCAAACGATATGTCCACATCGCTCGGGATTCCGGATGACTATGACAATCCGCGGTATCTGGAAGTGATCGCTGACATCATCACTCGCGCGGAGGCTTGCGGCATACCGACGATGGTGCACCAGCAAACGATCGCAACCTCCACCAGGGCGATCGAGCTCGGCGCGCGGTTCATTTTGCATTCGACAGACATGCGCATGTTACAGCGCATCATGCAAAACGAGATGAACGCGCTGCGTGAAGCTGCCGGAGCGGCGACCGCAGCTGCCCGGGACACTGTCGGGACGGTCTGACTCCGGGAATCTGCGACGAACTGGCGACCGGCGTACCGCGACGTCTGACCACGACGTGCAGGCGTTCCTGGGGTGATGTTCCCAACGTGCGGAAGAACCCCAGTCCGATGCTGGCTTCCGGAACCCGCCGTCAGTCGGGCTCGGCCGGCGGCACGTATGGCAGTCGAGCCTTCACTTTGGTATCAGCCGCACCGGCGTGGGCGAGACATTGAGCGCATACGATCTGAGCGACGTGGTGCGCGGAGTTGCCTGTCAGATCAATCTCGCTGATGCCGGCGTCGGTGTCGTCGCCGTGATCCGGCTGGCGAGACGCCAGAGCGCCAGTGACCTGTCCGGGGCGTGACAGGCACCTTATGGAGCTGCGTTGCTGATATCGAACCGGTGCGCCGGGTCCTGGCAACCCGGCACGGTGCGCGCTACTCGGCAGCCTGCGACATGGGTGTCGCAACCCCGTGTAGCGTCAGTGTGCCGACCAGATCTGCGACGTTTCTGATTTGATGACGAACGAGATACTCGGCGATCCCGGCATTGATCTGCTTACACATCAGCGGCTCGTAAAAGAGCCCGGTACCCACGCCGACTGCACTGGCGCCCGCGATGATGAACTCGAGCGCGTCAGCTGCCGTGCGCACACCGCCCTGACCGATAATCGGAATGCCGTGCGGCGCCGCGACCTGATGTACCTGATGCGTTTTCAAGACCGCAACCGGCTTGATCGCGGGACCCGAAAGCCCACCCGTATTGCGGCCGATGACCGGCTCGCGGCGTTCGATGTCGACAGCCATGCCCATCAGCGTGTTGATGACCGCGAAGCCGTCGGCGCCCGCTTCGATGCAGAGCCTCGCGTTCTCAGCGATATCCGTTTGGTTCGGCGACAGCTTTACGATCAGTGGCTTTCGCGTCATGCGCCGGCAAGCGCTCACCACGCGCGCGGACATTTCCGGGTCGTTACCGAAAATCATGCCGCCTTCGCGCACATTAGGACACGAGATGTTGACCTCCAGTCCATCGACTGGCGAATCGTCGAAGATGCTTGTGACCTCCGCATAATCTTCCAATGACGATCCGGACAGGTTTGCGATGAAGCAGGTCTCGTCGAAGTCGAGCGTGGGCAGAATATGCTCGACCACGTGCCTGGCACCCGGGTTTTGCAGCCCGATGGAGTTCAGCATCCCGCCCGGCGTCTCGTAGACGCGGTGAGTCGGATTGCCGAGGCGCGGCTCCAGGGTAGTCCCTTTCAGGCAGAGTGCGCCGAGGTCGCGGTTGGTGAAGCCTTCGACCCTCGTGTACTCTTCGCCGAATCCGACGCAGCCCGACAGTCCGACGAGCGGGGTGCGGAAGTCCATCCCAGCAAATTCGAATGCCAGCGCATCGAACCCTGCATCGGCGGGCTCTGCGCGGTCGTGACCCGGTTGCATACCAGTTGACCCTGATTCTGCCATGCTGAACGTGGCCCTCTACCAGCCGGAGATTCCGCCGAACACGGGCAACATTATACGCCTGTGCGCGAACACCGGCTTCACGCTGCACCTGATCGAGCCGCTCGGCTTCTCGATGGAGGATCGCGAACTGCGGCGCGCCGGGCTCGACTACCACGAGTACGCCCGCGTGCAGGTGCACCCGAATCTGGCCGCGCTCGCCTCCCACACGGATGCCGCGCGCTGGTTTCCGTTCAGTACTCGGGGCCGCACGCCCTATTTTGCGCCAGCGTACGCGCCGGGCGACACGTTACTATTCGGTCCCGAGACGCGCGGCTTGCCAGATACCGTGCTGAACGACGCACGGCCGCAGCACCGTCTGCGCATTCCGATGCTCGCGCAAAGCCGCAGCCTCAACCTGAGCAACGCCGTAGCAATTGCGGCATACGCGGCCTGGCAGCAACTCGCGTTTGCCGGTGCAGCCCCGGCCGGAACCGGATCGACCCCCGATCGGTCGTAGCGCAATGATGCCTAAAGGAGAACACGCGCCACAGTCTGACCACCCCGCGACGGCGCCCGACCGTCGGGGGGATATCGGCGATCCCGGCGGCGCATCCCGATGGCGCCCCGGTCTGAGGACGATGCTGACGGTCGCAACCTTGCTGACCGTGCTGGTAACCGCGGCCCTGGTCTACGTCCCGTGGCATTACACCGCAACGCGCAACATCGACGACACCGTACAAGCACTCGACCGGCAGATTTCTCAGCAGGTCACGACCGAGATCGAACAGCTCCTGGGCGACGCGCGCGCCACGGTTGAAGCGCTTCGCACCGTACTGTTTCAGCGTGTGGTGTCAGCAACTGACGCGGCCAAGCGGGAATTTCTGTTCCTCGCGCATTTGCAATCGCAAGACAGTGTGGCGTGGGTCTCGTTCGGTTTTCCAAATGGTGATTTCTTTGGCGCCCACAAACCACCGGATGGTGGTGTACAGATGGTCGAAACCAACTGGGATGCAAAATCGCGCGAAGCAACTCTGCGCATCGACCACTACGAAGCCGCGGATGGCGATATCTGGTTCCAGATGCGCGATCAGGGCATGAGCCAGATCTATGCGCCGGAACTACCCTGGTTCCAGCTTGCCGTGGACAAAAGCGGCGATATGGAAGCCGTCTGGACCGATATCCATGCGCTCCCGCTGACTGGCGAGCCGGGCATCACCGCCGCGGTGGAGTTGCGGTTGTTCGATGCTCCCGTGGGCGTCGTCAGCGTGTCCGTTGCGCTGAAACGCATCTCGGACTTTCTGAATACGCTGCAGGTCGGTCCGAGCGGTAGCGTGTACGTGGTCGACGGCAACGGCGCGGTGGTGGCCGCGAAAACCAATACGACGGCGGGCACCGACGCCGGCATCGTCAGGTTGCAGACGGCGCTTGCCAGCATGGCGAACCGTGGGTTGCAGCTCGATGCGCTCGGCGGTCACCAGCAGTGGCGCGCTACCGACGTCAACGATGCCGGCTACTTCATCGGCGCAACCCCGTTGAATGCCATCAACTGGGTGGTGATCACCGTCATCCCCGATGCCGACTTCCTGAATGGCATCGAGGAGAACAACCGCCAACTCTTGATGTTGCTGCTGGGTTTTATCGCCGTGGTCGCGCTGTTGGCAACCGTCACCTACCGGCGCGTGGTCGACCGACCGCTCAGCTCGCTGGTACGTCAGTTTCGACGCATCGGTGCTCTCGAACTAGACGAGGTGCGCGCTGTCAGTTCACCGATCCGCGAATTCGACTATCTGTCGAGCGCGCTGCTGCAGATGACGCGCGGGCTGTCAGGGTTCACTCGCTACCTGCCTACCGAGTTGATTCAAGCCCTCATAGCACGCGGCACTGAAGACTCTCCGGAGCGGCGGGAGGCGACCATCTTCTACCTGGACCTGCAGAGCTTCACGAGGATCGGCGAAGGTGCGACGCCGGAGCAGCTGGTGACGCTGCTAAACGAGTTCTTCACCGTTGCCAACCGGCATATCGTGGGCAACGGCGGCGCGGTCCTGCAATTTCAGGGCGACGCGATTCTGGCTGCGTTCAACGTGCCGGCCGATCACGCGCAGCACGCGAGGGCCGCAGTGATGACCGCCACCGGCATACTCGCCGAGCTGGAGACGACCCGGTTCACCGGCGATATCGAACTGCGCGTGCGGATCGGCATCAATACGGGGCAAGTGGTCGCGGGCACCGTCGGTTCGGCCGCGCGAGCCAACTATACGATCCATGGTGATGCCGTAAATCTCGCAGCCCGCCTGGAATCGATGAACAAGCAGTTCGGCACGTGTCTGCTGGTCACAGAGGACACGATCGCTCACCTGGACGGTGAGTTCGCGCACGAGCGCATCGGCGAGGTGGAAGTGCGGGGTAAGACCGAGAGTGTGATCATCTATACGCTCGGTTGAACTGCACCAGGCCGCAGCCGTCAGCCCCGGCCAGGAGCCTCCGGTCGGGCGGCCCCGACGCGTGCCGCGATCAACGACCCGAAGCCGGGATAGCCGGTACACTGTGGCCTTTTTTGGCCAGGAGCCCGTACGCCATGTCCACACGCATAGCCGACCAGATTGCCGCGCAGCTCAAGAGTGCGGGGGTCGAGCGGGTGTTCTCGCTGTCCGGAAACCAGATCATGTGCCTCTACGATGCGCTGTTCGGCGTCGGCATGGAGATCGTTCACGTGCGTCATGAAGCTGCTGCCGTGCACATGGCGGATGCGTGGGCGCGGGTGACCGGGCAGGTTGGCATCGCGCTCGTCACTGCCGGCCCGGGGCACGCCAATGCCCTTTCGGCTCTGTACACGGCGCGCACTGAGGACGTTCCGGTTGTACTGCTGTCCGGACATTCACCAACCCACCTGCTCGGCAAGGGCGCATTTCAGGAAATGGATCAGGCCGCGATGGCGGCGCCGGTCTGCAAGGGGGCGTGGACCCCGATGACGGACGTAGCACTCGCGCAAGCTATCCCGGCGGCGATCGAACTTGCCACGGCCGGTCGGCCCGGACCGGTGCAGATCAGCATGCCGGTCGACCTGCTGGACGGTCCTGCCGTCGCGGGCGTGAGCGAAACCGCGGCGACAGCCGCTCCCGAGCCACCAGCAGACGTAGCCGATGTCGCCGCACTGCTGGCTGATGCCGAGCGGCCGCTGGTGCTGGCGGGGCCAGCCGCCATGCGGGCTCCCGCATCGCAGGCACTGCGAGAACTGGAAGCCCGGGGCGTCCCTACTCTCGGCCTGGAAAGCCCGCGGGGATTACGCGACCCGGCGGCCGGAGCGTTTGCTGAAGTCCTGCCCAAGGCCGACCTGATCGTGCTGTGTGAAAAGGCCCTCGACTTCACCCTCGCTTTCGGCGCATCCGCAACGTTCGCAGCCGATGTACGCATCGTTGATATTCAGCCAGACCACGAACTGGCAGCGCTGACCGCGCGCGCGGCCGGCGATCGTCTGGCGGGCGCGCTGACCTGCACGGCGTCAGCGGCGCTCGTGTCGCTCGTCGACGCGATGCCGGCGCAGGCCCCGGCTCATCTGCGGTCGTGGCAATCTGAAGTCGACGCGGCGGCCCGCTATCGGCCTGAGGCGTGGGCCGCGTGGCCGCAAGCGGCCGATGCGGCGCTGCACCCCGTAGCGCTGTTCGCTGAAGTGCAACGGCAGATGGACGCGTTCGGCGACTGGACGCTCGTCGCGGACGGGGGCGAAATCGGCCAATGGGCACAAGCGTGTCTGCGCGCACCCGTCAGAGTGATCAACGGGGTCGCCGGCGCGATCGGCGGCGGGATCCCATTCGGAATCGCGACGCAGCTGGCAAGGCCGGATGTACCTACTCTGGTGGTTGTCGGCGACGGCACCTTCGGCTTCCACCTCGCGGAACTGGACACCGCCGCCCGGCACGGCGTACCGCTGACGGTGCTAGTCGGCAACGATGCGCGGTGGAACGCCGAGCACCAGATCCAGATGACGAACTACGGGGAAAACCGCCTGATCGGCTGCGAACTGCAGGCTACGCGCTACGCGGATGTCGTCGCCCCCTTCGGTGTACACGCGGAACATGCCGCCACGGCCAGCGAACTGACCGATGCCCTCAGCAGAGCCTTGAACAGCCCCCGGGCCGCGGTCATCAACGTCGTACTCGATGGACAGGCCGCGCCGACCCTGAAGCGCGCGTGAGTACCTGAAGGTCACCACGTTGCGAATACAGATCGGTTCATCTCCGGCTGCGGCGGATGGCGCAACGGTGCCGGATTCTGTGCACCAGCAGGCGCGCTGATGGGCTCCAGTTCGTCACCGCGCCCGGGGCGGACGAAACAAATCATGCAAATAGGGTTTATCTGCCGCCAACTGTGCTAGGCTCCCAGCCGACAATAAGAAGAAGCCTCCGGCACACCGTGCCGGGTGACCGAGCCAGCAGGAGGAAGCATTCCGGGCAGGTAGAGACAAGCGCTTTACCTGCCCGAGTTATTTCCTCGAGCGAGCCTACGCATACCCTGATTCGCGCGCGCCAGACGCCAACAGCCCGCGCGGCGAGCGTTGCAGGCTTTCGAACTCACCGATATCCAACCTGCGGGTGTTGCCCCGGCGCGCCTTCCTACGCTATTCCGGTCCCGGCTCACGACTGAGCAACGCAGCAACAGCCTCAGACGGAGACGACCTGCCGCTGACAACCTGAAAGACCGCCTGCATGACCGGAAGGTCTAGCCCATGGCGCTCGGCGAGGGAGTTAAAGGCATGGGCGGCCCTGACGCCCTCGACAACCTTCGCGGTCGCTGCGACGGCATCCTCGACGGCGAGCCCGCGTCCCAGTGCCAGACCGAACCGGCGGTTGCGGGACTGGTCATCGGTCGCCGTCAGCACCAGATCACCGAGCCCGGCCAGCCCTTGCAGCGTATGTGCTTCGCCGCCGCTGGCTTCAGCGATTCGGGTCATCTCCACGAGGCCGCGCGCGATGAGAGCTGCGCGGGCATTGGCACCGAAGCCGATGCCATCCGATATACCGGCGGCGATGGCGAGCACATTCTTGGCGGCCCCACCGATCTGCACGCCGATCAGGTCCGTGCTGCGATATACGCGGAACCTGGGCTGATGGAGCGCCACCGCCAACTGTTCGACGAACGACGCGTCCCGACCAGCGACGACGACGGCGGTCGGCAATCCCTCGGCGACCTCGCGGGCAAACGTCGGACCAGAGATCGCTGCGAGCGAGACATCATCGCCGAGTCGCGCGGCCGCAACCGAGGACAACAACGAGCCGCCATCGGCACCCAAACCCTTGCAAGCCCATGCGACGCGCGGCTGCTCGATGCGCCCTGCGACCTCGCCGAGCAATTCGGCGAAGGCAGAGCTCGGACCGGCCAACAGTACGTCGCGAGCGCCGACGAAGGCGGCATCCAAATCCCCCTCGATCTCGAGTTCCGGTGGCAATGCAACACCCGGCAGATAACCGCGATTCTCGCGCGTACGCGCCATCGTCGATAGCGCGACGGAGTCGCGGCCCCAAAGCCGTACCCGACTACCGGCGGCGACGGCGCGAAGGGCGAGCGCAGTTCCCCAGGAGCCGGCGCCAAGAACCAGCAGCATCAGATCAGTAAGCAGACGGGGTCGCCGTTCAGGCGCTGGCCCCGTTCTCCTCGGCCTGCGATTCGACGACGTGCTGGTAGTACAGCGCATCAAAGTTAACTGGCGACAACAACATCGGCTGGAAGCCCGCGCGGGTTATCAGGTCCGAAATCGCCTCCCGGGCATACGGGAACAGGATCCCAGGACAAATGCTCCCGAGCACCGCCGGCAACTCCGCCTCTTCGACGTTCGTGATCTCGAATATTCCCGCCTGATGGACTTCGACGAGGTAGGCCGTGCGGTCGCCCAGTTTGGTCGTGACCGTGGCGCTCAGAACTACCTCATAGAAGCGTTCGTCCAGGCGGTTGGTCTCGCTGCCGAGTTGCACGTTGACCTCCGGGTCCCACTCCATCGTGAAGACCTGAGGCGAATTCGGAGTCTCGAGCGAGATGTCCTTCGTGTATACCTTCTTGATATCGAATACGACGCCTTCTTCGGTCTGCTCGGCACTGGTCTCGGACATGGCTCAGAATTCTCCGGTTGACGGTGGCGCGCTGCCGGCCGCGGCCCGTGGCGCTGGTAGCGCGGTCGGCCGCGCGTAGGGGTGAAGCACAGCTTCGCGGTGCGTGGAACGTCGATAGACGCCCGAGGCCTGGCTCAGCTCTTGCGGGTGAGTGGTAGATTGGCGCCTTCCCAGGCGGCGACGCCGCCAGAGACAGCGTACACGTCCTCGAATCCGGCCGCCGTCAGCTTGCGCGCCGCGTTGCCGGCGCTCTGACCGTTCGCGCAGATGGTGATGAGCGGCTTCTGCTTGTGCTTCTTCAACTTGCCAGAGGCCGCCTCGATCTGACTGAGCGGCATATTGACGGCGCCGATGACATGGCCGTTTTGAAACTCGGTCTCGGAGCGCACATCCACGATCACCGCATCATCGCGATTCATCTTGCCGGTCGCCTCCATCGGCGTCAGGCGGCGGCCACCGCTCGTTTGCATAGTCGTCCAGATCAGCATGCCGACGACAACACCAAACGCCGCGAACAGACCTGGGTGATTAGCAATGAATTCCGGTAGTTTTTCCATGTTGGAGCGTTACCTGATTGGACTCCCTCGGAGCGTTCATCGCGGCTCGCGGCGATGCCGGCAAGTGCCACGGGCGACTTCCCGTGCAAGGTTGTGCCAGGGCGAATCGGGAGTTGTCTGCGAGCCCGATGAAGGCCCTCAAGAGGCGCGGGAGGGTAGCGCGAAGCCGCGACGTTGGCAACGCCGTACAGAAGCGCCGGGAGGTGGTCGGGCGTAGCGCTACCCGCGCGAAAATACGCTCGGCGAGCGCTACTGGCGGATCGCCACGGCAGCCGATCTGCCGGCGGCTTCCATCCCGGCCGCTAGAGCACCCTTCGCGAACCCGCAGCCTGCCCGCCTTACGACGGTTTCAACAACCGGGGATAATGCCGCCATGAGGAGAGCAGACGGCAGTCTCGAGCAGTGTGCAAGGCGCACGACTCAGACCCGGCCGGCGGCCGCGCGCCCGGCGCGCCGTCACCGGTTCTGGTCCGCCGTGCTGGTGGCGATAGCGACCACTCAGCCGCTTCCGGCGGTCGCCCAATCCGCCACTGACACGGCGGATTCCCGCGACCGGCGCCTCGATCAGATCCGGCGCGAAATCGGGGCCGAACGCAGCCGCCTCGGTGCTGCCAGAGAGCGTGTAAAGGCGCTGCGCACGGCGCTGGTGAGAAGTGAGAAGCAAGCCACGGTGGTACGACGCAGAATGCGTCAGATAAGCGCCGAACTCACGTCCAACCAGCAGACTCTCGAAACCCTCGGTGCCGAACGGCAACGCGAAGGGCGCCGCCTCGAGGGTTTACAACGCGAACTGGGCCAGGAACTGCGCGAGGCCTACGGTCGCGGCCGTCGCGACTACCTGAGACTGCTGCTGAATCAGTCGACCGGGTCTCGGCTCGCACGGCTGATGGCATACCACGGGTACGTCAGCCGTGCCCGAGGTCAGCGAATTGCGACCGTGCGCGACGGAATCGCGATCATCGCCGGTACCGAGCGGCGCGCCGAGGCCGAGGCAGCCCGCCTCGATATACTCCTGCGCCGGGCCCGCGCCGCAGACACGCAGCTGGATACCGAGCGCAGCCGCCGCCAGGATCTGCTCGTGCGTCTGGAGCGCGAGATGGCAGCCGCCGCGCTCCGACTCGAAGAGCTCCAGGCGAACGAACAGGCGCTCGCCTCAGTGGTCAGCCGCGTAGAACAAGCTGACGACAACCTGGACGACGCCGCCGGTGCTGAGCTGCCGTCGTTCGGTGCCATTCGCGGACAGCTGCCGTGGCCCGCACGCGGGCGCCTCAGGCAACGCTATTCGTCGCGCGCCGCTCCGGAGAATCTGCACTGGCAAGGTGTGTTTCTGGAGGCTGCGCACGCCGAGCCGGTTATCGCAGTGAGCGCGGGACGCGTAGCTTTCGCCGATTGGATCCGCGGCTTCGGGCAGGTTGTGATCGTCGAACATGGTGATGGCTTCATGTCCCTTTACGGCCACCTGTCGGAGATACTGCAGGAACCCGGTGCGTGGGTGCAGGCCGGCGACCAGCTCGGCAGCGTCGGAGACACTGGCGGCCAGCCCGATCCGGGGCTCTATTTCGAAATACGCCGCGACGGGCAACCGCAGAGCCCCGAGCGCTGGTGCCGAGGCTCTCCGTCCCGCGCCGTCGCGCGGGCGCGGAACTGACACGACCGAGCGGCTGTCCATGCTGTCATATGTTCGCCGTCCCGAGCCTGAAAGTCACAGGGCTGCAGCCGCGGGGGCAGGCAGTTACCATGCCTCATCGCCACCGCATAGCCGGCGCGCTAGCCGGATCAAATCGAGGATTCCCATGCAGGTATTGCGTCGACGCGCCACGGTGTTCCTGAGCGGACTTGGCGTAGGACTGATTCTCGCGACCGCCGGCAACGTCGCCGCTGACAGCGATCCAAAGAAGGTCTTGCCGCTGGAGCACATCCTGGCCTTCACGGACGTCTTCACGCAGATCAAGGAAGGTTACGTCGAAGACGTGGACGATCAGACGCTGCTGAAGAACGCGATCAAAGGCATGCTCGCGGGACTGGACCCACACTCGACCTATCTCGAACCGACCGAGGCCACCGATCTGCGCGCCAACACCACGGGCCAATTCGGTGGGCTGGGCATCGAAGTCAGCATGGAAAATGGCTTCGTCAAGGTTATCGCACCGTTTGACGACACGCCGGCTGACCGCGCGGGCGTCAAAGCCGGCGATGTGATCATTCGCCTGGACGAAACGCCCGTAAAGGGACTCAGCCTCAATGAGGCTGTGAAGTTGATGCGCGGCAAGCCAGGCTCGAAGCTGAAGCTCACGATCGTTCGCGAAGGGGAGCAAAAACCCATCGTCATCACCGTCGTGCGCGACGTCATCCGGGTCACGAGCACCAAGGGGCGGATGCTGGAGCCGGGATATGGTTATATCCGTATCACGCAGTTCCAGTCGCCGACGCCGGACAACCTGCGCAGACGCCTCGCGAGACTGGCTCGCGACAACAAGGCGCCGCTCAAGGGGCTGGTTCTCGACCTGCGCAACAATCCGGGAGGCTCCCTGGACGCGGCCATCGGGGTGAGTGACGCGTTCCTGAGTTCCGGCACGATCGTCACGACCGATGGACGCACGGCGGCCGCCAAGTCCAAACACGATGCAACCTCCACCGACCTGCTGAACGGCGCTCCCATCGTGGTGCTCGTCAACGGCGGCTCGGCATCGGCGTCCGAAATCGTCGCGGGCGCTCTGAAAGACCACAAGCGCGCGGTGATCATGGGGCAGCGGACGTTCGGCAAAGGCTCAGTACAGAACGTTATCAACCTCAAGAACAACCACGCGTTGAAGCTGACGACCGCGCGATACTTCACGCCTTCAGGCACCTCGATTCAGGCGCGCGGCATCGCGCCGGACATCGTTTTGCAAAACGTTACGCTCGACGGTGACGGCGCAAACAGCGAAAACCTGTCGGAAGCCAATCTGAGTGGTCACCTCGATGGCGCACCCGGCAAGCGTACGGGCGACGATGGCAAAGACAAAGACGCCAAGAACGCTGAACGCGCGCGCAAACTGGCCGCCGAGGATTATCAGCTGTTCGAAGCACTGAACGTGTTGAAAGGGCTGGGCATCTACAACGCCCGCTCGGGTGACGCAGTTTCGAAGACCGGCAAGTCTTGAGTAGCGGCGCCGCCACCCCGCGCGCCGCGCCAGGCGCTGGGCAGCCCGGCGGCCAACCGTTCGCGAGCTTGCGTCTCGCCGGCTCCCGGAGCGCAGTCAGAGTCAGCCGCGGTTGCGGTCTGTCCAGGCCATCGCGAGCAGCCCGATGCCCAGGCCGCCGAGCAACCACGTCGCCCACGGCAACGGGCCGAGCAGCGAGGCCCCCGGCCAGTTGACCGCCAGCGCACCGCAGATGACGGTCGCTGCCCCGGCCAACGCCAGGACCAGGCGCTGGGCAGCGTCGCGCACGTCCTGCCGTAGCCCGACGATGTCCCGTGACTCCGCCTGCACGGTCAGGGTACCGACGCGGGCCTGCTCCAGTACCTCTGCCGTCATCGTCGGCAACCGCGGCAGCAGTTCCCCCCAGCGGGGCACATGCCGGCGAAGCTCGCGCATCGCGGCATCCGTGCCGATCCTTCGCTTCATCCATTGCTCGAGGAACGGTTTGGCGGTCTTCCACAGATCCAGCTCGGGGTAGAGCTGCCGGCCCAGCCCCTCGATGTTCAGCAATGTCTTCTGCAACAGAACCAGCTGGGGCTGAACTTCCATGTTGAAGCGCCTGGCGGTCTGAAACAGGCGCACCAGCAGGTGTCCGAATGAGATCTCCTTCAGCGGCCGTTCGAAAATTGGTTCACAGACGCTGCGAATAGCAGACTCGAACTGATCGACGCGCGTATTGCGCGGCACCCAGCCAGATTCCAGATGCAGCTCGGCTACGCGCCGGTAGTCGCGATTGAAAAAGGCTACGAAGTTCTCCGCCAGGTAACGCTGGTCCTGTGGCGACAGACTGCCGACGATGCCGAAGTCGACGGCGACATACCTGGGGCTGTCAGGAAGATCCGGATCCACGAAGATGTTGCCCGGATGCATATCGGCGTGAAAAAAGTTGTGGACGAACACCTGTGTAAAGAAGATTTCCACACCACGCTCAGCGAGCATCTGCAAGTTGACGTTGAGTGCGCGAAGCTCTGCGACCTCCGATACCGAGACGCCGCTGATCCGTTCCATGACCATCACTTCACGGCGCGTGTAGGGCCAGTAAACTTCCGGAATGTAGAGCAGCGCAGAGTCTTCGAAGTTGCGGCGCAGCTGTGATGCCGAAGCCGCTTCACGCAGTAGATCCAATTCATCGAGCAGCGTCGCCTGAAATTCTTCGACCAGCTCCTTAGGCCGCAGACGGCGCGCATCCGGCCAGTAGCGCTCCGCTCGATCGGCGATGAATCGCATGAGCGCTACATCGCGCAAAATGACGTTGCGTATACCTGGCCGCACAACCTTGACGATCACCTCCTCGCCCGTGCGCAGGCGTGCCGCGTGCACCTGTGCGATCGATGCGCTTGCGAGCGGTGTCTCGTCGAAACTCGCGAACACCTCGTCCAGCGAATGACCGTACGCCTGCTCGACGATGCGCCGCGCCTCAATCCCCGGAAACGGCGGTACGCTGTCCTGCAGCTTCGCGAACTCGTGAATCAGCTCCTCGGACAGAAGATCGCGCCGCACGCTGAGGATCTGACCAAACTTGACGAAGATGGGCCCGAGTTCCTCGAGCGCCTTGCGCAGCCGGACGCTGCGCGGGTCGTGCAGCTTGCGCACCCAGTTCCACGGCAGCAGGTAGTGCACGAAACGCACCGGGCGCAGCAACCGGGTTGCGAGGATGACTTCGTCCAAACCATGTCGGTAGAGCACGGTATTGATACGCAGCAGTCGCAACAGCATGCGTACGAGGTTCACGGCTGACCGTTCCCCCGGCGGCTGGCGAGGAGGTTTACCCGGGCTTCCAGCCGTGCGAGGTCGTTGCGCAACAAATCGACTTCCCGAACCCACATGCGCATTTCATCGTCTGTGACGACCACGTCGATCTCGTGAGTAAGAAACTCACTGATATCCGCCTGCAGGTCGTGCCCGCGCGTTGCTATCCAGTCCTGCAGGTGTCGGGCCGCGTTACCCGTCTGATGAGCCGCGACGTCGCCGATGTAAGCCGATAACCACTCTTCTATGTCGGGGTCCAGCGAGCGCAACCAGGCCTGCAGTTCCTGCAGCCGCGCGGCATCTCCTCTCACCCGCACATCACCGGCGCGAATCAGATCTTCGGCGCGGCCCGGCAAGGCCATCTTCAACAAATTGACCGGGCTTGCGGCCAGCTCGATCTCCGGAATTTCGTCGTCCGGCCAGGGGACGATCGTGAGGGTATCGCAGTCGATAGCGAGCTGTACGCGCGCCTGAACGCCGGATACTTCTATTCCGACCCGCATCGGTGCCAGCGACGCGGCGCGCTCCAACGCGCCTGGGTCGAGACGCATCACCATCTGAATGACGCGGCTCAGCGCGGTATACGGGACCTGCGTGGTCAAAACTTGTAACCGCGGTGCACGGCGACGACACCAAGGCTCAGATTCAGGTAGGAGCACTGCTCAAATCCCGCCTTGCGCAACATCCCTTCGAGCGTTGCCTGGTCCGGGTGCATCCGGATCGACTCAGCAAGGTATCTGTAACTGTCCGCATCTCCTGCAATACGCGCGCCCAGCCGGGGCAGTACCGAAAATGAGTAAGTTTCGTAGAGCCGGGCGAGCGGTCCGCGGGGAACCTTCGAGAATTCGAGCACCATGACCTGACCGCCAGGACGAAGCACGCGGAACATCTCAGCGAGCGCGCGATCTTTGTTGGTCACATTGCGCAGTCCAAATCCGATCGTGACCGCATCCAGCGCGTCATCGGCGAACGGTAACGCCTCCGCATCGCACTGCGCATAGCGCACGTTCCCGACGTAACCCGAGTCCAGGAGGCGCGCACGCCCCTCGTTTAGCATCGCCGCATTGATGTCGGAACACGTAACCAGACCGCTCGGCCCGACGCGCTCACTGATGAGGCGTGTGAGATCGCCGGTTCCGCCAGCGAGATCCAGAACCCGCGAACCTGGCCCTACCGAGGTCAGAGCCACCGCGAAACGTTTCCACCAGCGGTGGATGCCGAACGACATCAGGTCGTTCATGAGGTCGTATCGGCTGGCGACCGAGTCGAACACGGCCCGCACACGGCCCGCCTTCTCGTCTTCGGGCACCTGCTCGTAGCCGAAGTCGGTGAAATCTGTCATGTGAGAGCCTTCAAGACACGCCGCAAATGGTAGTTCACGTTTTTGTCGGTCCGTGCACCACGGTCAGCCGCGGCCGGCGGCGGTGGCCCGCAGCGGCCAGGCGCTCAAGATACTCATCCCAAAGTACCTGCTGCTGGTCGCCGAGCCGGAAGAGTTCTTCCCAAGCGTAAAGGCCACTGTCGTGTCCGTCGTCGAATACGAGCTTGACCGCATAGTTGCCGACCGGCTCGATGGCCCGAATACCCACGCCCTCTTTTCCGACCTGCAAGGTTTCCTGCCCCGGGCCATGCCCACGCACTTCGGCGCTCGGCGAATACACCCGGAGGTACTCCGCGCTCATGCTGAAGCACACGTCTTGCGCAAACTCGACCTCGAGCACCCTGGATTTCTGGTGGTAGCGGATCGCAGTCGGTGGATTGACAGCCACGGGATCTCCAGGCATTCGTGATATGGCCCTCGCATCAGAGGCTCCTCCCGGCAGGATGCCGAACGAGCGCGTCCTGCACCATTTCAGCGGGCCGGGCTGCGGCCACTCAGCCGGCCGCAAGCGATACCTCCGTGCAGGGCGTCGACACGACCTGCACCGGCCTCACCTACCGCTGGTCTGCAACCGATTGCGGCTGCATATGCCGCCCGGCGCATGCCTAGAGAATATAGCGGCTCAGATCCTCGTTGCCAGCCAGTTCGGCTAGATGACCGTCGACATAGTCCGCATCGACGACGAGTTCCTTGCCGTCCAGTTCGGGCGCATCGAAGGAGACCTGTTCGAGCAGACGCTCCATTACCGTATGCAACCGTCGCGCTCCGATGTTCTCGGTGCTCTCATTGACGGCAAAAGCGACTTCGGCAAGGCGCGCAATGCCATCTTCGGCGAAGCGCAGCGTCACCCCTTCGGTGGCCAACAGGGCACTGTACTGCTCCGTGAGCGAGGCGTCCGGCTCGACCAGGATCCGCTCGAAGTCGGCCACGCTTAGTGCCGCCAGCTCGACGCGGATAGGCAAGCGACCCTGAAGCTCCGGCACGAGGTCGGAGGGCTTGGCCAGATGGAACGCGCCGGACGCGATGAACAGGATGTGGTCGGTATGCACTACGCCGTACTTGGTACTGACCGCGCAGCCCTCGACCAACGGCAACAGATCGCGCTGAACGCCTTCGCGGGACACGTCAGTGCCGCTCGTTTCCGCGCGCTTCGCGACTTTATCGAGTTCATCCAGGAATACGATGCTGTTCTGCTCGACATCGTCCACGGCCTGCGTGCGCAGCTCCTCTTCGTTGATCAGACCGGAGGCTTCTTCCTCGGTCAGCAATTTCATCGCCGTGGCGACCTTCAACTTGCGGGACTGCGCCTTCTGGCCAGTCAGATTCTGGAACATCCCCTGCAGCTGACTGGTCATCTCCTCCATGCCGGGCGGCGCCATGATCTCGACCCCGACAGCAGGCGCTGCCACTTCGATGTCCACCTCACGCTCGTCGAGCTTGCCTTCGCGCAGCATCTTGCGGAAGCGCTGGCGCGTGTCACCGTCACCCGAACGCGACGTCGACCACTCGCCTTCCGTGCGACCGCGTGCCGGCGGCAACAAGGCATCGAGTACACGCTCCTCGGCGCGGTCTTCGGCGCTGGTCCGCACCCGGGCCATTTCCCGCTCGCGGTTCATCTTGATCGCGACTTCGACCAGATCTCGAATGATCGATTCGACGTCGCGACCGACGTAACCGACCTCCGTGAACTTGGTGGCTTCAACCTTGATGAAAGGAGCTGAGGCCAGCTTTGCAAGTCGTCGCGCGATCTCGGTCTTGCCAACTCCGGTCGGACCGATCATCAAGATGTTCTTGGGTGTTACCTCGGCGCGCAGCGAGTCGGGAAGCTGCGCCCTGCGCCAACGATTGCGCAACGCTATTGCGACGGCCCGTTTCGCCTCGCTCTGGCCGATGATGTGGTTGTCCAGTTCGTGCACGATTTCGCGCGGGGTCATATGAGACATGTATGAACGCCACTCCCGATATACACGGTGTGTTGCGGAACTTGGTGATGCCAGGTCTTCGCCGATGCCACCTCTGGCGCTTCAGCTGCGAGACTCCAGCTCCTCTATGGTCAGCTGCGTATTGGTGAAAACACATATTTGCGCAGCGATCTGCAGCGCACGCTCGGCCACTTCACGTGCGCCGAGGTCGGTAGCTTCAGTCAAGGCCAGCGCCGCCGCGTGCGCGTAGCCCCCACCCGAGCCGATCGCGATGACGTCGTGCTCCGGCTCGACGACATCTCCCGTTCCCGAGATGAGCAAGGAGTGGGACTCGTCAGCGACCAGCAACATCGCTTCCAGCCGTCTCAGCATCCGATCGGTTCGCCAGTCTTTCGCGAGTTCCACCGCGCCACGCAGCAGATTTCCGGAGTGCTTTTCGAGTTTCGCCTCGAAGCGCTCGAACAAGGTGAAAGCATCCGCCGTGCCGCCGGCAAATCCGGCGAGTACCCGCCCGTTGTAAAGCTGACGCACTTTGCGCGCATTACCCTTCAACACCGTGTTGCCAAGCGACACCTGCCCGTCCCCGGCGACGACGACGCGGGCAGCTCTGCGCACGCAGATGATGGTGGTTCCGTGGAACTGCTCCAACGCAAGAATTCTCCAGGTCGTTTCGGCCGGGCACAGCACTTCCCGGCCGCTTCAGGCACCACGAATGTCGGCGCTACGAGATGCGCGCGCGCGCGCGCCGCTAATGTCGCAGCCCGACCCTGCGGTTCGCTTGTCGGGCTATGTTGGGTCGCCACGGCGGCGCTGCAAGTGAGGGCTGGCAGGGTTCCGGCCGGGTAACCTTTAGTTCAGCCTTCCGTCTCCGGGGTGCCCGGGCCCCGGTCAGGCGATTTGCGCCGTGCCCGTGGGTGCGCCCTATCGTAGACGCTCGCGAGGTGCTGGAAATCGAGATGGGTATACACCTGGGTCGTCGATATGTCGGCGTGTCCGAGCAGCTCCTGTACCGCACGCAGGTCACCGCTCGATTCGAGCAGGTGGCTCGCGAACGAGTGGCGCAGCATGTGCGGATGGACGTGCACACCATGGCCGCGCGACGCCGCGCGACGCGCGAAACGCGCCTGCACGCTGCGCGCGCTGAGGCGCCGACCACGCCTGCTCAGGAACACGGCGGCACCGGACTCTGGCCTGACCCATGCAGTTCGCACCGCGAGCCAGCGCTGCAATGCGGCGGCGGCGGCCTCCCCGATCGGCACAACCCGCTGCTTGCGCCCCTTGCCCGTCACGCGTACCAGACGCGCGCGGAGATCGAGGTCAGGGAGATCGAGCTGGACTGCCTCACTGAGCCGGAGCCCGGCGCCGTAGAGAGTCTCGGCCAGCGCGTCGTCGCGCAGACCTGTCTCACGGCCGGTCTGCTCGGACTGCCGGGGCGCCACTGGTTCGACAAACTGACGCGCCGCATCGACATCCATCGCCCGAGGCAACGGCTGCCCCGTGCGTGGCGCGGCCACGCCGAGAGCCGGATTCGACCCGGACAATCCTTCTCGCAACGCGTAGGCAAAGAACCCGCGAATGGCCGACAGCTGGCGCTGGATACTGCGGCCGGACAATCCGCGACGGAACGCGCGTGCAGCAAAACCCCTCACATCGCGACTGTCCGCGTCGAGCAGATTCCGGTCATCGCCTTCCAGGTGCGCGGTAAACGCCCGCAAGTCGCGCGCGTAGGCGGTCAGTGTGTGCGCCGAGAGCCGCCGTTCGGTACGCAGGTGACGGAGGTAATCCAAAACGGCACCGCACGGTGCCTGCAGCTCAGTAGCGCGCGTCATCAAACCGCGCCACCGCCTGACTGACCAATGCGCCCAGGTGCTCCAGGAAGACCGTCCCCGCGGAGGCTTCGAACCGTCCGGCCTGATCGCTGCCGATGGCGAGTACCCCGCGTACCCGCGGGGCACGCAGCCCGACCAGCGCCGCGGACAGGACTCGTTCGGCCTGATCGGAAAACAGCAGTTGTAGCGACTCTGCGTCCAGCGGTCCGAGACGCATGCTCCCGTCTTGCATGCACTCGCGTAGCAGGTCTGTCACGGCGCCGTCAGGCCCGACGAATTCGCCGCACCCGCGCGCATCAGCCGCCGCCGGAGCCCCGTAGATCCGAATGGCCGCCGAGCTCGCACGAAAGCCATCGGTCAGACACTGGTAGATCTCTGCGAATGTATCGGAGGCCGTCCCGGCACCGAGAAGTGCGACGGCCAGCGACTGAAGACGTCGGTTTACCGATTCGTTGTCTCTCGCGTTACTGACGAGATCGCTCAATCGATCACGCAGTTCCTGGTTCTGCTCGCGAAGTCGCCTGGCCTGATGCTCGAGCAACGACTCCGCATCGCGCACGCCGTGCGGTAGCTCGAGCCCGCCGAGTAAGGCCGGATGGCGCACCAGTAGATCCGGATGTTGCCGCAGGTAGGCGAGTACCAGCGCCTCGTCCACGTCGCGGTCGGACGGTTCTTCCGTCGCATCTGGCGGATTGGAGGGGTTCACGCTCAAAGCTCTATCTCTCCGTCAAAAACGAACGCCGCCGGGCCCGTCATCCACAACGACCGCGCGTTGCCGGCCCAGCTGATATGGAGTTCGCCACCCGGTAGCGTCACGACAACCTCTGAACCCAGCAAGCCCCAACGCTGCGCGATCGCTACAGCGGCGCATGCGCCGGTACCGCAGGCCTTGGTTTCACCGACGCCACGCTCGAACACGCGCAAACGAAGCCGGTCGGCGGCATCGATCACGCCGAAGCCGACGTTGACGCCCTCCGGAAAGCACCCGTTGCGCTGCAGCGCAACGGCGACCGATTCGATATCCAGTTCGGCCAACGATGCTCCGCGGCTCTCATCGTGCAGGATGAATGCGTGCGGGTTGCCCATCGAGACTGCCCCGAAAGTCAGGGGGCCGCCGGATAGAACGACGGCGTAGCGGCCGTCGGCTGCCGACAGGTCGAGCGGAATTGCCCTCGGGTCGAAATCGGGCTCGCCCATATCCACCGCGACGCGGCCATCAGCGGCCAGGCGCGCGGCGATACTGCGCGTGGGCAATTCGAGTCGCAGCGGGCTCACCTTGAGTCCAGCGCGCGAATGCGCGTATGCGGCGACGCAGCGCGCGCCGTTGCCGCAGTGTTCAACTTCGCCGCCATCCGCGTTGAAGATTCGGAAGGCCAGATCGTGAGACGCATCCCCAGGTTGCTCGAGCAGCAGCAGTTGGTCAAAACCGATCCCTTCGCGCCGGTCGGCCAGGGCGCGAGCCCGGACGCTGTCAACTCGGGCACCGCCGGCACGGTTGTCCAGCACGACGAAGTCGTTGCCGAGACCGTGCATCTTGGTAAAGGGCGTGCGCATTGGCTCGTCGTCCCGTGTTCGTTTCTTCACTACGGCTGACCCCTGCCCCGGCAGCGTCGAATCACATCGCGACCGCGCCGCGCAATGGTGCGGCGGGCCGGCTCGCATCCGACGCGCGCACCATAACGGTGCGGCCTCGATTGGGAATGCCGTGACTGGCGCTACCGGCCTGTCGCGAGGCCCGTCCCATCACCTCCTGCAGGCTGCACGATTCGCGCGCAGCGCAGAATCAGTTGCGTTAAAGTGCAAACTGGCAGGTAGAGCCGCGGGACCCAAGGGTACAAGCTAAGCGCACAAGACGCGAGACCCTGGCACCAAAAAGGGCGTCCAACACACTCCGGATTTCTGTTGGATATTCAGAACTATATGACCTATAGTTAGCCTGTTACGAGAGGTAGTGGAAGCGTGAAGAGCGGCTTCTGGACAAAGGACTGGTTCACGGCGCTGGTCGTCATAATCGCATTCCTCGGGTTTGCGAGCAGCGATGCCATGCGCAGTATGGAGCTGGTCGCTTACGACTACGGTGTGAGCTGGAGCGATCGTGATCCCAGCGATCGTCTCGCCGTGATCGCGATCGATGACAAGAGCATCGAGAATCTCGGCCGGTGGCCATGGCCACGTTCACTGCAGGCTGAAATGATCTCGGAACTCAGCAAGGCCGGGGCCAAGGTCGTCGCCAACGCGGTGTTCTATATCGAGCCGGACAGTAACGCCGGCAAGCAGGCGCTGAGCGACATCTCCCAGTTCGTCGAGCAGGCGAGCTTCGGCCGTGCAGTCGCCGACAGCATCCAGATGGGCGAACTGCTAAACAAGGCCGATGCGACGGCCACGGGGGTTCGCGCCGCGCAGGATTTCTACGCCGGTTCAGCGCTGAGCGGTGCGCTGGCGAACGACTTCGGCACGCTGCTCGATGCACTGGACCAGGCCGCCGCGGCGATGGATACGGACCAGGCCCTGGGCGCGGCGCTGGCGCAGTCTGCCAATGTCGTTCTGCCGGCCTACTTCGTGCCCGGCGAACCGTTCGGGAACCCCGATAAAGCCCTCGCCGACTTCATGCAGGCCAACCAGCTCACCAGCATCCAGCGCAGCGACAGCGCGGAAGCCAATCCGGTGATCGCAATTCAGGCGCTGCAGCCGATCGACGGCGTCGGCGACAAGGCCGTCGGCATCGGTGCGCTGAACCAGATTCCCGATGCGGACGGCGGCATCCGGGCCGACCCGCTGGTCATCGCCTACTACGAAGGCAGCGACCGCTACGCCTTCTACCCGTCCTATGCCCTGCGGGTCGCGGCCGCGAGCCTGAATCTCGGACCCAACGACATCAAGGTGACGCTCGGCGAGAGCGTCAGACTCGGCAATCTGACCATCGGCACGGATCCGCAGATGCGGATGCTGAGCTTCTTCTACGGCGATGGCGAAGGTGGCGCCGCGTTCAAGCCAGACTCCTTCTTCGATGTGGCGACCGGCGCGATCAAGCTCGACAAATACCGCGACAAGATCGTTCTGCTCGGCCCGACCGCAAGCGGACTGGGCGACTCATTTGCAACGCCCGTGCAGCCCAAGGCCAGCCCGCTCGAGCTGCTGGCGCATCTGGTCTCATCCATCCTCCAGGAGCACTTCTTCACCAAACCCGCCTGGGGTCTTGGCGTGACTGGCGTAGCTCTGCTGGTCGTTGCGATTTACCTGCTGGTGCTGCTGCCGAGACTGGGCGCCGGAGCCGCAGCGATTCTGACGATCGCGCTCGTTGGCGTGCTTCTCGGCGCCGAGATCGGTCTGCTGGTAGCACAGGCGACCTGGGTCGAACTGGTCATGCCCACGTTGATGTTGGTAGTTGGGCACGCCGTCTTGACGACCAAACGATTCCTGGTAACAGAGCGCGGCAAGGAAGCGGCCGACATGGAATCGGCCGAGAGCAACAAATCGCTGGGGCTGGCGTTGCAGGCCAAGGGCGATCACGACATGGCCTTCGAGCGCTTCCGCCGGTTGCGGCCGGTGGATGAATCGGTACTCGACCTGCTGTGGCACCTCGCACCTGAGTTCGAGCGCAAGCGCCAGTTTGCCAAGGCGGCCTCGGTGTACGAGTACATCGCGCAGCACAATCCGAAATTCCGGGACGTCGACAAGAAGCTGAACCGCAGCAAGGCCATGGAAGAAACCGTGCTGCTCGGAGGCGGCGGCGGTGGTGGCGGCGCTGGCGCGACGATGCTGCTCGACGGAACGATCGAAAAACCGACACTCGGGCGCTTCGAGGTCGAAAAAGAGCTCGGTAAGGGCGCCATGGGCATCGTCTACCAGGGACGCGACCCGCGGATCAACCGCGTGGTAGCGATCAAGACCATGGCGCTGTCGCAGGAGTTCGACGGCGATGAACTGGACGAGGCAAAAGAGCGCTTCTTCCGCGAAGCGGCCTCCGCCGGCCGGCTGAATCACCCGAACATAGTGACAATCTATGACACCGGCGAAGACCACGATCTCGGCTGGATTGCGATGGAATACCTGAAGGGCGGCGATCTCGAGGGTTTCACCAAGCCCGGCAGTCTGCTTCCGTTGCCCGACGTCCTCGATATTGTGATCGCATCTGCCGACGCGCTGGACTACGCTCATAAGCTCAACGTAGTACATCGTGACATCAAGCCTGCCAATATCATGTACGAGGCAGAGTCGAAGACAGCCAAGCTGACCGACTTCGGGATCGCCAGGATCACCGATTCCAGCAAGACCAAGACCGGCATGGTGCTCGGCACGCCGTCGTTCATGTCGCCCGAGCAATTGTCAGGCAAGCACGTCGACGGCCGCTCCGACCTGTTCTCGCTCGGCGTCATGATGTATCAGATGACCACCGGGACGCTGCCGTTCCGAGGCGATTCGATGGCGACGCTGATGTTCCATATCGCCAACGAACCGCACCCGAACATCCTGGAGATCAACGCCGACCTGCCGCCCGGTATGAAGCCGCTGATCGACAAGGCGCTCAGCAAGACGGTGGAAGACCGCTTCCAGAACGGTGCGGAAATGGCCGACGCGATTCGCGCGTGCAAGGCTGCACTCGGAGGTGCGGCCGCATGAATCTCGACGGGAAGCTAGAAGTGACCGGGCTGTCCGACGTCGGGCGCAAACGTTCGCACAACGAAGACAGCATCGGCAGCGATACAGGCATCGGACTGGCCGTGCTGGCCGACGGCATGGGCGGGTATCGCGCCGGTGAGGTCGCCAGCGCGATGGCGGTGAACTCGATCATGGAAGAGGTTCGCGAGGGCCTCAAGCAGATAAAAAAGCACGGCGACGTGGACGAGGACTCAGGTTTCGCGCGCGAATCCGTGCTGGTGCGCGAGGCGATAACGCGCGCCAACGAGACGATCCACAAGGCGGCGATTTCGCAACCCCAGTGCCAGGGCATGGGGACGACGGTGGTCACCGCAATGTTTTATGATGACCGGATGACGATCGCGCACGTCGGAGATTCGCGTCTCTACCGGCTTCGCGCCTCTACGTTCGAGCAGATCACCGTCGATCATTCCCTGTTGCAGGAGCTGATCGACAAGGGTTTCTACACACCGGAAGAAGCCAAACAGTCTCTGAACAAGAATTTGGTTACCAGGGCGATGGGGATCGAAGGGTCCGTCGTACCCGATGTTCAGGAAGAGGCAGTCTTGCCCGGTGACGTCTACCTGCTATGCTCCGATGGTTTAACGGACATGGTCGAAGACGAAGAAATTCATTCAACCCTGGAAAAACACTCGACGAACCTCGATACAGTGGCTGCAGAACTGGTTCGGATGGCGAACGCGAATGGCGGGAAAGACAATGTCTCCGTCGTGCTCGCGCGCGCGTTGAAGCCGTTCCCGTCCTCGAAGCGCAGCTGGTATTCGCGTTTCTTTGATTGGTTTTCTTGATTTAGTACAGCCAGGACCATACTAGTCATGCCTGCATCGTTGATACTGAGCCTGAATTCGTCCGTGTTGGGCGAGTTCCCGTTGAACAAGGAGCGCATCACGCTGGGTCGCAAGCCAGAGAACGATATTCAGGTCGATAACCTGGCAGTGAGCGGCCAGCACGCTGCGATTATCACGATCCTGAGTGATTCGTTCCTGGAGGACCTGGACAGTACGAACGGGACCTTCGTCAATGGCAAGCTGGTCAAGAAGCACGCGCTCAAGAATGGCGACATCATCAGCATCGGTAAACACGAGCTGAAGTACGTCAACGATGAGGCGTCGACCGAAGATGACTTCGAGAAGACGATGGTCATCAGGCCCGGCATGGCGGGCCATGCCGCCGCTGCAGCCACGGCCAACGCCGCCAACAACGCGGCAGCCACCGCCAAGCCATTCGAGGCGGCCAGCGAGGGCGAATTGCCGCTCGGCAAGATCCAGGTTCTGAGCGGCCCCGGGGCCGGAAAAGAACTGGAATTGCGCAAGGCGCTGATCACCCTGGGGCGTCCCGGTGTCCAGGTGGCAGTGATCACGCGGCGCCCGCAGGGCTACTTCATTACGCACGTCGAAGGGTCTGAACCCGTCGTGAACGGCCAGTCTATTGGTGCGCAGGCGCACGCTCTGCAGGATCACGACGTGATCGAACTGGCCGGCGTAAAGATGGAGTACTTCGTGATGGGCAGCGGCAGTTAGCCGGGCCGAGAGCCCACACAACGCTGCGAAACGGGCCCGGAAGGGCCCGTTTGCGTATTGGGTGAAGAAAGCGCGGCGGTCGGCGGTAGGGACTGTAGGCGCCAGGGCCGCCGCAGTGCCCGCCTATTTCGTCGTCAGCCGGAAAGCACCATCCCAACCGTCGCCCGGGGGATCGGCGCGAAACAGCTGGATTCGCTCAACGTAGAGGGCGTACAGACGACGGTCGGGATACAGATTGTCGAGGTTCAGGAACTGGATCTCCGCCTGGTCCCACGACTGCGCCCGGTACAACTTCAAGGCGTCGCGGTACTGGCGGATCTCTTTGCGCTGCTGCTCGGTCAGCTGTTCCTTGGGTCCCAACGGCTCGTACACCGTGACGGGCTCATCCTTGCCTTTCACGATGATCCGGTCGAGTTCCAGGAAGGCGTGGTCGGGCAGTTCCGCCTTTGTCGTCTCGCTGACGATGACCTCGACCCCGTAGTTCTTGGTCTGCCCCTCTAGACGCGAACCGAGATTCACGGCGTCACCCAGCACCGTGTAGGCGAGGCGGAATTCCGAACCCATGTTGCCGACACTCATCTCGCCGGTGTTTACGCCGACTCCGATACGCACTTCCGGCCAGCCGCGCTCTTTGAATGCCGGCCCGAGGGCACGCACGGCTTCGACCATTTCCAGGGCCGCCTCGGTCGCGTGGCGGGCGTGATCGCGGTCGCGCAGCGGCGCGCCCCAGAAGCACATGATCGCGTCGCCCATGTACTTGTCGATAGTCCCGCGACGACGGTGGATGATGTCTGTCATCGGCGTCAGGAATTCGTTCATCAGAGCTGAGAGTTCCTTTGGATCGAGCCCCTCGGAGATGGTTGTGAATCCCCGTACGTCCGTGAACAGTACGGTCATCTCACGGCTCTCGGCTTCCATCGAGTAGTGCGCCGGGTCGACGGACATCTCGTCGACCAGTTCCGGCGGAACATATTGACCGAACAGGCCCGCGAGCTGCCGCTTGCCGCGCGATTCGACAAAATAACCGTAGGACATGTTCAGCAGGAACATGACGAGGATCATCAGCACGCCGCTCGAAAGCTCGAACACCATGCCCGCATTGCGCCAGATGAAGATGTTGACGACGACGATCCCTGTCAGCAGCAGCAATGTTCCAAAGGTGGCCAGCAGCGGCGACAGCAACGGAATAGCAACGGCCATGATGAGACCGGTCAGGAGGGTGACGATGAACTCTGCCCCAAGCGTATAGGCCGGGTCTTCCATGATGCGGTCGTCGATGATGCCGGCTATCAGATTGGCGTGAATTTCTACCCCCGGGTAAACCTCGTCGACTGGTGTCGAGCGCAAATCCTGCAACCCGGGCGCGGACGTACCGACCAGCACGATGCGACGCTCGAACGCTGTTTTATCCGCGGTGCCGTTGAGCACATCAGTGGCCGATACGTAAGTAAAACTGCCCTGACGACCGCGGTACGGCACCAGCGCCCTCACCCTCTCGTCGACCGGAATCTGGCGCGGCCCGACTTCCAGCCACTCCATACCCTGATACGTGGACCCTGGTCGCGAGTCCTCGGGAAAGCCAGCAATAATCTGCTTTTCGTTCAGTGCCAGTCGAGCCATCGCAAGTGAAAGCGATTCATAGAAATCGCCCTTGTACTTGTAGAGCATCGGTACTTTGCGCACGACACCGTCTTCATCGACATAAGGGTTGAAGTGTCCGGCACCCAGCGCGGCGTCTTGCAGAATGTTCAGATTGGCGCCGTAACCGTTGGCGCTCATGAACGGGATCTTGCGTCCTTCGAAGTGTTTCGCCCCGAATGCTGGCTGCGGCAGCTTGCCGATCTGGAGTTGTTCAGCTTGCTGGGTTTCGCTGAAGTAATACCCCAATACGACCGGATATTTAGCCAGTGTCCTGGCCAGCACCACGTCGTGTTGCAGGTTGGGGCGCAGCCCGTCCAACGCCGCGCGGAACTGCTCGTTGCCCTGCAGGCTACCGGCCGCCAACTGCTCCAGCACGCCCAGACCAGAGCTCTCATCTGGTTCCGCAAACACCACGTCGAATCCAACCAGGCCGGCCTGATAGTCCTCGAACAGGCGCGTTATGAGCCTGGCGACCTTATCCCGCCCCCACGGCCAACGACCTTCCGCACTCAAACTGCGTTCGTCGATGTCGACGATGACGACACGCTGGTCCTTCTCGGGTTGAAGGCCCAGCAGCAGCCGGGCGTCATACGCAAAATATTCGAGTCGATCGATGGCGTCGACACGGTTGAAGCCACTGACGTGCGCCAGGAAAAACAGCACTACGATCAGGCCCAGCCCCACGCGCACACCGTGGCGTTTCAATCGCTCGACAAACCGACTCAACATCGTGACTCAACACCGTTCGGACAGCGCACCGGAATCGCCCGGACCGAGCGCCGTGCCCGAGCCGAGCGCCGTGCAGGCTGACTTCCACGCCATAACTCTAGCAGGGTCTCAACAGGCGCACCGGTTTGCGTGGTTCATGTGCTATCTGTGATGGAGGACAGGCGTTTGACAGATTAGAGCGGTCCCGCGCCCGCCTGCTCAAGAACCTGTCCGCTGGCGCATCCAGTTGCTGCCGAGAGCCAGCAGCGCGAGCCCGAAGAACGCACCGGGAGGGAGAATGGCGAGCAACAACGCCGTGCCTGGTTCTCCAATCTGCCAGCTCCAGCCCGCAGCCGCTGGTCCGAGCAGCAGTTCGACATCGCGGCCGATACTGCCGTGTCCCAGAACCTCTCTCAGCGTGCCGAGTGCAATGATGGCGGCGGCGAACCCCGCTCCCATCGACCAGCCGTCGCGAAACGCGTCCGCTACCGGGTTTCGGGCCGCAAATGCCTCAGCCCGCGCGAGGACGGTGCAATTGGTGACGATCAGCGGAATGAACAGCCCGACTTCGCGATGCAGCTCATAGGCGATCGACATCAGCGTCATGTCGACCAGTGTTACGGCCGTCGCGACCACGGCAACGAACACCGGCAGCCGCAGATCGCCGGGAATCCAGGCACGCACGGCGCTTATCGTGACATTCGATAGAGTCAGCGTGACCAGCGTAGCGATGCCCAGCACGGTCGCCGACACCACGGTCGTACTGACAGCCAGCAGCGGGCAAAGCCCGAGGAGCATGACCAGCACCGGGTTCTGAAACCAGAGGCCTTGCGCCCAGTTGCTGGTCGGAAAGCCCTCCACCCCATCCACGGCTGGCGGCGGCGTTCCTTGCTGAACGTCCGGTCCCCCAGCTTCGGCGTTCGCAGCCAGCGTTTGGCCTGCGTCGGGTTCACGCGCCTGCGGGTCTATCACGGTCGCTTCTCCGGCTCGCTGGGCGGCCGTTTTTGCGGTGATGGCTTGCCGGTGAAAGGCGGCCGCGCGGATCGCGTGTGATGTATCCGCATCGCGTGACTGACCGCTTCCGCGACGGCTCGAGCGGTAATCGTTGCACCGCTCAGCGCATCGATCTCACCGCCATCCGCTCGCAGCCTCGCGGCAGCAGGTGCATGCAGGCCCGTGAACTGGTTGAGCCACGGCGAACGCCGACGTTCTATCCGGTCGCCAAGCCCCGGGGTCTCCTGGTGCGTCAACACGGCGACCGCATATACGACCGGCCGGGGTGCATCTGGCACTTGTCGGAAAGCGACGGCGATCTGCATACGACCTGCGTACCCATTCGGAGCCGGCCAGTTCAGGTAGACGTGCGGCGCGTCCGGAGACGGTGCCGTGCCGGTCACGACGCTCACCCGCGGCATGCCGGCAACGCTCTGGAAACCCGGGTCCCACGCCCGCGACGAGCCAGGCCACAGTGCCTCGAGCCGCGCATTCGCGGCGGCCAGCCGATTTGCATCACGCCCCGCCTGAGTCCAGTGATCCACTGCACCTATCAGTAGCGCAGCCAGCCCCGCCAGGCCTCCGAGTTGCAGACCGGAGCGCACCGCAGCCTGCCAGTTTCCGGGACCGCTCACGGCGCGTCTCCGGGCTTCCCCAGGTCGGATCGGTCACCGCGCCCATATAGCCGATCCAACAGCGGCGCGATGCAGTTCGCGAGCAGGACCGCGAACGCCACCCCATCCGGATAGGCGCCGTATTCGCGAATCACGACAACCACCATGCCGATCAGTAAACCGAATGGCCACGCTGCCCGCACCGAGCGGGGCGCGGAGACAGGGTCGGTGGCGATGAAAAAAGCGGCCGCCATGCTGGCGCCCGTGAACCAGTGCTGCCAGAACGGCGCGGTGCCCCCGGTCATCGACGCGACCCAGGCAGCCACACCGATCCCGAGCAACACGGCGGTCGGCATGCGCCAGTGGATGATGCCGAGTTTCACGAGCAGGCAACCGCCAGCCAGCCAGGCGATGTTCAGCCACGCGAAGGCTGCTGCCGCGCTGCTCTGAGGGTGCGTCCACACCCGGCTCGTTTGCCCCGGGGTCGTGACGTCGGGCACCTCGGCGCCGCGGGCCAGCGCATGCGCCGTATCCAGCGGCGTAGCGCCGCTCAGGCCGTCCATGGTCGCCGGCCATACGGCCAGCTCGGCCGGGAATGAGACCAGCAGGAACGCATAGCCGGCCATGGCCGGATTGAACGGATTGCGTCCGATGCCCCCATATGCGTGCTTGGCGGCCGCGACCGCGAAAATCGTGCCGAGGGCGAGCTGCCACAGAGCGAGCCCAGGGGCAACTGCCAGGCCGAGCAGCGCGCCCGCGACCGCCGCGCTGCCGTCCCGTAAGGCCGGGCCAACCGCCCGACCCCTGAAATACAGGATCACCGCCTCGGTCACGACCGCGACGCCTACCGCGGCCACAAGTAGCAGCAGGACGCGCACGCCGAACAGCCAGGTCTGCAGGATCGCGACGGGCACCAGGGCCAGCAGCAGCGGCAGCATCAGACTCCCTATGCTGGGTGTCGTCGCGGGTGCCCTTTGGATAAACCCTGGCATCTGGTTGCCCTGCCACGGGCTCAAACGCCGGGCCGGCGGCGCCGTCGGCGTCCGGCTTTCAACAGATCTGCGAGTTGCGGGCGTGCAGATCCGTCCCGTCGCTCACGCCGGCGCTCGCGCGCCGCATTGCGCTCCTGTTCCCGGCGCTGATGCGCCTGATAACGGCCCGCGTACCAGTTGGCGAGCGCCGCTGCACGTGCTTGCTCGCCAACCTCGAGGCGCGCGGCGCCAAAGGCGTCGGCCAGGCCGATACCACTCGGGCAAACCAGGTCGCAGCACCGGCACTGATTGCAGCCGTCCAGCAACGGCGCTGTCGCCTGAGCATCCTGACGGTCCAGTGCCTGCCATAGCCGGGCGACCGGAAGATGTTGCGGGCAAACCGCATCGCAGCGCTGACAATTGATGCAAGGCTGCGCGGGCGAGGCGTCGAGCCGCTCCCGCAGATAGAGGCCGGTCGTGGACTGCGCCACTCCGATCTGCCGCGAGATCGCATCTTCATCTGCGCGCCATTGCGCGGGCGCAACGTCTGTCCCCATCATCAGGCCACCTACGCGCAGGCCCAATGACCCACCGCGATCATCGGCCAACGCGGTGTTCATGGCCGCGGCTTCCAAGACGTCGTTCAAGGGTGTACCCAACCATGCGGGCAGTACGGACGGTCGCGCGACGGCCGGTCCATGCACGGTTACGAAACGCCGGTTTGGCGCGATACCGTCCAGCGCATCGCCAAGCGCAGCCACCGTGCCTACGTTGAGCATCAGGACGCCGGCGTCAAGCGAACGCTCCCGGTAACCAAGGGGGCGCCCGAGCTGCCGGCAGATCTGGCGCTCGTCGCCCGCAGGATATCCCCCTGGCACTACCAGCGCTTCGCAGCCGAGCCGTCGAGCGGGCTCCGAGGTGTGTGCAGCAAGCAATGCCCGCTGGGGCGAATACACGTGTACCAGCGCTTCGAAGCCGCGCGCGACCCGTTCGGGTTCCAGCGCCAGCAATGCGCCATCACCGGCCAGACCAGGTTCGCATTCGACCGCATTGACGACCAGGATCGATGGAGAGCGCGCCTGCGCGCCTTCGAGCTTTTTCCAAAGTGGGAATCCCGCACCACCGTGGCCGGCGATGCCGAAAGTGCGCGCCCGCTCGATGAGATCTTCGATGCCTGGCCGAACCATCCGGACGCGCATCGGGGCTGGCGGCACGGGCAACGACGCCGGTTCCGGGCCGGTTGGGTGAGACGCCTCGGGAGCGAACACGAGTGTTTCCGTGCTGACGCAAATTAGCCGTGCGGCGAGCGGCAGGAACTGCGGTTGACCCGCTGCGCACAGGGCCGTCCCCGCTGCGTAATGCCTGCCGACTTCCAGGTCGGCGCGCTCTCCGGCAGTGACGGCGTAGACCAGGCGACCCGGCATGGGCGGGAAAACCTGTTCCGGAAACGCCGCTGCCGGCAGCGTCTGTAGCCACGGTCGCATCACCACGCACGTTCCGGTGACGGCAACGGACGCAGCTCGATGCAATCGACCGGGCATGGCGGCAGGCACAGTTCGCACCCGGTGCATTCGTCAGACACGACGGTGTGCATGAGTCGCGGCGCACCGATGATCGCATCGACGGGGCATGCCGGCAGGCAGAGCGCGCAACCGACGCACGCGGCTTCGTCGATCAGGGCGATCTGTGGCGGCACCGTCGCCGGTACATCGGCAGCCAGCGCGATTGACTCGGCGCCCAATAACTCAGCCAACACGACGATAGTCTCAGGCCCGCCGGGCGGGCAGCGGTTGATGTCGGCCTCACCCAAGGCGATGGCCTCGGCATAGGGTGCGCAGCCTGGGTAACCGCACTGCGCACACTGCGTCTGCGGTAACACCGCGTCGATCCGCGCGACGAGCGTCTGCGTGTCGCGCGGCGAGCGTTGCGACAGCAGGGCGAGACCGATCCCTGCCGCACCGAACAGACCGAGCATGGCGAGAGCCGCGTTCACCACGGTCTTGGTCCCGCTAGCCGGAGCAAACCGCTCGATGCGGGCCATCCAGGTACAGCAGCCGACCATCTGGCGACGAATTCCACTCGGAATCCCCTAAACAACAATGCGTAGCGGGGATGGCACCCACCGGCGCGCCCGCACATGGTGCAAACGAGGCGTCATGACGCAGCCCTCAGTCAGGCCAGGTGCCGTGGCGACGTCTTTGGATACGCTATTTCTGCCACGAACCAGGGCAATTCCCAACCATATGCAATTCACCGGGCTGGAACCAGACCACGACGCCCGGCAGCAACCGCCTTCGCGACAACCAGATACCGTGCTTCCACGACTATCGCCGACACCTCGCCGGGACCGTCCGCGGACCGCTGCGCGCCTTTGACCCATAGGCCTAGAGGCCTCCGAGCCCACGCAGTCCCATGAAAGCGAGCGACATCATGCCGGCACTCAGGAACGCAACCGGCGCGCCTCGCATCAGCGCTGGCAAAGCCTCGTCGCTGACCCGTTCCCGAAGCGCTGCAAACAGCACCAGAACCAACGTGAATCCGAGCGCAGTACCGAGCCCCACGAGCACGGCCGACAGGAAATCGAGCTCGCGTTGCGTCGTCATCAGCGCCACGCCGAGTACCGCGCAGTTGGTCGTGATCAGGGGAACGTAGATGCCGAGCACCCGAAACAGCAGTGGTGCAAAGCGCCGCATCAACAACTCAGTCGCCTGCACCGCTACCGCGATGACGAGAATGAAGACCAGCGTGCGCAATCCGTGCGCATCCAAAGGCACCAGCAGATAGTGGTGCGCGAGCCAGGCGAGCGCACACGCAATACTCAATACGAGCGCCGTGGCAGCGCCGAGGCCGACCGACGCCGACAGGCGATTCGATACGCCCATGAAAGGGCAAAGGCCAAGGAAGTGAGCGAGCACCACGTTATTGACGAGCGCCGCGCCGATGATCAGCAGCAATGCTTCACTCATGACCGGCACCCGGCGCTTCGCAACCCGGCTGTTGAAGGTGCATGGCGTTGCGCTCAGCGCACCCGCAGGCCCGGCGAGGCACCGTCATCCACATCCAACAACCAGATCGAGTCGCCGCCAGGCCCGGCCGCCAGCACCATGCCTTCAGATACGCCGAAGCGCATCTTGCGCGCGGCGAGATTCGCGACGACGACGACGTGGCGATCGATGAGCGTGGCCGGGTCGTAGGCGGCCTTGATACCGGCGAACACGGTACGCTGCTCAAACCCGAGATCAACCCGTAGCTCGAGCAGTTTATCGGCGCCCTCGACAGCATTGGCCGCGATAATACGCGCGACCCTCAGGTCGACGGTGGCAAACTGGTCGAAGTCGATCGTCTCGGCCACGGGTTCATGATCCGACTCGAGCTCAGGCCTGGCCGCGGCACCGGCGGTCATCGCAGCCTCGGCTGCTGCATCCGCCGCGGTGTCTTCGAGCATGCGCGCAATGGCCTTGTCGTCCACTCTTTCCATCAGCCGCTCGAACGGGGCGATCGACTGCCCCAGCAGGGGCTCGCCCAACGTCGCCCAGTTCAAACTGCCTTCGCCGAGAAAGCGCGCCGACGCGGCGGCCGTCTCGGGCAACACGGGCGCCAGATACGTCATCAGGACGCGGAACAAATTCAGGCCCTGCGTACAGATGGCCTGCACTTCCGGAAGCCGCCCGGGGTCCTTCGCGAGCTGCCACGGCTTGTGCGCATCGATGTACTGATTGGCCTGATCGGCGAGAGCCATGACGTCCCGCATGGCACGCCCGAACTCGCGCGCTTCGTAGTGGCCGGCGATCCCTTCCGCCGCGTCGACCAGCCGTGCGTAGAGAGCGGGGTCCGGCAGCGATACTGCGAGTTGCCCGTGAAACCGCCTCGTGATGAAACCCGCGCACCGTGACGCGATATTGACGACCTTGCCGACGAGGTCCGCGTTCACTCGTGCCGAGAAGTCCTCGAGATTCAGATCCAGGTCGTCGATGCCGTTGCCGAGCTTGCATGCGAAGTAGTAGCGCAGTTGCTCGGGCGACAGGTGCCGGGCAAACGTCTCCGCCTTGACGAAGGTGCCGCGGCTCTTCGACATCTTCTGATTGTTCACGGTCAAGAACCCGTGGCAGTGAACCGCGGTCGGCTTGCGGAAGCCCGCTCCGTGCAGCTGTGCCGGCCAGAACAGCGTATGGAAGTAGGCGATGTCCTTACCGATGAAATGATGGACTTCAGCGTCGCTGTCGGGCGCCCAGAAGTCGTCGAACTCGAGCCCCTCGGTGTTGTCGCAAAGATGTTTGAACGCCGCCATGTAGCCGATCGGTGCGTCGAGCCAGACGTAGAAGTACTTCCCCGGCGCCTCCGGAATCTCGAATCCGAAGTACGGCGCGTCGCGACTGATATCCCAGTCCTGCAATCCGGTCTCGAACCATTCTTCGAGTTTGTTCGCGATGCCCGGCTGCACGGGCCTCGCGTTCTCGTCGTGAACCCATTCGCGCAGCATCGCGTCGAAGTCGCCAAGCTTTACGAAGTGATGCTCCGACTCGCGCAGTTCAGGCGTCGAGCCCGAGACGACAGATATCGGGTCTTTCAGATCCGTCGGGCTGTAGGTAGCGCCGCATACTTCACAAGAATCACCGTATTGATCCGGTGAATCGCAGCGCGGGCAATTGCCCTTGACGTAGCGATCCGGAAGAAACATCTCCTTCTCGGCATCGTAGGACTGCCGGATCGTCCTGACCGCGATGTGCCCGTCATCGCGCAGTCGCGTGTAGATGAGTTCCGCCAGTTCGCGATTCTCCGGCGAATGGGTCGTGTAGTAGAGGTCGAAGCTCACACCAAACGCGGCGAAGTCGCGCCGGTGCTCCTCTTCGACGCGTGCTATCAGCTGTTCGGGTGTCACGCCCTCCGCTTCGGCGCGCAGCATGATCGGCGTCCCATGCGCATCATCGGCGCAGACGTAGATGCACTCGTGACCGCGCATGCGCTGAAACCGCGCCCAGATGTCCGTCTGGATGTACTCCACCAGATGACCAATGTGAATCGGTCCGTTCGCGTACGGCAATGCGCTGGTGACGAGAATGCGGCGTTGCGTGTCAGTCATCTCTTATCCGGAGCGATAGTGGGACGCGGGGAATCATCCCCAACGGGGTAGGCCAGCGGTGCGCCTCAAGGCTCGATACCAAGGTCCGGATGGACCATCCTGGTGTAAGATGGCCTGCTTCATCGCGCACGAGGATTCACCGATGGCCGAGGTCACTGAAAGTCAGATTCAGGCGGCGATCAAAACCTACGTCGACCCGTATATGGATTCG
This sequence comes from Pseudomonadota bacterium, assembly GCA_039030335.1. Taxonomy (GTDB): domain Bacteria; phylum Pseudomonadota; class Gammaproteobacteria; order HK1; family HK1; genus JBCCEJ01. The sequence continues at coordinate 4,744 of JBCCEJ010000052.1, read as the reverse complement.
GATCTGGTTTCGGCCAAGGCGATCAAGAATATACAGATCGACGGCGCGAAGGTCACTTTGAAGGTGCAGCTGGGCTTCCCGGCGGAGGGCTACAAAACGACGCTTACCGACGCTTTGAGCGCGGCTGTGACAGACATTGAGGGCGTCGAAGGCGTTGCGGTCGACATCGGCTGGAAAGTAACTGCTCATGCCGTGCAGGACGGCGTCGAGACCCTCAAGAATATCAAGAACATCATCGCGGTCGCGTCCGGGAAAGGCGGCGTTGGCAAATCGACGGTGGCGGCCAACCTGGCCCTCGCGCTGGCAGCCGAGGGCGCGAGCGTCGGCATGCTGGATGCCGACATCTACGGCCCGAGCCAGCCGCGGATGCTGGGTGCGAGCGGACAGCCTGAATCGCTCGACGGCAAGTCGCTTGAACCGATCGTGAGCCACGACGTTCAGTCCATGTCGATAGGCTACCTGATCGACGAAGAGACGCCGATGATCTGGCGTGGCCCGATGGTGACACAGGCGCTCGAACAATTACTTCGCGATACCAACTGGCGGGGCGTCGACTACTTGGTCGTGGACCTGCCGCCGGGAACGGGAGACACACAGCTAACGCTCGCACAGAAGATACCGGTGAGCGGGGCCGTGATCGTCACGACACCGCAAGACATCGCCCTGCTCGATGCCCGCAAGGGCCTGAAGATGTTCGAGAAGGTCAAGGTTCCAGTGCTGGGCGTGGTCGAGAACATGAGCATCCACACGTGCAGTCAATGTGGTCATGAGGAACACATCTTCGGCACGGGGGGCGGGGCGCGGATGTCGGACGACCACGGTGTGTCGTTCCTCGGCGCACTGCCGCTTACGCTCAGCATCCGGGAAGACGCGGACGGCGGCCTGCCGACCGTCAAGCGCGATCCTGACGGCGCAGTCGGAAACCAGTTTCGAGAGATTGCGCGACGCGTAGCAGGCAAGCTGTCGCGACAGGCCAAGGACTACAGCCAGGCATTCCCGAGCATCGTGATCCAGAACGACTGAGCGCCGCGCTGACGTGCGGTGCGGTCGGGCGGGCAAACCAGCCGTCAGGCCGACCCCGACTCACTGAGGAAACCGAAGATGAGCATCAAGTCCGACCGCTGGATCCGGCGGATGGCCGCCGCGCACGGCATGATCGAGCCGTTCGAACCGTCTCAGGTCCGCGCGGGCGAAGACGGCGGTCGTGCCATCTCATACGGCACGTCGAGTTACGGCTACGACGTGCGCTGCGCCAACGAGTTCAAAGTGTTCACGAACATCAACGCGGCGATCGTCGACCCAAAAGCTTTTGATGAGTCGAGCTTCGTATCGGTAACCGGTGAACAGTGCATCATCCCGCCGAATTCGTTTGCCCTCGCCCGGACCGTCGAGTACTTCCGCATCCCGCGCTCCGTTTTGACGATCTGCCTGGGTAAATCGACCTATGCGCGTTGCGGCATCATCGTAAACGTCACGCCACTGGAACCCGAGTGGGAAGGTCACGTCACACTGGAGTTCTCCAACACCACGCCGTTGCCGGCGCGCATCTACGCCAACGAGGGCGTCGCACAGGTATTGTTCCTCGAGTCCGATGAAGTGTGCGAAACCTCATACAGCGACCGGGGCGGAAAGTACCAGGGACAAACTGGTGTGACGCTCCCCAAGGCCTGAACCGGAATGGACGGGACAACACCGCCCTACCTCGTTTCAGCACCGCTGCGACGCATCGCCGCGGCCGTGTATGACGTTTTACCCGCGACGTCGGTGGTGTTCGCGGCCGCGGCCGTGGCGGTGGCCGTATTGCGCGACGCCGTCGCCGCCGGCAACCCGTTCTTCCAGGCCTACCTGCTGACCGCAGTGTTCCTGTACTTCGCCGGTTTCTGGATTCGTGCCGGGTACACCCCCGGCATGCGGTCTTGGAAAACCCGTATCGTGACGGTCGACGGCCGACGGCCTGGCTGGACGGCCGTGTTGATCCGGTACCTGGTCGGCTGGGTGTCGGTGTTGTGCCTCGGTCTCGGGTTTCTCTGGGCGTTCTGGGACCGGGACCGGTTGATGTGGCACGACCGCGCGAGCGGTACCCGCATCGTGCGCGACGAAACGTTGTACAAAAAAAACTGACCGGGCACCCGCGGCAATGGACCCTGCGGCGCTACTGTGCGCGGCGGATGATCGACGCCGCGAGCGCCAGAAAGACGATGGATGGAAGCAGCGCGGTAATAACCGGTGAAAAGTCGTAGACCAGGCCCACGCGAACGCTCGTGTTGTGCAAAATGTGGAACCCCACACCGATGAGCGCGCCCATGACAACGCGCTGTCCGACAGCCATCGGCGAGTTTCGTGACAACACTATCGCGGCCGCCAGAAAGATCATGATCGCCGTCGCCAGGGGATAGACGATCTTGTTCCACAGGGCCAGTTCGAAGCGGGCCGTCGCTAGCCCATTGTTGCGCAGGTAACCGAGGTACGTGGCGAGTCCGACCGCGGAAAGGCTCTCGGGCTCGACCGTGGAGACGTTGACCAGGTCGGGCAGCAACCGCGACTCCCACATCGCCTGGTCCAGCTCACGCGTCTCGACACCGGCCGGAGAAATCGAACTCTGCGCGATCCCTGCGAGCAACCAACGCTCGCCCTGATGCCGTGCCTTCGCGGCTCGGGTGGACGTGCGCAGCCGGTAATCCTTGTCGAAGTTGTAGATGAAAACCTCTTCGAGTTCCTGATCGGGGAGTATGCGGCGAATGTTGATGAAGCTGAGACCGTCGCGAAGCCACGACCCGTAGCGGGTCATGACGCTCAGTTGCTCGCTAACGGCAGCGCTCCGGCGCTGCTGAGCGATCTGCTCGCTGTAGGGAGAGACCAGTTCGCCGACGATGACGGCGAACAACACCAGCACCAGCCCGGCTTTCATGACGGCCGCGACGATCTGCACGATGGAAATACCGGCGGCGCGCATGACCACGATTTCCCGCGCACTCGCGAGCGTCCCGAGTCCGAGCAAAGTGCCGATTAGAGCCGCCGGCGGAAACAGCGCAAAAGCCCGCGTCGGCATCGTCAGAGCGCTGTGTAGCATGGCTTCGGCGACGGTGTAGCTGCCCTGACCGACAGTATCCAGATCCTCGATGAAATCGATGAACGAGAACACGCTCAGCAACACGCCGAGCGCCAGGGCCGTACCGATGAAGACCTGAACGCCAATGTACCGACTGAGCAATCGCATCAACTGTGCCTCAGTAGGTCCGCGCCATGTGCGGCCGCCGACGCATGCGCGCGCGCAGCCGGCTCCAGCCACCCGAAGCCACGAACACCATGCACAGCACTACCAGCAACATCAACACGTGGACCGGCCAGACCCCGACGAGCGGTGTCAGTTCGCCGCGTTCCACAGCTTTCTGGCTGATGCTCATCAGATTCGTATAGATGAAATAGATGAGCACCGCGACGAACAGCTTGCCGTACTTGCCCTCTCTGGACGACGTCCGTGACAACGGCACCGCCAGCAATGCCAGCACAAACGCCGAGATCGGCACCGACAGACGCCATTGCAGCTCGGCGAGGTGGGTGTAGGTATCGCTCGCCAGCAGTTCCGTGAGCGACAACACCTCCAGGGGCCGGTACTCCTCGCTGACCTCACGCTTCCTGATGCGTACACCGTGCGTCTTGAACTCGTGGATAACGAAATTTGGCGCCCCCGGATGCCCCTCGTACCGATAGCCCGATTCGAGGACCATGAAACGGTCACCGGTCGTGCTGTCCAGGAACTGGTGCGCGGTGCGGGCGAAAACGAGGTCGAGGGCATTGTCGCGGCGCACTTGGACGAACACGGTCTCCATCCGGTTCTGCCCGACGGCGACGTCTTCGGCATAGATAATCTGATCGCCATCGCTGAACTCCTTGAACCGACCCGGGTACAGTCCGGTCATCTCCGAATCGCTGCGCGCCTCGCTCGTCAGGCTGTCGGCGCGTTCCGCCGCGGCTGGTGCGACGTACAGAGACAATATGGCCGTAAGCCCCGCGAACACGACCGCGAGTGCGCCGATCGCTCGCAGCAAGGTGGTGAAGCCGATACCACCGGCGTGCATCGCGACAACTTCGCTGTCGCGATAGAGCCGTCCCAGCGCGAGCAGCACACCCACGTACAGCGCCAGCGGCAGCAGCAGCACGCTGTTCGCCGTCAACTTCAGGACCAGGAGTTCGAGAATCACCTGGCTGTCGATGTCGCCCGCGGCCGCTTCCGCCAGGAACCGAATGAACCGGTTGCTGACATAGATGAGCAGAAGCACCGAGATGACGGCCAGGAAGTTCAGCAGCGCCTCGCGCGCGACGTAGCGCTCGATGATGTATTTGCGCACTCGGTGTCAGTCCATCCGCAGGTCCGGAACACCGCAGTGCGCTACCGAAGCTCGGTTTGCAGGGTGCGGTAGCGTCACAAAAGACATAAAATCGCGCGTTTCGTCAGTCGCCCTGGACGCGGCGGCGCGCAGGCCACGCCCGAGGATGCCGTGGCCGTGCTCTCCGGTTCGCCGTCAGCCTCGACCACGGTAGATATTAACAAACTCCAGGGTTCGCCCAGACACCGACAAGCGGTGCGGCGGGTCCCCACCCCACTTGTTGAGGACCTTCATGGAACTTACCGCTGTCGCCACCAATCCTGCTGACCGCCGTCCCACGCCGCGTCCCCACTCTTGCCGGCCTGGTCCAGGCGTCGGCCTTCGTATACGGGCACCAGCGCGCACGAGGTGCGGCG
>JBCCEJ010000051.1:0-44120 GCA_039030335.1 Pseudomonadota bacterium | reverse complement strand
GGTCTACCCGGCTACTGAGGGCCAGAGTTCGTCGCATCGGCAGCTGGAGCGGAGGCCCCAGGGCCTGCCTGTTGATTTGAGGACTAGTCCATTGAAACGCGTATTCAAGTCATCCGGCGCCACGGCGGACGAAGTGGAAGCCATGCGAGCAGCGTTGGACGCGGCCAACATCGAATTTGAAGAGCGGCCCGGTTCAGTCTTCGGTGGCGGCCAGGCTGGGCTGTGGGTGGCGGATGTCGAGGCAGCGAGACGGGCACAGACCGTCATCAGCGCGGCACAGGCTGAATGGGTGGAGCGTGTGCGACGTGACCCCCAGAGCGTAGAAACCACCAGCATCTTCGGGACTAACAAGGCCATTCTCTGGTGGTTGCTCATCGTCGTCGTGATTCTGAATTTGATGTGGTTTTCTGCACTGTTCTAAGGCCACTACGCACTGCATCTACCGAGCGCTGGTGCGGATGTGCGCGATGTCTGCGACACGGCGCTCGCATCAGGCGCTCCGCACGGCGAAGTCCGATGCGCTCGCCCCCGACCCTAGTCGATGCACGCGTCCTCGAGTTATGGTCCGTGGAAAAGTGAGCTGCGGCGCCGCGAAAATACTCTCGCTCCTCCTCACGCGAGTAAGTTGGCGGCAAAGCTGTATCTTCCTGTCGTCCGACGCCTTGCGCTGACCAGCACACCCTTTTGCGCTTGAACTCTTCGGTGAAGAAACGTTGAGTCCCGTCCTCTTACAACACGTCGGACGGGTACGGCTGCCAAATCAGGTGTTTACGATTTCCGGCCATGGCCATAGCGGATCGAACGGGCTGGCGACGTCAGTGCAGTTGCTGCGGTTGCGCGCCTCATCGAGAGCGCAACCGGCTATCTCTGCAAGACTGGCGACGACAAGTCCCCCCTCGATGGCAAGCGCGCATTCGGACAGTTTGAGCTGATCCCGGCCGTCGTGTTCCTGACGTTTATCGTGTTCGTCGCTAATGTGGGCGTGCCGCGCTCGCGGGTCGTCATGTCGACTCGAGGTCGCTGGTCTCAACTCGAACGCGCCGGTCATGCTTTGACTGCAACGGTCGTACGCCGAAGCCTTCGCCTTCCTCTGTGCGCGGCTGGCGATGGCCAAACCACCCGGCAAGACAGCCTGGGTCGACGTTTTGTCCCGGGAGGAACTGCTTGTGTCTGCATGTCCTCGGCAACTTCCTGGTAACGCGCTTCCTACGCGTCACCGCGTCCGTCTTGGTACGGCCGTCCGGCGTGCTTGGCAGGTGAAAGATCGAACCGGCGTAAATGCTAAAGTCGGGGTCCAGGCAACGACTTGATAGTGCTTTCGCATGCGGGATCTATTGGGCTGGCTCAAGGAGTGTGGACTTGAGAAGTACGTCGACATACTTCGCGAGAACGACGTCGACCTGGATGTCGTCAGCGAGGTCGGCGAGTCGGACCTCAAAGAGTTTGGATTCAGCTTCGGGGATCGGAAACGGTTTCTGCGCGGCGTGCGGCTTCTCGACGCAGAACTGGTGGCACCTGTCGCCGATGCGCCGCCCGAAGCTGCAGGCAATGCGACGATCATCGAGCGCGAACCTGGCGAGGCCGAGCGTCGCCAGCTCACCGTCATGTTCTGCGACCTGGTCGGATCGACAGCCCTGTCTCAGTCGATGGATCCAGAGGACTATCGAGGACTGCTATCGCAGTTTCAGTCAGCGGTCACGAGCGAGATAGTCGGTAATCACGGCTTCATTGCGCGCTACATGGGAGATGGCGTGCTGGCCTACTTCGGTTACCCGGCGGCGAGCGAAAACGACCCGGAACTCGCCGTGCGCGCTGGCCTGGGCATGGTGGCGGCGGTTTCGAGCATCGATTCGGCCGGCACGCTGGAAGTACGAGTGGGTGTCGCCACCGGGCAGGTCGTAGTGGGCGATATCATCGGAGAGGGCGCGAGCGAAGAGGCCGCCGTGCTCGGCGACACACCAAACTTGGCCGCGCGTCTCCAAGCCGCAGCAGCGCCCAACAGCGTCTGTATCGCCGAGTCCACCAATGCGCTTTTGGGCGAGCGCATCGAGACACGTGCCCTGGAGCCGGTCTCCCTGAAGGGACTCGCGGACCCGGTCGTGCCGTACGTCGCGGTGCGGGTAAGATCGGTGTCTGAGGTCGACGAAACCCGACGTGACGCGTACCCGCTGGTCGGACGCGACGTCGAACTCGCACTACTCGATCGCGCGTGGAGGACCGCAGCCAGCGGCCAAGGTCAGGCCGTGGTATTGAGTGGTGAAGCCGGAGTGGGCAAGTCTCGCCTGTTGCGGGCTTTTCGAAATGCGATCGCGCCCCGGGCCCCTCAGTACACGTGGTATTGCTCGCCCTACCATGTCGCGACAGCCAACTACCCTTTCTGGGATCATCTGCATCGTCTGATGCAGCGCAACCAGTACGACAATCTCGATGAGTTCGACCGCTTGGAGCACTTGCTCGAAGGGTTGGGAATCTGGAGCCGCGAGGCCGTGCTGCTGTTGGCCAGGCTGGCCGGCGTCGCCACTCTCGAGGCGGCTGGCGAACTGGATTTGCCACCTGATGAGGTAAGGCGCCGTACGCAACAACTGCAGGTCAACATGCTGAAGGCGACGGCCGCGAAAGGACCGACTGTCCTCATCATAGAGGACTTGCATTGGGTTGACCCGACGACGAGCGAAGTACTGGGGCAGATCATCGACGAGATCGCAGAAGATCCCATCTTGGTGTTGTTGACCGCGCGGCCGGAGTATCGATGCCCCTGGACGGACTATCCACACGTGACCCAGCACTCGATCTCGCACCTGAGCCGGACGGACACGATGGCGCTGGTGCAGAGCATCATCGAGGGGCAAGGGCTCGCCAGCGAGTTGTCCCAACACGTCTTAGAACGGACCGACGGCGTTCCGCTCTATGTCGAGGAACTCACCAAGACGCTGCTGGAGAGTACCGAAGAAGTCGGGATACCCGCATCGTTGCAGGATTCCTTGATGGCTCGGCTCGATCGACTGGGTTCGACCAAGGAACTGGCGCAGATCGCATCGATCATCGGGCGCGACTTTCGGTCCGGTGCATTGGCTGCACTTTCGCAACTTCCCCAAGACGTGGTTACTACAGGTCTGGAGGCACTGTGTGACGCTGGTCTGGTGCATCGCCGCAGGAGTCAGGATGGAAACCTGTTCGAGTTCAAGCACGCGCTGGTGCGCGACGCCGCATACGAAAGCCTGTTACGCGAGAGGCGCCGCGAGCTTCATGGGAGACTCGCGCGGAACCTGGACGGCAGCGCGAGTCCCGAACTCATCGCCTTTCACTACACGAATGCGAAGGAGTGGTCGATCGCCGCGCAGCATTGGGCCGAGGCAGGAGGCTTGGCCGCCAACCGATCAGCGCACTTGGAGGCCGTGGAGCACTATCGCAACGCGTTGCAGAACCTGGCGATGCTCGAGCCCGAAGGTGACCGATCCTTTACCCTGGCGTGTGCCGTCAGCCTCGCGTTTAGCTATCGAAGTCTGGGTCAGCCCGACGACGTGCTCAGCACCCTGGATGCGCATCACGCGGCGTTGCGCGACAGCGGTACTGCACTCGAGCGCGCTAAGGTCCATTACCTGCGAGGGGTCGCCTGTTTCGTACTCGGCCGTGTGGACGAGACCTACGAACATGAGAGCGCCGCGCTGGTAGCGGCCCGTGAAGCCGGCAGCGCCGAGTTCGAAGCACGCGCGCTCAGCAGCTTGGGGGATTGGGCGTACGCGAGTAAGCGTGTTCAATCCGCCTGTAACTACCAGCAGCAATGCGCGTCACTCGCAGAGCAGCATGCGCTCAACATCGTCTCCGTGGACAACGCAACCTGCTTCGAGGCGACACAGCGGCACCTCTTCGGTACCGCCGATACATCCTACGTAGTCGAGTACGTCGACCGGGCTCGCAGCGCAAATTTGCCGCGCGCAGAATCCATCTTGTGCGCGGGGGCCGCGTGGACGTTCGCACACAGGGACGAGCTGGCCAGGTCACTAGAATTCGCCAGGCGCGGCGTTGGTGCGGCTGAGGTGGCCGGATCAAAGCTCTGGCGGATCTTCAGCTTGAGCGCCGAGTCGCGGACATTGAGCCTTTTGGGCAGACGGGCGCAAGGACGGGAACTCGCGCTCGAGTGTGTGGAGGTTGCACGGTTTCTCGGCGCAGCTATCGTCGGGGGCCTGTCCTTCGGCGCTCTCGCCATGGCTGCACATGATTCGGGAGAGCTGCATACCGCCCTTTCGGAGGGCGAAGCGCAGCTCACCGATGGCGATACGGCGCATTGTCACGTGGACTTTCGGCGCGATGCGATAGACGCCGGCCTCGCCCACGGCGAATGGAACACGGTCTTGCACCACGTCGGCGCTCTGCGGGCGTTTTGCGAACTCGAGCCGCTGCGGCCGGCGGATTACATAGCCGACCGCGGTGAAGCCCTGGCGACACTGGGCAAAGATCAACGGCAGCCGGGCAGCGCTGCCCACATCGCCGCGCTGATAGCCGAGGGTGAGGCGCTTGGACTCACATACTTCAATCGGGCTTTGGAAGCGGCCCTGCGTGAGTCGACGTGAGGCGAAGGCCCACCCCTGCGCAACGCGCTGTGGCATGACCGGCGACCGATGAAAACCATGCGCACCAACAAAGGAACGAACGGTGACCTCGTAATGATGTTGCGATAGTGGGCGCTGGCGCCGCGCGCCGCGATGCGTGTCGGCGTGCTGGGCGTAGAAGACCACTTCAAGCTCGTTAACAGGCCCGCCGTTAGCGCTGCATACGCCACGGTGGTGCGGCGCTTACGAAAACGGCGCACCGGCTAACGCTTCGGTACCTTCGTTTGGCGAGGAAATATCGACCGCGAACGTGCCTACACCCGTCTGCGTGCCGCTTGAGGGCAGCGCTCACGCCTGGCCAATCTGTCGGAAATTCTTACAATCGCACCCTTGTCGGCCTGCGATTAAACCATCAACTTATTGTTTTTATTGATTTTGTTTCGAATGGCTTGGAACTTGCATGCTCGCGTGAGGCAACGGAAGAAGGCCAACACTGATACTGCCCGCGCTGATTTGCGCCACGGACCAGGCAACGCGGCCGGCACCAGACCCGAGGGAATACCCCAATGCGAGCACTCCGCCTCGTCATGCTGTCCGTCCTACTGCTCGGCGGTGCGAGCTTCGGCGTACAGGCCACCGTACTCACCTTCCAGGAGGGTGACGGAGGTGCCTTCTCTGAAACTGACGCCAGCAACTTCGACAATCGCGGCGCCGCAGGATCAAGTTTCCGCGGCAACAACGCTAATCTGACCACCGACACCGAAGTCAGTGGAACTTTGCCGACGCAGTATTCGATGATCGGCTTCTTCGACATATTCGGTGCCGCGGCAGGCCAGATTCAGCTCGGTTCGACCATCCAGTCGGCAACGCTTCGGGTGACGCAGAACGTCAACACGTCCCAGGGCACCCAGAGCGCACACCGGGTTCTTCGGAACTGGGATGAAAGCAGCGTCGTCAACGATCTGTTTTTCAGCGGCACGAATTCGCGTGGTGACACGGAGCCGCTGGCCGGAACGGATTTCGATGCCACCGTGGTCGATTCGACCGTACCCGGGTCGATTACGAACGTGGAATTCGACATCACTTCGCTGGTGCAAGCCTGGAGTGACGGGACCGATAATTTCGGGTTGATCATCTTCAACTCCGGCACCGACGGGTGGGTCTTCCACAGCGACAACAGCGCGACGCAAAGTGCTCGCCCACTGCTGACGGTGACGCTGGCGACTCCGGTTCCGGCCCCAGGAACATTCGGTATCCTGATGCTGGGTCTGCTGAGCGTATTGAAGTACCGACGCGCGTAAGATCAAGACGCCGGCGCGAAAGTGGCCGGACAGACTGACGGCGCGATCACGCGCCTCGCACGCGATCGATTAGCGCCGCCGGGTCGGTCGGCGCCTCATGTCCGCGCCAGGCGATATGTTGGTCGGGCCGCGACAGCACCAACCCAGTGGTGTACGGCGGCCCGGCAATCTCCGGCGCAACATCAAGGACCTCTAGCGGCACGCGTCGTTCCGACGCCGCCTGTAGCAATCCGCTGACGTCGACGTCTGGCCGCAACTTCAGCAGCGTGAACTCCGGCCCCATTCTCTCGTACACACTGCTCCCATCGGGCAACCAGAAGTGTGGTGTTCGGCAGCCGGGTACCGTGGACGATGTGAACTCAGACATCGAATACCCGGGCGCGCACTCCTGGTCGTACCAGATCAGCGGAGAGTCATCGTAGAAGTACCCAAAGTTCAGCCCCGCGCAGCAATACTGCTGCACGTTCAGTTCATACGCTCGTTGCCCTAGTGCACTTCTGGCGGCTACGCCGTCAGCATCGTCACTTTCGAGATTTTCCGGAACCGACCCGCGCTGACCAGCCATGGCATGCGCATGGTCCATCACAAAATGCGACACCTGTTGGGTAATGGGATGCCGTTCGCGCTCATAGCCGTCGAGAATACTTGCTGCGCCCCACTCATTCAGGCGGGCGGCGAGTATCCATGACAGATTCATGGCGTCCGCAATGCCGGCGTTCATCCCGTAGCCGGCATACGGAACCCAGATGTGCGCCGCGTCTCCACAGATGAAGACCCGACGATCACGAAACTTGTTTGCGATCAGTCGACGACCATACCAATCCATCGGCTGCAGGATTTCATACTCGAAGTCAGCGCCCACGCCCAGAATCTGTCGAATCGCCCAGTCGCGATCAACAGAGTCAAAGTCCACCTCGGTATCTCGCAGGTAGTTGTGGACTACCCATCTTTCCACGCCGTCGATCGCGTAGACGTTTCCCGATCGGCGCGGGTTCAGTGAAAATGTCGCCCACGCCGGCTGCTCCTGTTGTCGGGCGATCAATTCCGGTGCTCGGATATAAGTCGACTGTACTCTTTGTATAACCGAGTCGCCCTCAAACTTCGCACCGATCGCCTTTCTGATCGTCGACCCACCGCCATCGCATCCAACCAGGTATTGACAGCTTATGTTCGCCACTTCGTTGGTATCGAGCGCATGGGCAACGTCTCGAACGCCATCATCCGCCTGGGTGTATGTTTCGACACTCGTGCCGTTCAAGATCCGGATTTTCGGGTGCTCGGCTGCACAGGCGAAGAGAATCGGCTCCAGGTAGATCTGATTGATCCGGTGCGGTGGCTCTGGCGTAGGCCAGTTCGTATCCGGCCCGTTCTTCGACGTGAAGCGGTCCCTACGGCAAGGTATGGGTATCCGGGTAAGTTCGGCCCCTGTGAATGACGTGCGATAAGAGACATCGTTGGGATAGTCCGTCGGTAAGCCCGCGTTCCTGAGCTTGGTCGCGACGCCGAGGCGGCGAAATACCTCCATCGACCGTGCCGACACGTGATTGCACTTTGGTAGTGGCGGTTCCGCTTCAGCTCGCCGCTCGACAACAATCACGTCCACGCCGCGCCAGGCGAGGTCCAAAGCCAGAGTCAGTCCGACTGGCCCGCCCCCAACGATGAGCACCTGGGCATCAGCTTCGATTGCTGTCATTGCTTTCGCACCCTCAGGAGTTGCAATGAGCAGGCTGCATGCCATCGCCGGCATTAGTGTGCCGGACAACCAACTCATGTTTGCGAGCAGTAACCTCCATCAGCGGCATGCCCATCCGAGCGCAGCCGGCGATAGCGCGGTCATCTCAATTGAGCGCAAGGCCGGTGCTCTGCCGGACCTGGTAGCTTCGTGTCATCGATGGCAGTCGCCCGGGACCCAAGGTACGCAATGATCTTGGGAAGCTGTTTGCATACCCCCACCACTTGTAGCTCCGTAGGTGTTCACCTTGCTCGAGCGGAGTGGGTAAGTTTCTTTTCCGCATGACGTCACGGGAGATCGAATGTATTGCAATGGAGGGAACCCGGAACCTCTTTCGCCGGCTTGGTGAAACACACCCACATGTTCCTGTTTGCCAGTGTGTGTGCATCGGTACACTAATAGAAAATCAGTGCCCCCGTTATCCTTTCCTGGCGTTCCAGCGCAAAGCGGTTCGCCCGACTCGCTACGGCCCCCCCGGAGGCCGGCCTTCGACCACGAGGAGTTCCCCTGCTTCTACGTCGCTGAGCTTACTGGATACCCAGTCGTAGTCGCGGCGGGGCAGACCAATCCACTCCAGAGCTTCCTCGAGCCGGCGGCAGACGTGCAACGCACCCTGATGCTCCTCGTCGCGCAGCATCTGATACATCCGCGCCATGCCGTAGATCATGTCGTTCTCGGCAACGATTGCACGGATAGCACCGGCAGCGTACGGATAGGGCATAGCGCGCATCTGGGACGGACTAACTTGGAAATCGCTCAGAGTGGACACGTTGTAGAGCCGATTGAACGCGGTATCGAAGCGTGGACACGCGAGGAGCGTCTTCTGGTGCTCCAGCATCTCGGCGTTAGTCAGAATATCGAGCCCCTCGCTAAGCACGAAGCGCCACATCGGAACGATGACGGATCTCACGGGCATCTGGCAGGTCCTGGCCCAGCATTCCAGTGCGCGCGCACCAAACTGGTTCAGTACGAATGTGCGTTCGCCACAATCTCCACGAGTCTGCATCTCAAGTGCAAGCGTTGTCCACCCGCGCGCAACCCGGCTCGCTAAAGTTGTATTGCTGTGACGTCGGTAGCGGTAAGACCGTTGAGCGAGCAACAGGGAGTCTGGCGAAGTCCTGCCGTTCGCTGGGCGAGCCACGGACGCTCCCGGACGGATGATGTACTGAGGGTCCCGGAGAAGCCCGCCGACTATCGACGCGTTCCCTACCCGAAGGGCCCGGAGAAAAAGTATCGGCAGGGCTCGTTAGCGTCCGTCATCCGCGCATGGCGAACGGCCGCTCTTCATGGTGTTAGACCGAGAGCCTCGGCATACTCCGTGGCTGTTGCACGCCAGGGAGTTCACGCTATGCGTGGGGTCAAGCTGCACGCCGTACTGGCCGCGGTCTGCTTCGCAGTATCGCCGGTTCGCGCCGCTGATATTCAGAAGTGTTCGATGGTAGCGAATGGAGAGGGAAGAGTTCTGACCTACGAAGGTCAGTCGGCTCGCGGAAAGAAAGTCGCTGTCGATGGAATTCTGACCAAGCCTGGAGGAGACGGCCCTTTCCCCCTCGTGATCATGCTGCCCGGAGATGGCGGGCTCGTGACGCCGTACTGCAATGGGAGGTGGGCGCGGAAGTTCTCAAGCTGGGGATATGCATCTCTCGTGGTTGCAGTGACTACAGGTCGAGACGAACACGGCGAGCGCTTATTCCAGTATAGCTATCGCGATGTGTCTGAGTACGCGCGCTTCATCGCCGCAACTTTAATTGAGTCGTCAGATATCGATAGCGCCCGAATTGGCCTGTGGGGATTCTCCCGAGGGGGCCTGTCCGCACTGGAGTTGGCGACAGATGCAGATTTCCCTGGCGGTGCGTTCAAGGCCTCGATTGCATTCGCACCGCATTGCCCGTCCCGGTCGCAGCCGCCTCAAATTCCTGCACTGGTGATTCAAGGTACCGCGGACGCCGTGATATCTGCAGATGTTTGCATTCAATATGCGAAACGGATGACAGACCGCGCCGGATTCCAGTTCGTAGTGCTGGATGGAGGGAAGCATGTATTCTGGCTGGAAGAACCGCATGCCAGCACGGCAACCTCAGTGACGAAGTCATTCCTGGCAAAGCATCTGTAGAGACGGCAAACGCCGCTGCTCGCCAGAGTTGTTGCGCAGCTCCGGACATGCCCCGGCGTCAGATTCGTGCTCGGTCTTCTGGTACCCCCGAGCCCGCTGATCTCGGTGGAACACTCGACAACTCCAAACCCGCATCAACATCTTGCGAAGCTGTGCGCCATCGAGCAGATGACCAAGTCCACCGGACCCGGAGACCGTCATCGGGCAAGGCCTCCCGCCTTTGAGTACATAAAGAGATGCAGCTACGTCCCAGCTAAGGCGAGTAGCCGCATCAACTGACTGACGTCATCTGCCCGGTCGAGCGCTGCCACTTCGGCGATGACCGCACGCGCACGCTCATCTCCCAGCACCGGCACTGCGTTCGACAGAAACTTCCGCTCTATGGCCGCATCGGAAAGCGGATTCTCGGCCGTGCCGCTCGCGTGCGGAATGCGCGCGCTGATGTGCTGACCGCCAGTCAGCCAAACATCAACCGCCGCTTCGTTGGGTCCGAACTCCGGTTCGGCCACCACTTCGATGCGGCTACGCAGTTCGACGACGTCGTCAGCCGTTGCGCGCGCATCGCTGTACTGCGGGATCCCGGCATTACCGTCGAGAAACGCCACGGCGGCCGAGTGTTTCAGGCTGAATTTCGACTTGAGTCCGGTTTGCGGATCTTCGACTCCGGTAATTCGGACGACGCGCGGGTTCACTCGTGCGACCACGCGTTCAACCGACGGCAACGCGTCTTGACACTGCTCGGCAGCCAGAATCATCGCGTCGATGAGCGCATGTTGAACAACGCCACAGGCGTAGGGTTTATAGCCGTTAGTCGTGATGAGCCAGCGTTCGCCAAGCCCGTCGAGCAGCCGGTCTACATCCTGTTCAACACTGTAAATCCGGCTGAAACCGCGCTTACCTTCGAGGATTTCATCGGAGCTGTCGAAGCCCTCGGCCGCGAGCAGCGCAGAGAGCACACCGTTTGAGGCGGCCTTGCCGGCGTGGAACGATTTGCACATGGTGCCGCGATTTTGCTGCATGCCAGCAGCCTGCGTGCCCGCAATACCCATCGTGTGCACCAGTTGGCGCGCGTCGAGACCGAGCAGCGAACCACACGCGGAAGCGGCCGCGAGCGTGCCCAACGTGCCGGTGAGGTGCCAGCCGCCTTCGTGATGACGCGGCGCACTCTGACCCGCGCGCACGCCCACTTCAAAACCGATTGCGTAAGCTCTCAGAAAGGCGGCGCCCGATACCCTGCGTGTCTCCGCGAGAGCCAGCAACGCAGCGAGTACGGGCGAACTGGCGTGCAGGATGACGCCGTCCATGTGGGTATCGTCATAGTCGAGCACGTGCCCCATCTGCCCGTTTGCGATCGGGGCTTCGAGCAACCCGAGACGACGCCCATCGCCGATGACGGTTGCCGTCGGCGCGCCGTTTAACGCCGTCAGCACGTTCAACAACCTGGTGATGGTCGGATGGGTAGACCCCGCGATCGCGCAGCCAAGCCAGTCGAGCACTCCGCGCCGGCCTTCGTGGCGCACGTCTTCCGGCAGACTGTCGAATTCGACTCTGGCCAGGAATTCCGCAAGCGCCGTGGTCAGATTCAGATTGAGGGGCGCGGCGCCGTATTCGGTCGTCATGGGGTGTCTCCAATTCGCCCGGCCCGCTGTTGCGAGACGAGCGACAACATGCGCGCCAACAGACGATTGGCGACCAGCGCGCCTCGCCCTCCAACATCGTTAGCCGGCATCAGTTCTACGAGATCGAAGCCCACTATTTCACTCCGGGCCGCAACAGCCTCCAGGATCTGCACGGTTTGCCAATACGTGAGGCCGCCCGGCGCCGGGCCGATCACGGCAGGTACGATGGACGGATCGAGCGCATCGACGTCTAGTGCAACGAAGACCTTGCCTCCAGATGGCAGCGCGTCGATGACGTGTGCCATACCGTCGGCTGCAATGGCACGCATTGGCAAGAACTGCACGCCGTAGGCGCAGGCATCGGCGTAGTCTGACGGGCGCGCGCTGCCAAGCCCGCGCGCACCGATCTGCACAATATTCGTCACCCACGGCATCTCGCTCGCGCGGCGCATGTTACTGGAAAGGCCAAACCGCTCGCCGGCCACTTCGTCGCGCCAGTCGATGTGTGCATCGATCTGCACGATGCTGAAGGTCTCGTGACCCGCGAGCCCATCTAGCACGGGGATCGGCACAGAATCGTCGCCCCCGATGACGAGCGGCACACCGCCCACGCTGGCAACTTGATTCACGAACGCACTTATCGCGGCGCGGTTCGCTTTGAAGTCGCGTTCGTCATACGGCAAATCGCCGACGTCGACGGCACGCACTCCCCCGGTGACCGGCGTGCTGTCGGCGTCGAAATCATGATGGTCGAGCACACCCGGCCACCCGAACGCCGCGCGGACGGCGGATGGCGCATCCGCACAGTACGATCCGACGCTCACGTACGGTGTTGCACACGGCACGCCACAGATCACGATATCGGCCCGCGCGCTCCCGATATCCGCCGGACTCACGATCTCCAGACCCAGAAAGCCACCGCTCGAGTCGCCACCGAACAGCTCGCCCATACGTGGGCGCGAGTCTTCCGTCATGTGCTCTCCCCGCGGCAACGCGCGGCGCGTTGACGGACAGTCTGGCTCGTCTGTCTCGCTTGCGCGCGCATCAAGCCACCTGATAAGCGTCGCGCTCGAACAGCACATGCTCTTCGGCAAGCCACAACCCCGAGCGCGCAAAGTCGATGAACGTGCGCTCGTCTTCTATGGCGAGTCGCCCGGCCGCACGCGACTCACGCGTGCTCGACGACAACCCATCACGGCGCAACCAGACTTCCGCATGTCCCGCATACGGTTCAACCTCGATCCCCCGCGAACGCCGGAACGCGGCTTCGGCCGCATGGGGCGCGCGATGCACCTGCAGGTATTGGGCGATACCGCTCACTGGCGCGAGCGCGCGAATCAGCGGTCCGTGCTGTTCGTGCCAGTAACGCATCGCCTCGTCGGCATCGACTGACTCGAGCATACGCAACGGAAAATACAGCTTCACGAACTCACCGTCAGGACTTGCGACCAAGCGTGTCGCCGGGGCCACCTGCGGATATTCACGTGCGAGCCACACGCACGACGTGGCCGGCGACAGGAAGTTGGCTTCGTCAGCCAGGATCGCCTGTCCGGCCGCGCGACCTTCCGCCGTCCCGTTCGCGGCGAGCAGTGTTTCCAGGTCTTTGAACCACAGTTCCGCGACGCCGTCGTACGGCGCTTCCATGCCGCCGCGGGCCGTCGCCATCGCGTCGTTGGCTGGATGGTCCAACGTATGCACCTGCACGTAACGGCACATGCCGAGCGCCAACGCGTGCGACACGATGAGGGATCCGTGTTCATTCCGCCAGTAAGCCTGAAATGCCGCGCGCGTCAGATCGGCACGGCGACGCAGCAAAAATGTCAGTCGAATCATCCAAGCTCTCCTGTTCTCTGCGTTATCCTACGTGGTTTGGCCCGCCGCGCAGATACCGCGACTCAGAAGTCGCTTTGCGAGAACCATCAACCATGTCCGAGTCGAGCGAGTTTGGCGCGCTGATGAACGCTCATATCAGTGCCATCGAGGAATACACACCCATTCAACCTCTGGACGTGCTGAGCCGCCGTCTCGGATTACCAGTTGAAGACCTCGTAAAGCTGGACGCCAATGAGAACCCGTACGGCCCGGTCGCTGCGGTGCGCGAAGCGCTCGCAAACTTCGAGCACTATCACATCTATCCCGACCCACAGTGCGAATCGTTGCGCGGCGCACTTGCCGAATTTACCGGAGTTGACGCCGCACACATTCTGACCGGCCACGGCGCCGACGAGCTGCTCGACCTCATCTCGCGCCTGTTCCTGGCCCCGGGTGATGCGATCGTCAACACACCGCCCACATTCGGCATGTACAGCTTCGATGCACGCCTGCAGGGCGCACAGGTGATCGAGGTTCCGCGACACGCTGACTACCGCGTGGACGTCACCGGCATCAAGGCCGCGATCGACGACTCAACGGCCAGCGTCAAACTCATCTACGTCACGTCGCCGAACAACCCGTCGGGAAATCTTCTCGGCGACGCTGAGCTCAACACCCTGCTGGCGCTCCCGGCGATGGTGGTGCTCGATGAGGCGTACATCGAGTTTGCCGGGCAGCCGAGCCGCGCAGCGCGCGTCGCGCAGCACGACAATCTGATCGTGCTTCGCACGTTCAGCAAAGCGGCCGGAATCGCCGGTCTGCGTCTCGGTTACGGCATCTTCCCGAGCTGGCTGATGCCAACCCTCTGGAAATTCAAACAGCCCTATAACGTCAACGTTGCAGCGGCTGTGGCCGGCGCCGCGGCGCTCGGCGACGTACAGCAGATCGAAGCGGTCGTGGAACGCCTTCGATCCGAACGCGAACGGCTCTACACGTTGCTCGAAGACGAGCCCCGTTTGCGCGCGGTACCGGACTCGCAGGCCAATTTCATCCTGTGCCATGTAGACGGCGAAGACGCGAAGTCGCTCAAACTGGCGCTCGAAGAGATGGGCGTGCTGGTGCGCCACTACGCAAAGCCCGGGCTCGAAAACTGCATTCGCATCTCGGTTGGCCGACCAACCGATACCGACCGGCTGATGGCGGCGCTCGCTAAGACCCGTCACCCAACCGCACGCTGATTTCCTCGTGCGACCCGCGTAAGGTCTGGAACAACAAGGCGCCTGGCGGTACAGGCCATGCACAGGCCGGGCCTCGATTCCCGGCCGTTGGAGGAAGCCTGATGAAAAACAATATCGGCCAGTTCCTGGCCAAGCGAGCGCTCTTGAGCCCTGACCTCGAAGGCGCGATCGACCACGCGACCGGCGCACGGTATTCGTTTGCGGAACTGGACCGGCGCGCGAACCGTGTGGCGCACCATGCCCGCGCCGCCGGGATTACCCAGGGCGACCGTGTGGCGCTGCTGCAGATGAACAGCGTCGAATTCCTGGACGCCTTCTTCGGGCTCGCGAAGCTTGGTGCCGTCGTCGTGCCGCTGAACTGGCGCCTGGTGCCGGATGAATTGGAGTACATCCTCGGCAATGCCGGCGCGCGCATGCTGATCTACGGAGCCGAGTTCGCGGAGCAGGCGGCAGCGCTACACGAGCGCGAGACGCCGATCGAGATGTGGATTGAAGTGGGACCGGCTAACACCCGCCAGCCTTTCGCGGATCATTTCGACACGGTTATCGAAACCGCGAGCGATGCCGCCATCGAATCCGCCGCGGCAGACGAAGACACGCTTTTCATCATGTATACCAGCGGCACCACGGGCCTGCCTAAAGGTGTTGTTCACACCCACGGGACGATGACGTGGGCCCTGATGTCGATTTCCTCGACGGCCGATCTGCGCTATCGCGACCGCTACGTGCTCGCGCTGCCAATGTTTCACGTCGGCGCGCTGACGCCCATTCTCGGTAACGTCTACCGCGGCGTGACCACCGTGCTGATGCGTCAGTTCGATCCCGTCGCGATGTGGCGCATCATTCACGATGAGCAGATCACGACGACGCTCGCGGTACCGGCGATGCTGAACTTCATGCTGCAGGTGCCAGACCTCGATCAATTCGACTACTCGCGGCTTCGCTGGATCATGAGCGGTGCGACACCGGTGCCGGTCACGCTGATCGAGCGCTACGCGGCGATGGACATCGAGATCCACCAGGTCTACGGACTTACCGAATGTGGTGGCCCCGGATGCCTCATCAGCCCCGACGATGCGTTGCAACGTATTGGCTCAACCGGCAAGGCGTTCTTTCACGCAGACGTGCGCGTCATCGATAAGCAGGGTGATGACGTCGCGCCGGGCGAACCCGGCGAAGTGATCATTCGATCGCCCCATAACATGATCGGCTACTGGAACAATCCGGATGCAACGGCCGAGACCTTACGCGATGGCTGGCTCTACACCGGTGACGTTGCGCTAATCGACGTCGACGGCTTCATCACGATTCACGATCGCATCAAGGACATGGTGATTTCTGGCGGCGAAAACGTCTATCCAGCCGAGATCGAAGACGTCGTGCTGGCGCACCCTGGCGTCGCTGAAGTCGCTGTCATCGGACAGCCGAGCGAGCGGTGGGGAGAATCGCCATTCGCCGTCGTCGTGCGGGCCGATACCGCGCTGACGGAAGCGGATGTGCTGAAACACTGCGATTCGCGCCTTGCGCGCTTCAAACTCCCAAAAGCCGTGGGCTTCGTTGAAAGCATTCCCAGAAACCCGACTGGTAAAGCGTTGAAGCGACTGCTGAGAGAACAGTTTCCAGGCCCGGCGCCCGAGTAGGTCGACCCCGGGGAGCGCGGTTGGGGGCGCGGCCACCTGAATTCGAAATCGAAGCGCGCAGGAGACGGCTCAGTACCGGGACAGCACCGATCGGAGCGTTCAACGTGCGACCTCTGCGCACGGGCCGACGGACCCGGCCCGTGCGCCAAATGCTCAGGCTTGTCCCAACTCCACCTTGCGCCGCGCTTCTGCTTCTTCCGAAAGGAACGGTTGTTCAGCCGAGAAGATGAGACGCATCCAGTCGCGGCTATCCGTCCAAACGCGGTCAGAGTGTACGACGGTACCCGCCTTGGTCACGCTTTCGAGCAGCGCAAGCCCGGCCAATAGACCAGCACGCTGGTCAGCACGATCGCCCGGTCGGCCGATCGGATTCCCGAGCGGATAGTTGGTGAAAAATGCGCGCGGTGTAAAAGCCGACTCGGTAATGTCGAGCGCATTCGAGAACACCACCGTCGGCATACCTGCCTCTTCCAGCACTCGTGCAACCAGACTCACGGTCTGGTGGCAAACGGGTCAAACCGGCGTCAGGACCATCGCGTCGACCCCGGCTGCGCGGGCCCGCGCCAGTATCTCGGGCGCGTCGACGTTCGTGATCTTGCGTTTCGAGTAGTTCGGCAGAATGCGCCAGACCGTGTCGGCGAATCCGCCGATCAGCCCTTCCTCGGCGATCTGCGCCAGCATGTCCTTCGGGAGATAAGCGCCGAGATCGGACATATCCGACTGGAACCGATCGTGGTCTTCGCTCGCTGAGCGTACTCTGCCTGCTGGCCAGTCGGTCGGCAGGTCGAAGACTTCCAACTTGTTGGAGCCCATGATCCGCGGTGTTTCCAGGTCTTCTCCGTGTTCGCCGAGCGGTACCAGCGATGCCGTCGAGACCAGCCCGAGCCGGCAGTCCTTCAGAGGTTTCGGCAGCGGAGTAAGCGCGGCGGTCTCGTTGCTGGCCCACGCATAGTCGCGCGTGTAGCCTTCATTCCGGTAATACGCGCGCGTCTTTTCGATATATTTGACGTGTTCGGTCACTTGGCCCTCCGATGCAAGGTGCCGCCTGGGTCACGGCGGCGCTCCCGTTCACCGGGGCACCATAGCACGGTCGTTTTGGTCCACTGGAATCGGGAGATCATGTGTTCAAACGTATTCAGGACTGGCTGATGAGCGCCCCCGCACAGGCATCGGCGCCAACCGCGGCCGCCGATACCGGGCTTGCGCTGGATGCGACGCTGGCCGCTCCGCCGGCCGTCCTGGGCGCCGGCGTGAACCTCGATGCCGAATTGTTGACCCGCTCCAACATTCAGACACGCTTCAAGCCGGTGCGTGAACTGGGGCGCGGGGGTACCAGCTCAGTCCACGACGCCTCCGACCTCTGCCTCGCCCGACACACCGCCCTGAAAGTGCTCCATTCAGAACTGGCCGAAAGGCCAGGCCTGCGCGCGCAATTCATCACCGAAGCGCAGATCACCGCCCAGCTCGAGCATCCCAACATCGTGCCAGTGTATGAGTTCGGACAGGATGCCGAAGGCGTGCCCTACATCAACATGCGCAAAGTTGACGGTGCCACCTTCGAGCGGTTTGTCCTGCCGGACGACCGCGCCAGACTCGACCCGCAGAACATCAAAACCGCGCTGCGTGTACTGCTCAGAGTCTGCGATGCACTCGCCTATGCGCACAGCCGCGGCGTTATTCACCGCGATATCAAGCCCGCCAATGTAATGGTCGGAGAGTTCGGCGAGGTGTATCTGATGGACTGGGGAATTGCGCTGGCAAGCACCGCTGCGGGAGTTTCGACGCCTCGCATCGCCGCTGCCTCGGACGCAAGTCCCGGTTCGAGCTCATCGCGCGTGGCAGGAACACCGGCTTACATGTCTCCTGAACAAACGTCTGGCGATCCGAACGTCATTACATCCGCGACCGACGTGTTCCTGGTCGGGGCCACGCTCTACCAACTGCTGACCGGACATCCCCCATACACAGGAGCAACGACGCTTGGTGAAGTTCTACAGCAGGCCGAGCGCTGCGAGTTTCAACCGGTGGATGCGGTGAGCGGAGCGGTACGAGCACCCGCTGCGCTGGTGCACATAGTCGAACAGGCCATGCAACGCGATCCGGCCGCGCGCTTTGCGGACATGACCGAGATGCGCCGCGCCATCGAGGCATTTCTGGAAGGTACCAGCCACCTCGGCCTGGAGCGCTATTCGGCCGGTCAGATGATCGTACGCGAAGGAGATGGCGGGGACCGCGCCTACATCATCGCGAGCGGCCAGTGCGAAGTGTTCGTCGAAGATGACGGTGTACGGCGCGCGCTCCGCACGATCGGGCCGGGCGAAGTGTTCGGCGAGATGGCGATCTTGAGCGGCGGCGTGCGTACGTCGAGCGTCATCGCGCTGACGGCGGTCGAGCTCGAAGTGGTCACTCGCGGCAGTCTGCACGACGGTCTGGGCCTCGACTCCTGGGCGGGTCGTTTTGTGACGGCGCTGGCCGACCGCTTCATCGATGTGGACCGCCAGGCGCGCGAGGTCCGCTCGTGACCCGGATGTGGCAGGCCACCTGCACTTGGACACGCGTGGTGTGCGGGGCGGTCGTGCTGATGTGCGGCTTGCTGTTCACGGCGCAAGGGGAAGCATCCGAACGCGTGGCACTCGTCATCGGCATTGCCGATTACGCCCGCGCGCCGCTCAAAAACCCGTTGAACGACGCCCGTGCCATGTCGAAGCGCCTCGAAGAACTCGGCTTCTCGGTCACACGGCTTGAAAATCCGGGCAAGGCTGAGATCGAAGCCGCTATCGTACGCTTCGAGGGCGAGCTGACGTCGGATTCGGTCAGTCTGTTCTACTACGCCGGGCACGGTATCCAACTGCGCGGCAAGAACTACATGGTGCCGGTCGATGCCTCGATGGCGACCGAGCGCCACGCCCGCGTCGAAGGCGTCGATGTCAATCTGGTGACCTCTGCGATGGAATACGCGAAGAGCCGCATCAATTTCGTGATCCTGGATGCGTGCCGCGACAACCCGTTCGAGCGCAAACTGCGCGGCGGGAGTCGGGGTCTGGCCGCGGTGGACGCCGCGAGCGGAACGCTCATCGCCTATGCGACCGCACCCGGCAGCGTCGCGCAGGACGGCGACGGCCGCAACGGGGTTTATACGCAGGCTTTGCTGAAGGCGCTCTCGACGCCGGGCCTCCAGGCCGAGCAGGTGTTCAAACGAGTCCGGGTGGACGTCGCGCGCCGCACCGCGCGCAAACAAATTCCATGGGAATCTTCATCGCTCACCGGCAACTTTGTGTTCAACCCCGGTAAAGGCAACGAACCTGCCCGCTCCACGTCCGCGACGGGCGAAGCAGGCCAGACGGAGATCGCTTACTGGGAGAGCATTCGCGAGAGCGACAATCCGAAAGCGGTAAAGAGCTATCTCGACCGCTATCCGACCGGTCATTACGTCGAACTCGCGGAACTACGTCTCGCGGAACTGCAAGGCGATGCGCGCGCTGGCAGCGACCGCAGCGCCGCAGGAGACTCCGGCCGTTGCGACGATCTGTCCGGCGGGTGGCGCCAGCGCTCGGCGTCGCTCGCCTGCGAATCGGTGGTGACGTTTACGCGCACCGGCGAGGGCACCTACGCGATGAGCGAACAAGGCTGCGGGAACGCCTCGGGCAAAGGGACGGTCGACGCACGGGTAGTTGCAGTCGAGTGGGAGACGCCATTTTGCAGCGGCAAGACGACGATGCGCCTCAACCAGGCATGCACCGCAGCCACCGGTGAGATTTCCATGCCGGCCAACTTTCTCTCCTGCAGTGGCGTGCACCCGGCCGAGTATCAACGGTTGGAATAATGGCCCCGTCACACGATTTTCAATGGCGTGAGGATCATCCGCGCACCCGCATCTACCAGATAGGTTTCAACAAGGCCGCCACCCTGTCGCTGCACGTGTTCTTTCTTCGCAACGGTATCCGGTCGGTTCACTGGGACCAGGGCAGGCTCAGCGAGTCCATACACGCCAACGCGGCACACGGTCGGCCCTTGTTTGCCGAGTACTCACAGTGTCAGGCATTCACGGACATGGAGCATCTGACTCACGCGCAGGGACCGCGCTCGGCGACACAGGATCTGTTCGAAGCCATGTACGCGCAGGATCCGGGCGGACTGTTCATCTTCAACACGCGGCCGCTCGACGCGTGGTTGCAAAGCCGCTGGCAACAGGCCGAGTACGTACCGCGCTACCGCACGCTGCTGGGCGATGACGACGACGCCATCCTGGATCACTGGCGAGCCGAGTACCTGAGCCATCGGCGCCGCGTCCTTGAGTTTTTCGCAGGCTCCGCCCGGTTTCTGTACTTCGATATCAACCATCACGGTGCCGCCGAGCTGTGCGCGTTCCTGGCACGACACGGCTTCCATCTCGACCCACGACACTACGGTCACTATCACCGGGCGGAACAGATGTACGACCAGCAAACCCGGAACCTTCACATCGATCGACTGCGCGACGCCGCGCTCTATCTCTACCAGCACGAGAACGACCTGAAGAACGCCGCCGTGTTGATGCGTATGGCTTCGGAACTACGTCCGCTCGGGGCTTATGTTTTCCAACGCGCCGAAGCGTGGGAGCGGGAGCTGAGTGCGCATGCCGCAGCCGCGGTACCAGACGACGACCGCGACGCCTGACGCGCAGCGACGCCATCTGTGGGCGCCGGGCACGAGATGCGCACCCGGCCCTCAAAGCCGTCAGCCGAAGGTCTTCTCCGAACCGGGCCGCCACTTGTTGCTCGGCACAAAGCCCGTTCGCACCGGCTCGCGGGGTTCGTTGACGTAGAGCATACGGTCCGGGTGCATACCAGCGCCGTACACCGCGGACACAGCGGAGCGGCGCATGCGGTTCAGAAGCCGGGTGTTGGCGTCACCGATATTCGGGTGCACACCGCCGTTGGCCGCTATTTCGGCCTCCCACTCGGCCTTTCGGGCGGCGAGCGTGGCGGGATCGTCAAGCGGGGTGCAGTTCAGCTCATTGTTATTCAGGTCGACGACGATCTCGTCCCCGTCGCGCACGTACGCGATCGGCCCACCGAGCGCTGCTTCCGGCCCGACGTGACCGATCACGAGCCCCACCGAACCGCCGGAGAACCGCGCGTCCGTCATCAGGCCGACCACAATCTCGCGCTCACGGCACAACGTCGTGATGCGCGAAGTCGAATCGAGCATCTCCGGCATGCCCGGTGCGCCGCTCGGCCCTTCGTAGCGCACGATGACCATGTCGTGGTTGCTAAAACTGTCCGGCTCGTTTGCCAGTGCGTCGAGCAGCCCCTGCTCACCCTCGAAGACTCTCGCAGAACCCTTGAAGATATTGTCTTCGAGGCCGCCTTCGACGCCGGCCAGTTTCAACACGGCGCTGAATTCCGGCGACAGATTGCCGCCCAGAACACGCAGCCCGCCAGTCGGCTTGTACGGCTCTGCGACGCTGTAGATGACCTTGCCATCAGGTCCTGGAGTGCCGAGGCGCTCCACCTGCTCTGCCAGGCTCTCGCCAGTACAGGTCGGCATGTCGCCGTTCAACAGCCCCGCTTCAAGCAGCTCGCGCACGATGACCTGCACGCCGCCCATATCGTCGATGTCGACCATCGAGTAGTTGCCGTACGGCCGCGCGTCGGTAAGCACCGGGACGACGTATTGCGAGAGGTGGTTGAACTCCTCGGGAGACATGACGTCATCCCAGAAGCTGCCATATCCGGCTGCCCGCGCGATCTCCGGGGCGTGCAGCAACACGTTGGTGGAACCGCCGATCGCCATCGCAACGATGACGGCATTGCGAATCGAGTCGCGACCCACGATATCGCGCGGCCGGATACCGGATTCGACCATCTGGCCCAGAAACGTGATCAGCTCGTCGGGGAACTGCTCCATCCGACGCGGATCATCGGACGGCGGCGCGACCATGTGCAGCGGTTCCATACCGACCACGCCGATGAACGTCTGCATCGTGTTGTACGTAAACATGCCCCCGCAGCTGCCGTATCCGGGACAGGCGTCACGGGCGATACGGCGTTTGAGATCGGGGTCGTCACTGCCGGCGACCTGAAAGCCGCTGATGATGTCGAGCCGCTCGCTGGTCAATGAATCGGTACCCGGGCGGATCGGGCCGTCCGACATGATGATGGCCGGCCGGTTGTGTTCAAGGATTCCCGCCAGCGTTCCGACAGGCGGTTTGTCGCACGCCACCACGGCTATCGTTCCTTCGAGACCACTGGCGCTCAGATGCTCGCAGACGCCGTCGTGTGTCACTTCCCGCCCGATCAGCGAATAGCGCATCTCCTTGGTGCCATTGCGCATGCCGTCGGAGGTCGCGATCGTGAACTCCGGCTGCACCAGGCGAAGTTCCATCTGATCGTCGCCATATCCCAGGCGGCCGCGCAGACACTCGTGAATCCGTTCGACCTTGCGCTGAACGCCCAGGTAGCACTGGCTGTCACCCTTGTTGCCGATGACACCTACCGACGGCGCGTGCACCAGGTCGATCTCAGTACCGAGCTCGCGGGCGATACCGTAGGGCTGTGCACTGCGGCCGGGGTTGGTGTCGATCAGCACGGGTATGGACTTCGTCGCCATGATTCGCTCCTGGTCAGTCGAACCCCATATTGTAGCGCGCAAGCGCTACGTTCGTGGCATCAAACCGGCCCTACCAATGGGCTATAGAGAGGGCACTGATACATACGACAAAGGCCGTACAATGCAGCTCCCAGTCGGCGTATCGGATCCGCCAGATGACCCAGCCACACTACGACCTTGCGATCATCGGCGCCGGCTTCGCCGGCATGTACCTGCTGCACCGGGCTCGCAGCCTCGGTTTGCGCGCCCGCGTGTTCGAGGCCGGCACCGGTGTTGGTGGCACCTGGTACTGGAACCGCTACCCGGGCGCACGATGCGATATCGAAAGCCTGCAGTACTCCTATCAATTCGACCCCACGCTCGAGCAGGAGTGGCAATGGTCGGAGCGTTACTCGCCGCAGCCGGAAATCCTGCGCTACGCGGAGCACGTTGCCGATCGCTACGACCTGCGGCCCGATATCCAGTTCGACAGTCGCCTGACCCGGGCCGCTCTGGACGAAGAAAACGGCCGGTGGACGCTGGAGATCAATGGCGCGGGCGCCGCCACCTCGCAGTATGTGGTCATGGCGACCGGCTGCCTGTCGGTGCCCAACTGGCCAAAGATCGACGGATTGGAGCGCTTCGCGGGCACGGTCGTGCACACGGCATTGTGGCCGCATGACGGCGTCGCGCTCGCGGACAAACGGGTAGCGGTCATCGGCACGGGGTCCTCGGCGATCCAGTCGATCCCGCATATCGCCGCGCAAGCGCGCGAGTTGACGGTCTTCCAGCGGACTCCGAACTACTCGATTCCCGCCCACAATGGGCCCATGGACAAGAACCACGAGCGGTCGGTGAAGGCGGAGTATCAGACGATGCGGGCGCGGGCGCGCAAGACGATGGGCGGCATCGACGGCGTCTACAACCAACAACCGTCGATGGACGTTTCGGCCGAGGAGAGACTCGCCGCGTTCGAACAGCGCTGGGCGACTGGAGGACTGACGTTCATGGGTGCGTTCGGCGACCTGATGCTGAATCCCGACGCCAATTCAGCACTTGCGGAGTTCGTACGCGACAAGATCCGGAGCGCCGTCGACGACCCGGAAGTCGCCGAGCGCCTTTGCCCGACCAATATCATCGGCGGCAAACGACTTTGCGTTGACAGCGACTACTACGCGACCTACAACCGGGAGCACGTCAAGCTGGTCGATGTTCGGGAACACCCGATCGAGCGCATTACCGAGACCGCTGTCGTCGCCGGCGGCGATACCTTCGAAATCGATGTGCTGATAATCGCGACGGGTTTCGACGCGATGACGGGCGCTCTGACGGCGGTCGACATTCGCGGACGTGACGATGCGTCGCTGAAGGAGCGGTGGGCTGACGGACCGAGCAGCTATCTCGGTCTCGCGATGGCGGACTTCCCGAACCTGTTTACCGTCACCGGCCCGGGCAGCCCGTCCGTGTTCACCAACATGCTGCCCACGATCGAGCAACACGTCGATTGGATCGCCGCCTGCCTTGGCTACATGGCCGAACGAGGGTACCGCCACATCGAAGCCACCGCGGAGGCCGAGACCGCCTGGTGGGCGCATGTGCAGGAAGTGGCCGCGGTAGGCCTCAAGTCCACTACGGACAGCTGGTATCTGGGCGCGAACGTCAGCGGAAAGGCCCGCGTTTTCATGCCCTACTACGGCGGTTTCCCGGCCTATTGTCAAAAATGTGAGCAAGTGGCCGCCAACCAGTACCAGGGGTTCCGGTTCACCTGATGCAGTAGCGGCGCGCGGTGGCACGCAACTGACACCAGACTCACAGACACGTCCCGTCTGCACGGCGAACTTGAACCCGCGAAACTGAACGCCATATCGGCATTCAGGGCGCCGGCGGGCCGGGCCGGCTCGGGCGCGCCTGAAGACAGTTCCTGCTACCATCGACGAAGCGCATAAGCGGAGGGTTCATTCATGGGTCTTTGGGACAAGCTGCTCGGTGAATTCATCGACGTCATCGAGTGGACCGATGACAGCCCCGATACACTCGTCTACCGCTTCCCGACGTACAATAAAGAGATCCAGATGGGCTCGACGCTGGTCGTGCGCGAGAGCCAGATGGCCGTGTTCGTCTACCGCGGGCAGATCGCCGATGTGTACGAACCGGGCTCCTACAAGCTGGTCACGGCGAACATGCCGATCATGACCACGTTGCAGCACTGGACCCACGGCTTCAACTCACCGTTCAAGTCCGAGGTCTACTACTTCAACACGCGCCAGTTCACCGACCGTAAGTGGGGCACGCCAAATCCGATCACACTGCGCGATCCGGAGTTCGGCATGCTGCGCGTGCGCGCTTTCGGGACCTATTCGATGCGGATCGCCGACCCCGAGCGCGTCATGAAGGAACTGTCCGGCACTGAGGCGCACTACTCGGTCACGCAGATCGAGAATCAGCTCCGTGCCGCGATCATGACCCGCTTCAGCGACCACATCGCCGAATCGAAGGTGCCGTTCCTGGACTATGCGGCCAACCTGAACGAGTTCAGCGATGCGCTGATCCCCGATATGTCGACGGTTCTCGAACAGTTCGGACTCAAACTGGAGACCTTCTACGTACAGAACGTCTCACTACCGCCGGAAGTCGAGAAATTGATGGATCAGCGCGCCGGCATGGCGGCGATCGGCAATATGGACCAGTACACGCGCTTCCAGATGGCACAGGCCATCCCGCAGGCCGCGGCCGCTGGTGGTGATGGAGGGCTCGCCGGTGCGGGCATGGGTGCCGGGCTCGGCATGGCGATGGGCAACGCGATGGCCGGTGCCGCCATGGGCGGGGCTGGCGTGTTCGGGCAGCAACCGGGTATGTACCCGCAGCAGGGATACCCGCAGCAGGGTGGCATGCCGCCGCCGCAGGCGCAGCAGCCGGCTGCACCAGCCGCGCAAAAGGTCATGATTCGGTGTGGCAAGTGCAATGCTCTGTGTGAAGAGGACCAGCGCTTCTGCCATGAATGCGGCATCAAGATGTTTGCGGACTGACGCGCCCCTGATCGCGTTCGGCAGCACGGACTGATATGCCTGACCTGAACTGCCCATCGTGTGGCAACGCCGTGCCTCACGAGCTCAAGTACGCCAAGCTGGTGGTCTGCCCATCGTGTCAGGTCTCGCTGTTCCTCGAAGACGATGCCGTCAAGCACGCCGGCGAACGTTCGGCGCTCGTCGACGGCCCCTCGCTGTTCGAGGTGGGACGCCCGTTCTATTACGGCGGCGCCACCTACGTACCGCATGGCCGCATCCGCTACGACTACGGTCGCGGCTGGTGGGACGAGTGGTGGGTTGGCACCGACGCCGGCCAGCCGGTCTGGATGAGCGTGGATGAAGGCGACATCGTACTGCAGGAACCGCTGAATCTGAGTGGAGCGGCCCCCGGCTGGGATTCGCTGCAACTCGGAACCGCCGTTACCGTGGGCCCGCAGAAACTCACGGTGACCGAAAAAAACGAGGCCAGATGCATCGGATTCCAGGGCGAGCTGCCGGAATTCGTGCAGCTCGAACAGACCCACCGGTACGTACACTTGTCGGGTCCGCAGGGCCTGCTCCTGACGCTCGAGTTCGATGACGAAACCCAGGTCTACAAGGGTTTCTGGATCGATCCTTTCGAAGTCACTTTCTAGAACTTCGCAACGATGTCGGCACTACGATCACTGAACTGCACACAATGTGGCGCGCCGCTGACGCTGCTTGGCGGTCACCGCGTGGAAAGCCTGACCTGCGGTTTCTGCGGCTCGGTCATGGATGCGAAAGACGACTTCAAGGTCGTCGCGACGTTCAAGGACCTGAAGCGACCCTACTGCCCCATCAAGATCGGCATGCGCGGGATCGTGAAGGACGTCGAGTTCACCGTCATCGGGATGGTTCAGTACCGGGACGAGGAATATGCGACCTGGGTCGAACTCGCGATGTTTTCGCCGACGCACGGTTACGCGTGGCTCGAGTACGACCACGGCCACTTCATCTTCTCGCGACGCACGCGCGAACAGCCGGAGTTCGGCGGCGCGTTACATCACAAATCGCCATTCATGGCACACGGCGTAACGTTCCGCACCCACAGTATGTACGGCGCTACGGTCACGTTCGTCGAAGGCGAACTCACCTACACCGCGCAGGTCGGCGATCGGGTAAGTCTGACTGAGGGCATCGCGCCGCCGCTCGGCTTTACGATAGAGCGCACTGGCAGCGAAAACGAGTACCAACTGAGCGAATACCTAGAACCCGCGGACGTGCTGGAAGCGTTCGGTCTCGAAGCCGACATTGCCCGCAATCGCGCAACGGTACATCCGATCCAGCCATACCAGGCCAGTTGGTTCATCTCAGGCCTGACGCTGTCGGGCATGATCTTCGGGCCGGTAGCGATCCTGCTGCTGCTGTTCACCTTGTTCTTTGGCTCCGGTACGGAGCTCTTACAGCAAAGCTTCGATCCGCGCGGCATATACGGAAAGAAAGGCGTTGTATCGCACGAGTTCGAAGTCACCGACGCGGGCAATTTGATCGGACTGGAACTGTATTCGAATCTCAGCAATGCCTGGGGCGCATTCGATGTCGTGGTCAGGCGTGAGGGCAAAGAGATCTTCTCGATGGGCAAGGAGATCTCCTACTACAGCGGCTACGAAGGCGGCGAATCCTGGAGTGAAGGCAGCCGCGAGGCGAGCGCGTACTTCAAAGTCCCGGAGCCCGGCAAATACACGCTGCAGATTTTTGGCGAAGGCGGGACCGGCTCCAGCGCCAGACGCGCTCCCCAGGCGCGGTCGCTCACCGTCACGCTGAGAGAAGGTATCAAGGTCTCGCGCTACTATCTCGTGATGGCGGTGCTCTGCCTGCTGGCGTGGGCCTCCGGCTTCTTCGGACGCGCGGCGTTCGAGTCGAAGCGCTGGGACGATGACGACGATGACGATGACTATTACGACGATGACTGACGGGCACTGCGAATGAACAAGGTTATCGTCGTGCTGTTCGGTGTGTTGACGTTGACTTCGGTGTATATGACCACGCGCAATATTGGTGTACTGGAACCGACGGTGCAGCGCGCTGACCTTCGCGACGGGAGCGCGCGGGGCGGCCGTACATACGTAGGCGGTAGCCGCCGCATCAAATAGCGGGAAAACCTTGCGGTCGCGCTCCGGCGCGGCCGGAATCTTGCCGGCAACCCTGGCCGGCGTGCTAAAGAGAGACGAGCATGGAATCGGAATTGACGCTGCTGCAAATCGCCTCCTCGGTGGTCTACAGCGTGATCGGAATCGTGGTGTTCCTGGTGGCCTACGCCATCATCGACAAACTGACCCCGTTCTCGATCCGTAAAGAAATCGAGGAAGACCAGAACACGGCGCTCGCGATCATCATCGGTTCGTGCTTCATTGCACTCGCGATCATCATCTCGGCCGCCATCTCCTGAACGACGAATCCAGCGCTTCGGATGCGGGTGATACCCCGGTAACCCGATCCGAAGCGGCCTCAGCGAGTGCACACGCGGCGCTGTTGCTCGCGACGCTCGCCATCGCGGTATGCGGCCTCGTCTACGAACTCCTCGCCGGTACCATCTCCAGCTATCTGCTGGGCGATTCGGTCTATCAATTCTCGATCGTCATCGGCGTGTTCATGCTCGCCATGGGCATCGGCGCCTACGTTTCGCGGCACATCAAGTCCAACCTGAGCGACGCTTTTGTGCTGGTGCAGCTGACGCTCGGCGTCGCCGGCGGCGCGACCGCGCCCGTGCTGTTTTTCGCCTTTGCCGTGCTCGAGAATTATCAGGCAATTCTACTGGTCAGTCTGTTGGTGACCGGCACACTGGTTGGCCTCGAAGTGCCTCTGGTGGTTCGCATCCTTCGCGAGCACCGCACGCTCCGGGTGAATCTGTCCAACGTGCTGAGTCTGGACTACGCGGGCGCCCTCCTCGCAGCTTTACTGTTTCCTCTGGTGCTGGTGCCACAGCTGGGTCTGATGCGCACTTCCCTGCTGTTTGGCCTGCTGAATGTCGGCGTGGCCGCGCTGGCGCTCTGGATGTTACGCCCGTGGGTGGCACGCCCGGTCGCGCTGACGCTGACAACCGCCGCGCTGAGCGCGGTGCTCGTTGTCTCATTATTTACGACCGAGTCATTTGAACGCTTTATCGAGACGCGGCTCTACGCCGGTGAAATCATTCATGCGCAGACCAGCCAGTACCAACGGATTGTCCTGTCGCGTAGTGGCGACGTCATCAATCTGCATCTGAACGGCGGTCTACAGTTTTCGAGCATCGATGAATACCGTTACCATGAAGCGTTGGTTCATCCGGTCATGATCGCAGTCGAACGCCGCGACCGCATACTCATCATCGGCGGCGGCGACGGGCTTGCCGCCCGCGAAGTGCTGCGTTACTCCGACGTCAAGAAAGTCGAACTGGTCGATCTCGACCCAGCCGTTACCAGTTTGTTCACCCGAAACGAACTGCTGACCGGCCTCAATGCCAACGCACTGAACGACCCGCGGGTGCAGGTCACCAACGCCGACGCCGGCCAGTACCTGGAAAGCTCGCGGGACCTCTTCGACGTTATCATCATCGACTTGCCGGACCCTCACGATATTGCGCTGTCGCGCCTCTATACCCGGCATTTCTACCAGAGCGCCGCGCGCCGACTGACGGCAGGTGGCGCTCTGGTGACGCAGGCCACGTCGCCCTACTACGCGACCGAAGCGTTCTGGAGCATCCACGAAACGCTTTCTACATCGCGTATAGAGACACCGCGCCAAGGCATGCTACAGACGATCCCGTACCATGCTTACGTACCGACCTTCGGTGACTGGGGCTTCATCATGGCAGGCCCGCGTCTTCCGGCCTGGGCGCGCGCACCCCTGCCAGAGGGCCTGCGCTTCCTGGACACGCCAACGCTCGCCACCCTGCGGAAGTTCCCGCCGGACACCGACCGCATTCCAGTGGAGGCCAATACGTTGCAGACTCACCACCTCGCCCGCTACTACGAGCGCGGCTGGAGTCGCTGGTACCACTGATTGCCAGGGTCCGGAAACGCCGCACCCGGTACACTAGGCATAGCCTTTTGCATTCATCGCCCGCCCCATCGTGACAGCCAACACCAACGAACAGTTCGTCCGGGCAATCCGCTCCTTTGCGCCCTACATCAACGCGCACCGCGGTCGTGTCTTCGTGATTCAGTTTGACGGCAGCATGCTCGAGAGCAACGCGTTCACTGATTTCGTGCACGACGTCGTGCTGCTGGACGCCCTGGGTATCCGGCTCGTTCTCGTTCCCGGCGCGGAGCAACAGATCGATGCCCGTTTGCAATCAGATGGCCGCGAGTCTTCGTTTTCCGGCCAACAACGCATCACCGACGCCCACACGATGGGGGTGGTCAAAGAAGTCACTGGCGCGGTGCGCGTCGAGATCGAAGCACGTCTGTCGATGGGGCTCGCGAACTCACCAACTGCTGGCGCCAGGATCAGTGTGCGCTCGGGCAACTACGTCACCGCGCGGCCGGTGGGCATTCGGGACGGAGTCGACTTTCAGTATTCGGGCGAGATTCGCCGCGTCGACGGGCTCGGGCTGCGACAGAGTCTGGATAACCACAACATCGTATTGCTGTCGCCGGTTGGCTATTCGCCAACCGGTGAAGCCTTCAACGTACCTGCGGCCGCAGTGGCGACCGCCGTCGCCGCCGAGCTGAACGCTGCAAAGCTGCTGCTGCTCGGCAACGCCGCAGGCCTGGAAGACGACAGCAGGCACATCATCCGCGAACTGACGACGGAAACGGCGGCGCAACTGCTGGCCACACGCCTTGCGGACCCCTCCACTGCCGGTCGCGACGACACCGCTCAGCTGGCGGCGGCGGTCGAGGCATGCCGTAATGGTGTACGCCGTGCCCACCTGTTGGACGCGAGCGTCTCCGGAGCACTGTTGCTGGAGGCATTCACGCGTGACGGCATCGGCACGATGGTCAGCGCCGATACCTACGACATCACCCGTGCGGCTGTGATCGACGACGTGCCCGGCATCATCGAGCTGATCGAACCGTTGGAGCAGGATGGCATCCTCGTACGTCGCTCACGCGACAAGCTCGAACAGGAAATCGACCGCTTCAGCGTAATGGAGCGTGACGGTGCGGTGATCGCGTGTGCCGCGCTGTATGCGTTTGCCGATACGGGCTACGCCGAGCTCGCCTGCCTGGCCGTAGCGCCCGCGTACCGGAAAGGCGAGCGCGGCGATACGCTGCTGGCCCGCCTGGAACAACATGCACGCCGGGCCAGCGCCTCGACACTGTTCGTCCTGACGGCGCGTACGGCGCACTGGTTCATAGAGCGCGGTTTCGAAGAGGCGAGCGTCGACGACCTGCCTGTTGAGCGCCAGCAAATGTACAACCTGCAGAGAAACTCGAAGGTACTGGTGAAACGCCTGTAGCGGCGCTTCCGATAGTGATGGCCTGAGACAGCCACGCGAGTCGCGGGCAGCGGCGTCAGAGGTCTGCGAGTTCCTGCTCGATCGCGTCGAGCGCGGTCATCGGATCGGCGGCCCCGGTGATGGGTCTGCCGATAACGAGGAACGAACTGCCGGCATGCATTGCTTCGGCCGGCGTCATCGTGCGCTTCTGATCACCGGCGCTCGTCCCGGCGGGGCGTACGCCAGGGGTAACGAGCAGAAACGCCTGCCCCAAAGCATCGCGCATCGCCGCGATCTCGCGCGGCGAACACACCACACCGTCGAGCCCGGCGTCGCGGCTCAATTTAGCGAGATTCAATGCGGAGGCAGCCGCACCGTTTGCGAATCCCACACCGCCTAGATCGCTGTCGTCGAGGCTGGTCAACACCGTAACGGCCACAAGTCGCGGCCGACCGGGATCGTCACCCAGAGCACGGCGGGCGGCAGCCAACATCGTGGATCCGCCACTTGCGTGCACGTTGAGCATCCACACGCCGAGGTCGGCCGCTGCCGCGCAGGCACCTTCAACCGTGTTCGGAATATCGTGGAACTTGAGATCCAGAAACACCTTGAAGCCTCTGCCGACCAGCGCGCGAACCACATCCGGTCCGGCCCGGGTGAACAGCTCTTTGCCGACCTTGGCGCCGACCCGCTCTGGACACAGCTGGTCGGCCATTGCCAGCGCCGCATCCGAAGTCGGGTAGTCGAGCGCCACGATCACTTTAAGCTCACTCACCTTCCACCCCCTGAATTGGCTTGACCGCATTCCAGTGTTTACACCCCGGGCACTGCCAGTGCATCGAACGCGCCGGGAATCCACAGTGACTGCATTTGTAGATCGGGCGGCGCGACATCAACTGCGTCGTCAACGTCTTCAAGGTCTGCGCGTACTCGCGGCTGTCGCTTGGTGCGTTGTCGATCTCAAGGTCCATCAGTCGGTCGAAACCGCGTACGGACGGACGCTTGCGAAGCTGCTCAGCAATGAACGCGGCCGCTTCTGTCTTACCCAGCTCATGTTCGGTGAGTTCGGCAAGCGCCAGCGTCGCACTGATCCCGCCGTGAGACGATACGACATGTCTCAGATAGTCGACGAGTGGCACTATCAGGTCAGCACGTCCCGCCGCGTCGCGCAGCGGCTCGATAATTTCGGAAAGGAATGCGGGATCCTGCTCTTCGACTTTGCAGAAACACTCAAATGCAGTCCTGCCGTCGTTACGGGCAAGCCAGATATGTCCCTGAAGCAACGTAGCCCGTACGCAGCGCGCATCGGATTCGAGCGCACGCCCCGCATGCGCTTCGGCGGCATCCAGATCGCCTTCCTCGCGGGCTCGCGCAGCCAGTTCGCACCAGTATTGAGCAATGACAGCCCCAAGCGCTGTGCCAGTTGCCCTTTCCAGGTCATGCGCGGCTTCGATCGCTTTACGCCAATCCGATTCCTGCTCGTAGATATCGATGAGCTGCCGCAGCGCCTGCACTTCGAAGTGCTGGCCGTCCACCAGCTCACGGAACAGATCTTCCGCGCGGTCGAGCAACCCGGCGCTGAGATAGTCCTGCCCGAGTTCCAGCAGAGCTTCGACGCGCGCGGTGGAATTCGGCGCGGAGCGCTCGATGAGGTTCTGGTGGATTCTTATCGCCCGGTCGACTTCCCCACGGCGGCGGTAAAGACTGCCGAGCGCCAGGTGGGTCTCGGCGGTGGATGCATCCACCTCAAGCACCTGGATGAAAACATCGAGCGCTTTGTCCTGCTGGTCGTTCAGCAGGTAGTCGATGCCTTTGAAGTAGTCGGCGCGCAGCCCACTGCCGCGATCGCCCTCAGAACGGTTGCGCTGGGTCCAGCGCGCAGCCAGCCATCCGCAGGTCGCCGCAACGGGCAACAGAAACCACAGCAGGGGATTCACGCGCACCGCCCATGGCGCGCGCAGCCGAGATGCGCTTTGGAAGCTCTACTCGGCAGCGACCAGTTCAGCAGACCCGGCGTCACGCACAGTGGTCGCGTTGTCAACGCGTTCGCGGAGTTCTTTACCCGGCTTGAAATGCGGCACGTACTTGGCTGGCAGGGAGACGGGATCGCCGGTCTTCGGGTTACGCCCAACCCGTCCGGGACGATAGTGCAACGAGAAGCTTCCAAATCCGCGGATCTCAATTCGCTCACCGTTCGCCAGGCGCTGCGCCATCAGTTCGAGAATTGTTTTGACCGCGAGTTCGATGTCGCGGTACGCCAGTTGCGTCTGTCGCTGCGCGACGCGCTCGATCAACTCAGATTTAGTCATTGTGTTTCCGATTCAACAGCGTTTCGGCGAACTACGCTCGGCGAGTCCATCCCCGGCTGCTCTAAATGCCAACTACAACGACCCTGACTTCGGCCCTTGAGGCTGGGTCATCGCCCACCCTTCGTATGGACAGGCGGCCGGATTAACGGCCGCCTGCTCTCCTCACCTGTTGAGCTGTTCCTTCATCAGGTCGCCCAGGGTGCCACCGGAAGTCTGCGGCGTGGAGCTGTACTCCTCGATAACCGCCGCTTCCTCGTCGCTCTCCTTCGCTTTGATGGACAGCGACAACACCCGCTTCTTGCGGTCGACACCAATGAACTTGGCTTCGATCCGCTCACCTTCTGACAGAATGCTACGTGCGTCGTCTACCCGCTCGCGGCCCAGTTCGGAGCTGCGCAGATACCCCTCGACGCCGTCCGACAGTTCGATAACCGCACCTTTCGGATCGACCTCGACAACCGTGCCCATGACGATGGTGCCGCGGGGGTTGGCGGTCAGGAAGCTCGAGAACGGGTCGGCATCGAGTTGTTTGACGCCGAGTGAGATACGCTCACGCTCGGCATCCACGGCCAACACCATCGTCTCCAGCTCGTCGCCCTTCTTGTATCCGCGGATAGCCTCTTCGCCAGCTTCGTTCCACGAAATGTCCGAAAGGTGCACCAGGCCGTCGATGCCACCATCGAGGCCGATGAAAATCCCAAAGTCGGTGATCGACTTGATCCGACCGATGACGCGGTCGCCCTTGTTGTGGTTCGCCGCAAAGTCTTCCCACGGATTCGGCTGGCATTGCTTGACACCAAGCGAGATGCGTCGCCGCTCTTCGTCGACGTCGAGCACCATGACTTCGACTTCGTCACCAACCTGGACGATTTTCGACGGGTGGACGTTCTTGTTGGTCCAGTCCAGCTCGGACACGTGAACCAGACCCTCGACACCTTCTTCGATTTCTACGAAGCAGCCGTAGTCAGCGATATTGGTGACGCGGCCGTGCAGGCGCGAGCTCTCTGGATAGCGGCGCGCGATATTGACCCACGGGTCTTCGCCCAGCTGCTTCAGCCCAAGGGAAACGCGATTGCGTTCGCGGTCGAACTTCAGCACTTTGACCTGCAACTCATCGCCGACATTGACCACTTCGGTCGGATGTTTGACGCGCTTCCACGCCATGTCGGTGATGTGCAGCAGACCATCGATACCGCCGAGGTCCACGAACGCACCGTAGTCGGTGAGATTCTTGACCACGCCGGGTAACGTGACACCTTCCTGCAGGTTGGCCAGGAGCTGTTCACGCTCAGCAGAGTTTTCGCTCTCCACAACGGCGCGGCGCGACACCACGACGTTGTTGCGACGCTGGTCCAGCTTGATGACCTTGAACTCGAGGGGCTTACCTTCGAGATAAGTCGTATCGCGGACGGGTCGCACGTCAACCAGCGAGCCGGGGAGGAATGCGCGGATGTCATCGATATCGACGGTAAAGCCACCTTTGACCTTCCCGTTGATAATGCCAGTGACTTTGTCTTCGGCTTCGAATGCCGATTCCAGGCGTTTCCAGGCTTGTGCGCGTTTAGCTTTCTCGCGCGACAGCCGGGTCTCACCGAAACCGTCTTCGACCGCGTCCAGCGCGACCTCGACCTCATCTCCAACACCGACTTCCAACTCACCGGATTCGTTCTTGAACTGACCGATGGGAATCATCGATTCAGACTTCAGGCCGGCGTTGACAATCACGTAGTCCGAGCGGATGTCGACGACAACGCCGCTCAGGATGGAGCCGGGCCGCATTTTCAGCTCGACCTGGCTCTCTTCAAACATTTCAGCAAAGCTTACGCTCATGCGTTAAAGGTACCGTTAGCGCGTACGGGTCAAAAACAAGAGTAGCGCAGGCGCCCGCATTCGCCAGCACTCTCTGACTGCGAAAAAGACCGGTTTCGCCTCTCAGTTCGAGGCGCGCGCCGCCCTCTAGTACGACGGGTTGCAGCGCTCAAACCAGTTGGCGTGATTCCGCGAGCAGACGCACCTGCCGGATGACTTCGTCAACGGGTACGCCGGTGGTGTCGATGAACACAGCATCTTGCGCTGGCCGAAGCGGCGCCACCTGACGTTCGCGGTCCCGCCGGTCACGTTCTTCGATCTCGGCGGAAAGGTCGGCGAGACTAGCACCAACTCCCTTGTCAATCAACTGTTTATGGCGTCTCCGGGCACGTTCGTCGGCGCTAGCGGTCAGGAAAATTTTGAGCGGCGCATCGACGAAAACCACCGTGCCCATGTCCCGGCCGTCAGCGATCAGACCGGGAGGCGCGCGAAACGCGCGCTGACGGTCCAACAGGGCCTGCCGGGCCGGGCCGATCGCGGCGACCAGCGACGCGTCGCGGCCTGCATACTCGGTTCGAATGGCGCGACTCACATCTTCGCCGTCGAGCCACGCCCGCACGAGGTCTTCGCCCGACGTCGGTGTAAATTGGATCGCAAGCTCCCGCGCGAGGGAGGTCACACTCTCCTCGTCGACGAGGTCCACGCCTTCGCGACGGGCCTTCAGTCCAAGCAGACGATAGATGGCGCCGCTATCCAGCAGGTGCCATTCGAATTCCAACGCGAGGCGCGCGCAGACCGTCCCCTTACCAGCCCCGCCGGGACCGTCTATCGTAAGGACCGGTACGGTCACGAACGCTGCTCGGCGATACGCACGCCGACGGCCGCGGACGTCGCCGCGAAGCTGGGGAATGAGGTCTGCACGTTCGCACAATCTTCCACTATCACGCGGCCGGCAGCCTTCAATCCGGCCATGCTCAGCGCCATGGCAATGCGGTGGTCGCCAAAGCTCCGCACGGTACCGCCACGCAGTTCACGCCCTCGCACGACCATGCCGTCCGGGGTTGCCTCGGCATCGGCGCCAAGCGCCTGCAGACCCGTCGCCATGGCACCGATCCGGTCGCTTTCCTTGACGCGTAGTTCGCCCGCGCCGGTGAGACGTGTCTCGCCCGTTGCGCAGGCCGCCGCGACGAATAGTGCGGGAAACTCATCGATCGCATTCGCTACCAGTTCCTCAGGGATCCGGATACCGCGAAGCGGTGCGTATCGGACGCGGATATCGGCGACCGGCTCGTAAGAGCGCTCGCAACGGTTCAGAAGTTCTATGTCTGCGCCCATCAGCTTCAGAATCTGTATCACGCCGTCACGCGTCGGGTTGACGCCGACACCGGTCAGCGTCAGATCTGAGCCGGGCGCTATGCTGGCCGCAACCAGGAAGAAAGCGGCCGAAGAAATGTCCGCCGGCACTTCGACTTCACCGGCCTGCAATTGACCACCGCCACGCAGACTGACGCAGTTGCCTTCGCGCGTCACCGGATAGCCGAACCCATTCAACATCCGCTCGGTGTGATCCCGGCACAGCCCCGGTTCGACCACTACCGTCTCGCCATCGGCGTAGAGGCCTGCCAGCAGCAGGCACGATTTGACCTGCGCACTCGCCACGGGCATCTCGTAGCGGATGCCGCTGAGCGCTTCAGCCGGACCGATGTCGAGCGGCGGCGTGCCGGTGTCGGTGGTTTCGAACTGCGCGCCCATACGGCGCAGCGGATCAGCGATTCGGCGCATCGGCCGGCTGTTCAGCGAGGCGTCGCCGAACACCCGCGAACGAAATGGCTGACCCGCCAGCACGCCAGCCAGCAGACGCATCCCGGTGCCAGAATTTCCGAGGTCGAGCGATGTGTTTGGCGCGGACAGCCCTCGCAGGCCCCGCCCCACTATCCGCAGAGCACCTGCTCCGTCAGCCTCGATGATGACGCCCATGGCGCGCATCGCAGCGGCCGTCGCCCGGGTGTCCTCGCCTTCCAGAAAACCGCTTACACGCGTTTCCCCGTGAGCCAGCGATCCGAGCAGTACGCTGCGATGCGAAATGGACTTGTCGCCCGGTACCCGGAGCGTCCCGCGCAGCGTACCGCCGGGCTGCACGACATAGTTCAGGCTCATTGCCCTTCGAGCTCGACGTAGCGATCGCGTAGCGCCTTGGCACGCGAGAAGCACGCCATCAATGCCTCGCTGTCGCCGGCGTCGATCCGGGTGTGCAGCTCGTGCAGCGCGTCCTGATACCGCGCGATGGCCTCGAGCAGCGCCTCGCGGTTGGCCATACAGATGTCGTGCCACATAACGGGGTCCGACGACGCGATACGCGTGAAATCCCGGAAACCGCCAGCCGCGTAACGGAACATCTCGCGTCGCTCCTGCATGTTGCCGAGCACATCGACCAGGTTGTACGCGAGCATATGAGGGAGATGGCTGGTCGCCGCGAGCACTTCGTCGTGATGGTCGGGTGCCATTTCGAGCACCGTCGCGCCAGTGACTTCCCACATCTCGCGTACCCTGGCTACCGCGTCCGCGGCACTCGCGGGAGTTGGCGTGAGGATGACCTTGCGCCCGCGATACAGCGTTGCAAACGACGCATCGACGCCACTGCGTTCCGTACCCGCGATGGGATGGCCAGGCACGAACCCCGGAGGTAACGTTCCAAATGCCTGCTGGGCGGCATTGATGACGCTGCCTTTGGAACTACCGGCATCGG
Source organism: Pseudomonadota bacterium (assembly GCA_039030335.1). Lineage (GTDB taxonomy): Bacteria > Pseudomonadota > Gammaproteobacteria > HK1 > HK1 > JBCCEJ01. Next base: position 6,272 of record JBCCEJ010000051.1, on the reverse strand, counting down.
TGATGACCGCATCGGCCGCGAGGTGCGCACGCATGGCGGAGAACACCGGTTCCATCGCGCCCAGCGGCACACAAGAGACGATCATGTCGGCGCCTTCAACGGCCCGCGCGAGGTTCGTCTCGAAACGGTCGATGACGCCGAGTTCCACGGCGCGCGCGAGGTGTGTTTCGCTCCGCGAGCTGCCAACCACCTCCTGACAGTAACCGGCTTCGCGCAGTGCCCGGGCCAGCGAACCGCCGATCAGGCCAACCCCCACGATACAGAGTCTTCGGATCATCGGCTGCTCCCCTGCCGCTTGGCGAGGACCACGTCCAGCGCGTCGAGAAAGCGACGGTTCTCCGCTTCCGTGCCGATCGTCACGCGCAAGTGCGCGGGCAATCCATATCCGCCGATCGGACGCACGATGACACCGCGCCGTAGCAGCGCTTCGTAGGTTTCGGCTCCGTTCCCGCCGGTATCAAAGGTCAGGAAGTTGGCGATCGATGGAATGTAGTCGAGCCCGAGCCGATCGAACCCGTCTGCAAGCATCTGCATGCCGTCGCGATTCATCGACACGCTGCGTTCGATGTGCGCGCGATCCTCGAGCGCCGCCAGCGCGGCGAACATGCTCGGATCGTTGACGTTGAACGGCTGCCGGACACGGTTCATCAGGTCGGCGACGGCCGGATGCGAGAGCGCGTAACCGATGCGCATCGACGCGAGGCCGTGCGCTTTCGAGAACGTGCGCGTCACGACGAGGTTCGGGTACTCACCCAGCCATTTCGTGGCGTCCGGGTAGCTGTCGCCTTCGGCATATTCGAAATAGGCCTCGTCGACCACGATGACGCAGTCGCGCGGCGCCCTGTCCAGCAGACCCTTCAGTGCCGCCGGCTCGGTCCACGTGCCGGTCGGGTTGTTGGGATTGGCAATGAAAACGAGCCGGGTCGCCGGCGTGATCGCGGCCGACATCGCCTCGATGTCGTGTCCGTAAGCCCGCGCCGGTACCTGCACTGGCGTCGCCCCGATGATGCGGGTAACGATCGGGTAGACAACGAAGCAGTGCGCCGAAAACACGATCTCGTCGCCAGGGCCGGCGAACACGCGGGCCACGATATCCAGCACCTCGTTCGAACCGTTGCCGAGCGTGATCATCGACTCGGGCAGCCCGTGATGCCGGGACAAAGCCTGTTTCAGCTGGTAACCGCTACCATCCGGATACCGCTCCATCTCGCCGAGACGCGCCGTAGCGGCAGCCAGCGCAAGCGATCCGGCGCCGAGCGGATTCTCGTTCGACGCGAGCTTTATGACGTCGGTGAGCCCGAGTTCACGCTCGAGTTCTTCGATGGGCTTGCCCGGTTCGTACGGAGCCAGCGACTGAATGCCGGGGCGGGCACGATTTCGCAGCACCTCCACTTCGGCGGGGAATTCGGCACTCATGGTCTTGTCGCTCTCCGGAGAAGCTTTGGCTCTGCAGCGTCAGAGCACGCGAACGATCTGCACACCCTCGATAGCCAACAGCGCAGCTTGCAAGTCGGCATCGACAGGCTCATCGACGTCGAGCAGGGTACAGGCAACGGCACCACGCGACTTGTTCAGCATGTCGATGATGTTGATGTTGGCGCCGGCGAAAGCGGTCGATATCTGGCTTAGCATGTTCGGCACGTTGGCGTGCATCAGCGTTACGCGCGTGGCCGCGTTTCTGGGCATCTGCACATCAGGGTAGTTGACCGAATTCGCGATGTTACCGTTCTCCAGGAAGTCGCGAATCTGCTCGGCGACCATGATCGCGCAGTTCTCCTCCGCCTGATGGGTGGACGCACCCAGGTGAGGCAGGGAGATCACCTTGTCGCAGGCGAGCAGGGTCTGACTCGGAAAGTCACATACGTAAGCTGACAGGCGCCCGGCGTCCAACGCTTCGACGATCGCAGCTTCGTCCACAATCTCCGCTCGACTGAAATTCAGCAGCACCGCACCTTCGCGCATCGATGCGAGCCGATCGGCATTGATCAGATGCCGCGTAGAGTCCAGCAGCGGCACGTGCAGCGACACGAAGTCCGAGGTCGACAACACGTGCTCGACGCCGCGCGCGGGGCGCACGGACGCCGATAGTTGCCAGGCGCGGTCCACCGTCATCTTGGGGTCGTAGCCGGACACCGACATGCCGAGCGCATGGGCTGCATTGGCGACTTTAACGCCGATCGCGCCAAGCCCCAGAATGCCGAGCGCGCGGCTCGGCAGCTCGCTGCCCACGAACTGCTTCTTGCCGGCCTCCACAGCCCGGCTGATCTCGGCATCAGTACCCGTCAAGTCCCGTGCATAGGCCCACGCCGTGCAGAGATTACGCGCCGACAGCAGCATGCCTGCCAAGACCAGTTCCTTCACGGCGTTCGCGTTGGCACCCGGTGCATTGAAAACCGGCACACCGCGCTCACTGAGCTCGGCGACGGGAATGTTGTTGACACCAGCCCCGGCCCGGCCGACCGCCAGAACGGTCGGTGCTATCTCCATGTCGTGCATGTTGGCCGAGCGCACCAGGATCGCGTCCGGATGCCCGATCTCCGACGCCACTTCGTACGCGTCGCGCCCGAGGCGTTCGAGACCGACGAGCGAGATATTGTTGAGAGTCTGAACTTTGTACATGTGGCTCAGGTCTGCGTGCGTTCGAATTCATGCAGGTATTCCACCAGCGCGTCGACCCCCGACTGCGGCATCGCGTTGTAGAGACTGGCACGCATTCCACCGACCGCGCGGTGGCCCTTCAGCCCGCTCAGACCAGCCGCTTCGGCTCCTTCGAGAAACGCGGCGTCCCGACCGGGATCGGCGAGCGTAAACGGCACGTTCATGATCGACCGATCGACCGGACGCACCGGATTGCGGTAGAAGTTGGATGCGTCCAGCGCCGTGTACAGCGTGTTGGCCTTCCGGTGGTTGCGCTCGGCCATGGCGGACAAACCTCCGGTGCCCTCCAGCCATTCGAATACGAGCCCCGCCACGTACCACGCGAACGTCGAGGGCGTGTTCAGCATTGAATCGGAACCGGCCTGCAAAGCGTAATTCATTACCGTCGGTGTTCCGGCACGCGCGCGACCCAACAGTTCGGAACGAACGATGACCACGGTAATCCCCGAGACGCCAATGTTTTTTTGCGCACCGGCGTAAATGAGACCGAAGCGGTCGACGTCAATGGGCGCTGACAGAATGTTGGAGGACATGTCGGCGACGAGCGGCTGGTCGAGTTCGGGCGTCCAGTGGTACTCGACACCGTGGATGGTTTCGTTCGGGGTGAAGTGAACATAAGCGAGCTCGTCGGTGGCAGACCAGGTCGCCTGTTCAGGCGCGCGGTCGAAGTTCGTCTCTTCACTACTCGCAAGTTCAACGACATCACAGTAAGCGCGCGCTTCCTTGATGGCTTTCGCCGACCAGGCGCCGGTATTGACGTAGCCGACGCGTTCGCCAGGTGTCGACAGGTTCATGGGCACGGACGCGAACTGCAGTGTCGCACCGCCCTGGAGGAACAGTACCGTGTAGTCGTCAGTTATCGACAGCAGGCGCCGTAGCGCAGCTTCGGCCGCTTCCGCGACGCCGATGAATACCTTGCCGCGATGACTCATCTCCACGACGGACATTCCGGTGCCCCGAAAGTCGAGCAGCTCCTCGCGCACCCGCTCGAGCACAGGTTCCGGCAGCGTCGCCGGCCCGGGACTGAAATTGATAACCCTCGCCATGCGAATATCTACCTGCATCAAAGTGAAAATCCGGGACGGACCTGGCCGCGTTCAGCGCCGGTCCGCGATGGCCGATTACGATTCGCCGGAGCGGCGAATGCGGCTCAGTCGGCTGCTGGCGCGTCGTCGTCGATGATCGGGTCGGCCGTCGCGTCAGCAGCGCCAATGCCGTCGTCGTCCGCCGCCTCACTATCGCTTTCGACCACGCGCTCGAGCCCGATCAGCTGTTCGTCACCCGTCAGTCGGATCAGCTTTACGCCCATCGTGTTGCGACTCGACACGCTGACTTCCGCGACGCGCGTCCGTACGAGCGTGCCGCCGTTCGTGATCAGCATGATCTCGTCGGTCTCACTGACGATCAGCGCCCCCACCACGCCGCCATTGCGTTCGCTGGTCTGTATCGAGATGAGCCCCTTTCCACCGCGCCCCTGTGCCCGGTAATCGTCGACCACCGTGCACTTGCCGTAGCCGTTCTCGGTCGCGGTCAGCACCATGCCGTGGTCGTCACCGATCAACAGTGTGACGACGCTCTCGCCAGCTGCGAGCTCCATACCCCGTACGCCGCGCGAAGCGCGGCCCATCGGCCGGACCTGTTTTTCGCTGAAGCGTATAGCCTTGCCGCCAGAGGAGAACAGCATGATCTCGCGCTCGCCGTCCGTCAGCGCCGCCCCGACCAGTTCGTCGCCGTCGACCAGGTCGACGGCGATGATGCCGGCGCTGCGCGGGCGCGAGAAGTCGCGGAGCAAGGTCTTTTTGACGGTACCGTGGGTGGTCGCCATGAAGACGTAGCCGCCAGCATCGAAGTCTTTGATCGGCAAGATCGCGTGAATGCGCTCTCCACCGTCGAGATTGAGCAGGTTGACGATCGGCGTGCCGCGGGCCGTGCGGTTGGCCTGCGGGAGTTCGAACACGCGCAGCCAGTAAACCTTCCCAAGGCTTGAGAAACAGAGAATCGTATCGTGCGTGTGCGCGATGAACAGGCGCTCGACGAAGTCTTCGGCCTTGGTTCGTGCAGCCGTCTTGCCGCGGCCGCCGCGCCGCTGCGCCTGATACTGGTCTATCGACTGCGCTTTGACGTACCCCTCGTGCGAAAGCGTCACGACGACGTCTTCAGGACTCACCAGGTCTTCCCGATTGAAGCTCAAGTGCCGGTCCCAGATCTCAGTGCGGCGCTCGTCGGCGAAGTTCTCTCTCAGTTCGCTCAGCTCATCCCTGATTACCTGCATCAGGCGATCCGGATTACCGAGAATGTCGAGCAGGTCGTGCACACGCTCCAGCAACTCACCGTAGTCGGCGACGATCTTCTCCTGCTCGAGGCCGGTCAGGCGGTTCAGCCGCAAATCCAGAATCGCCTGCGCCTGACGCTCAGACAGGTGATAGCCATCCTCTTTGAGGCCAAACCGCTCTTCCAGGTCCTCCGGGCGCGTCGCGTCGGCGCCCGCCCTGGCCAGCAGGTCACTGACGGCCCCAGGCAGCCACGCGGTCTCGATCAGAGCGCGGCGCGCGTCGGCCGGCGTAGGCGATGCCTTGATGAGCTCGATCACGGGATCGATATTGGCGAGCGCGACGGCCTGACCTTCCAGCACGTGCGCGCGCTCGCGCGCTTTGCGGAGATCGAAGACGGTGCGCCGCGTCACGACTTCACGCCGGTGACGCACGAACGCTTCGATGACCTGCTTGAGGTTCAGCAGCCGTGGCTGACCGTCGACCAGCGCGACGATGTTGATGCCAAACACCGTCTGCAACTGCGTCTGCTGATAAAGCTGGTTCAGCAACACCTCGGGCATCTCGCCGCGGCGCGCCTCGACCACGAGTCGCATGCCGTCCTTGTCGGACTCGTCCCGGATTTCGGCGATGCCCTCGATCTTGCGTTCCTTTACGAGTTCGGCGATGCGCTCGGCCAGCCGGGCTTTATTGACCTGATACGGCAACTCGGTGACGACGATGCGGTCGCGCGCATTACCGGACTCCGCCTCTTCGATGTGCGCCCTGGCCCGGACGTAGATCCGGCCGCGACCGGTGTGGTACGCCTCGTGCACGCCTTCGGCGCCGTTGATGATGGCACCAGTCGGAAAGTCAGGGCCCGGCAGGTGCTCGAGCAGCGCGTCGATATCGATGTCTGGATCGTCGACAAATGCAATGCAGGCATCGACTACTTCGCCCAGATTGTGGGGCGGGATATTCGTGGCCATGCCTACGGCGATGCCGGCCGCGCCGTTCACGAGCAGATTCGGTAGCCGCGTAGGCAGCACCGAAGGTTCAGACTCGGACTCGTCGTAGTTCGGGATGAAGTCGACCGTTTCCTTCTCGAGGTCAGCCAGCAATTCCTCGGAGATCCGGGCCATACGTACTTCGGTGTAACGCATGGCAGCCGGCGAATCGCCGTCTACCGAACCGAAGTTGCCCTGCCCGTCGATGAGCATGGCACGCAGCGAGAACGGCTGCGCCATGCGTACGAGCGCGTCGTAGACGGCGGTGTCGCCATGGGGGTGAAACTTGCCGATGACGTCGCCCACCACCCGGGCTGACTTTTTAAAGCCTGCCCCCGGGTCAAGCCGAAGCTGGCGC
>JBCCEJ010000050.1:0-45411 GCA_039030335.1 Pseudomonadota bacterium | reverse complement strand
GATCGAGCGTGCGTACCGCCGCGCCGCCCGTACCGAAGTACACGCGGTCACCACCGACCTCGAAGGAATGCTGCTCATCGCGTCCGTGCAGCACGAATGATTTGCAGGCGACTTCGATGATGTCTTCGACCATCGCACATGGGAAACACAGACGCCCCTGCGCGTTCAGTTTGGCGCCCTTGTCGAGAGCTTGTCTGGTAAGCGCGTCCGGCGCCTCGCCCATGCCGAGTTCCGAGAGCATCCGGAGCGACGTGTCGTAGATGCGCTCTATCTGGTTATCGGACAGCGGTCGATACTGTCCGCCGCGTGGGCCCGCAGGTGCCGGATTGACGCTGGGCGCCTTCGAGCGCTTCTCGTGCATGGCGGCCCGGCTGTTGCCCCGGGTGCGCCGACGTCTGGTGGTTTCACTCATGAGCGGACCCTCTTGAAGCCGGGATCGTAGAGCGCGCCGGCAACCACGGTTGCGGGGTAGCGCTCTCCAAGAATGCCGAGAGACAGCGCGGTACCGGGCTCCGCGTGGTCGGGGTCTACGAAGGCGTACGCGATGTTCTTCTCGACCCGGTGACCGTATCCACCCGAACTCACCGATCCCACCTGCGCGTTGTTCCCGAATACCGGGTCGCCGCCGTGCGCGGGGCCCACATCACAATCGACCGTCATCGTCACGAGCTGTTTGCGCGGCCCGCGTTCGAGTTGTCGGGCGAGTGCGGCCCGGCCAATGAACTCACCCTTGTCCATCTTGACGAAGCGTTCGAGGCCGGTCTCGAACGGATTGCGTTCGTAGATGAGGTCGGCTTTCCAGTGCAGGAAGCCTTTTTCGAGACGCATCGACTCGGTGGCGTACAGACCGAAGTGCCCGACGTCAAACTCCGCGCCAGCGTCGTTCAGCAGTTTCCAGACCAGATAGAGCTGCTCGTTCGGCACATGCAGTTCGTAGGCGAGTTCGCCGGAGAAACTCACATTCATCGCCAGCACTTGTGCGTGGCCTATGAACATCGGTGCGGCGCGTAACCACGGGAAAGCCCCGGCCGACCAGTCGCACCGCGGCGACAGTGACTGCAGCAGCGCGCGCGACTTCGGTCCGGCGACGACGATGATCGTATAGGCCGCGGTAAGCTCGCGAACGGTGATGTGTTCGGGCTTGTGACGGTTCAGCCAGTCCCGGTCATGCCACTCGGCGGCCGCAGCGGAGCCCCACCAGTAGCGATCTTCAGACACTTTTACGAGCGTGGCCTCGCTCAGCACGTTGCCGTGTTCGGTCAGCAGGTAGCAGAGACTCACCTTGCCGATTGCGCTCGGCACTCTGGAGCACGTCATGTGGTCCAGAAACTGCGCTACGCCGTCGCCCGAAATTTCGTAACGGTTGAAGCCCGACACCTCCATCAGGCTGACGTTGACGCTGAGATGACGCACCTCGGCGGCAACGATGTCTTCGGTGGCCGTGAAACGGTAGCTCGGCTCATCGACGAATTCGGCGTCCGGCTTGAAGAAGAGCGCCCGTTCCCATCCGTTCACGACACCCCACTCGCAGTTCATCTGGTCGAGTACGCCGTACAGCGCCGTGGTGCGTGCAAGGCGCCCGGCGGGCCGGTGCTCGTGCGGCAGGTGGTAGTGAAATTCGTTCTGGTAGTCCTCGATGCCTTTCAAGCACGTGAGTTCCGTATTCCCGTAACCGGTAAAACGGCGCGGGTCGGAGTACCACGAATCCCACTCGCATTCGCCGTGCACGATGAGCTCGGCCAGGATCTTCCCGTGTCCACCCGACTCGCCGATACCGGCGCGAAGTCCGATGGCGCAGTAGGCGTTCTCGACGCCAGGGATGGGCCCTATCAGCGGGGCGCCGTCGATCGTGTAGGTGATGGGGCCATTGATGACCGTGTGGATACCGGCGCGCGTCAGCGCCGGCAGCCGTTCGAAGATCCCCTCCATGTTGTCGAGGCAGCGGTCCAGATCGGACGGACACAGAGCCTGCGTAAAGTCGGGGTCGATGCCCTCCATGCCGAACGGTTTGCAAGCCTGCTCGTAGACGCCCACGAGCAGCCCCTGCTTCTCCTGGCGGCTGTAGAAGTCGTCGCCCGGGTCGCGAATGATCGGTACGCGGAAGTCGAGTGCCTCGAGTTCAGGCATCGGTTCGGTCAGGAAGTACATGTGCTCCATGGAGGTGACCGGATGCGTGACACCGAGCATCGCGCCGACTTCGTTCACGCGGTAGCCGCTCGCGTTGACGACCTTCTCGCACGTGATGTTGCCCTTTTGCGTGTGCACGATGAATTCACCGCTGCGGGTCCGGGTGATCGACTCGACCGGGTTGAAGCGATACACCGCGGCTCCGGCCTCGCGTGCCTTGCGCGCCAGCGCGAACGTGATACCGGCCGGGTCGATGTCGCCATCGAGCGGGTCCCACCAGGCGCCCAGCAACCCATCGGAGTTCAGAAGCGGATGACGTCGCGCCGCCTCCGCGGCGTCGATGAACTCCATTTCCACGCCCATGCCGCCGGCGACGCCAACGTGGTGGTTGTAGATGTCGACCTGCTCAGGCGTGTGCGCAAGGCGCATGCCGCCCGTGATGTGGTAGGCGAACGGGTGCTCCGGGTCGTCCGCCAGCTCGCGATAGAGCTCGATGCTGTGGCGCTTCAGTGCAAACATCGTCTGATTGGCGCCAAACTGCGTGACCTGTGCAGCGGCGTGCCACGTCGATCCAGACGTCAGCTCGTCGCGTTCGACGAGCACCACGTCGGCCCAGCCTTCCCGCGTGAGGTGGTAGAGCGTCGAACAGCCGGCGATTCCGCCCCCGATCACCACCACGCGCGCCTGCGATCTAACGGCGTCGTCGTTCATGTGCAGCCCCCAATATCAGCCGCACCATGATGCGAGACCGCGGCGCTTTTGCAATCGCAAATATTCTCTGTATGGTTCAATCAAATTGAACCATTGGATCTGTGTGTCGAGCACGAGTTCGTATCAGAGGCTCCACACGGACTCATTGAACTTTTCCATGAAGCACGCACTACCGTCCCTGGAGGCGCTGAAAGTCTTCGAATCGGCCGCCCGATATCTGAGCTTCAGCGACGCCGCTGAAGAGCTTTGTGTCAGCAAGGCCGCGGTCAGCTATCAGATTCGCAAGCTAGAGACCGAACTCGACTGCGCCCTGTTCCGACGCACCGTGCGGCAGGTATTCCTGACGGATGCCGGGCAGGAACTGCTGCAGGTCACGCAGCGCCTGTTTACGGAACTGGGCACCACGTTGGACCAGCTCGGCGCGACCGAAAAGCGCAGCGACGTCTCCGTCGGTGCGACGACCTACGTGGCGGTGCGCTGGCTGTCAGCGCGTATCTCCCGTTTCAGCGAGACACATCCTGGCGTTTCGATCGTCTTGCAACACGCCGTGAATTCGGACGAGTTCAGGGTGCACGACGTGGATGTCGCGATTCGCTGGTCGAATATGGCGGCCAACGCGCAACGTGGCGTGCTGAAGACGTTGCCGATGCCGCTGTTTCCGGTGTGCGCCCCGGCCCTGCTCGAACGCCTGACAGGCTCGGCGAGGACAGGCCCGCTAAAGCGCGAGCAACTCGGATCAGCACCGTTTTCGTCCACCGCGTTGTTATGTGAGGAACGCAGCCTCGATCTCTGGCGCGAATGGTACGGGCCGAAATCCGGCTCGCTCACCAACCCACGCCGCGTCATCGCTGACGCGAACGTACGTACGCAGGCCGCTGTAGACGGGCTCGGGTGGACGATGGCTGACGGCCTGATGAAGAGTGAACTGGACAGCGGCGCGCTGGTTGCGCCGTTTGCACATGAGTTGAAAGGCTACGGCTATCTGATCCAGGCGCCGCCCGGGCGGTACTGCAGCCGCGCCGCGGCGGCACTTCGCGCGTGGCTGGTCGAAGCGCAGTAGCGCTGCGGCGCCGGCTGCGCGGCCGCACGTGGGCAGGCGACCTCGAGGTGGCGCGACTTTGCCGTTAGCCGGCCGCGGCACCCGCTGACCAGGTTGTCGTCGCGCTCCAACCCGGCCACAACAGCTACGCTGTCAACTCTTAACGAGGGCTTCGAGAGCCCGGCGGCCGTACTGTCTGACTATCCGATCGGCGGTACCGCGAAAACCCACGCTGGCCTCGTCGAAGACCCTGGCCCCGGCCGTGGTCAGCGTGACGAGGCTGACGCGGGCGTCTCTGGCGGCCTGCTCTTTGTCGACGAGACCAGTCTTCTCCATCGGATTGACCACCCGGGTTATGCCCGAGGCCGTCAGCCCGACCTTGTCGGCCAGATCGATGCGGCGAAGTTTATTGGACGGTGCGTTGTGCAGATACCAGAGCACCAGATACTCCGAGAAGCCGAGGCCATGAATCGACAGTGCGCTACCCAGCTGTCGTTGCACAGCGGAGAAGGCATTCGTGATTTCGATCAGCAGCGCGTCGCTGGGGGTGGCGGGCATTGAAGTAATACTTGCGTGAAACTTGATTGCGCAAGTATATGTAGATATTGTTGAGCGATCAACTATCCCTCAAGATATCCCTGCCCCTCCTCCGTCAGGCCGCTGGTAGCGACCGGCAGTTCGGCTCGGGGCGGTCGCCGGCCAGGTTCGCCTGAGCGCTGACTCTCCCCTATGATGCCCGCCGGCGCGCCACGCCGTGGCCGTGCGTGTAGCGCCGGCGGTGTAATGGAGGGTTGGGGTCATGCAGTTGAAGATGCGCGAAAATTCGCTGTTTGCGATTCTGCTGCGTTCGTCGTGGCTCTACAGCGTCGCGATCGCCGGTGTGATCATCCTGCTCGGACAAATGCTGTTCCGAGGGGAGTACGCGGCCTACGGCGTGGCAGTGGCGCTCCCGCTACTGGTGATCGCGGCCGTATCTGCGTATCGCCAGAGCCGCAAGCCGGGCAAGCGCCTGCTCGAACAGATGGACACCTGGGTGCGTACCGCGCGGGCCAGAGAAATTAGCGCCGCACTTACGAGCGGTTACCAGCAGCAGGGTTATCAGGTCACGCCATACAAAGGAAAAGCAGCGGAACTGCGGCTCGAGAAAGACGGCTACTCGCGGCTCGTGTGCTGCAAACGCATCAAGGCGGCGACGACGCCGGTTGAGCCGATACGTGCCCTTGTCGATGCCGGCGAGAGTCAGGATGCGGTCGCGATTATCTTTATAAGCCTTGGCGACCTGTCCGCCGAAGCGGCTGCGTTGGCCGCGGAGGAAGGCGTGGATCTGATGGGACGGGAGGAACTGGCGGGATTAGTGCAAGAGGCTGTCCGGCAAAGTGTGTGAGCCGCCGGGCTGATGAGAGTGAAGGCTGCTGCGCGTGCAGTCCGATGCTCAGGTTGCGCGCTGAGCGCGCTGCGAACGGTGCCTGTCACCGCCGTATATGCCATTGGCCAACACCACCGCGTACGATGGCGCCAGATTCAACCGTCCAGAGTCACCGCGAAGTGCTGGAACTGCTCTATCCGATAGCGCCCACCCCGGACGCTCCCGGGCAGGTTGCGTTTGAGATTGCCGAGACCGGCGAGTCCGTGACGTTTGCGGAACTCGAGGCGCGCACGAATCAGATCGCGCAACTGTTTCGGGCATCGGGTGTCGGGCGAAGTGACCATATTGCCCTGCTCGGCCGCCTGCATATCCGTGATGACGATGGTATGGAGTTGCCGGTCGGAGAAATGGGCACGGCGTACTTTTCCGAAGATCATGCGTCTTCCTGCCACAAAGACGCAGAACGTACGCGAGCTGCTTACAATCAGCTCGGCGGGTCAACGCCCGGTGATATCGGCAAGTTGGATGACGCCGGCTTTCTGTACCTGCTGGAACGAAAGTCATTTGTCATCATCTCGGGGGGCGTCAACGTCAACCCTCAAGACGCCGAGAACCTGTTGATCAGTCACCCGGCCGTTCTGGACGCGGCCGTGTTTGATGTTCCGGATGAAGACCTCGGGGAGGCGGTCAAAGGTGTCGTCCAACTGGTTCCGCCAGAGGTTGAGCCGATCGGGATGCACAGATGTTGATCAAGTATTGCCGCGAACATCTGTCCGGGGTGAGCTGGCCGAAGTCGATCGATGTTGTGGAGGCGCTGCCGCGCCACGCGAATGGCAAGCTTCTGAAACGCGCACTCAAAGCGCCGTACTGGCCAGCCGGGTGAGGGCCTGGCGACTGCGCCTCCCAGCGGCATATTTGTCGTGATCGCGGAGTAGCGTGGCAGCCGTGCAGACGTCGCGCGCAGAGCAGTTCCTGCTGCTGACGGGCATGTACCTGGCCGCGTTTCTGACCGTCACCGCCATCGCGATGCCAGGGCCGTTGTTGGTCGATATGTCAGCAGCTTTCGACACGACGGTGCCGGTTGCCAGTCAGCTGATCACATTGGGTTCGGTGGCCTGGGGCGCCACGGCTGTATTCGCTGGCCCTGCGTCCGACGCCTATGGCCGTCGCCCGGTGCTGCTCTTGGGCGTTTGCTTGATGGCGATCGGCTCATTCGGGATTGGCTTTGCACCGGGCTTCAACACCGCCACGGTTTTCAGCGTGCTGACCGGCATGGGGGCCGGTATGGTGCCGCCCACCTGTATTGCGCTCATCGGCGACACGTTCCAGGACAAGGACAAGCCGATGGCGATCGGCATTCTGACGACGTCACCGGGCGTCAGCAGCGTCGTGGGGGTTCCACTCGCCGCCGTGCTCGGTGAGTTCGCCGGATGGCGTTCGCCGTTCATCGCGGTCGGATTCGGGCTGATCGGCGCCGCACTCCCGCTATTCGTACTGGTCTCGCGCCGCCGTGCGACCGCTGCGCGGCTGGCGCTGGTCGGGCGCATTCGCTGGGTGCTCGCCTGCCCGTTTACGTGGCATGTAATGGGCGCCAATATCCTGGTTCGGGTCAGCTGGGGTGTGTTGACCGCCTTCTTCCCCGCCTACCTGATCCTGACGTACGGTTTTCGCACCGCGGAGGTCGCTTTGCCGATTGCGGCCCTGTCGCTGGGCGCTGCCGTCGCGCCGCTGCTGGGTGGCCGGATCGGACTCAAGCAGAAACGGCTGGTACTGACAGCGGGTCTGCTGTTTGCGGCCGGTGCGCCCGCGCTCGGCGTCTTTTTGTTGGATTGGGGCGCATGGTTTTCGGTGGGAATGGCCGGCCTGGTCATGCTGCTGATCGTACCGCTCGCGACCGTGCTGTCGATTGTCTTTGCCGAAAACGGTGGCGACTATCGCGGCACGCTCGCTGGTGTCATTTCGAGTACGAACTGGACCGGCACCGCGGCCGGAGCAGCCGTAGGCGGCGTGCTCGTTGCGCACATCGGTTACGGAGCTCTGTCGTTGTTGCTGAGCTTTTGTATCGTCGGAAGTGCTCTCATCATGATCCTGTTCATGAGCGAAGCCGTCGTCGGTAGTGCACGCAGGCACTTCGCACATGCGCCGGTAAGCGGCTCTGGTGGAGGTCAATCTCGGGGCGGCGCGAACTAGGGCCGCAAAAATCCCGCGATGATTCCCGACTGATCGTTCGAGCGCGAAGTACACGGGCGTCGGCACTTGCAACCGGTGCGCTACGATCCCAGCCACGGCCTTCATCGTGTTCTGCAATTGCCCCGCCCCACCACCGGAGAACGCGAGCTGCGGGCAGTGCCTGGTGCTGGAAACGCGGTGACAGGTCGATAGGTAAGACGGGAGACCAGGCGTGCGGTCCCCGCGCATGGGTAACTTCCCCTGTTTCAATAGGGAAGATTCCCGCTAGCGCAATGTACAACCCTTTCTCTAAGGTATTAGCACCAGGATCCGGGCCGCCCCGCGACCGCGTACCCGGGTCGCCAGGCAAACGGGTGACCGCGTCATCACCGTGGTTTCAGGTTCACTATGTTCCATGCAACGGCGTTCTTGGCATGTGGCCGGCGGGTCCTGGCGGTCGCCCTGCTGACGGCCCTGATGGTGCCGAGCGGCCGGCTCTTTGCGGCACCCGCGCCGTTCGCCTCACCCGACCAACTGCTGGAGTACGCCTATTCGCCAGATGGGCCCTGGCGTGCTTTCTCCGGGAACAGTCAGGACCTGGAACTTGCACGACTGCTGGAGAGCCATCTCACCGTCTGGTTTCGGATGGCAGTCAACGGTGCGGAATTCGACCGGCTTCAGGTACCGTCGGTCAAACTCGGTACTGTGTTCGACGCTGACGAGACATTCTTCAACGGTCAGCGTATCGGTGCGAAGGGACGGATCGCCCCACGCACAACAGATCGCGTGCGCGTACCGGCGTACGTGCGCGTTTATGCCATACCACCAGAGCTGATTCAGCCGAGCAACGAACTGGTCGTCAAGGTTCAGGGATCCGACTGGTTATGGCCCTGGGTCGGCCAGCCGCAATTCGGTGAGTACGTCGATCATCTGGCGATCCAAAGTCGCGCACACTTTCTGCTGATCGTCTTAGACGCGATCAACGTCTGTGCCATGGTGATGTTCCTGGTACTGATGGTCGTGATGTACCGAACGGGCGCGCGCCACTACCAGTGGTTGGTCGCTGTCGGTAGCTGCGTGCTGCTCTCGGCCGGGTCAGACGTGACGTTGATGCACGTCTACGATCTGCCGACGCCGATGCTGCAGTGGTGGGCATGGATTTGCTACCTGCTCCTCGGGCCGCTCTCATGGATGGGCCTGCAGGGCGTCATCATGTGCCGCTATCGAAAGCGCGAGCTGGCTGGAATCGCGCTCCTGATGATCGCCGCGTGGGTGTGGGGCACGACCTCTGATGCGTCAACCGCGTTTGCCGCTACCGCGGCCGGTCAGGTGGCGATCCTCGGGTGGAGTGTCGCCACTGCCTATTGCTTGTGGATGGCAGGTCACTACGGACAGCCGGATGGAAAGTTGCTGGGCGTTGTGTGGATATCGGGCCCGATAACGCAGCTGTTGCTTCCACAGGTACTCGTGGTCGGCGACTGGATCATCATTGGTCCCTACGTTGGACAATTCATACTTCAGATCGCGTTGATCACGGTGTTTACACGGGTTTATCTGCGCAATCAACGTCGCGCCCGAAGCCTCGCTGAGCAGCTCTTTCATGCCCAGGAAACCGAGCGAGACCGGGTTGCCAAAGCGTTGCATGATGACTTCGGGCAGCGCCTTCTTGCGATGAAGCTCGCGCTACGCCGTGTGCAGGATCCTGGCGCCGCCGACGTCGTGCGCGTGACCGACGAACTTCTGCACGACATGCGGCGTATGGTCCATGATCTGCGCCCTACCATCCTGGATCGTTTTGGCATGCTGGAAGCGATCAGTAAGGTGTGCCGCGACGTGGACTCTGGTGAAGCGCCGCGCGTGCATTTCTCCGGGCATGGTCTGCGGCGCCTCGATAAGACCGTCGAAGAGCATGTGTTCCGGATCTTCCAGGAGGCACTGCAAAACGCCTTCAAGCACGCCAGGGCACAAGTCATCGAGGTATCGCTTAGCGTGACCAGTCGCGGGCTGGATCTCCAGATTTCTGATGACGGCATCGGCCTTCAAGGCTATGCCGAAAGCGATGGTATGGGGCTTGGCAACATGCGTGAGCGCGCCGCGTTAATCGGCGCCGAGTTCACGATGCAGGGGTTGCCCGACGGCGGCACGCGCGTTGCGCTCAGGATGACAACCTACGATTGAATGACGTCCGCGATATACCGCATACGTCGGATGGAGTTGGAATTCAGGGCTTGGCACGGCGCAGAATAAGGGCACGCACAGGAATTTTCTGGATGTGCCAGCGTGACCATTCGCGTGGTGATAGTGGACGACCACCAACTCGTACGCAGCGGACTCGTCGGACAACTCGAAGGCGTTGACGGTATTGAGGTCATCGCCGCGATCGGTTCAGCAGAGGAGCTGTTGGACAAGCTCGAGTCGACAGCGCCCGACGTTTTGCTACAGGACCTGTCCCTGGGAGAGGCCGACTCCATCGCGCTTGCCGCGGACCTCATGCGGCGGTTTCCAGACCTACGCGTGATCGCGGTGACGATGCACAAGGAACGCGTGTGGTTGGAGCGCGCGCTGTCCGCCGGCTTCAACGGCTATGTGCTGAAGGACGATGCGTTCGAAGACCTCGATTATGCTATCCGCTCGGTCGCCCGCGGCGGGCGGTTCGTATCACCGACGATGCTGTCCCAGCACGCGGATACGGTGCTGGGTGGCGGAAGCACCAATCCGGCGCTTGAACTCACCGACCGCGAGCGCGATGTGTTGACGCTCGTGGCCGATGGGTTGAATAGCCGGGAGGTCGGTCAACAACTCCATATCAGCGCAAAAACCGTGGAGTCGCATCGCGCGCGCATCAGCGAGAAACTCGGTTTTCGAAACGTTGCGGACTACACGAAGTTTGCGCTACGTAACGGTTGGATCTCCATCTGAGCGCATCGGCTGGCAGATCCCGTCATGCGGCGGGGCGCCGCCGCCGCACCATACCAGCCAGTGCGAGCCCGCCCGCCGCCAGGCCCAGGCTGACCGGCTCTGAGGCCTCTACCGCCGCGTTGTCGATGACGACACTGAAGTTATCGAAGCGAGCTGAGAACTGAAACGACTGGTTACCTGCCGGAGCGGTGCTGGTGCGGTAGAAGAAACCGAAATCTATGGCGCTGCCAGAATCCGAGAAATCTAGCGTTCCGGCATTGTCTACGGCCGCGAAATCGGCGGCAGTCAGGCCAATCTGTGCCTGCGTGATGAACGGATCGATCTGCAGAATATTGTTCAGTTGGCGCTGAAAGATATTGCCGTTCTGGCGCAGCGCGATGCCGAATGCGAAATTGCCCCGAAATCCGGTTGCGTCCATCGAGAAGTCGAATGCATTGATGGCACCCTCCGCGGACGGATCGAACACGAACTGCGGTGCGAACGCGGACGCGTTCACGCTGGTTGGGTGAGGTGGCGTGAGGTTCACGGTACCTTGCAGCAAGGAGCCTGGATTACCGCCCGCGCCCAGGCTGCCAACGGAAGAGGAGTTGCCGCCCGCATTCTGGGTGTTCACGGTGAACCATTCATTGCCGACGGTGTTGAATTCGGTGTCCTGGAACGTCACGGTCGCCTGGGCTTGTCCGAATGTGGTTGACAGTACAGCCGCGGCGGTGCCCGCCAGCAACCTTGCGCGCGCGGGCGCAGAAAGTGTCGAGACAAGACGTTTCGCATCCATGTCGGAATCCTCGTTGGTGAAGCTTGGGTGGTCCGCATACAACATGGATTCTTGCGCTATCGCCGGCATCAGGGGTTTTCCCTGAATGGATTCGGGACATTTCCCCTCCGTGGCGGGCGACAGGCTGACTGACGGCGATGGTCGCAAAGAAAAACCCCGCCGAAGCGGGGTCTTTCCTGACTCTTGAAGCGAAGCCCTGGCGGGTTGACCGCTCCCGGTGTCCGGCCGCGCCTCGCCGCGCTGATCAGCGAGGCATGGCGTCGCCGGGCCGACTGGCGAACCTGATGTCAGCCGGCCGCCGCAAGCGCCTGGTCGAGATCTTCGATGATGTCGTCGATGTGCTCGATACCGATCGACAGGCGTACCAGGTCTTCCGAGACGCCGGTGCTGGCGAGTTCTTCCGGGGACAGCTGACGGTGCGTCGTCGTCGCCGGATGCGTCGCGAGCGACTTCGCGTCACCGATGTTGACGAGGCGCGTGATGAGTTGCAGCGCGTCGATAAAGCGGGCACCCGCTTCGATACCACCTTTGATGCCGAAGCTCAGAACGCCCGATCCGCGCCCGCCGCAATACTTGTCGAGCCGGGCTTTCTCCGGGCTGTCGTCGAGACCCGCATAGCGCACCCAGTCAACCTTGCTGTGGCCTTGCAGATGCCTCGCGACCGCGAGCGTGTTGTCGCAGATGCGATCCATCCGAAGCGGCAGCGTCTCGATGCCCTGAATGGCCAGGAAGGCGTTATTGGGCGAGATGGCGGCGCCGATGTTACGCAGCGGCACGACGCGTGCGCGGATGATGAACGCAAGTTCGCCGACCGCTTCTGTGTAGACCACCCCGTGGTACGACACATCCGGTTCATTCAGGCGCTTGAAGCGCTCGGCGTTCGCCACCCAGTCGAACTTGCCTGAGTCGACGATCATCCCGCCGATGATCGTGCCATGACCACCGATGTACTTCGTGAGTGAGTGCACGACGATGTCGCAGCCGTGTTCGAACGGACGGCACAGATACGGCGACGGCACCGTGTTGTCGACGATGACCGGTACGCCGTGCGCGTGCGCGACATCTGCGATCGCGCTCAGGTCGGCCACGTTGCCGGCGGGGTTACCGATCGATTCGCAGTACACGGCTTTGGTGCGCGAATCAATTTTCGAGGCGATCGCGTCCACATCGTTCGGACCGACGAAGCGCGCTTCGATGCCCATCTGCGGCAGCGTATGCGCGAACAGGTTGTACGTACCGCCATACAGCGTCGACGTGCTGATGAAGTTGTCGCCGGCTTCGGCGATGGTCAGCAAGGCGTACGTGGTAGCCGACTGACCCGACGCCAGCGCCAGGCCGCCGACCCCGCCTTCCATGGCTGCGACGCGTTCTTCGAGTACGCCCTGCGTCGGGTTCATGATGCGCGTATAGATATTGCCCTGCACTTTGAGATCGAACAGGTCGGCGCCGTGCTGGGTGTTATCGAATGCGTAGGCGGCCGTCTGGTAGATCGGCACGGCCACCGCTTTCGTCGTGGGGTCCGGGCTCCAGCCGGCGTGCACTGCCATGGTTTCCAGTCGCATGAGGTACTCCTTCGGGTGTTCAAACACGTGCTTCACGCAGTGCTCGGGGCACTACTGGGGCCAGGCGGCAGGGTTTCTGCAAACGTGCAACACCGGAGGCAGCCGCTTCGGCTCACTCCGGTTGCATGACGGCGCCGGACGTCCCTGTAACGGACGCTAACATGACGCGTGAGTGAGAGCATCCATCAAACTGTGGTTTCGTACTGGTGCGGTTCCGATCCGACCAGTGATCAGGAACGCCCGTTCAATGGTCCGGTCTGGATCGTTGAAGACGTTCTGCATCCCGGCGCGCAGGTCGAACCAACCGCTGGAAAACCGGGGATGCGCGAACATGCGCCGAAGCGGATAGCTCCGGCGCATGACGTGGGCGTCCTCAAGCGCTCTCCGTACCTGCGGTCCGGCGTCAACCCTGCTTGATGTGCTGCAGAATTTCCTCGACCGCGTTAGCGGCGAGCGAAGCCAGTTCCTGCTCGGTGCGGTTCTGGATCGGATGGTCTACCCAAACCAGTGCCGGTTCGAGGCCAAGCGCCTTGATCTGAGACGCGGCCGCGACCTGGAATTCTTCAGAGGCAACTGCGCATCCGGGCACGCCGCGGTTATCGAGAGTCACGATGTCATGCACACTGCACGACGTACACGAACCTCAATCAGCCAGACCTTCGACGACCACATCGCATTGCTCAACGATGTCCTGAAGCACTGCCTCGGGTGCCGGCTTCGTGTGAGTTGGCTTGCGGAACCGGGCAACGGTGATCCCGCGCGAGGACAATTCGCTCGCGACGGTATCGAGGAACTCGTCGCTACGTTCTTTGGAAATGCTCAGCAATCCGACTGTGCGCCCCGACAGATCGGGCGGCGGCGGACGCCGTTCGCGCATGACCGGCGACGTCTCTGCCGTCGGGTCACGCATGATGTACGGTTCGTTTCTCAAAGTTGGATCTCCTGCGTCACGATTTGTACGTCGTCGGGGCGCCGGTGGGCTGTCCAGCCGCCGATCACGGCGGAAATGGCGCCACCCCGACCGCCTGCTCTGACGACCAGTAACTGGCCGTCGTTGAATTTGTCGACCATCTCATCAGCCCGCGAAGGGTCGATGCCTTCGGCGATGCCGTGTGCGCCGGTCACCAGATCTTTGCCAGGGCGTTTGAGGGCTTCTTTCAGCCCGGCTTCAACATCCGCCCGCTGCCAGCCAGCCTGTTTGTACATCAGATAATGCTCGGGTGACAGCACCAGGATGGCGCCTGACCAGCCGGCGATCTTGGGGTGGCAAACCGCCCACAGCGACGCTGCGAGGGCCCGGCAGAGTTCTTCCGGATCGCGGGCACTCCAGGCCTGGATGCCCTGCACACCGTCACCGTGGAACAGCGTGACGGACGAGCTGCCGGGTGTCGCCCCGCGTGCCACATTGAGCGGCATCCAGTCGGGGTCCGACTCGTCTTCGGCAAAGCAGAAGGTGTATTTGCCCGGATTGCCGAGCACTGAGCGGTCGATCTCACCCGGCACGCCGCCGCCGACATTGCGGATCAGAAGTTGCAGCGCCCGACCGATGGTCGCGTTGGCGCGGTTGCCCTGGCCGAGCGCATTGCCGCCGGAATTCATGCCGATGCGCCGCGTGATCGGGCCGTTTACGATGACGACAGGTCCCGCAAACCACAGTGTGCAGAGCAGCCCGTGCATCGAGAACTCGTCTCGAAGCGCCGCTTCGATGACGCCGAGCACCACCGGAAAGTACTCCGGTTTGCATCCGGCCATCACCGCGTTGATGGCGGCTTTCTCGACCGTGCACTCGACCAGGTTGGGCGGTATGAGGCCGATGACTTCGTCGGCTTTGCGAGCTGTACCGGAGAGCATCAGCGCAACGCGCAGATCCGTTGGCGGCACGATCGGCAACCCGTCCGACCACCCGCGCTCGAAGGCGATCTCCATCGGATCCTGCTCGTCGGCCACTTCGATCGCCCGCGCTTTCAACTGGAGTGCGCCGTAGCGCAGGGCGAGTCGCTCCGGCATACCCGGGTCGGCAGTACGGGACCCACAACCGGGTTGGAAGGCCGGCAGTTCAGACCCGAGTCCAGCCCGCCTGGCCACCGTCTGCCACTCGTCGCGCACCCAGCCTTCCGCGCGCGCCGCTTCGTCATCTCCGTCGATCCGGATGAGCGTTGGCACGGTCTGAATGTTCAATTGCCAAGAGCGTTCGAGCGCGGTGTCGTCACGCACGCCGCGGACCGATTCGGGAAACGTCGGATCGTCCTGGCTGTAGACCGTGAGCGTGGCACCGGATTGCAGCTCGGCCAGCACCGGCTCCACCAGCTGGCAAGTCTCGCAGTCGCGTTTGACGACGGCGATGAAGTGTTCCTGACTCAATTCCTTGTACTCTCCGATGGGAGGTGCGGCGAAGATCCGCATGGGCTCGATACTGCCGGCAACGATGCTGCAGGCAGGCCGTTCGCGCAAGGGCCCGCAGCATGGACCTGAGGTAGATATCAGTTAGATCGCGCCGGTATTGCTGGGTGTCCCGATCAACCGTTTCGCTGTACAAGGACTGAAGCGGTCTGCTAGGTTCAGGACGTTATGCGGGCGGATCCGTCAAGCAGTCAATTGTGCGAGGTCAGCGATGGGTATGCGGGTTGAACCACTCACGCCAATCATCGGTGCGGAAATCAACAGCATCGATCTGGCGCGAATGAAAGACAACGAGTTTGATTCACTGAAAGACGCTTTCCTCGAGCATCAGGTGTTGTTCTTTCGCGATCAGGATCTGAGCGTCGAGGAACATATCGAGTTCGGCGCGCGCTTTGGTGAACTGCATATTCACCCCGCGGCGGGCGACTATCGGGAACACGGCAACATGCCGCCCGAGATCCTGCGCATCCATGCCGACGAAAACACCATTCGGACGGCCGGTGACAAGTGGCATTCAGATGTCAGTTGCGACCCCGAGCCACCGATGGCGAGCATCCTGAAGCTGGAGACCATACCGGCGAGCGGCGGCGATACCCTGTTTTCCAGTATGTACGCCGCGTACGACGCGCTGTCGGCGCCGATGAAAGCGTTGCTCGATCAGTTGACCGCGACCCACGATGGGGGCCCGAACTATCGCGACCGCGCCAGGAAACTCGGCGTGGATGTGAGTCACAAGGTTTATCCGAGCCATTCGCATCCGGTCGTACGCACCCACCCGGAAACGGGCCGCAAGGCGCTGTTCGTCAATTCGACGTTTACGACCCATATCGATGACATCCCGGCTGAGGAAAGCCGCGCGATCCTCGATTTCCTGTTCGCGCACGTCGCCCGGCCAATGTTCCAGTGCCGGTTCCGCTGGCAAACGAACTCTATTGCCATGTGGGACAATCGCTGTGCGCAGCACCACGCGATGTGGGACTACTATCCCCAGGTGCGCTCCGGGCGCCGTGTGACCGTGAAGGGCGACCGGCCTTTCTGATCGTTCCGGTTCGCGCGGGCCGTTGGACCCCAGACGAACGTTTTGACCGGCGTGTGCGCCCCACCCGAATTACGCCGAGGAGGCCCATGACATGTCCGCCCCTGCAGTAAACATTGATGTCGATGCCGCCGCGGCCGCGGCCGGCGTCGAAGTACGGCCGATGTCGGTGCATACCGGCGCAGTGATTCACGGCGTCGATCTGACCCAGCCGTTGAACGAAACCCAGATCGCGGCCATTCGCACCGCTATCTTGCGCTGGAAGGTCGTGTTCTTCCGGGGCGAGCCGATGTCGCACGAGCAACACATCGCGTTCGGTCGGCAGCTTGGCGATCCCACTCCGGGCCATGTCGTGTTCGGCGGAATACCGGACTACCCGGAGATGTATTCGATCGCCAAGTTCCGCAAAGCCAACAGCAAGCGCGGAACCGAGCCGTTGCGTCCCTGGAGCGGCTGGCACGCGGACATCACCGCGGCGCACAACCCGCCGTCGATCTCGATTCTGCGTGGTGACACCGTGCCGCCATACGGCGGCGATACGATGTGGACCAATCTCGCGGCCGCTTACAACGCTTTGTCACCGACGATGCAGGCGTTCTTGGACACCCTGCACGGTGAACATCGTTTCGATCCGCCGACCGGAAAATCCGGCGCTGCGGAATACGATGAGGTGGTGAGCCGCAACACGATGGTGACGCATCACCCACTCGTGCGCGTGCACCCGGAGAGCGGCGAGAAGGTGCTGTACGTGAGCCCGAGTTTCCTGAAGGGCATCCCGGAGTTGTCGCCTCAGGAGGGCATGCACCTGATGCACATGCTGTGGGAACACGCGACACTGCCGGAATTCACCTGCCGGTTCCGGTGGGAAGAAGGTAGCGTTGCCGTATGGGATAACCGCTCCACGGCGCATCTTGCACCGCGCGATATCTTCGACGTGGACTTCGACCGTCAGTTCTACCGCGTGACCCTGATGGGGGACGTACCTTTTGGCGTCGACGGCAAACCGTCTATTTCGCTTGAAGGACAGTCCATCACGCCCGTCAAAGTCTAGCCTCGACGCTCACAGTTCCCCGGGTGCACTCGCTGGGCCCACTGGTTGGGCCCGGTGATCAGTTGCCGATCGACTCTTGCCAGTTACCCGTCGCCGACCCGGTACCGACCGGGATGACGTGAGCGCTCAGCCAAACCTCAGCTCCGCATAGCCGCCTTCAGCGACGCGATCGCACCACGCGCGGTACTCCGGCGCCGTGCCGCTGTAGCGAACCAGGCGGCGCGTCTGCCGGCCTTCTACATTCATATTGACGCCGGTCATCCACGAATCGATTTCATTCGACAGTAATCCCTGGGCCTTTTCCCGGACAAAGTCGGTCCAGCGCTCTACTGATTCGGTACGTGCTTCAGCCGAGGACACGCCGCTCGCGCGGATGTGGGCGATGAGGTCGGTCACCCATTCGACGTTGTATTCCATGCTGCGCGGATTGTTGCCGAGCGCCGTATGCGGGCCGAGGATCATGAACATGTTCGGAAACCGCTCGACCATGACGCCGACAAAAGTGGTTGGGCCTTCCTGCCACGCTTCACGCAGCGTGAAGCCGGCCCGGCCGCGAATGTCGATACGATCGAAACTGCCGGTAACGGCGTCGAACCCCGTGGCGTAGACGATCAGATCGGCTTCCACCGTCTCCGCCGTGGTCTTGACACCGTTGCTGACGATACGCTCGACCGGCGTTTCCAACATGCTGATGAGCCGCACGTTCGGCTGGTTGTAAACCTCGTAATAGAAGGTTTCCTGTGGCACCCGGCGCGTACCAAAACCGTGGTCTTTGGGGATCAGCAACTCGGCCGTTTTTGGGTCGTGCACGCGCTCGCGGATCTTGTTTGCGACGAATTCGGAGATGAGGGCATTGGCTTCGGGGTCGACCAGCATGTCGCGGAAATTGCCTTGCCAGATGCCGAAGCCCTTACCCGCGTACAGCGATTCCCAGAACGCCTGTCGCTCCGCTTCGGTGACTTCGAACGTACCGCGCGGATTGACGCTGTGCACGAAACACGCGGTCGTGTTCCGACAGAGTTCGAAGAGTTCCGGGTAGCCGGCGCGGATAGTCGCCATCTCTTCTTTTTCGATTGGACCGTTATTGAGCGGCGTACACCAGTTTGGCCGCCGTTGAAACACGGTGAGATGCGCGGCCGTTTTGGCGATTTCCTGGATGGCCTGCACGCCGCTTGCGCCCGTACCGATGACCGCGACGCGTTTGCCGTCGAAACTGACGGCATCTTTCGGCCAGAGCCCGGTGTGGTAAGACGGCCCGGAAAAGTCATCCATACCTTCGAAGCGGGGCATCGTGGGTGCCGACAGCAAACCGATGGCGGTGATCAGAAAGCGGGTCGAATGTTGCGTCCCGTCCGCGAGAGTCAGATGCCAGACCGCCTCGTCGTCGTCAAAGTGCGCGGCACTAACCCGGCTCTCGAACTGAATGTGCTGGCGAAGACTGAACTTGTCGGCGACATGATTCAGGTACCGCTCTGTTTCCGGCTGGGGCGCGAAGTGCTCCGTCCAGTCCCACTCGTCCAGTAACTCCTGCGAGAACGAGTAGCCGTAGGAGTAACTCTCAGAATCGAAGCGCGCGCCCGGGTAGCGGTTCCAGTACCACGTGCCGCCGACGCCCGTGCCGGTTTCGAACACGCGCACGCGCAGCCCGCGTTGTACCAGCATGTGCAGCTGGTAGAGACCAGAAATTCCCGCGCCGATGATGACGGCGTCAAACTCAGGTGTGGCTGTGCTCACGTTCGTCTGTTCCTTACGGCGTCAGTGATGCGCCGGTTTGTGGCCGCGCTCAGTGTCCGAATTTGTCGGTGTCCGGTGTGCGTTTTTCACGAAACGAAGCGTTCAACTCCTTGGACTCGTCGGATTCCAGGTAGCCGCGGAGCAGCAGGTCGTGAGCCATCCGGGCGAGTCCGCCAACGCCGCCATGCCTTGCGTTGAACGCGGCTTTGACCGACGCCAGCGCGAAGCTGCCGCGATGCGCGACTTCGAGCGCGAACTTACGCGTTTCTTCGGCGAGATCGGCATCGGGTACAACGCGGTTTACGAGCCCGAGATCGAGGGCCTCGGCCGCGCTCAGTTTCGGATTGCAATACCACATCTCCTTGGCCTTTTTCTTGCCGACGAGGTCTTCGAGATACCACGTGCCGTAACCCGCGTCGTACGAGCCCATCATGGGCCCGACCTGCCGGAAGATGGCGGACTCCTTCGCGATGGTCAGATCGCACACCATCTGCAGCACGTTGCCGCCGCCGACTGCGAAGCCGTTGACGCTCGCGATGACGGGCTTTTGAATCCGATCGATGGCGTCGTACATCTCGAGCGTCGGCAGGATGCCCGGGTACATGCGCGTATCGGGCAAGCCGTCCTTGCGCCCGCCGATGCAGAAGAACCGGTCGCCTGCGCCCGTCAGTACGAGCACGCGCGTGCGCGTTTCCTGGCGGGCCGCCTCAATGCAGTCGCGCACCTCATGACACATCGTGGCGTTGAACATGTTGCCGTCGTCGGGCCGGTTCAGCGTGATCGTGCCGATCGGGCCATCTTCTTCGTAGATGATGGTCTCAAAACTCATGTCTCGTTCCTCACATCGAAGCCGTGAGCGCTGGGCGGTCCGGTTTCATATCAAATTTTCGCGTCAGTCTTGTTGAAAGAGGCGTCCGTAGCCTTCCAGGATATCGTTGACACCGGCGAGGCGCAGGCAATGCCACGCGAGCGCCAGATTCGAGGACAGCACCGGCACGCCGAAGCGCGCTTCGAGCTGGCCGGCGATGCTCGCGAGGCGAACTGACGTGCAAGAGACGAACAGTGCCTCTGCCGCGGCTGAACCGAGCAGCGTTTCGGCTGCGTGCGTAAGGCTGGTGGCATCGATGGCGGCCACCACGGGGTCCATCGGTTCGTTGAACGAGCCGAATACGGGGACGGAGAAACCGCGGTCCTGGAACGCCCTCAGCAACTGTTCGTTGATATCTCGCGTGTACGGTGTCAGCACGGCAACGCGACCAACGCCGAGCGCGCTCAACGCAGTGCTGGCTGCGCTGAGCGGGTTGGTCACGGCCGCATCCGGGTGGCTCGCGCGCACGTAGCGCTCGACTGCGTCAGTGCCGAGTACGGTCGATGCAGACGTGCAGCCGTACGCGATCACATCGAGGTCGCCGGGCGCCAGCAGCTGCGCCGCGCTTGCGGTAAGTCTGGGCCCCATGGCCGCCAACGTATCCGGCGTGACGTACATGTCGTTGCTGACGCGCGAGACGTAATGCGCGACCCCGTCCAACTGCCCGTAGATGGCTGCAAGTTCAGCTTCGACCGTGTAATCGGACTGCAAGGCCACGAGCCCGATGCGCGCGCGCGCGCCAAACCCGGCATCCGTCGTAAACGCCAGATGTTCGATGAACGTACATGCGTCAGTTGAAGCTTCGGCTGCGTTCAAGGCGCTGCCTGAGGGCTCGGCCACGGTGCTCAACGCGCGGCGATGATCCCGATCTCAACCGTGAACTGGGGCGCGGCGAGGCGCGGCGATTCAACGCATGCGCGGGCCGGCGCGTTGCCGCCTTTCGACCATTCATCCCAGACGCTGTTCATCTCGGCGAAGTCGTCCATGCTGTTCAACCAGATGGTGGCAGACAGCGCTTTGCTCTTGTCGGTGCCCGCCTCGGCCAGCAGTGAATCGATCTGATCGAGTATCGCCTTCGTCTGCTCGGCCACGGTGCCGCCCGGAGCGCCCTGGGCTACCTGGCCAGCCAGGTAGACGGTGTCACCATGGATGACGAGCTGGCTCATCCGGTCATTCGTGTGTTTGCGTTCGATGCTCATGGGGCGCTCCTACTCAGCTTGTTTGGGCATTGGCGGCGTCATTGTGCCAGAGCCGCCAATGTCCTCGCAGCGCGGGCGCCCGGTCAGCGTTTCCGGAGCGGCGCCACCTGAACGAACGTGTTGTTGAAACAAGCCCCGTCGGCGATATCGGAACGCAGGTCTGGTACCAGCGCGTTGACCGTCTGACCGGTGTGTGAAGTGGCGAGCCAGGTTCCTTTCGGTGAGTAGGCGAGGCCAGGGCGGGTTGCATCCGTTACCCGCACGATCAGTTCGCAATCTCCGAGCGCGTTGTAAACCTTCACCCGGTCACCATCGTTCAGCCCCCGGTGCTCCGCATCCACCGGATGCAGTTCGATGACTTCGGGCACCAGATTGGCGCTGACGCCGCCAAAGGTCGCGTTGGTGCGCTCGGCCGATGAAGGCGTAAGGAGCTGCAGCGGATACGCGTCCGGCACGCCGGTATCCGCTGGTTCGTACGCGGGCAACCCGGCGCCGAAGCGCCGCTCGAGATCAGCCGAATAGAGTTCTACCTTGCCGCTCGGTGTCGCCGGGAACACGTTCTCAAACGGCACTATCGGCTCGCCGTCGAGCGTCATGTGCAGCGCCGTGCCGATCGGCAGCGTAGAGGGCTGGGCGCCGTTCATCGCGGGGGCTTGCAGGTCGAGCGCGTCATCCATCAGTTCCAGATCGGTGGCGTCAAACGCCGGGTCGTCGAAACCGAACCGCTTCGCGAGTTGCTGGAAGATCCACGTGTTGGCCCGCGCCTCGCCAACCGGCCGAATGATCGGCCTGGCGCGTTGCAGGTATTGCTGGCCGTAAGCCCCGTAGATATCGTCGATCTCGAACGGACCGGCGGCCGGCAGGATGACGTCGGCATAGCGCATGCTGTCTGTCATCGCGACCTCGATACCCACGGTGAACAGATCTGGATGTTGGAGCGCGCGGAGCATCCGATGCTGATCGGGGTGTGTCGCGATCGGATTGTGGTTGTAGATGATGAGCCCGCGCACGGGCGGCGCCAGTGTGTCGTCGAGGATGTGCTCGGGCACGCTCAGGATGTTCACCGTGCGCGTGCCCGCGGGGATCCAGTCGGTGCGCTGGAGGCGCTGCGGCGTTTTCGGGAACGCGTTGCCCACCTTCGCGATCACGCCGTTGCCAATGTCGCCGAAGTTGCCCGTCAAAGCTGGCAGCGCCATCGCCGTGCGCAGACTGGCGCCGCCCGTGCGACTGCGTTCCATACCGTTGCCGACCGATAGCGCCACGGCCCTGGCTTCGGCGTACCAGCGCGCCAGCGTGCGGATCTGCTCGACCGGCACGTCGCAGATGCGCGCAGCGACCTCGGCCGGGTAGCGGCGCGCCTGCGCCATGTAAGGCTCGAAACCCAGGACCCAGCGGTCGATGAACACCTCGTTGAACGCCCCAAGCCGCTCAAGCTCTGTCGCGAGCGCGTAGCCCAGCACGACGTCCGTACCCGGCTTGGGTGCGATGTGCAGGTCCGCGTTCGCGGCGATGCGAATACGTTTCGGATCGATGACCACGAGCCGCGCGCCTCGTTTGCGCGCGGTCTGGATGACGCGCGCCAGGTGCAGATTCGACACCGTGACGTTGTTGCTCCACACCACGATCACCTGAGCATGCTCAGCCTGCTCGGGACCCATACCCGGCATTGCGCCGTACAGGCTCGACCACGCGAGACTCTTGATGTTGCCGCAGAGCGCGCCGCGATCGACAAGGCTGGCGCCCAGACGGTGCAAGAACCGCCGGTCCATCGAGCCGTCCGCCAGCATCCCGTGCGGACCGGCGTAGTTGAACGGCACCACGGCTTCCGGGCCGTGCTGTTCGATCACCCGGGCAAGCCCGGCGTGAGCCAGATCCAAAGCCTCGTCCCACGTGATCGGCTCGAACCGACAGTCTCCCTTCGAACCCACCGCGCGCAATGGTTCTCGCAGGCGATTGTCCCCGTGCGTGAATTCCGGATAGTGGCGCCTCACCTTCGCGCAGATGCGCCCCCCGGTGAATGGATTCCCCTTAGAGCCTTGCAGCGACACGATTGTGTCGGGGGTGTGGGTCACGGTCAGGCTGCAGGTATCCGGACAGTCCAGCGGGCACACCGCAGGGCTGCGGCGAAGAGGTTGCGTACTCATATCCACAGGCTCATCAAGGTCGGAATAGCCAGATCTTGACGACACAATGGATCTACAGAAAGATCCATTCATACGAATTCGAAGGTGCCATTTATCCTCCGAGACGGACACACACTTTCGCGGTGCACCGCTTTTCGTACCGAAACGGACACACACTTTCGCGGTGCAACGCTTTTCGAAACGGACACACACTTTCCGCTTACCGAAACGGACACACACTTTCCGCTTTTCGAAACGGACACACACTTTCAGAACATACGGACCCACAGCGTGAATCAGAAAACCGGCCCGGGCGCGGGCAAGTCGGTCATACAACAGGCCTCCCAAGGCGCATTGGCCGGCCTCGAACTCACGCATCAGGGCGCCCAGCCTCTGCACCAACAACTCTACCTGGCGCTGCGCGGCCGGATTCTGGCCGGGCAACTGGTTGCCGGAACGCGGCTACCGTCCTCGCGACTTCTGGCAGCCGAGTTAGGGGTGTCGCGCAATACGGTGATCACGGCACTGGATCAGCTACTCGCTGAAGGACTGGTGTCGGCGCGTGTTGGTGCCGGGACCGTGGTCTCGGCCTCGTTCAGATCTGACTGGCCCACGACCAGTGCCAAACCGCCGTTGCGCCGTGTCAGCGCGACGGAGCTTTCGGCTCGCGGTCGCCGACTCGCCGCGCGGCACCGAAGCTTGCCGGAGAGCACATCGGGGCGGCCTTTTCAGCCGGGCATCCCCGCCCTGGATCATTTCCCGTGGCCGTTGTGGTCGCGCCTTCTGGCCCGCGCGCAGCGTGAGCTCGGACCCGACGCCGCAGGATATGGTCACGCGGGTGGTCTGAAGTCCTTGCGCGAGGCGATAGCCGGCTATCTTGCGGCCGCACGCGGTGTGCGGTGCCAGCCTCATCAGGTCCTGGTAGTAAGCAATGCGCAGGCCGCGCTGGATATCACCGCCAGAATGCTGACGGAACCGGGCGACGGCGCGTGGCTCGAAGCGCCCGGTTACAGCGGTGCCCGGGCGGCATTCGATGGTGCGGGGTTGCGACTCGTGCCAGTAGAGGTGGATAAGGAAGGCGCGCAAATTGGCGATCTGAACGGATCCCCACCCGCGCATGGCGCAGACCGCGGCGCGGTGCTAAAGATCGGTTACGTCACGCCGTCACACCAGTTTCCACTGGGCAGCACCCTCTCCTTGGAGCGGCGCCAGCGGCTGCTCGACTGGGCCGACCGGGTCGACGGCTGGATCATCGAGGACGATTACGACAGCGAGTTCCGCTATGCGAACCGGCCCGTTGCGGCCATGCAGGGTCTGACCGCCAACGCTCGCGTGATCTATGTCGGCTCTTTCTCGAAGACCATGTTCCCGGGATTGCGGGTGGCGTACATGGTCGTACCAGATGGGCTCGATGCGCCATTCCGGCAGGCGCTGCGGCAAACTGGCCAGGAGCCTTCCGTACCGATCCAGGCCGCGCTCGTACGCTTCATCACCGAAGGTCATTTTGGCCGCCACCTGCGGCGTATGCGGCAGCTTTACGGTGACCGTCGTCACCGGCTCGCCGCCGCGTTAAGCCACCTCATGAAATTTGCCGGGCACACCGTACCCGCCGATGGTGGTCTGCAGCTGACTTTCGAACTATCCGACGGCTGGCCGGAAGCTCACGTGCTGAGCGTCGTGCGCGA
Organism: Pseudomonadota bacterium; assembly: GCA_039030335.1. Taxonomy (GTDB): domain Bacteria; phylum Pseudomonadota; class Gammaproteobacteria; order HK1; family HK1; genus JBCCEJ01. The sequence goes on along the minus strand of JBCCEJ010000050.1, from coordinate 20,647 downwards.
ACTCGGGCTCGGCATGGAAGGTCTCAGCCACTACCACGTCGACGACCTCACGCGCGCGCGGCATATCCCGCCTGGTCTGGTGTTCGGTTGTGGTTACTGTGGCGTTGAGCCACTGGAAGCGCATATCGAACGGCTCGCGTCGAAGATGCGATCATCGCATTCGAAGTCATACGATGTAAGCGCTGGCATGCGCTGAGCGTAACGAAACACACGGCGGGCGAGTCCAACCAATTCGAGGAGACCAATATGGGAGAACGGCTCACATCCTGGGCGTGTGCGATCGCGCTGGGGTGCCTCATCTCGGCGCCCGCGAACGTTGTCGCTGCCGACGTCATCCCCTACGGCGAGATCGCGACTGGCACCGGTGATATTGCGGCTGCCTGGCTGTCATCGCCCACTGATGCTTACCCGCATGGTGTGCTCGGTGACGACCTCGAAGGCATGCAGCTCAACGTCAAACTGCGCTCGGGTCAGAAACTCGCGTACAGGCTCGAAGATGCAGTGTTCGAAGACAACACGCCGCGCATCGCCGATCTGGACGGGGATGGTCAGGCTGAGGTCTGGACGATCATCTCGGATTTCTTCGGCGGTGCCCGCCTGGCCGCGTTCGCGGTGACGGACGGCAAACTCGCGCCCAAATTCGCGACCGACCCGATTGGCCGGGGCTTTCGGTGGCTGAACCCGCTGGCGGTAGATGACTTCGACGGCGACGGCAAACGCGAAGCCGCTTATATCGAAACGCCGCACATCGGTGGGATTCTGACCATCGTAAGACCGCGCGGGAACCGGCTGGAACCGGTCGCTACCATGGGCGGTTACTCCACGCACATCATGGGCTCGCCACATCTCGACCTCGGTACCAGTGTCGATCTGGACGGTGACGGTGGCGCCGAGATCGTGCTGCCTACGCAGAGCCGGCGGCAACTTGCGATCGTCGCGTTTGAAGACGGTCGACTCGTCGAGCGTTGGCGCAGTGGGCAGTTGCCGACGATCACCGGCGGGCTCAACGTCTCGGTTCGAGACGGCGCCTGGTGGGCCAGCTACAGGGGGCCGGACGACTCACCGCAGGCGGTGAAGCTGCCCTAGCTGGCGTTTGCCGCCATATAAGGTGCGTAGACGGCGTGGCCTCGCTCGAGATCGTTTTGGCCGCATCGATCGCAGCCGCGCACCAGAAACAACGGGCGTTGCGACATGTCGGTCGTGCCCATCGTACGCGTCATTTCCAGTGCCCAGTCATGGTCGAAGTGTGAAGTTGTTGGCATGTAACGATAGGTCATGCCGGCACGCCGTTGGGTCGAACGGTTTGGTGCGGAGCCGTGCGCCAGATAGACATCGTGGATCGAAATCTGGCCGGGCTCGAGGCACACGTCCGTGGCGTCATCGAGATTCAACTCCGTGTCGCTCAATACCTGGTTCAAGGTGAAGCCAGTAGCGTCGTTCCGCCGATGATGGAATATCTGTTTCTTCTTGTGCGACCCGGGCAGGACCCGCAGGCAGCCATTGTCTGACGTTGACGGATCGAGGGCGATCCAGAGCGTGCAACTCGCAAGCGGTCGGATGGGCCAGTATTCACCGTCTTGATGCCAGGGCGTTTCCTTGCCGGTACTGCCGGGCTTGCCGAACAGCGCGGAGCCCCACATCAGAAAATCAGGACCGATGAGTTCTGCGACGATGTCGAGAACTTCGGGAATGCGCGCGAACTCGAGCCATTCCTCATACTCGGTAACGCCCTCCACATAGTTCGGGACGTGCGGACTCGGTACGAAGTCGAGGCCAACATTCGGGTGGTCGCGGTGCAGCGTGTCGAGTGCGTTTCGCACGCGCTCGAGCCAGCTGTCCGATAGCCGGAAGTCCGGTACCAGATAGCCCTTGTCGTGATAGTGGTGAACTTCAGCCGGCGTCAGTCTGTTCATTGGTCCGCACCTTCGTGCCATGCCCTGGGGGTTGCGCGGCGTCGCGCGGTTGCGAGCACTGGAATCTTGATTTGCCTGCTCAGGCGGATCAACATGGGACGGTTTGCAAGCGATTGAATGATTGCCCATGGTCGACAAACTCGTACCCGACATAGCCGCGGCGTTGGATGGGATCCCAGATGGCGCCACTATCGCCATCAGTGGATTTGGCAACGCAGGCAACCCCACCGATCTGGTGCACGGCCTGATCGACCAGGGTGCTGCAGGGCTTACCGTTATCAACAATAACGCTGGCAATGGTCACGTCGGCCTTGCAGCGCTGCTGGAGGCGGAGCGGGTGGCCAAAATGATCTGCTCGTTTCCGCGCTCGCGTGACCCGGTCGTGTTCGAGTCGCTCTACCGCGCCGGCAAGATCGCGCTGGAAACGGTCCCACAAGGCACGCTCGCTGAACGCATCCGCATCGCCGGCGTCGGTATCGGCGGTTTTTATACGCCCACGTCGGTCGGGACTCCGCTCGCGGAAGGCAAGGAGGAGCGGGTTATCGATGGGCGGCGCATGGTTCTGGAAACGCCTTTACATGCGGACTACGCACTCATAAAGGCGTGGAAAGCCGACCGCTGGGGCAACCTCTTTTATCGTCGTGCCGCGCGCAATTTTGCTCCGATGATGGCGATGGCGGCCAGGACGACGATCGTGCAGGTTCAACATATCGTCGACCTGGGTGAGATCGAGCCGGAAAACGTCATGACCCCGGGCATCTTCGTGGATCGCGTTGTGCACATACCGGTACCAACCGACGAAAATGCGTTGCATGATGCTGAGCAGGCGGCACGCAAGGCTGGAGAGAAGCAATGAGTGCGCACGGTTTGAATGGTCGTAGCCGCGCTGATACAGCGGCCAGAATCGCCGCGGACATTCCAGACGGCAGCTATGTGAACCTGGGTATTGGCGCCCCGGAACTCGTGGCGAACTTCGTCCCCGAGGGGCGCGAGATCATCTTTCATAGCGAGAACGGCATTCTCGGGATGGGCCCGTCTCCGAACGACAACGAGATCGACTGGGAACTCGTCAATGCCGGCAAGAAACCGGTAACACTCGTGCCTGGCAGTAGCCTGTTCGACAGCGCTGACAGCTTCGGCATGATCCGCGGTCAGCATCTCGACTACTGCGTGCTGGGCGCGTTTCAAGTGTCAGCGCGCGGAGATCTCGCCAACTGGTTGACCAATGCCGACGATGCCATACCGGCCGTTGGAGGCGCCATGGATCTTGGTGCCGGTGCGCGTAACGTCATCGTTTTCACCGACCATTGCACGCGTTCCGGAGCGCCAAAAATTGTGGACTCGTGCAGTTATCCGCTGACGACGGTCGGCACCGTAACGGCGGTGTATACCGACCTCTGCGTCATCGACATCACGGCCGAGGGGCTGGTGGTGCGCGAATTGGTGGACGGTGTCAGCTTTGCCGACCTGCAAAACGTCACCGGGGCGCCGCTGACGCTTCCCAGCTGACCCTGCCTGGTCACGCGCCAGGGCAACTACGCAGGGTGTAGTCAGCGGCTGCCACCACCGGCTCGTTGCGCGCCTGCTCGGTCAAACACCGTACCGTGACCTCAGCGGTGCTCAGGTCACACCCGTTCGAACCAGTGTATCCGGCCGCGTGTCTGCGAGCGTGCTGCTCTGTGCCTCGGTATTACCCGTAATGACCGAGACTTGGTCCCGCGGTGCATAGAAGTACGAACCAGGCCGGAAATCGTAACCGAGATGCCCCAGCAGGCGGCGTTGGCGCGGTGTCAGCTGTGCGACGATCTCAGGCGGCACCTCGAAGTCGTAGCACCTTGTGAACATCTGACAGTAGTTGTAGAGAATCGTCTTGCGGGCCAGTCCTGAACGATTCGGCGCCGGTCCGTGCCAGAGCGAGTGCGAGAACACATAGCAGTCACCCGCTTGTCCTTCGAGCTGTGCAGCACCTGGCGAATGCGGCGTTGGCCAGCGCTCCGGCGCATCCGGAAACGGCCGCATGTGACTGCCTGGAAACACGGTCAGATTGCCGTTATCCGTACCGCTGACATCGGTCAACAGGTACATCGCCTTCAACGCGATAGGCCGGCTCGTTTCCGTGACCCGCACGTAGCGCAGCGCTTCGCCGCCGTCGGTGTGGGTGTAGCCCGGAAAAGTAGTGGTCGACGGCCGCACGATCGCCTGCGTCATGCTGAGTAGCAGGTATGGGCCCATAATGTCGACGATGCGGTCAAAAACCGGTTCGTGATCGATCAGGTCCACGAAGAACTGGCCATAGGGCAGCAGGTGGCGGCGATCCATGAAACCGTCGATAGCGAGATCCGCTGAGTGCTGCAGGTAGCCGTAGTGACCGCGCGGCAGATCCGATGGCTCGAACCCGGGGAGTTCGCGTACCCGATCGATCTCGTCGCTATAGAGCTGCACCTGTTCGGGAGTCAGAACACCTTTCAGATGTAGATAGCCGTCTACCTCCCACTGGGTGCGTTCGAGTTCTGTCAACGTTTGCATGAGTCAGCACCTCCGCCGCCACGATGCGCCAAGCATAACGACCAGCCTGCGCGCCGGCACAGACAAACACGGTTTGGAAGTCCGCACGTTTCGTTATCTGCCATCCAGCGGCGCTCGCGCCCCGGGGACAGTTCTGGTCTGCTCCGCACTACCGGCGACTCGCCGCTGCGCTAGACTTCCGGCCCCAAAATGCCGTCGCAACAGGCGAAGTCGCGCATGAAGACCCATGGACTCAATCCCCGCATCCGCAAGTCACCTTATTTCGAAGCGACGCTCAAGGCTGGTGCTACCGAGTTTCATCCCTACAACGGGATGTGGATGCCCGTCGGTTACGACACGCCGGAGAATGAATACTGGAATACCGTCAAACGGGCAGGTCTTTGGGACGTAGGCGTGCAGCGGTGTGTGGAAATTGCTGGCCCCGACGCCGAGGCTTTCGTCAGTTTGCTGACGCCACGCGATATCTCGAAAGTTGCCGTCGGGCAGTGTCGCTACATCTTGATTACCAACCAGGACGGCGGGCTCCTGAACGACCCCGTAATGCTGCGAATGGCCGCGGACCGCTTCTGGTTTTCTACCGCAGATGGAGATATGTATTTGTGGGCCAAGGGGGTCGCGACCTTCTCCGGGCACGACGTCGAGGTCAACACCCCCGACGTCTACCCGCTGCAGGTTCAAGGGCCGGCCTCACCGGATATCGTCTCGAGCGTGTTTGGCGATGCCGTTCTGGACCTCAAGTACTACCGGTGGATGAGGGCCAGTGTAAATGGCATCGACGTCGTGATTTCACGCACCGGCTACAGCTCTGAGGTTGGATTTGAGATTTATCTGCTCGGCTATGCACGCGGCGGTGAACTTTGGGACACGCTGATGGAGGCTGGCGAGCCATTTGGGCTCGCGCCTGGTTCACCCAACAGGATCCGGCGGATCGAAGGCGGCGTGCTCGATTTCGGCAGCGACATGACGCCCGGGGAAAATCCGTTTGAACTGGGTTTGGATCGGCTCGTGGACTTGTCGAAACCGGACTTTATCGGCAAGGCCGCACTGGAGCAGATTCAGGCTCGAGGCGTGCGTCGCAAGATGGTCGGTGCGTTCATCAGTGGCCCGGCGTTCGAACGGAATAACGAAAATCGGTGGACGGTTCACGGGACGGACGGCACCGTCGGAGCGGTGACGGCGGCGGTTTATTCGCCGCGTCTGGAGCGTAACATCGGTTTCGCGCTACTGGACGTTGCCGCCGTGGCTTCGCTGAGCGTCCTGCACGTGGAAACACCCGAAGGGGTCAGAGATCTGGAGATTACCGAGTTGCCGTTCGTCGATCCGGACAAGCGGATTCCGAGAGCACCGCTGCGCAAGCCCTGAGCGGTCATCGGAGCCAACTGCATATCGTGCACTACTCCTTCGCTGGCCCTGACGCCTCGTCCGGGTCGAACGCGTGGTGAACCAATGGCTCCCGAGTAATCTGGTCGCCAGACCGGTGCAAATAGACGATCGCGAAGATCGCCGCGCCGGTGCCGAGCAGCATGGCGATGATGAACCAGTTGAACTCGATGACGTGCAGCCGTTTGCTTCCGCAGAACCAAAGAAGGCCACTTGCTAAGACGATCAGCGCCCAGTGCCAGGCTTTCCCGAGGAAGACGCTGTTCATGCCGAAGTCTCCTGCTGCGACACCCCGTCGGAAGGTGGAACGTTCGAAGCGGTTGCTGCATGTTCCGGCCCGACCTTGGCTGCGCGGCGGCTTTTGAAAAAGCGCGGACCCAGCACGACCAACGCCAGTACGAGACCCGCTCCCCAATAAAAATAGCCCTGCAAACCCAGGACCGTGTCGGTTGGTGGCATCAACATCGCAGCGGCTGCGACGACCGCCGCGACGCGCTGCGGCGCTGCCATTGCGCCGCGATACCAGCCTTCGAGACCTACGGACAGCACGTAGAGGCCGACCAGGGCCGCAGTTGTTGATACGACCGACAGCCACGACGGCCCGACCAGCAGCAGCGACGGGTTGTAGGCGAACGCGAGCGGGACCAGGTATTTCGCGATGCCTACCCGTGTCGACTCGACAGCCGTTGCCATCGGGCCCGTTTTCGCGATGGCAGCGGCTGCGAATGCCGCCAGCGCCACGGGCGGTGTAATGCTCGACACGACACCGAAGTAGAAGGCGAACATATGCGCCGCTATTGGCTCGATGCCCGCCTTGATGAGCGCCGGAACGATCAGTGCCGCTACCGTGATGTAAACCGCCGTGGTCGTGATACCCATGCCGAGGATGATCGCGGAGATCCCCGTAAGTGACAGCAAGACGATCAGATTGCCGTCGGCGATCGTGATGACTTCCTGCGTGAACTTGAGCCCGAGGCCCGAGACGAATACCGATCCGATGATGAGGCCTGCGCACGCACAGGCCACCGTAACTGGTACGGTCGCGCGTACGCCCGACTCAAGCGCAGCCAGGAAGTCCACTGGACTCATCCGGGTTTGTGCCCGAATAAAGCTCAGCGCGAACAGGGCGACGATGCCCCAGAACGCCGATTTCATCGGTGTGTAGCCGAGTAGCAGGAACGTTACCAGCACTGCCAGCGCTATCAGCAGGTGCCAGCCGCGCTTCAGAACTTCGCCCGTTTGGGGCAGTAGCCGGCGTTCAATTTGACCGATGCCATTCTTCTCCGCTTCCAGGTGCACCATGAAGTACACCGTCGCGAAATAGAGAAAGGCCGGAATGATGGCCGCGAGTACGATATTGATGTAACTCGTCTCGAGAAACTCGGCCATGATGAAGGCCGCCGCACCCATGATCGGTGGTGTGATCTGGCCACCTGACGACGCGCAGGCTTCTACCGCTGCGGCGAACTTTGGCCGGTAGCCGACCTTGCGCATCAGCGGAATCGTAAACGCGCCGGTGGTGACGACGTTCGCAACGGCGGAGCCAGACACCGTGCCCATGAAACCGCTCGCCACCGCTGACGCCTTCGCCGGCCCGCCCATCCGGTGGCCGGTTAGCGACACCGCCAGGTCGATAAAGAACCGCCCGGCGCCTGACCTGATGAGGAGCGCGCCGAAAATGATGAACAACACGATGTAGGTTGCGCAGACGTGCAGCGGAATACCGAAGATTCCGTCGCTTGACATGAACAGCGTGTCGATGAATTTTCCGAAGCGCACCGGCGGACCATAGAAAAAGCCCGGGAAATAGTTTGCGTAGAGCGCGTGAAAGATGAAGAACGCCGTGATGATGACCATGGCCCAGCCGACTGCGCGGCGCGTGACCTCGAGAATCAGCAGCACCAGTAAACCGCCAACGATAAGGTCTGGGGTTTCTTTTTCACCGTAGCGCAAGTGAAACGCGGTGATGTCGTAGATGGTCCAGATCTGGACGAATATCACGTATCCGATCAGGATGAGATCGATACTGAATCCAGTCCAGCGCAGTCGGTCTCCGGAGTTCCCCTGAACAACCGGCTCCCAGGCCGACCGGCGGAAGAGCGGAAACATGCAGATCGCGAGCACCAGCATGGCACTCAGGTGCACGGTGCGGAACGAGCGGCCCTCTGGTGTGCCGAATGCCGCAACGTAGAGATGGAAGATGGCGAGGCTTATTGCGACCAACGCACACCCGAAGTAGATCGCCGTAGCGAGCGTTAGCTTGCGGGTGAGTAGCAGTCGTTCAAGGAAGCCGTTTTCGTGGGCTTCCTCGTAGGTGATTTTCTCTTGGTCGCTGCTCATGCAGGCCTCGCTGCCGCAAGTTTCCGTCAGCCAGACGAGAACGAGCCGGCCAGCGCCGGAAGGCTGCTGGCCGGCTCGCGCGTTCGTCCAGGGTTAGTTACCAGTGTTGGGCGAATTCAGCCCTTCTTGACGCCGAGTTCGTCATAGCACTTCTGAGCGCCCGGATGGACCGGGATCGCTACACCCTTCAGGGCATCTTCCTGCTTGACCCGCTTCCAGACACTCTTCACTTCAACGAACTTTGCATGGTTCGCCCAAAGCGACTTGCACATCTTGTAGACGAGGTCGTCCGGCAGATCTTTGTTGACCACCATGTTGACCGTGATGCCGAGCGTGTTCAGGTCGCGGTCGAGACTCTTGTAGACACCTTTGGGCATGACGCCAGGCACGAACCCGGGGTTGTCGTTCAGGATTTTCTTGTGCTTGGCGGCATCATCGATGCCGATGAAGCGCACCCCCGGGCTCTGCTCCAGTTCAAGAAATGAGGCTTGCGGCATGTTCGTTGCACCCATGAATACGTCGACATGCCCGTCCTTCATCAACGCTACCGACTCGGTGTAGCTCACGTGATGCACCGTACCGCCATTCTTGCGAATACTGTCGAAGGTGATGCCGTATTCCTTCAGAATGGCTTCCGCGAATGCCGTGCCCGTCCACTTGGCTTTGCCGGGCGAGATATTGGCGCCCTTCATGTCTTCGAAAGACTTGATGTCGCTGTCAGCGCGTACTGCAACCTGGAACATGGAACCGTAGAGCGTTGCGAGGTGGCGGATGTTCTTCTGCGGCTTGTTGAATTTGCCCTTCGCGGTCATGCCATTAGCAGCCGTATGGGCGTAGGAGAAGCCAACCTCGGCGTCGCCACCGTTCACGGACAAGATGTTCGAGATGCCACCGCCCGACGTGTTCGACGTTGTAATGCCGTCGATCTGCTCGTCCATCACCTGCATGATCTTGGCGCCTAGCGGGTACCACGAGCCTCCGGACGGACCCGACACCATGCGAACGAACTGATCTGCGTGTGCAGCCGGGATGGTTAGGGGCGCCACCACCATGACGGCGGCCAGCGACTTCAAAATTCTCATGTGCTTCTCCTGACATTGTTGCGCTCGCTCGGCGGGCGCTGGACACCCGATAGTATCGGTCACCGCAATGAAGTCAAACACCGCTTTGGATACTCGCCTGACGAGCGATCAGACCCGCGTCTTCCCCACACCTTCTCAGGAACCGAAACGATGACAAGCGCAACCCGGCATCACACGGTTACCCGGTATTTCACCGTCGTCGACGCGGATCGTCTGATCGCGTTCACCATCAGCGTTCTCGCAGCAGAGCTATTCAGAGAAGCCCGCCATCGGGATGGCAAGATCCAACACGCCCGTGTGCGGATCGGTGATTCGGTGTTGATGATGAATGAAGCCACCGAGGCCTTCGCACCAAATGTCTCCCAGATGCACGTCTACGTGGACGACCTGGACGAGCGCTACGCGCTTGCGCTGGCAGAGGGCGCGACCAGCATCATGACGCCGAATCTGCGGCCTCATGGTGACCGGATGGCCGGGGTCGTGGAGCCATGCGGAAATATCTGGTGGTTGGCGGAAGTCGTGGACTAGCGCAGGAACGCTTACCGGCCCCGACTCTGCCAAGGCTTCGGTATGCCTCGTTTTGGTGGGCGTGTCGCAGTCCGGCTATCTCCTCAGAGGACATTGCGATTCTGTGCTGATCGCGCAGAATGGTGCGATGCAGCAAAGTGAGCTCACGATTCTGGTCATCGACGAGAACCGGCTTCGCGCCGCCGTCATCGAGGCTGGCCTGCGGGAGGCTGGTCACGAAGACGTTGTCGTCATTGAGGCGTCGCAGGCACTGGCGAAGCGGATCAGTGCGGTGGACCCGGATGTCATCGTGATCGATCTGGGCAATCCAAATCGCGACATGCTGGAAAACATGTTCCAGCTCTCTCGCGCCGTCAATCGGCCGATCGCCATGTTCGTCGACCAGTCCGATACCGCCTCCATCGAGGCGGCGGTGGATGCCGGCGTATCGGCGTACATCGTCGACGGACTGAAGCAAGAACGCGTCAAACCGATCGTGGATATGGCCATCAGCCGCTTCAATGCATTTGCCCGTATGGCGAACGACCTCGAACAGGCTAAGACCGCGCTCGAAGAGCGCAAGATCATCGATCGCGCGAAGGGGATCCTGATGCAACGCAAGGGCGTTTCGGAACCGCAGGCGCACCAGCTCATTCGCCGCACTGCCATGAACGAGAACCGGCGAATGGTCGAAGTTGCGCAGGGCCTGCTGACCGCCGCTGAGCTGCTGGGGCCGGACGAGGGGACCTGAAACGATGGCTGATTCGACGATCCCGGTAAGCGCGGGTTTTCTTCCTCTTCTGGACAGCGCCCTGCTCGTGGTTGCTGCGGAAAGCGGCTTTGCGGCTCAGGAGGACATCGAACTGTCGCTTGTCAGGGAGACGAACTGGGCCAGTATCCGCGACCGCATGGCTGTCGGACATTTCGACGTCGCGCACATGCTGGCGCCGATGCCCGTGGCGGCTCGTCTGGGGCTGACCAGTCTCGCAGCCCCCATGATCGCGCCGATGGCGCTCGGGCTTGGCGGCAACGCAATTACCGTGTCGCAACGCCTCTGGGAACAGATGCGTGACGCGGGAGCGCCTGGCGATCTGGACCCGGGACGCGCTGGACAAGCGCTGAAGGTCGTGGTCGACGCGCGGGCGAGGGCGGCGGCACCGCGCCTGCGTTTCGCGGTGGTGCATCCACATTCGGGCCACAACTTCGAACTGAGATATTGGCTGGCAGCGGTCGATATCGCGCCCGATACTGACGTCGAGATCCACGTCGTGTCGCCGCCTTTGATGGCCGACGCGCTGGACCGTGGACAGATCGACGGATTCTGCGTCGGAGAGCCGTGGAACACCGTGGCTGTGGATCGGTCGGGTGGCCACGTGGCCACCGTCAAATCGCTCATCTGGCGTTCCAGTCCGGAAAAGGTGCTGGCCGCCGCGGAAAGCTGGGCTGACGCTCACCCACAAGTCCTCGACGGACTGCTCCGTGCCTTACACCGGGCTGCCCTCTGGTGCGAACAACCGGAACACCATGAGGAATTGGCAGACCTGCTCGCCGCGCCGCGCTATCTCGACATGCCGAGTGCACTCATCCTCCCCGCGATTCGCGGGCGATTGCGCACCGGGGACGGCGGCACCAGGTTGGTCGAGGATTTTTTCCTGCCCGCGACGCGCGCCGCGACATTCCCCTGGCAGAGTCATGCGCTCTGGTTTTATTCCCAGATGGTGCGGTGGGGTCAGATAGAACACAGCGACGCCAACGCCCGCGGCGCGATGCAGTCCTACCGCCCCGACCTGTATCGCGCGGCGCTTGCACCAACTGGCGTGCCGGTGCCCGGGGCCAATGCGAAAGTCGAGGGCGCTCTGGCGCAGGCGCAGCCGGTCGGCGCTGTCAACGGGCCGCTGGAACTCGGACCCGACGGTTTCTTCGACGGCCGGGTTTTTGATCCCGCCGATGTCGAAGGCTATCTGGCGAGAAATCAGGGCGAACCCGAATGAACGTTGTCCGCGGCGCACTTTGATTGTCCGCGGCGCACTTTGATTGTGCGCCGTAGCGATCCGGTGCGCATCAATGGCGCAACGTGGCCTCGCGGGGCACACCTTGGGATTTCGAAAGAAAGACTTTCAAGACAGTTAGTTATGTCCCCTTATGTTCTGTTGGCACGAATTCTGCTCTCACAATCGCAAGACGCACCGTAGCGTCTGACCATACTGAACCGCGTCCAACGTCGGACGCGACCCTGGCACCGTCGCCATCCGAAGGCCGACCAGCATCCCGCTGGCGGTCTCCGGTGAGCGACGGTTTTTTTTTGGCGGGCCGATTGCACTCCGACCCTGGGGTTCGTCGGTGCATCAAACCGGAGTACAGGAGAGACCTGATGACTCTTTCATCCGTGCTGCCCAGGCGCTTTATCCATGGTGCGTTCAGCCTGCTCGTATTGGCGGCGAGCAGCGTCGCCGTGGCCGAGCCACTCGATGTTGAAAAAGACGAGCTCAAGTTTGGCTTTATCAAACTGACTGACATGGCGCCGCTTGCCGTCGCCTACGAAAAAGGCTACTTCGAAGACGAGGGGTTGTTTGTCACGCTCGAGCCGCAGGCCAACTGGAAGGTGCTGCTAGACCGCGTGATTACAGGCGAGCTGGATGGTGCTCACATGCTGGCCGGCCAACCGCTCGCCGCCACCATCGGGTTCGGTACCAAGGCCCACATCGTGACGCCGTTCTCAATGGACCTGAACGGCAATGGCATCACCGTTTCCAATGCCATCTGGGAGATGATGAAGCCGCACGTTCCGATGGGTGCCGACGGTAAGCCGGTGCATCCGATCAAAGCCGATGCACTAAAGCCGGTGGTCGACGCCTTCAAGGCGGATGGCAAGCCGTTCAATATGGGCATGGTCTTTCCAGTCTCCACCCATAACTACGAGCTGCGCTACTGGTTGGCCTCCGGCGGCATTCATCCAGGCTTCTACAGCCCGACGGATGTCTCGGGCCAGATCAAGGCGGACGCTTTGCTCTCTGTAACGCCCCCGCCGCAAATGCCCGCGACCATGGAGGCAGGCACCATCTACGGCTATTGCGTAGGTGAGCCATGGAATCAGCAGGCTGTTTTCAAAGGCATCGGCGTACCGGTCATTACCGACTACGAGATCTGGAAAAACAATCCAGAGAAGGTTTTCGGACTGACGAAAGAATTCACGGAAAAGCATCCGAATACGACGCTCGCCATCACCAAGGCATTGATTCGCGCCGCCAAGTGGCTGGATGAAAACGACAACGCCAACCGCATGGAGGCGGTCAAGATCCTTGCGCGCTCCGAGTACGTTGGCGCTGACGCGGAGGTAATCGCCAACTCGATGACGGGAACATTCGAGTACGAGAAGGGCGATCGGCGCGAAGTGCCCGACTTCAATGTCTTCTACCGGTACTTTGCAACCTATCCCTTCTACTCCGACGCCATCTGGTACCTGACGCAAATGCGCCGGTGGGGACAGATCGCCGAAGACAAGCCGGACTCCTGGTATCACGACGTCGCCAAGACGGTCTACCTGCCCAAGACCTACTTGAAGGCCGCCCGGATGCTGGTCGAAGAAGGACACGTAGCGGAAGCTGACTTCCCATGGAAAACGGATGGATATCGTGACCCTACGTCGGCATTCCTTGACGGTATGACCTACGACGGCCGCAAACCCAACGCATACATCGATTCGCTGACCATCGGATTGAAGAACAAGCAGCGCGTTGTCGGTAGCGATGTTGTCGCCGACTGATCGAGCCCGGCCGCGGCACTCGTGCCGCGGCCTTGACAAGGCCGCAAAAATCTCCATTGGAGTACACAACAAATGAGTGATGCTCTCGACGCTGTCGCTGTTTCGGCAGACGCCGAACGCGAGGCGCGCCGCGCCAGGCTGTTGCTGCGAATCAATCGGGTTTCGGGTTGGTTCGATGCACTTGGCCTGGTGTTTGTGCCGCCGATTCTGAAAATCGTGGCGGGGGAGCCGGTTGGCGAACAACTACGCGAACTGCGTCAGGGATTGCTGATTCCCCTGGTCGGCATCGTTGCGTTCCTGTTCGCATGGGACGTGCTTGCACCCCGGGTGCAAACGTCATTGGGAGCCATTCCCGGTCCCGCACAGGTGTGGGCGCAGGCGGTCAATTTGTACGACGATCACCTGGCTGAGCGTGAGAAGGCAGCGCGCTTTTTCGAACGCCAGGAAGTACGTAATGCAAAGCTTATCGAGCGTGGCAAGCCCGAACGCGTCAAGTGGCGCAACTATACTGGCAAACCGACCTACTTCGATCAGATCGTCACATCTCTCTACACCGTAGCGCTGGGATTCCTGATCGCGACTGTGGTCGCAGTCCCGCTCGGTATTGCGTCGGGATTGTCTCGAACGTTCAACGGGGCATTGAATCCCCTTATCCAGATCTTCAAACCGGTTTCACCGCTGGCGTGGCTGCCGATCGTAACGATGATCGTTTCAGCGGCCTATGCGAATCCAAGTGACGCACTGCCAAAATCTCTCGTGATATCCGCAGTTACGGTGACACTCTGTTCCCTTTGGCCAACGCTTATCAACACGGCACTCGGCGTGGCGTCGGTCGACAAAGATCTGATGAATGTTGGGCGGGTGCTGCAGTTGCCCACCGCGCGGATGGTCGCAAAAGTTGTCATGCCTTCTGCGATGCCACTTATCTTCACGGGCCTGCGTTTGTCGCTCGGTGTCGGCTGGATGGTATTGATCGCCGCGGAGATGCTCGCCCAGAACCCCGGGCTCGGGAAGTTCGTGTGGGATGAGTTCCAGAATGGCTCATCCAATTCGCTCGCGCGCATCATGGTCGCGGTTCTCACCATCGGCATTATTGGTTTCATCCTTGACCGCTTGATGTACGCGTTGCAGTCCGCCTTCAGCTTCTCGGCGCAGCGTTAGAGGAGTGCGACAGTGAGTATCCTCGCAATAGAAGGTCTCTGTCTTGGCTATGGCGAAGGTCCCGGCCGGCATGAAGTGCTCGATGACATCAATCTCGAGCTCGAGCGCGGTGAGTTACTCGCAATCGTCGGTTTTTCCGGCTCCGGCAAGACGACCCTCATCTCCGCGATCGCGGGTCTTGTAGCACCGGATAAAGGGACGATTGTGTTCGACGGTGAGACGGTCACGGGACCAGGGCCCGATCGCGCAGTTGTGTTTCAGTCCTATTCACTGATGCCTTGGTTGACCGTGCGGGGCAACGTTTCGCTCGCAGTCGAAAGCGTGTTCGGTAACCGACCCAAAGCTGAACGCAACACGATCACCGACCGGTACGTCGAGATGGTTGGTCTTTCCCATGCGGTCGACCGTCGTCCCGCCGAGCTTTCCGGTGGTATGCGCCAGCGCGTGGCGGTTGCACGCGCCCTGGCGATGCAGCCTGAGATGCTGCTGCTCGACGAGCCGCTGTCGGCACTGGATGCGTTGACGCGCGCCAAACTGCAGGATGAACTCGCCGCGATTTCAGCGCATGAAAATCGCACGATCGTGCTCATCACTAACGATGTCGACGAAGCGATCTTGTTGGCCGACCGGGTGATACCACTGACGCCAGGACCAGCCGCAACGCTGGGGCCTGAGTTTCACGTGACGCTCGAACGGCCGCGAATGCGCAATGCGTTGAATGACGATGCCGCATTCATCAGGTTGCGGGCAGAGATCACGCAGTATCTGATCGACCGCAATGTGGCGCAGGAATCGCAGGCCGCGACGGAGCCGGAACTGCCCAATGTCGTGCCGATCGGGCGCGAGCCGGCTCCACCGGAGACCTATATTGAAGCGGCGAAATCGCCAATTCAAAAGGGCTACGTAGAGTTCGGTAACGTCAATAAGGTCTATCCGACCCCGAGTGGCGCGCTGACCGTTGTCGATGGCTTCGATATGAAGATGACCCAGGGCGAGTTCATCACTCTCATCGGTCATTCTGGCTGTGGAAAATCGACGGTGTTATCCATGGTCGCGGGACTGACCCCCATCAGTGACGGCGGAGTCATCCTCGATGGCCGCGAGGTCGATAGTGCCGGTCCCGACCGCGCGGTGGTCTTTCAGGCCCCGTCGCTGATGCCGTGGATGACGGCCCGGCAGAACGTGGCGCTGGGCGTCGACCGGGTGTACCCGCAGGCAAGCCGGGGGGAACGGAACGACATCGTCGAGTACTACCTGCACCGGGTCGGGCTCGGCGATGCGCTGGACCGGTCGGCGGCGGAACTATCCAACGGAATGAAGCAACGGGTTGGTATTGCCCGCGCCTTTGCGCTGTCACCCAAGCTGCTGTTGCTCGATGAGCCGTTCGGCATGCTCGACAGTTTGACCCGCTGGGAATTGCAGGATGTTCTGATGGACGTCTGGACACGCACGCAGGTCACCGCCATCTGCGTCACGCACGACGTCGACGAAGCGATACTGCTCGCTGACCGTGTGGTGATGATGACGAATGGGCCAAACGCGCGCATTGGCAACATCATGCCTGTAGACCTGCCGCGGCCGCGTTCGCGCCGGGCGCTGCTGGCGCATCCTGACTATTACGGCTACCGCGCTGAGTTGCTCGATTTCCTGGAAGCCTACGAAGGCGGCGCCAATCCCGATCCGCAAACGCTCGAGCGGTTACGAAAACGACGCGAAGACGAACGCGAGAGTGAAGAAGACACGCCGGCTCGTATTGCCGCTGGGGGTAATTCATGAGTGAACGCCTCGTGATCGTAGGCAACGGCATGGCGCCAGGCCGTATGCTCGAGCGTCTGTTTGAACAGGAACCCGACCGCTACGAAGTCTGCATCTTCAATGCGGAACCGAGAGTCAACTACGACCGCATCATGCTGTCCCCGGTTCTGGCCGGAGAGAAGGCCTACGAAGACATCATCATTCATGGGCTCAGCTGGTACGAAGAGCACAACGTGCGGCTCCATCGGGGCGAGCCAGTGGTGTCGGTGGACCGGGAAGCCGGCACGGTCACTTCTGCCAGTGGAATCATCGAGCCGTACGACAAGCTGGTTATCGCGACAGGCTCGTCACCGTTCGTGCTTCCGGTGCCCGGAAAGAACCTGCCCGGCGTGGTGACTTATCGGGACCTTGATGACGTCGACGCGATGCTGGCCGCGGCGGGCGAGGGCGGTAGAGCCGTTGTTATAGGTGGCGGTCTGTTGGGACTCGAAGCCGCGGCCGGCCTGCATGCCCAAGGCATGCACGTGACCGTGCTGCATCTGATGCCGACGTTGATGGAGCGCCAACTCGACTCTGCGGCGGGCTTTCTGCTCGAGCGCTCCATTCGCGAACGTGGCATCGACATCATCACCGAAGCGCAGACGCAGGCGGTGCTCGGCACGGAGTGTGTTGAGGGCGTGCTGCTTGCAGACGGGACTCGACTCGACGCCGACCTCGTGGTCATGGCTGCTGGCATTCGCCCGGCCACCGGCCTCGCGGAGGCGGCCGGGCTCGACATCGCACGCGGAATCTGCGTCGACGACGCGATGTGCACCTCAGATCCAGCGATCTATGCACTCGGCGAATGTGCTGAGCACCGCGGCATCTGCTACGGGCTGGTAGCACCGCTGTACGAGATGGCGACTGTACTCGCCGACCGCCTGGCAGGCGGGAGTGCGTGCTACGCCGGCTCGGTCACGGCGACCAAGCTGAAGGTCACCGGAATCGACCTTTATTCAGCTGGCGATTTTGCCGATGGTGCGCAACGCGAGGAGATCGTGCTGCGCGATGCATCCGCCGGCGTGTACAAGCGGCTGGTGGTGGAGGACGACCGCCTGGTTGGCGCGGTGCTCTATGGAGAGACCGCCGATGGACCATGGTTCTTCGACCTGATTCGTCGCGGCGAAGATATCAGCGCCATGCGCGAAACCCTGGTCTTCGGGCAGGCCTATCAGGGAGGCGCCTTCGAAGACCCTACCGCAGCCGTTGCAGCGCTGCCTGACGATGCTGAAATCTGCGGCTGCAACGGCGTATGCAAATCCCGGATCGTGAATACGATTCTCGAAAAGGGCTTGACGACTCTGGATGGTGTGCGCGCGCATACGAAAGCGTCTTCATCTTGTGGTACTTGCACTGGCCTCGTCGAACAGTTGATGACGCTGACGCTCGGCGACGGATACCAGGCCGGGCAGGTAGCCGGCATGTGCGGATGTACAGACCTCGGGCACGATGAGGTGCGCAGGCTGATTCAGGCGAAGGCGCTGAAATCCGTGCCGGAGGTTATGCAGGCCCTGGAATGGCGCAGCTCGTGCGGTTGCGCGAAGTGCCGGCCAGCGTTGAATTACTATCTCATTTGCGATTGGCCCGATGAATACGCCGACGATTATCAGTCCCGTTTCATCAACGAGCGCGCACACGCCAACATACAGAAAGACGGCACCTTCTCAGTAGTCCCACGCATGTGGGGAGGTGTTACCAGTTCCAAGGAATTGCGTGCCATTGCGGACGTTGTTGACCAGTTTGAAATTCCAACGGTCAAAGTGACCGGCGGTCAGCGCATCGACTTGCTCGGCATCCAGAAAGAAGACCTGCCAGCCGTGTGGGCCGAGTTGGGAAAGGTGGGATTCGTGTCCGGTCATGCTTACGCGAAGGGCCTGCGCACGGTAAAGACCTGCGTTGGCAGCGACTGGTGCCGGTTCGGCACGCAGGATTCCACCGGGTTCGGTGCCCGCATCGAGCATTTTATGTGGGGTTCCTGGACGCCGCACAAAGTGAAGATGGCCGTATCGGGATGTCCGCGTAATTGTGCTGAGGCGACGTGCAAGGATGTCGGTGTCGTGTGCATAGATAGCGGCTTTGAGATTCACTACGCCGGGGCCGCCGGGCTGGAAATCCGCGGCACAGAAGTTCTTACCACCGTAGCGACCGAAGACGAGGCTCTCGAACACATCGTCGCGCTTGTGCAGATGTACCGTGAGCAGGGTCACTATCTAGAGCGAATCTACAAGTGGGCGAAACGGGTCGGATCTGAAACGATTATCGCCCAGATTGTCGATGACGCTGAGCGGCGACGGCACTACTTCGACCGTTTTGTATTTTCGCAACGATTCGCACAAGTCGACCCGTGGTCCGAACGTGCGGCAGGCCGTTCACATCAGGAGTTCACTCCGCTAGCCACGTTGCGAGCGGCACCCCAACCCGTACCGGCCCCACGCGCGCGAGCGGCCGTGGCAGGGGCGTGACGATGCACTGGCTGCCAGTCGGTTTTCTGAAAGACATTCCTCAGCGCGGTGCGCGTTGTATCCGCACGCCTCGCGGTCGAATCGCAGTTTTTCGCACTGCTGATGATCACGTGTTTGCACTCGAAGACCGGTGTCCACATCGAGGCGGACCACTCAGCCAGGGCATCGTGCACGGGCACGCCGTGACCTGCCCATTGCACAACTGGGTCATCGGCCTCGAGTCCGGTGAAGCACTGGGCGCTGATGAGGGGAAAGTGCAGCAGTATCCGGTGCGGATTGAAGATGGCGCCCTGCTGGTCGGCTTTGGCCAGGTTGACGCAGAAACGTCCCAAGAGACCTTCGCGGCCTAGTCGGCATGGCCACCAACACGCGATCTGTACGCACTACCTGCCCATATTGCGGCGTCGGGTGCGGCCTCACCGCGACCGTAGGCGATGATGACAGCGTCGTCATTGCCGGCGACGCCATGCACCCGGCCAATTTTGGACGCCTCTGCTCCAAAGGGAGTGCGCTCGGTGAAACGCTGGGCAACGCACGTCGCCTGACCTTCCCTTCGATCGGTGGTCAGCGCACGACCTGGGATCATGCCCTTACGGAGGTCGCCGGGCGCTTCAATGAAGTTATCGCCAATCATGGACCCGATGCCGTCGCGTTTTATGTGTCCGGTCAATTACTGACTGAAGACTATTACGTTGCGAACAAGCTGATGAAAGGCTATATCGGCTCGGCCAATATCGATACGAACTCACGCCTTTGTATGGCTTCGTCCGTCGCCGGGCATCGGCGCGCGTTTGGGGCCGACACCGTGCCGACGGTTTACGCAGATCTGGAATGCACCGACCTGTTGGTCTTGGTTGGCTCGAATCTGGCGTGGTGTCATCCGGTGCTCTACCAACGGATACTGGCGGCCCGCGAAGCCAGGCCTGCCATGCGCGTGGTTGTCATCGATCCACGTCGCACAGCGAGCTGCAAGGACGCTGATCTGCATTTGCAGATACAACCGGATACTGATGCGGCTCTGTTTACTGGTTTGCTGCGATGGTTAGAGCGCAGTGATGCGCTCGACAGTGAATACTTGCGTGCGCACACCGAAGGATTTGCTGCCGCGTTCGAGCAATGCGCACCGATGACCGTAGAAGCCGTAGCGGCAGCGTGCGGTCTTTCGCTGGACGCGCTACAGGACTTTTTCGAACTCGTTGAGAGCACACCACGTACGGTCACGATCTATAGCCAGGGTGTCAATCAGTCTGTGCGTGGAACTGACAAAGTCAACGCAATCCTGAATGTTCACCTGGCGACTGGCAGGATTGGTATTCCGGGGGCCGGACCGTTTTCGATTACCGGACAACCCAATGCCATGGGTGGCCGCGAGGTTGGTGGTCTTGCCAATATGCTTGCCGCCCATATGAACATCGAGGACGTTACTGCACGCGAGCGCGTTCAGCGATTCTGGCGCTCGCCGACGATGGCCTCCAGAGCGGGTCTGAAGGCGGTTGATCTGTTCAACGCAGTCGAACGCGGGGATGTAAAAGCGGTATGGATCATGGCGACCAATCCGGTTGACTCGATGCCCGAGTCTGACCGGGTGAAGTCTGCGCTCGAGCAATGCCCTCTGGTCGTCGTCTCGGACATCTACACCGACGTCGATACGCTCGCGACTGCCAACATTGTGTTACCAGCCGCCGGGTGGCTCGAAAAGGACGGCACTGTCACCAATTC
>JBCCEJ010000049.1:0-45425 GCA_039030335.1 Pseudomonadota bacterium | reverse complement strand
TTGTTTCTCTTGTGAGAGATGAAGACTGCTCATGGGTTGGAATAGAGAGAGTGCGGCAGATCACCTCAGCAAACTCAGTTTGATTACTGAGTGGAGATGCGATTGCTTGTCGCACGGTACCGGAAGCGCTCGCGGCGCTGCAGGGCGGCGATCCCCAAGCGCATCACGCGAAGATAGCGGATACGGCCGCGCAGCTGGATGATGCTCCCGATGCCATGCTGCTCGCGCAGTTCTCGATGGCGGCCGCCGCGCCGCTCGTGGCCACCCGTGTCAGGTGCCCGGTGCTGACGAGCCCGCAGACCTCGGTCGCCCGGTTCCGTTCGATGTTCGTCGACGGGCATTGACGCGGTCGCACTCCTACTCATGTCGCGTTGGGGGACTAACAGATGCGCTGTGAAATCGTCGCGGTAGGCACCGAGTTGCTGCTCGGGCAGATAGTCGATACCAATTCCTCCTGGCTCGGGGAACAACTCGCGCTCGCCGGCATCGATTGCCATCACCACGTGCGCGTGGGTGACAACTTCGAGCGTATCGAAGCGGTGCTCCGCCAGGCTCTGGGGCGAGCGGATGCGGTCATCGTCTGTGGCGGCCTCGGGCCGACTCAGGACGACATCACGCGCGATGTGATCGCGGCCGTTATGGGCGTACCGCTCGAGCGGCACGAGGATATCGGCGAGCGTATCCGCCGGCGCTTCGAATCGCGCGGCCGGACAATGCCGGAGAACAACCTTCGCCAGGCGGACGTACCGCGAGGCGCCACCACGATGGCGCAGTTTCCCGGCACGGCACCGGGTCTGGTCTGTCCAGTCGGCGACAAAGTGCTCTACGCGGTACCAGGCGTACCGTACGAACTCAAGATCATGACGGATGGCACGATCATTCCTGACCTCCGCGCCCGTGCCGGCCTGCCAACGGTGATTGGCTCGCGCGTTCTGCGCACGTGGGGACAGTCAGAGTCGGGCCTCGCCGAGATGCTGGCCGCGCGGATCGATGAACTCGACGCGATCGGCAATCCGACGATCGCGTTTCTCGCGAGCGGCATCGAAGGGCTGAAAGTCCGGATCACCGCGAAAGGCGCGGACGAATCCGGCATGCAACAGATCCTGGCAGACGAAGAAGCGCTCCTCCGCGGGATTCTCGGCGATCTGGTGTTTGCGGTCGACGATGACAACATGGAGTCGACCATCATCTCGAAGCTGGCCGAGCGCGGGTTGACGTTAGGCGTTGCCGAGTCTTTGACCGGTGGTTTTCTGGGCGCTCGCCTGACGTCCGTACCGCACGCGAGTGAGGTGTTTCGCGGCAGCATCGTGTCGTATGCCAGTGCCGTGAAGTTCGACTTGTTGGGCGTCACGCCCGGGCCCGTGGTGACAGAGCAATGCGCGCGCGAAATGGCACTCGCGGCGCGCCGCGTGCTGGACGCGGATGTCGGTCTGGGAGTCACCGGGGTCGCAGGACCGGACCCGCAGGACGGGGAGCAGCCCGGCACGGTCTATCTGGCGGTAGCCGTCCACGATGACGTGGAAGTCCGGCGGGTACAGTTACCGGGCGACCGCGAAAGGGTGCGCCAGTACAGCGTCATCAGTATCCTGAACATGCTGCGGCTCATGCTCGACGGCAAGCCCCCGCGCATGCTCTGAGGCGCGGCCCGCGGTCGCTTACTCCAGCCCCGCCGGGATCCGTCGGTGCCAGTCGGTTTCCTGTTGGAATGCGTAGCCGACGCGCAGCGCCATGTCCTCCTGCCCGGCCACACAGGCCACCTGAACGGATAGCGGCAATCCGCTCGAGCTGAATCCCGACGGCATGACTAGTGCACACCAGTCGAGCAAGTTGACCGGACGTGTAAACACGGCTGGCGAACTGGACTGGTCGATGTCGGCCACGGGCGGAGCAACCGTGCAAGTCGCCGGTGTCAGCCAGGCGTCGAACGGGCTCATCAGATGGTTACACTCGCGAATGAGCGCCCTGCGCTCGCGCAGAAGGTGCAGATATTCAGTCGCGGTGATATCGCGGCCGGGCAATATACGCGGGCGGATGTCGGGATCGATCGGCTGGGTCGGATCGTCGACGAGATGACCGACGAAACTGTAGCCCTCGATGCTGATGATGCGCCCCACCATGACACCCATTTCGGCGACCGTCATGGGCAACTCGAGCGGCGCCAGTTTGGCACCCATACGTTCCAGGCGCGCGAGCGTGTCGTCGTAGGCCGCCAGCACATCCGCGTCGACCTGCTCACGCTCAGCGTGCGACAGGGTCGCGAAACGCAAGCCCGCGACACCTTTTCGCAGTGTTTCCTGCGGATAGATCGGTCCGTGCGTCAGCGTAACGGGGTCGTTCGCGTCGGGGCCGTGAAGTACGTCGAAGAGCAGAGCAGCATCTTCGGCGTCGCGGCACATCGGGCCGGGTGTATCCAGCGTAGAGGCAAGCGGCAACACGCCATGACAGCTCACTCGACCGATAGTGGTCTTGAGGCCCGTCAAGCCATTCCAAGACGAGGGCAGGCGCACCGACCCGCCCGTGTCGGTGCCGACGGCGCACGGGGCCAGACCGGCCGCCACCGCGACGCCCGAGCCCGAACTGGAGCCGCCGGGCGCGCGCGCCACCTCGAGGTCCCATGGATTGCGCGGCGTCCCCATTGCATTGTTCGTACCCCAGCCTCCCATCGCAAACTCGACCGAGTGGGTCTTGCCGAGCACGATCATGCCGGCGCCGATCAGCCGTCTTACCAGCGATGCAGTGAAGGGGGACGTGCGGTCGCGCCACACCGAGGAGCCACCAGTGGTAACGCGCCCTTCGACGTCGATGATGTCTTTCAGCGCGATCGGAATGCCATGCAGCGGGCCGATGCGATGCCCCGCTTTGAAGGCCTGGTCGGCAGCCGCGGAAGTCCAGCGCGCGTCGTCTTCGTACGTGTGCACGAAAGCGTGCAGCCCGGGATTCAATCGATCGATCCGCGTGAGCAGCCGGTCGACGAGGTCGACGGAGCTGATTTCACCCGACTGCAGCTGCGCGCTCAGCTCGTGAACGGCCATGAACTCTATCGGACGGGATGCGGGCACGGAGAATTCCTGGAGTGCGCTCTCATTGACTGGTGTTGTGGTCGCGAAGACTGCCGTTCCTGACAGTCGGAACACCCGACAGAGCGTAGCTGCTTGTACCCCAGGTGTAAAAGGCGCGCCCGCGAGGCGTCGGGCATTCCTCCGTTTTCCGTTGAGTACCCGCCGTGAGTGCGCCAAAATCTGGGCACGGCCGCACGCACGGTAAGTATTCTGGCGGTCTGGGGAGCGAGCGTGATTTCTGACCGAGACGTTGAGTTCTATCGCGAGAACGGCTACCTGGTGGTACCCGATGCGCTGTCACATGCGCAGTTGGAGGCGCTGCGCACCGACACTGAACGGGTAGTGGCCGGCGCTGCGGCCGTCACCGAGAACGACAAGACCTACGATCTGGAGGACTCGCACAGCGCCGCGACGCCGCGCGTGCGTCGGATCAAGAACCCCCTCGATGTCATGCCGTCGAGTTGGGCGATCGGCACCGACGAGCGTGTGCTGGGGATTCTGGCGCGCCTTATCGGGCCCGATATCCGCCTGCAGAAAGCCAAGCTCAACATGAAGTCAGCCGGCTTTGGTGCGGCTGTCGAGTGGCATCAGGACTGGGCGTTTTATCCGCACACCAACGACGACCTGCTGGCGATGGGCGTCATGCTCGACGACACCGACCTCGACAACGGCCCGATGCTGATGCTTCCCGGTTCGCATCGCGGTCCGGTTTACGACCACCACGCTGAGGGCTATTTCTGCGGCGCGATCGACCCGGGCGCATGCGACATCGATTTCGACAGCGCCGCGGTGCCGCTGACGGGCAAAGCCGGCTCGTTGACCTTCCATCACGTTCGCATGGTGCACGGTTCGGCCCTGAACACCTCGGCGCATGCGCGTCGCCTGTTGCTCTATCAGTACCAGGCCGCTGACGCGTGGCCGCTTGCGGAGCATTATCCGAGCCTGGACGATTACGCACGCATGGTCGTGGCCGGGAGTCCGACAACGCAGCCCCGGCTCGCCCCGGTGCCCGTTCGTATGCCGCTCCCGGCGGCCTTGAACGATGGCTCTATCTACGAGAATCAGCGTACGCGGCGGAGCCGCTACTTCGAACTTGCGGCAGACGCGGCCGAGTAGGACGGCGCGCGCGGGAGCCGCTCGCCAGGTTGTCAGGCGGCCTGAAACTCACCCATCTGACGCTGCAGCAGGCGGTAGGGCAGCAGCATCGTAGCGGCGAAGGCGAGCTTGACGCCGAGATCGCCGATCGCCAGCGTGACCCACGGTACCTCGGTGCCGACGAATGCGATGCTGAAGAACAGAGCCGTATCCAGCGTCGAGCCGAGCGCGGACGAGACCAGCGGCGCCTTCCACCAGTTCTGGCGCCGCAGTCGGTCGAATACGTATACGTCCGACAACTGGGCCAGCAGGAACGCCGTGCCAGAGGCGATCGCAATGCGCACGTCGGCAAAGTAGATGGACAGTACAACGGCGAGGGCGAAGCCGACGTAGACCACACGTCTGGCGATGGCCGGGCCGAGGCGCCGGTTCGTGAGGTCGGTGACGAGGAACGCGAACGGGTACGTGAACGCGCCCCAGGTCAAGAAGTCGTTGATCGGAAAGTTGACCAGATAGTTCGACGACACGACCACGACGATCATGGCGATGACGCCAGCGCTGATGCCGGCGGCGTGAGCAGCAGACTGCGATTGCATCCTGATGTCCAATGGTGTCAAGGCAGCCGTAAATGATCGCGCCAGGTGCCGACCACGTCAAGTGAGGTGAGCCGGTGCCTTCTTCAACGCTGACGCTCGAATGCCCGGATTACGGCCGGGTCCGGATCCGGACCGAGGCCGGGCTCGACGGGCACGCGGAAACCATCGGGTGTCGGAGTGATGTACGTACCGCTCGTGCTGGCTTCGACATCGACGTAAAAGCGTTCGATCCAGCCCGACTCCGGCAACGCGGCCAGCAGATGCAGTGTGGCGAGCCATCCGGGACCAAAATAAGGCGAGTGGGGCATCAGCTGCGTGGCGCTGGTGTCTGCGAGCGTCGCGACCTTGCGAAATTCCGTGATGCCGCCCACCTTGGTGACGCTCGGCTGTACGAAATCGACTGCGCCGGCCGCGAGCATGTCGCGGAACTGAAAGGCCGTGCAGTGGTTCTCACCAGCCGCGAGTGCAACGCCGCTGTCGCGGCGCACCCGGGCGAGTGCGAGGTGGTCTTCGGGCGGAAAGACGGGCTCTTCCAGCCAGTGGATATCGAGCGGTTTGAACTGCCGGGCCATCGCCAGCGCCTCGGTCGGCGTCCACGGGCAGTTCGTATCGACCATTAACGGTACGCCGTCACCGAGTGCCTCGCGCGCTGCGCGGACCGCGGGCACGGTCGTCTCGTGCAGTTTGACCGCGGTATACCCATCGCTGGTAGAACGCTCGCAGTAAGTGCCAACCAGATCCGGATTTCCATAGCGGAACAGGCTCGAGTAGGCCGGGATGCAGAGCCGGCCGGGGCCGCCCAGCAGGCGGTGCACGGGCTGGCCCGCCGCTTTGCCAGCCACATCCCATAGAGCGAGATCGACCCCTGAGATAGCGAACATCGTGATGCCGTAGCGGCCGAACAGATGAAGGCTTTGCTGGCAGTGGCGCGATGCACCTTCGATGTCTG
The DNA here is from genome assembly GCA_039030335.1 of Pseudomonadota bacterium. Lineage (GTDB taxonomy): Bacteria > Pseudomonadota > Gammaproteobacteria > HK1 > HK1 > JBCCEJ01. Next base: position 39,726 of record JBCCEJ010000049.1, on the reverse strand, counting down.
CTGCGTCGTGGCCTAGTAGCGCCGGCGCGACCAGGTCTTCAACGGCATGGCGGACGGCGTCCGCACAGGAATAAGCGAACGCTTCGCCCCAGCCGACGAGACCACAATCGGTTTCCACCCTGACGAGCAGCGTCGTGAGCTGTTTCCAGACCTTGGGTCCGAAGCCGCCGTCGGGCCCACCGAACGTGAACGGAATGTCGAGCGTGTGCGTGGTGATACGCGCGATCTTCATCGTCATGGCTGCGCACCTTCAAAGTGCTGGCGGAGGGCGTCGTTGAATGCATCCGGCTCTTCCAGAAAGCCGGCGTGCGCGCTGTTCGGCAATTCCTGATACCGCGCCGTCATGAGCGCGTGCGCGATACGCCGGGATCCGGGTGGCGGTGTGGTGCGATCGTGACTGCCGACCAGCACCAGCGTGCGGGGAGGTGGCCTGGGCCAGCAGGAAAGATGCGCGAAGACATCTTCGGCATCGAGCAGGCGGGCACCGGCCAGATAGCCGGCCGGCCGCACCCGAGCCATGATATCGACGACTCGCCGAATCACTTCGGGCCCGGTGCCGGGGGCGCAGTTGCCCGGGCCGCGGCTTGCGGCCAGGCCTTCGGGGCCGCCCTCGCGCAACAGATCGATCCGCCCGGCGAGTCGCGCGGCGCGCTCATCGTCCGCGAGCCTCGCGTAACCGGAAGCGCACGAAGACAGCACCACGGCTGCGACACGCTGGGCGTGGCGGGCGACCAGCGCGGTTGCGATAAGGCCGCCCATCGAATGACCGACGACGCCGGCTGACTGGATTCCCAATGCATCCAGTAGCGCGATGGCATCGTCGCCGTAGTCTGCCGCACTCGGCGTATCGCTGAGCGGGTCGTCTGAACCGCCGTAACCCGGCGCATCCCAGGCGATCACGCGAAACGCGTCGGCAAGGCCCCTCAGCTGCTCATCGAACGACTGGGAATTCGAACCCACGCCGTGGAGCAGCAGAAGCGCCGGCCCGCTGCCGGCGTCCCGGTAGCCGATGCGCCGGCCGGCGCCGATGTCCATCTGTTTCAAGGCAAAGTCCATGCTTCGTTCCGTCGTCCGAGCGGCGCCGGCCAGGGTTGGCCAGCCCGTGTCAGGGCGCATGATACCGGTACCGGATGCGCACCCGCATTCGGGTATGCTGACGCTGCGTGAGGCCGGGCTGGAGAGGCATGTGACCGAACCGACTTCCATCATAGCGCTCGACTGGGGGACCACCTCGCTCCGCGCTTACCGCGTGGGTAGTAGCGGTGAGGTACTGCAAAAGCGCATCGTCACAGCCGGGATCCTGAAGCTGCCTGAAGGCGGGTTTCTGCAGGCCCTGGCAACGGTCGCGAGCGATTGGGCCACGGCTCACCCAGGAGCGACGCTGATAGCGAGCGGTATGGTCGGGTCGCGCCAGGGACTGCAGGAGGTACCGTACGCGAGGGCGCCGGCCACCCTGGCATCACTGGCCGCCGGCTGCGCGGCCGTACCGGTTTCGCCCGAACATACGCTCCACCTCATCCCGGGCGTCAGCCTCGATGACGAACGCGGACGCGCCGACGTGATGCGTGGCGAGGAAACACAGGTGCTCGGCGCAGTGCCCGAGCAGGGACGCCATCTGGTGGTATTGCCCGGCACGCACTGCAAGTGGGTTACCGTTGCCGATGCGGCGATCACGGGCTTTTCGACGCACCTGACCGGAGAGCTTTTTGAACTGCTGGCGACCCACAGCATTCTCGCCACGACGATGGACGCGACTGCAGATGATGAGCCAGCGTTCGTGGCTGGTGTAGAGCGCGGTCTCGCGGAGCCGGCGGCCCTGCTCCGCGAACTGTTCACCGCGCGCGCCAGCACATTGCTCGGCCGCATGGAATCGGGTGCCATGCGCGCGCATGTATCGGGCCTGCTGCTCGGGTCTGAGCTGGCAGATGCCTGCCGACTTCACGCCGACGCGTTGAGCGCCGCCGGCGGCGTCCTGTTGTTGGGTGACGCTGCGCTCGTGCAAACCTACGCGCGTGCGATGGCTGTCGCCGGGATCAGTGCGGTGCCAGGCGATCCAGATGCAGCGCCACGCGGCGCGTTGCGCGTGGCGTCCGCGGCCGACCTGGTGCCGCAGCCGGACATTTGAGCAGCGCGCCTTGCGCTAGCGGCAGACCGGCTTCAAATATGCCTTGCGTACGTCCCGACGACATCGGCTAGCACGGCGTTCACGTGCTCCGGTGCATCGAGCATCGTGAAGTGACCGCAATCGGGTACCCGTTCGAAGGCAACCTCGACGCCCGCGTCGACGAGATCGGCATGCCACGGGATCTCCATATCGTCGGTCAGCGCGACGCGCTGTCGCGATTCGTTGACATGCGAACTCTGCAGTACGTGAACCGGTGCGCGTAGCGCGCCGTAGCGCGCTTCGAATAGCGCCGCGTCCCAACGGATCATCGCCAACATGATCGGAAGACCCAGATGCTCCGGTCGCGCCGCCGCGCGGTCGATGATCGTCTGCTTCATCCGTTGGTCCGCGCCTGGCAGGAACATCGCATCGAACATCAGTGACATGTGATTGGCGAAGCCGCGCTGCTCGATCGCCGTTTGCACTGTTGCGACCGCCGCGTCCGGGTCACCCTTCGCAAACCGGCTGCCGTCCACCAACACCACGGCACCGATGCGCCCGTCAGCTTGCAGTGCCGCCTCCGTGACGACCCGGCAGCCCATACTGTGGCCGGCGATCACAGCCGCGCGAACATCGTGCGCCGCCAGTACCTCGGCGACGTCGGCACCCATGGTTGTCATGTCCAGGTTCGTGTCGAAGTGTGAAGACTGACCGTGGCCGCGCAGGTCTACCGTGATGACGCGCTGACCTCGCGCTGAGAAGAATGCGACCTGTTCGCGCCAGTCGGATTCGTCGCAGGCCATGCCGTGCACGAGTACGACCGTCGGGTCGGCGCCCGGGTGGATTGTGTGGTGAATCAACGGTGCTGACATGGGCACTCCTGCGACTTTGAAGACCCGGCGGAACGGCGCCCGGCTCGCGTATCATGCTACCTGGATCAAACACGAACCGTGGTGCCACGTTGGGCAGTCCATTGCGCGGCGCGGGCACAGCAGCTTTCGCCAATCCGTACCTGCTGCTGTTTCTGACGATGACCTGTTGGGGTGGCAACGCGGTGGTCGGACGGCTGGCCGCGTCGGAGCTGACGCCGATCTCACTCACGTTCGCCCGGTGGGTGGGCGCGTGCGCGCTTTGCTACCTGTTCGCGAGAGCCCGCATCCATGCGGACTGGGCGTTGCTGCGCCAGCACTGGCGCGCGCTGCTGTTGCTCGGAGCGGTCGGATTTGCCGGCTTCAATCTGACGTACTACTGGGCGCTTCACCACACGACCGCGCTCAACGTGTCGATCGTGCAGGCCGTGATCCCAGTCATGATCATCGCGCTCAACTTCATCGCGTTCCGGGCAACCGTCGCGCCGCTGCAGCTGGTTGGCGTCAGCGTCACGATCGTTGGCGCCCTGGTGGTCGTGTCGCGGGGCGACATGCAGGTACTGACGGCTTTCGACGTCAACCGCGGTGACCTCCTGATGGTCCTGGCGTTGTTTCTCTACGCCTGTTACGCGGTCGGATTGCGGGCCAAGCCCGGCTTGCACTGGTTGACGCTGCTGTTCGGGCTGTCGATCGCAGCGCTCGTCACCGTTACCCCGTTCTTCATCGCAGATATCGCTTTCGGTGAACCGCGCTGGCCCGGCGTCCGCGGCTGGTTGGCGATCGCTTACGTCAGCGTGTTCCCGTCGCTCATAGCGCAGCTCTTTTTCCTGCGCAGCGTTGAGCTTATCGGCGCGAACCGGGCCGGGAGCTTCATCAATCTGACGCCAGTACTCGGTTCGGCGATGGCGATCGCATTCCTCGACGAACAGCTCGAGCTCTACCACGTGCTGGCATTGTCACTGGTGTTCGCCGGACTTTGGGTCGTGGAGCGCTTCGCGCGGCCCGAAACGTAATCGCGGTCCGCAAGACGTCCCCGGATCGCGCTAAGCTTGCGGGCTTCAAGGCACGTCGTGCCTCGAACGACGACGCTAACGGAGGCGGTCAACATGTCCAGCGCAGCGCGCATCACGGCTATTGAATTCATCAGCTTCGCATTGCAGATCCCGAACGTTGGCACCGATCGCACCGGTGCTGGCGTACGCTTTGTACCGGGCGCTGGCGACGAACAGCTGCGCTTCGCCGTCAAGGTACATACCGACGCCGGAGTCGTCGGTGAATACGTACCTCCGCGCGCCCGTGCGCGCATGGTCATGCGCGCTGCTGAGTTTCTGGCGCCGCGCCTGCTCGGCAAAGCGCTGCACGAAAGAGAACGGCATTACCGGGCTTTGCGCCAAGCCACCAAACACGTGGGCGAGGTTGGCATAGGTGTGCTGGACATCGCGCTTTGGGATGCTGCTGGCAAGCTCATCGACCAGCCCATCTACCGGATGCTGGGAGGGTATCGCGAGCGCCTACCCGCTTACGCCAGCACGCTGCACGGCGATGCCGAGGCCGGCGGACTCAGCAGTGTCGAGGCGTACGCCGACTTTGCCGAACACTGCCTGGAACTGGGTTATCCCGCCTACAAGATGCACGGTTGGAACTCCGGCAGGCCAGAGGTCGAGGGCCAGATGATCGCGACCGTTGCCGAGCGCATGGAGGGCCGCATGGACATCATGTACGACGCCGGCTGCCACCTGGCGAGTTTTCATGATGCGGTGCGGGTTGGTCGGGTCTGCGATGACCACCGGCTGTTCTGGTACGAAGACCCTTACGCGGACGGCGGCGTCTCGGCCTTCGCGCACAGGCGCATGAAAGAATTCGTCAAGACTCCGATCCTGATAACGGAGCATGTGCGAAATCCGGAAACCGGCATGGACGTGATGCTGAACGGGGCCACCGACTTCGCGCGCGCCGACCCCGATTACGATGGTGGTATCACCGGCTGTTGGAAACTTGCGCAGGCCGCTGATGCACTTGGCATGGACACAGAAGTACACGCCTGTGGTCCAGCCATGCGGCAATTGATGGCCGCCTGCCCGAAGTCGAATTACTACGAGGTCAACCTCGTACACCCGGTCATCGGCAATGCCTGGTCTCTGCCGGTTTATACGTGCGGCTACTCAGATGAGCTCGACTGCGTGGATGCGGATGGCTGCGTGCCGGTACCGGATGGACCCGGGCTCGGCGTCAGCTATGACTGGGATTACATCGCCCGCCATCAGCGCGAGCGTATCGTCATCGACTGAGCGACCTGCAGGTAAAGCGGAAGGAGAACTCGAAGCCATGCCGGTAGTTGTGGTCGCAGAGGCGCTGACCCCGCAGATGCTCGCCTTGCTCGAACGCAAACTGGGTGCGGCGTGGGAGGTGAGGCCGTGCCAGGCACCGTTCGCGAGCGAAACGATGCGAACCGCTCTCGCTGATGCTGACGCGTTGCTGTCGATGCGCTGGCCTGCTGACGCCCCCGCGGATGCCGGCATACGGGTGCTGCATCTGAACGGCGCCGGGTACGACGGTGTCTGTTTTGACCACGTGCCGCGGCACTGCACGGTATGCAACGTCTACGAGCACGAGATCGGCATCGCTGAGTACGTGATCGGCGCCATGCTCCAGTGGGAAACGCGGCTCGCGCAGTCCGCCGCCGGATTGCGGCAAGGTCACTGGCTGGATGGACCATTTGGCCCTGGCCCGCTACATGGTGAACTACACGGCAAAACCATTGGTTTCGTCGGGTATGGGCGCATCGCACACGAGACCGCCAAACGCCTTCGGGCATTCGGCATGGGCACGATGGCCCGCACCCGGTCGCCTGCGCGCATCGACGACTGGATCGATGATGGCGGCGACATGCGCGGGTTGCACGGCATGCTGGAGAACGCCGACTACGTGTTGCTGACACCGCCGCTTACGGCTGCTACGCGGCACCTCGCCGATGCGGCGTTCTTTGCTCACATGCGTTCCAGCGCGGTCGTCATCAACGTGGCCCGAGGCGGTGTGATCGAGGAGCAAGCCCTGTACGACGCCCTGGCCGGGCACGCCATCGGAGGCGCCATCATCGACACGTGGTACGAGTATCCGACCGATGGTGTGCAACCGAGGCGTCCGGGGAACCTGCCGTTTCACGAACTCGACAACATCCTCATGACGCCGCACGCGTCCGGTTGGAGCGCAGGGCTGATGGAGCGCCGGTTCACCGCCGTTGCGCGCAATCTGGAAGCCTGGCGATCCGGACGTGCAATGGCCAATGTCCTGAAGGCGCCCGGGGCGCCGCCGATTGTGGACTTGTAGCGGTTCCGGGCAGCGTGTCCCGGCTTTCAGGCGAGGCTGGCAGGGTCGGTATTGGCCCCACAAACCACCACCCCCACATGCTCGCCGTCGCGCGGCTTGTAGTGTCCCGACAGGCACGCGGCCAGGGCTGCCGCACCCGCCGGTTCGACCAGCACACGGAGTTCGCGCCACAGCCAGACTTGCGCCTCGCGTACATGTTCGTCGCTGATGACCAGCCGGTCCGTGACGTGTTGTTCGGTCAGAGGGAAAGCGAGGTTACCCAAGCGCCTGGCACCCAGCGCGTCGGCCGCGAGTCCGGTCACGTCGATGTCGACTGGGGTTCCGGCCGCATGTGCTGACGCGAGCGTCTGCGTGCCGTCAGTTTCGACCGCAACGATGCGCTTGCGGTCTTGCAACCACCCGGCAGCGCCGCCGATCAGGCCGCCGCCGCCAACCGCGATCACGACGCTGTCCAGGTTCGGGCACTGCTCTTCGAACTCCCGCGTCATGGTGCCCTGGCCCGCGATGGTTTCGAGCTGGTCGTAAGCGTGAATGGTCATCGCCCCGGTTTCGGCCTGCCGGGTTTCGCTCGCCTGCAGCGTCTCGGCGAAGTTGGCGCCGGTGATGTTCAGTTCAGCCCCGCATTCGCGCAGGCGCGCGATCTTCGCGGGCGCGGCGATGGTCGGCACGAAGATCTCAGCGCGGTGGCCGAGTTCGCGGGCCGCGTAGGCGACGGCCGCGCCGTGATTACCCCCGGATGCGGCGATCACGCCCGCGGCGGGCACGGTGCGCGCCAACAGATTGTTGAATGCGCCTCGGGCTTTGAAGCTGCCGGAGTGCTGCAGGTATTCGAGCTTCAACGTGAGTCGCCAATGCGGCGACCCAGGCATGGCAACCTCGATGGTCGGCGTCGTCCGCACGCGCGACGCGATGCGCGCCGCAGCGTCTTCGATAAGCTGTGGCCAGTCTGGCACCCCGCTATCGGCGGCAGTCACGCGGTCGCGCCCTAGCCGACTGCCGTCGCGCCTTCGTCCATCTTATAGATGTCTTCTCGCAGCCCGGCTTTCATGACCTGGCCCGGCAGTTCACGACCGATGACACCCTCCACGTCGCGCGCGATCGAGCAGAGTGCGCGGATGTCCACGCCCGTTTCGATGCCCATTTCATGCAACAGGAACACGAGATCCTCGGTGCATATGTTGCCCGTTGCGCCTGGTGCAAACGGACATCCGCCGAGCCCGCCAAACGCCGATTCGTAGGCATCGATGCCTTCATCCAACCCGGCCATGACGTTGCACAACCCGATGCCGCGCGTGTTGTGAAAGTGCAGCACGATGCGGATGTCCGGGAAGCGGTCCTGCAGATAGCGGCAGGTGTCCGTTACCAGGGTCGGTGTCGCCATGCCGGTTGTATCGCCGAGTCCGATACTTTTGATACCCGCGTCGCGATAGCTGGCGACCACCTTGCCGAGATTGTCGAGCGGCACGTTCCCTTCGAACGGACAGCCAAACGACGTCGGGATCGCGCCGTGCATGTCGACCCCGTCGATCGAGGCGATTCGCATGATCTCGTCAAGACCGCTGAGCGATTCATCGATACTGCGGTTGACGTTCTTCTGATTATGACTTTCGGAAGCCGAGATGAAGACGACCATCTGGTCGACACCAGCTTCTGCCGCGCGTGCGGCGCCGCGCGGGTTCGGCACGAGCGCGGCCAGGGTGGTGCCATGCGAACGGTCGATTCCGGCCAGGACGTCGACTGCGTCGGACAGTTGCGGAATCGCGCGCGGCGAGACAAACGACGAAAATTCGATGCGCGGGATACCCGCCGCGATCAGCTCGTTGATAAGCCGGACTTTGGTCGCCGTCGGGACGAACTGGGATTCGGCCTGGAAGCCATCTCGGGTTCCGACTTCAGTTACTTGAACGGACGTAGGACGTGTCATGGTAGCTACTCCCTCGGGGCGGGGCGGCGTGCACCCGGTCATGGGTGACCGCATTGGTCGACGGTCCGGCAGTTTATCACCCGGCGCCATGACGGCGGACGGACGGCCGGCTGGTGGCGCGTTGGGGATGGCTGCGATGCCCGCCCGGCGCATGTTTCAATAAACCGATTGAGCTGCCGGCGAGCCGTTTCGGTCGCCAGCCGCGGGACCTTGTCGATTGGGAGAAATGTTCGATGCAGGTAGTACTGCTGAATCCTGGCCAGATGGGTGAGCGGGTCGGTTTCGCTGCGTGGGCCGGAGCCACCGTGGTCCGATGGGTGAGCGAAGGGCGCGGCCCTGCGACCCGGGAGCGGGCCGAACGCGCTGGCCTGGTCGATAGTGGGTCACTGCAGGAGGCCCTGGCCGTCGCCGACGTCGTGCTGTCCGTGGTGCCTCCCGCATCCGCGCTCGCAACCGCGCGGTCCGTAGCGGCATTTGGGTTCCGGGGGCTGTACGCCGATCTGAACGCGGTCTCTCCGATGACCGCGGCTGACGTCGCTGACGCGGTTACTGCCGCTGGTGCTGCGTACGTCGATGGCGGGATCATCGGGCCACCGCCCCGGGAGCGCGGCGATGCCAGACTGTACCTGGCCGGCTCGCGCGCGGCTGATGTGCAGTCTTTGTTCGGCGGCTCTGTCATGGACGCACGGGTACTGGATTCGTCACACAATTCGACATCAGCCTCCGCGCTGAAAATGGCGTACGCCGGGTGGACTAAGGCGTCTTCCGCACTGCTGATGAATGTTCGTGCGCTGGCGCGCGCCTGTCAGGTCGAAGGCGCCTTGCTGGATGAATGGGATATATCCCAACCAGGTGTGCGAAACCGCAGCGACCAGGCCGCCACTGGAAATGCCCACAAGGCCTGGCGGTTCATCGGCGAGATGGAGGAGATCGCGGCGACCATGACGGCATCGGGCCTGACGCCCGGGTTCCACACCGGAGCGGCCGAGTTGTACAGCTCTCTCGAGCGGTTCAAAGACGATTTCGACGCCGACCCGGCGGAGATCTATGCCGCCATAGCGTCCGACGATGCGTAGCGTTGCGCTGCCGGCACCGGGCGTGCCGGCGCTCAGGCGGTGTTGGCTGCCGGCCGCGGCGCGAGCTCGCGGAGGTAGTGCTCCAGATGCCCCAGGTCGAGCGGCTTCGGGAGACAGGCCGCGGCCCCCGCCGCCAGCACCCGTTCCACGTTATCAGGGCTGTAGAAGCCCGTCATGGCGATCACGTGCACGTGGCGAGATCGGTCGGCGTGCACCTGAGCACAGACCTCGAAGCCGTCGATGCCGGGCATCATCAGGTCGAGCAGCATCACGTCGGGGCTGAACGATACGACCTTGCGGCCCGCCTCGAAACCCGACGTCGCCGAGTCGCAGACGACCGGGAAGTCAGAGGTCTCGAACAGGTCGTAGAGCATTTCAACGATCTGTCTCTCGTCGTCGACGATGAGCAACCGTAGGGGGTCGTCAGGATTGCGGCTGCGGCGGCTGCGCGCAAACGCGGTGACGTCTTCGGGCTTGAAGCGCCGGTGACCACCCGCCGTCAACTCGGCCTTGAGCAGGCCTTTCTGAACCCACAGGCGCACCGTTTCCGGCGTCACCATCAACTCCGCTGCCACTTCTTTTGGCGTCATGTACGGACGCGACCGCGCGGCCTTTGCCAAGACTCACTCTCCCCCAAATCCAGCAGCCGGCGCGTGGTGCCTGCCTTGGCTGAGAGCGGTGCTGGGTACTTACTCTGACTGCGTGATCTCACGCATCCGATCGGTAGGATAACAGACCGGCGCGACGGTTAAATGAATTCGGAAACAGCGACATGAACAATCGGTAATGTCTTGTTAACTGCGACCCCATGTCGTTGCGATTAGCCTTCTCGATCATGTCCGCTCAATCGGACCGTAGAAATCATCGCTACCCAGGAGAATCGCAACCATGACCGCAAACCGGAATACACCAGCAACGCGCCCTCGTCGCCTTGAGTCAGGTCTGGCGCGTCGAATTGCCGCCAGCGGCGCGGCCCGACTCGGTGCCGTAGGCCTCGCGGTGGGACTCGCTATCGGTTCCGTCGCGTCTGATCGCGCGGCCGTCGAAGCTTCTCTGCCGCAACTGAGCGCCAATGGCACCACGGCAGCCGGCGGTTTGCCGGCGAGCTTTGCCGATTTGGTGGACGCAACGCGGCCGAGCGTCGTCGGCGTCCTCGTGCAAGGACGAGCCCCGGCCGGTTTGGATTTACAGTCGTTGCCGAGGTCTCATCCGCTGCGGCGGTTCTTCGAGCGCGACGGCGCGCCATCGAGCAGGGGGGTGGGGTCCGGATTCGTCGTGAGTGACGACGGCTACATCGTGACGAACCATCACGTTATCGAGCATGCGGACGACATCCAGGTCGTGCTGCACGATGGCACCCGCGTGCAGGCGAAGGTGCATGGTACCGATGCGCGCACCGACCTCGCGCTGCTCAAGATCGCGACGGACGAGCCGCTGCGACCCGTGCGCTTCGGTGATTCCGAGCAGGCGCGCGTCGGCGACTGGGTCATCGCCGTCGGCAGCCCGTTCGGTCTGGGCGGGACCTACACAGCGGGCATCATCTCGGCCCGGGGACGTGACATAAACGCCGGGCCCTACGATGATTTTCTGCAGATCGATGCGTCGATCAACCGTGGCAATTCAGGTGGCGCATTGTTCAACACAGCAGGCGAGGTGATCGGCGTAAACACCGCCATCTACTCCCCCAATGGCGGCAACGTCGGAATCGGCTTCGCCGTGCCAGCGGCTCTCGCAACCGCTGTGATCGACGACCTCAGAGACGACGGCAAAGTCGCGCGCGGCTGGCTGGGTGTCCAGATCCAGGCACTGACGCCGGCGCTGGCAGAGAGCCTGGGCCTGAAGCGCGCCGCTGGCGCACTGGTCACGGAGGTCAGCCCGGGCGGCCCCGCCGCGGCCGCTGGTCTGGCCGTGGGCGACGTGATCACGGCGGTTGGGGACCGCAAAGTGGCGCAGATGCGGGATCTGCCGCGGCTGATCGCCACCACCGCGGCCGGCACCGACGTCGAACTCTCGGTCTGGCGGGGAGGCGAGTCGCTGGTCGTCAAGGCAGAGATTGGCACGTTGGCCGATTCCGGCCAGGCTGCCGGTCCGGCGCCCGCGCAACTCGAGGACACCGTCGAGAGCGTGGGGGTGCAGGTGGCGTCGGTCAGCGAGGATTTGCGCCAGCGATACGGGCTCGAGCCCGGCACCGGGCTCGTGGTGACTGGCCTGAAGGCCGGCAGTCCCGCGGCGCGCGCCGGTCTGCGCCCCGGCATGGTGATCGAACGGGCGTCGTCTCGAGCGTTGCGAGTCCCGTCGGACTTCGCTCAGTCGATCGTCGCGGCGCGTGCAGGCGAGGCCGGTTCGATGTTATTGCTGGTGCGGGACCAACGCGGCACGCGGCGGTTCGTCGCGCTGGCCATTGCGTGACGCGGCGCGAGGCCTGACATTCAGGACAACGGCGCGCGCCGGCCCCGGAGCGCTTTGCTCTGGCGCCGGCCGGCCGGATTTGCCCCCCGGCGCGGCCTCCGGGCCTCGCCGGTTGGTTCATACGACAGCCATCTAAGGCTTACGCATGCGTATTCTGGTCATCGAAGACGACGCCACCCTGAATGCCTACCTGCTGAAGGGTCTCGCCGAAGCCGGACACAGCGTCGACAGCGCAGCTGATGGCAAGGACGGATTGTTCCTCGCAACGACCGAGTCATACGACGCGGTCGTGCTCGATCGCATGCTGCCAGGCGTCGACGGATTGACCGTCCTGCGTACGCTGCGTGCGAGTCAGATCGCAGTGCCCGTCCTGATTCTGAGCGCTCTCGGCGAGGTCGAAGACCGGGTTGAGGGGTTGCAGGCCGGGAGCGACGATTATCTGACCAAGCCGTTCGCTTTCGCGGAACTGCTCGCCAGACTGGAAGCGCTGGTACGGCGCGGCTCCAGCGAAGCGCAGACCACCAGCCTGGCGGTAAATGACCTGGAGATGGATTTGCTCGGGCGACAGGTTCGGCGCGCCGGCCGCGTGATCGCGCTGCAGCCGCGTGAGTTCAGCCTGTTGGAGATGCTGATGCGCAATGCCGGCCAGGTGGTGACGCGCACGATGCTGCTGGAACAGGTCTGGGGCTATCACTTCGACCCGCAGACCAACGTCATCGATGTTCACATGAGCCGGCTGCGCGCGAAGATCGACCGCGATTTCGACACGCAACTACTGCACACCGTCCGCGGAGCCGGTTACGTTCTGCGAGCGGCGACGGCGGAGAGCACGACATGATCCCGTGCCGCGGCTGGTACGCAACCGCTCCGACGCCACTCGCGTGCGCACTCCGGTGACGGCATCCGCGCGGGCCGCGCGCTCGCGCCTCATCAGTTCCACGACGCTGCGGCTGACGGTACTGTATTGCGCCGTTTTCGGTCTCTCGGTGATCCTGCTGCTCGGCTTTCTCTACTGGGCCACGGCCGGTCTCATGGCGCGTCAGGCCGACGCCACCATCGAGGCCGAGATCGAGGGATTGGCCGAGCAATATCGGCGCGAAGGTCTCGAGCGGCTGACGCGGGTCATTGCCGACCGGATTCGGCGCGATCCGGATGGTAAATCCGTGTACCTGTTCGCCGATCCTCAATACCGGGCGCTGGCCGGGAATCTGGACCGGTGGCCCGAAGTGCGCCACGCCGCGGACGGCTGGGTGGAGTTCGACTTCAGTGCCGGGAACGACGCCCGGGTCACCCGCGCACGTACTTTTCAACTGGATGGCGGTTTGCGCCTGCTGGTCGGCCGCGATATCCAGGAGTTGCGTGACGTGCGGCACCTCGTGGTGACCGCGTCAGCCTGGTCGCTCGCGCTGACCCTCGCGCTGGCCGTGCTGGGAGGACTGCTGACGAGCCGCGGCATCTTGCGCAGACTCGGTCAGATCAACGCGACCAGCCGCGAGATCATGGCCGGCGACCTGAGTCGCCGCGTGCCGGTCGGGCCACGCCACGACGATTTCGACGAGCTGGCCGGCAACCTGAATCGGATGCTCGATGAGATCGAGCGCCTGATGGCTAGCGTTCGCCAGGTTTCGGACAACGTGGCCCACGATCTCCGTACACCGTTGACGCGGTTGCGCAATCGGCTGGAGGCGGTGCGCGGTGAGGTCGGCGTCGGCACGCAAGCTCATGCGCTGGTCGATTCTGCCGTGGAAGATACCGACCAGCTGCTGAGCGCGTTTGGCGCACTGCTGCGCATCGCCCGGCTGGAATCGGGGCAGATAGAACTGGTAAGCGATGAAGTGGACGTAGCGGGCCTTTCCGCCGACCTGTTTGAACTCTATGAAGCGGCAGCCGATGACCGGGGCATCCGGCTGCGCCAGCGCTCCGTACCGGACACGGTCGTGCGCGGCGATCGCGACCTCCTGTTTCAAGCCCTGGCGAATCTGCTCGATAACGCGCTCAAGTTCACCCCACACGGTGGCGAAGTATTGATCGAGAGCCGCACGCGCCCGGGCGTCGTGGAACTGAGCATCGTGGATGACGGGCCGGGGATACCCGGTGAACTGCACGGACGGGTAACTGAGCGGTTCTTTCGTACAGACGCCAGCCGTGCGACGCCTGGGCACGGACTTGGTCTGGCGCTGGTGGCGGCCGTCGCCAGGCACCATGGAGCGCGTCTCATGTTGTTCGACAATGCCCCCGGGCTGAGCGTTGTGCTCGAATTCGATCGCTATTCGAACGGCGCGAAAGCGCTGTCGGAAACCGGCCTTGCGGGCGTCGGACCCTAGCACGCTACGTCGCCGTCAGGTTCCCTATAATGGACGGAGGATGAGAGTCTGGGCAGATGTTTAAGATGACGCGTAGCACGGCTGGATGGGTGTGGGTGGTTGCGGCGCTGCTTTGCGCAAACGTCCCGACCGGGCTCGCCAAGACCTACAAGTGGGTGGATGCGCAAGGCAATGTGCACTACAGCCAGAAGCCGCCGCCGAAGTCCGCGCAGCAGTCCAGCACAATGAATGTCAATGCCCGCAAGGTTGTCAAGGTCCGTAAGAAGGTGCGCGGTTTGTACTGCGGCGACAGCAAGTTACCGAAGCAGTCGGACAACGCCGCGGTCAATATCTCGAACCTGCGCTATCAGATCGAAAGCTGGAAGGAGAACATCGAACATCAGAACGAACAGCGCGAGAAGTACATCAAGCGCAATGCGTCTAGATCCGCGCGGAGCTCGTTCAAAAAGCAGCTCGGCCGGTACGACAAGACGGTCGCCGAGCGTGAGTGCCAGATCCAGTGGGCCGAACAGCAACTCGCCACGCTGGAAGACGATCGGAGTAGCATTCTGGCGCACCACGACAAACTGGTCGCGCTGCAGCGCAAGGTCGAGGTTCAGAAGGTGCAGACCTGCGGCTCGAACAATCGAGAGGGTGTGATCGTCGTGGATGATGAGTACCGTGCCTACCTGAAGTGCGTGAGGCCGTTCGATCGGGAATTGCGCAAGCTGAAGAAAACCATCCGCCGGTCAGGGCGTGATGTGAAACTCATCTCGGACGAGTAGCGCAGCTCCGGTTCATCGATGCATCCGGCCAAGGCAATCGGCATCGCGTTTGGCGCCCTGATACTCGCCTACGGCCTCATCATGTCAATGCAGAAGTGGCTGTTCGACAGCCAGCAACAGCGCTTCATGGACGGTGCGCTACTCGCCGAAGCGGCTGCCGAAGCGAGCATGGTCAAGCGTGTTGTAACGACCCACTACGCAGAGTACGGGCATCTGCCGGAGGACAACCGCGCACTCGGGCTGGGGGCGCCGGCGTCGTTCGCCGGCGGTGCGATTCGGACACTGGCCGTGCGCCATGGCAACATCGTTATAGAAGTTGGCGAAGGCGAGGAACCCGATGTCATGCTGTGGCGGGTCGCGCCCTCGCTGGCCGGTGTAGGTTCAGCCGTGAAATGGTCGTGTGAGACCGACGCGCTTGACGCCGCCAGTCTTCGCCGCGTCATGCCGCAGTGCAAGGCCGTTGCCGCCGTCGATCTCACCACGCTGCGTTCGGCGCGCACGCAGCCTCCCCCGGCGTCCGTCTCGGCCCTCATCGCGGCACTGCACCAGCGCCGGCGCGGGCTTGCGCTGGACCTCATCCGCACCGGCGTGAATGTCAACGCAAGTGCGGACGGCCTCTACCCGTTGGAACTGGCGGTTGAATGGGGCAACTCGCGCGTTGTGACTGCGCTCATCAAGGCAGGTGCCGACCCGGATTTGGAAATGCCGCGCCGCGGCGGTGAGACACCGCTGATGCTGGCTGTCAGTCAGGTGCGCTCGAACGGGAAGCTGGTGCGGCAGCTGCTCGCCCGGAGCCGTCGTCACGGACAACGTGACGACCGGGGCCGGACTCTACTGATGCTGGCCGCGCAGGCGGGTAACTCGCAGGCCGCGGATGCCCTGCTCGGAGTGGGCGCGTCGTTGGACGCAGTTGACCACAAGGGCAATACGGCGATGAATTACGCGGTTGCGTACGGTAAGGGCAGCGCCATCTACCGCCGGCTGTTGCGCAACAAGAATAAGCGCCAGGATATTGTCGTGATCATTCCAGAGCGCACCGAGCCCTGACCGCGCCCAGGAGCTGGTGCGCCTACAGAAACGATGAGTCGGGTTCCTGCAGGAACGCTTTTTCTTCGGCGGTGAGGGACCGGCCGAGCAAGGCGCTGCGGTGGGGGAAGTGCCCGAATCGGACGATGATGTCACGGTGAAGTGACGCATAGTGCAGGTAATTCTGGTACGTCTCGCGGTTGGCCTCGCCCACGCTGCCTGCAAGAGCCGTGTACGCACTTTGGCAGCGTTCCTGTAGCAAGCGGTCTTCGGCGTGTTCCAGCGGCAGGTAGAAGATCGCGCGCTCTAGCGGCCGCAGCTGCTGATCGTGCCCACTCTCGAGGCCGGCGACGCAGATTTCGCGCGCCTTGGCGTCGTATACGAACTGGCGCGATGTCTCACGGTGAATGTGGCGCGGAAACTGATCCAGTACGACGATAAGTGCGAGCCGGCCGGCTGGCGTCGCCGCCCATGAATCCATGCCGCCGGCACCGGCCGGATCCAGCCATTCGGCAAATCGGGCGCGAATCTCGCCGTCGTAGTTGCGGCCGTTCTTGAACCACATGTCCTCCTGGCGCTCCGGTACGGTCTCGCCGTCGTGGTCGCCAAACCAGAACTCAAGAACTTCCGAGACGCGCGGGTCTTCGATCGCTCGCATTTTGGTCGTACTCCGTAAGCTTTCGCCGCGCGTGGCCCCGTCGCGGCAGGCAGGGTCGGAGCGTACCGCAGTTCGGCCTTCAGCGTTCACACATTGCAGCGCGCGGAACGCTACACTTAATCAGGGACTGTCACCGATGCTCGAGGTTGCCCATGCCCCTGTGCACCGGCTGGCAGGAACATAACGCGACCTCGATATTTCGGGGTCTTCCAAGAGTCTGGACGAACCGAATTGGACGACGCGGAATTCGAAGCATTACAGGCGCGCATCGCGGATCTCGAATCGGAGCATCGTGACCTGGACGACGCCATCATCCGGCTCGCCGAAGCTGTGTACGTCGATCAGATGCAGATACAGCGAATGAAGCGCCGGAAGCTGGCACTCAAGGACCAGTTGGCGAAGTTACGCAGCCGCCTGATCCCTGATTTGAATGCCTGAACAGCCGATCGCGGGCCGACTTACCGGCGTGGCCGAACTACGCGTTGGGTGCGCGAGCGGTCTGGCCTGCCTCGTTGCGTGAACTTAAGGAGTCTGAAGATGAGTGATCCCAAAGGCACGGTCGCCTTTATCGGTCTGGGTGTCATGGGTTATCCGATGGCGGGGCACCTGGCGAGTGCCGGATACGAAGTGACGGTTTACAACCGGACGCGCGCCAAAGCCGAACAGTGGGTAGCCGAGCACGGCGGGCGGCACGCCGCGACGCCGGCAGAAGCCGCGCGCGGGGCGGAGATCGTGTTCGGATGCGTTGGCAACGACGATGACGTGCGCCAGGTTGTCAGCGGCCCCGACGGGGCCCTCACGGCCATGAGTGAAGGGACGATCTACGTTGACAACACAACGGCCTCCGCCACGCTCGCGCGCGAACTCGAAGCGGCAGCCCGGGAACGGGGCATCGGCTTCCTGGATGCTCCCGTTTCAGGCGGACAGGCCGGCGCGGAAAATGGTGTTCTGACGGTCATGGTGGGCGGCGAACAAAGCGTGTTCGAACGGGCCGAGGCGGCGATGAACTGCTATGCCCGGGCGGTTACTCTGATGGGGCCTGCCGGCGCTGGACAATTGACCAAAATGGTCAATCAGATCTGCATTGCCGGCGTGGTCCAGGGATTGTCGGAGGCGATGAACTTCGCATTGCGGTCGGGGCTGGACGGAGACCTGGTGCTGGAGGTCATTTCGAAAGGCGCGGCGCAGTCCTGGCAAATGGAGAATCGGGGCAACACCATGGTCCGCGACGAGTTCGAGTTCGGCTTCGCCGTCGACTGGATGCGCAAGGACCTGGCTATCTGCCTCGACGAATCGAACCGCAACAAGGCGCGGTTGCCGCTGACGGCGCTGGTCGATCAGTTCTACGCGGCCGTTCAGGCTCAGGGCGGCGGGCGTTGGGATACCTCCAGTCTGATGAAAAATCTGACGCGCGATTGAACCGTCGGGCAGACACCGGATGATGCGGGTCGGGTATCAGAGAGGGAGTGCATATGGCCAGCCGTAGTGCCCGCTTCGTCAGTCATCTAAGCCGCGACACGCTGGCGCTGATCCTGGCCGGCGGGCGCGGTACCCGGCTGCACGAGTTGACGCGCTGGCGCGCCAAACCGGCACTTTTCTTCGGCGGCAAGTTCCGCATCATCGACTTTCCGCTGTCGAACTGCGTGAATTCGAACATCCGGCGCGTCGGTGTGCTGACCCAGTACCGCGCACACTCGCTCATCCGCCATCTGGTCGACGGCTGGACGATTCTGAATCCGAACCTGGGTGAATTCGTCGAGGTCTTGCCGGCGTCTCAGCAAATGAGCTCGAGTGACTGGTATCTGGGTACGGCTGACGCGGTTTATCAGAATCAGGACATCATCGAGAGCCACAGTCCGCAGTACGTTCTGGTGCTGGCTGGCGATCACGTCTACAAGATGGACTACGGGCTGATGTTGGCCGATCACGTCCGCTCTGGCGCGGTCATGACAGTCGGATGTATCGAGGTGCCGCTCGACGAGGCGCGCGCATTTGGCGTCATGGCCGTTGATGCGGACTGGCGTGTTCATCAGTTTCGCGAGAAACCCGACGACCCGCAGCCGTTACCGGGTGAACCTGACAAAGCGCTCGCGAGCATGGGGATCTACGTCTTCGATGCCCAATTTCTGTTGCACGAGGTGCGGCGCGACGCCCTGGATCCTGATTCAACGCACGATTTCGGTCGGGATATCATCCCGCGCCTCATCGAGAGCGAGCACGTGCAGGCCTATCCGTTTCGAGACCCGGACACGGGCGAGCAGGGATACTGGCGCGATGTCGGCACGCTCGACTCCTTCTGGGCGGCGAACCTGGAACTACTGGAAGCGGAGCCGGAACTCGACCTCTACGACCAGATCTGGCCGATCCTGACTCATCAGCTGCAGTTGCCGCCGGCCCGGTTCCTGACGCCGCGCGAAGGCGCGGCTGTCACGGTCACGGAGTCGATGGTGTCCGGCGCCTGTGTGATCGAGCGGGCGAAGCTGGAGCGCGCGCTGCTGTTTTCGAATGTGCAGGTACGTGCTGGCGCCTTGGTGCGCTCGAGTGTCGTACTCCCGGACGCGATCATTGGCGAAGGTGCGGAAGTTCAGAACGCGATCATCGACCGTAACTGCCTGATCCCACCCGGTACGAGCATAGGCTTTGATCAGGACGAAGACCGGCGCCGGTTCCGCGTGTCGGACAGCGGTGTGGTTCTGGTGACGCCCCAGATGCTCGACCAGCTTTAGCCATACCGCCCCGGCATCCCGGTTGGCGTCGACGTCGCCAAGGAGAAACAGCTCTGTCCAGTCAAAACGGTGGTGATCCTGCAGCCGCGGTGCCAGACACGCCGCGTGCGGGCGGCGCCGAGCCCGCCCGGGGCCGCGACATTGAGGCGGTCTGGCGAGATCTGCGCGCGCTGCGCGCGCGTCGGCTCGATATGCGCGCGGCTTTTGCGGCCGATGCGGAGCGGTTTTCGCGCTACAGCCTGCAAGCGGGTCCCTGGTTCCTCGACTACTCGAAGAACCTGATCGATGCGCCCGTCATGGCCGCGTTGTTCGAACTGGCCCGCGCCTCCGGGGTCGCAGACGATCGGGATGCCATGTTCGCCGGTGCGGCCATCAACGTCACGGAAGACCGGGCCGTCGGGCACTGGGCGCTTCGCGATCGGCGCGCGGCTGCGTCGCTGGTAGGGGGCCGGAACGTCGCGCCGGACGTGCAGCGGGTGCTCGACCAGATGCGCCGTTTCTCCAGTGCGCTGAGAGATGGGAGCTGGCGTGGTTTCACCGGTCAGCGCATCACCGATGTCGTCAATGTGGGCATTGGCGGCTCCGACCTCGGGCCGAGCATGGTCTGCCACGCGCTGCGAGGACGGTCAGACGGCCGCATTGCCGCGCATTTCGTCTCCAACGTCGACGCCGCTCATATTCGCGAGACCCTGCGTAGCCTCGAACCCGCGTCGACCCTGTTCATCATAGCGTCGAAGACATTCACGACGCAGGAAACGCTGCGTAACGCGAAATCGGCGCGCAGATGGCTCGTCGACGCGCTCGGTGATGACGCGGCGGTGGCTCGCCACTTCGTCGCGTTGTCGACCAACGCTGCCGAAGTCACCGCCTTTGGCATCGATGCGGCCAACATGTTCGAGTTCTGGGACTGGGTGGGCGGCCGCTATTCGCTCTGGAGCGCGGTCGGCCTGTCGATCGCCTGTCAGGCGGGCTTTGACCAGTTCGAAGCTCTGCTCGATGGCGCGCACGCGATGGATCGGCACTTCCAGGAAGCGCCGTTCGAACACAACATGCCGGTCGTCATGGGGTTGATAGGCGTTTGGTATGCCAATGTGCTGGGTGCTGAGACGCACGCAATACTGCCTTATGACCAGTATCTACATCGTCTGCCGGCCTATCTGCAGCAACTCGACATGGAGAGCAATGGCAAGAGCGTGCGCCTCGACGGTGGTGCGGTGCGGGGCTCCAGTGGCCCGATCGTGTGGGGCGAGCCCGGTACGAACGGCCAACACGCCTTCTTCCAGCTGTTGCACCAGGGCACACGGTTAGTGCCGGTGGACTTCATCGCGGCTGCCCATGGCCAGCATGACGACGTTCATCATCGAATTCTGCTTGCCAATTGTATCGCTCAGGCCGAGGCGCTGCTCCGCGGTAAGGATGCAGCGGCGGTAGCTGTGGAACTCGCGAATACCCCGAATCGTGCAACCCTGACACCACACAAGGTGTTCCCGGGCAACCGACCGAGCAACATGCTGCTCTGCCGCCACCTGGATGCCTGCGCGCTCGGAGCTCTGATCGCACTCTACGAGCACCGGACTTTCGTTCAGGGGGCGGTATTCGGGGTGAACTCGTTCGACCAGTGGGGTGTCGAACTCGGCAAAGAACTGGCCCGCGCGCTGGAGCCGGAACTGTTCGACGGAGAACCAGGAGCCCACGACGGATCCACTACGGGCCTCATCCACACGCTGCGGGCACTGCGCTCGGGAAGCTGAGTCGCGGGGCGGCCGTGCGCCCGGTCAGGGGCGGCCCACGTGGCCGGCGATCTGTAGCACAATTGCGGCCCGCCCTGTCCGATCGAGTGATGCCTGCCTTCCATGTGGTTCAAGAATCTTCGTATGTACCGCTTTCTGCGTTCGTTCGAACTGGACGCAGATACCGTTGCCGATCGGCTCGCGAGCAAAGCCTTCTCAGCGTGTGGCCGGCTGCAGGAATCCAGCTTTGGCTTCGTGCCGCCGGGCGGCGCGGACGAAGCCGGTCTCGTGCATGCCACCAATGGCTTCCTGCTGATGTCGGGCTGTCGTGAAGAGAAGCTGTTACCCGGCAGTGTCGTCAAAGAGGCGGCCGCCGAGCGGATCGAGGCGATGGAGGCCGAGCGTGGCCATAAGGTTGCGAAGCGTGAACGGGACCGGATTCACGATGACGTGCGCTTCGAACTGCTGCCGCGCGCGTTCACGCGTTCCCAGAAAACGTTTGCGTACATCGACCCGGTCGACGGATATCTCGCGATCGATGCGTCCACGGACGCGCGCGCCGACGAATTCATGGATGCCTTGCACGAGGCGCTCGGCGAACTCCCCGTCGCGTTTCCACAGACGCACGAACGTCCGGCCAGCGTAATGACCCGCTGGCTGGCGGACGGCTATCCGGCGGAGGGTATCGACATCGAAGATGAGTGCGAACTGCGTCTTCCGGGTGATGGTGGTGCGGTGGTGCGATGTCGGAACCAGGATCTGGGCGGCCGCGAGATACAGGTTCATCTGGAAGCTGGCAAAGAGGCCATCCGACTTGGTCTTGTTTACGACGACCGGATCCGGTTTGTGCTGGATGAGAAGCTGGCGGTGCGCAGACTGCGGTTTCTGGAGGTCATTCAGGACCAGGTCGACGAGATCGACGCAGACTCGGCCAGCCAGCGCCTCGACGCCGACTTTGCGGTCATGAGTTTGGAACTGCGCGCCTTCTGGCGCGGCGTGTTGGCCGCGTTTGGCGGCGAAGACCTACAGGCAATGGGAGTAGAGACGTGAAGAGAATGCGCGATGGCGTGGCGTCAGGACGCATCGGCGCGGTCATACGCGGTGCGGTCGTCAGTGCCATCGTGATGATCCTCGCCGGCTGTAGTGCCGCCGGGTTGGTCTACAACCAGGCCGACTGGCTGGTAACCGACTACATTGCTGAACTCGCGGAGTTCGACAACACTCAGCGCAACGCCTTGCAAGAGCGCCTGGCCGCGGTCCACAGCTGGCATCGTCGCAGCGAGCTTCCCCAGTACGCGGAACTGATCGGCGATACGCTCGACTACGTTGCTGATGGCCTGACGCGCGCCGAAGTCGACGATGTCTACCTGCGTGGCCGGGCGCGCTACACCGCGCTGATGCGTCGGTTCGGCGTCGCGGCGGCGCCAGTATTGGATACGCTACGGCCAGACCAGGTTGAAACCCTTACGACGAATCTAGCCGAAGCGAACGATGACTTTCGCGATAAGTACGCCAATGCGGACCCCGAGGAACGCAGGGAGAGGCGACGCGAGCGGATGTACGAGCGCGTCGAATTCCTGGTCGGAGATCTTTCGGAGGAACAACGGGCCGCAGTGAAGGCGCGCACCGATGCGTTTCCCGACTCGGGTCCTCTATGGCTCGCGTACCGCGAGAAACAGCAACTGCAGTTGCTGTCACTGCTGAAGGAGCGCCGCGGCGCGTCAGCCATCGAACAGCATCTGGTCGCATGGCTGGGTGATCAGCGCGGGCGCGGCGAACGTCTGGACGCGAACACCAAGGCAGTCGAGGACCGCGTCGCTGAAATCATTCTGTCGGTCACTGCGTCTCTTGACTCTAGTCAGCGCGAGACTCTCGTCGACGAGCTGCGGAGCTATCGAAGACTCATCGCGGAGCTGGCCGCAGACAGCTGATCGAGCCGGGCGACCCGAGACGTCGGTTCGTTCCACAGCACCTCGAATGACTACCGTGCATCGGGCGCGGCAACCTACGACAGGGGACTCACCATGACAACTTGGCAACGCGGCCTGACCGTAGTAATCGCTGCCTGCATCGGATTGCCGGCCATGCTCGCGCCAGCCGCGATGGCGACCGAATCGCGCGCGCTGTTCGAACTGAACGGGACGACGTTGAGCGAGCAGGATCTGACACCGGCACTGCGCCAGCGGCTCTACGATGCCTATGTTCGCTACCGCAAGTCCGTGGATGAGGTGGTGCGGGATGCGGCCTTCGAACTGCATGTGGAACAGGCCGCCGCCGAGAGCGGGCAGAGTGCGGTCGAAGTGCGCTCCACACTGCTGCCAGCGGCAGGGCCGGACGATGCTGCCCTGCGCCAGTTCTACGACCAGAATCGTCAACGGATCCGCATGCCTTTCGAGCAGGTGAAGGGCCAGATTCGCGACTATCTCGCGCGACAGCAGGGCGAACGGGCGCGCCAGCAAGTCGTCGACGGCCTGCGTGCTGACGGCAAGCTCGGATACCTGCTGCCAGCCCCCTCGGCGCCAGTCATCGACATCGACACCAGCGGCTACCCATTCAAGGGCCCCGCCGACGCGCCCGTTACGCTGGTCGAGTTCCACGACTACCAGTGCCCGCACTGCCGTGCCGCCGTGACGGTCGTGCAGGAGATGGTCAAGCGCTACGGAGACAAGCTGCGCGTAGTACTGGTCGATTTTCCGATCAACCCAAGCGGTATCTCCAGGCTGGTAGCGAAGGGTGCGGTATGCGCGGAACAGCAGGGCAGGTTCTGGGACTACCACGATCTCGCATTCGAACGGCAGCGCAGCCTGACCGTCTCGACACCAGAAACGCTTGCCCGGGAACTGGGTCTGGATGCTGACGAATTCACGCAGTGCTACAACTCGCAAGCCTCCGAAGGCCCGGTCGCCCGTGCTGAGGCTGAAGCGGCGCGACTGGGCGTCAGCAGCACACCGACCATGTACGTCAACGGGCGGCGTCTGCAGGCGGATGGCAACCTGGCGCGTTCGCTCGACGCCGCTATTGCCTCCGCGCTCGGCCGCGCCACGAACTGAGCGATGCGGGGCGCACCATCGCGCCGGCAAACGCCTGACCCGCAGGTGTGACACAGACGCGAAACCGGCGGTGCAGTTGCGGGCTGCGCGTGCGCGCAGGTGCGGATTTGTGCTACACACCAGGGCCATACTCCGCAGTTCCCTGAGCGCCTGAGCGTGATGCCTATAGAGCACCCCAAAGATGACTGGGTCATCACCCGTCTGATTCGCAAGTTTGCCGAAGAGCGTGGTGAACGGCCATTTCTGCAGTACGAAGACGGCGACGCGTATTCGTTTGCGGATCTCGAACGACTGAGTAATCAGTACGGCCACACTTTCCAGCGTGAGGGCGTTGCATTTGGCGACAACGTCGCCGTGATGCTGCACAACCGGCTCGAGTACCTGTGGACCTGGTTCGGTCTGAACCGGTTGGGGGCCGTGCCGGTGGCCATCAACACCGCGTACAAGGGCACCTTTCTCACGCACGTCTTGACGAACGTCGAAGCGCGCATTGCGGTCGTCGAGCCCGAGTTCCTGCCATGGCTCGCCGACATCGAGCATACGGTACCGGAGCTGCAGACAATTTTTGTCGTCGCCGAGTCTTTGGCCGAGGTCGATATTCCGGCTTTTGCGCGCCTCGAGGTGCGGTCGTTCGACGAGTTGCGAGATGGTCCCACCGATCCGCTGCCGCTGACCGTGACCTACCGCGACATCGGCATGATCATGTTCACGTCCGGTACCACCGGGCCATCCAAAGGGGTTTTGATGCCGCATGGGCATCTATACCTGTTCGGACTCAGCATGGCGAGCCATATGCAGCTCGATGAGAACGACCGGTACTACATCTGTATGCCGTTGTTTCATGCGCAAGGCAGCCTGATGCAGTTCTACGCAAGCCTCCTCGGCGGTGGATACGCGGTGCTCGTCAAACAGTTCCGGGCGACGAGCTGGATGGCGGAGGTCCGCCAGTACGGCGCGACGGTTACCAACACGCTTGGCGTCATGAGTGATTTCGTGTTGCGCCAGCCTCCGCATCCTGAGGACCGTAACAACAACTTGCGATTGCTGTGCGCGGTACCGGTCGTAGAGGAGACGCTACAGGCATTCCGCGACCGCTTCGGTATCCCGCAGTTCAACGAAGTGTTCGGTATGACCGAATGCAACATCCCGGTTTGCCGCCCGGCTGACGCACCGGACGAAGCGGGCTGCTCCGGCAAGGTCTGGGACGAGTACTTCGAGGTCATCGTCGCCGACCCCGATACCGACGAGCCACTTCCGGTCGGCGAGGTGGGCGAAATTCTGGTCCGGCCGAAAGAGCCTTTCTGCTTCATGCAGGGCTATAACGGCATGCCCGATCGGACCGTTGAGACGTGGCGTAATTTCTGGTTCCACACAGGCGATGCCGGGCGCCTCGATGAGCGCGGATATCTCTGGTACATCGACCGCATCAAAGACACCATTCGCCGGCGCGGAGAAAATATCTCATCTTATGAGGTCGAGGCGGTCATCCTGGATTTTCCAGGCGTTGCCGAAGCGGCGGCGGTTGCCGTCCGCGCCGACGAGGGAGGCGAAGATGAGGTGCTGGTTTGCATGATCGCCGAGGAGCCGGGCGCGGAGCCGGATCCGGTCGAGATTCTCGACTACTGTGTGCCGCGCATGCCGTACTTCGCCGTTCCGCGCTATCTTGAATTCGTCGATGACATCCCGAAGACCCCGTCTCAGAAAATTCAGAAGAACCGGCTTCGAGAGCGGGGCCTGTCGAACCGTACGTGGGATCGAGAAGCGGTCGGTTACAAAGTGAAGCGCGGCTGAGCGTTACGCCCTGTGCCGAGTCGGGGCCCGGGGGGCGAGCGCCCGCACGTGGCGGGCGTCGTGAGCGACCAGAGCCGGCTAGCGGCCTTTCCACTGCGGCGCGCGCTTTTCTGCGAACGCGCGCGGTCCTTCGACATAGTCTTCAGTCGACATCATCCGGACGTTGGTCGGGAACATCGAGGTGAGCGCGCCATCCAACGACCCGGCCAGGCCGAGCACGGTCGCTTCCTTGGACGCCTGCACCGACAGCGGTGCGCCTTTCAGAATTTCTGCCGCCCAGTTGTTGGCCGTTTCGATCAACTGGTCAGCTGGTACGACTTCGTTGACGAGGCCGTAGTGGTGCGCTTCGTTCGCGCTCAATCGCTTTCCGGCCAGGATCACGCCCATCGCCACATGATAGGGAATCTGACGAGGCAGGCGATGAACGCCGCCAGCTCCGGCCATCAGACCGACACGCGGCTCTGGCAGACCGAACGAGGCATGTTCTGCGGCGATGACGATGTCAGCCGAGAGAACGGCTTCGAAGCCACCGCCGAGAGCGAAGCCGTTCACCGCCGCGATAATGGGTTTGAAACAACGTGTGCGCAGATGCAAACCGCCAAATCCGCCCTTGGCCTGGCGTCTGAGTTCGCGCACTTTTTCGCCGCCGTGCTCAGCTTGCCATTTGAGGTCGTTACCGGCGCAAAACGCTTTGTCACCGGCGCCCGTCACGATGGCTACCCACTGGTCCGGGTCCTGCTCGAATTCGTCGAACACGCGGCTCATTTCAATGACCGCATAGGGATGCAGTGCATTCATACGCTCGGGACGGTTGATGGTCACGGTAGTAACATGGTCGCGCTGCTCGACCAGCAGGAATTCGTAGCTCACAGTCGTTCTCCACACGGTGATTGCTGCCAGACGTGCATGTTCGCAGACGAGTGCAGTCGTGCGTCAGACCGATTCGCAACAGGAGTCATTTATGTCGCTTAGCCTCGTAAGAAAGGTCCGCGGTCGCAGTGACGAACTGCAGAAACTGACCGACTTCTGGAATCGGTCCGTCCAGGCTGAGGCGCCGCCGTCGCAGAAAGTGCACGAGGCACTTGCGGCACGGTTTCTCTCGCTCGCAGAACCGCTGCTCGCCTACGATGTGACGCAGGCGGCGCGCGAACACTGGCCGCGGGATATCAAGCTGCGTCAGCAGCAGGCTCTGGCGCTGTCTCGTGCCGGCGACCTCAACACCGCGCGACGCCTGCTCGAGGATATTGCCGCCGATGGGTATCAGGATGAAGAGACACTCGGCATCCTGGGAGGTGTGTACAAGTCGTTGGCGCAGCGTGAACGCCGCGGCCGCGCACGGTGGCTCAGACGCTCGCGGGAAAGCTACGAGCAGGCGCACCGCGGCGCAAGCGGCGGCGTGCCGCTGTATTCGGCCATCAACTCCGCGGCCACGGCCCTGCTCGGCGGCGATACCCGGGCAGCCGGTCGATGGGCGCGACTCGCGACGCGCCTTTGCGAGCAACAGCTGGCCGAAGACGCCGCCGCGCAACGCCCTGCTGATTACTGGGCGCTGGCGTCGCTCGCCGAGTCGTTGCTGATCCGCGGTAAACACCGGCAAGCCCTGCATTGCTACGGCGAGGCCGCCGCGGCCGCTCCGGGTGAATATGCACAACATCTAGCGACGCGCCGTCAGGCGGTGTTGCTCGCGCGGCATCTGAAGCTCGACGCCGACGGATTTGCCGCAGCTTTCCCGATGCCGCGCATAGTCGTCTTCGCCGGCCATATGGTCGACCATCCGACGCGCCGCGCGGCGCCGCGCTTTCCACCTGAACTGGTGGAGAACGTGCGCATCGCCATTCGCGAACGCCTGCGCGAGATGGGGCCGGTCATCGGGTACGCCTCTGGTGCAAACGGCGCCGATCTGCTGTTTCTCGACGAAGTGCACCGCGCTGGCGGCCAGACCTACGTAGTGCTGCCTTACGATCCGCACGGCTTTCGTGAGCGCAGCGTCGCCGGCTTCCCGGGCGCGAACTGGGAGTGGCTTTACCGTCGCGCACTCGGGCGCGCAACAGACGTCATCACGGTCGCGCCCAATCAGCTGCTCGAGGGCGGCACGAGCTACCTGTACGCGACACAGGTGCTGCGCGGTCTCGCCCAGGCACATGCCGAACGTACGGATGCTGAGCTGCACGGCCTGGCGGTATTCGATGGCAAGGTGGGCGACGGGGCCGGCGGCACCGCCAGCATTTTGAATGTGTGGTCGCGACTCGCCCGCCCGACGCGTGAGCGGGCGAGTCCGGTCATGGACCTGCACATCATCGACGTCGATGCCCTGCGCACTGGTAAAAGGCCCCGATGGCACGGCGAAACGGCGCCACGCATTCGGGTGCGCAATGCCGCGACCTCGAAAGACACCGGTGATCGGATGCAGATTCGCTCGATGATGTTCGGTGACGTCAAGGGGTTCGGTGGTCTCAAAGAAGAGTACATGCCGCTGTTCGTCGACGAGTTTCTGGGGCTGGTGGCCAGAGTGCACGAAAAGACGCGGAAAAGCCGCCGGGCGATCGTCCTGAACACCTGGGGTGACGGGCTTTACCTGGTGTTCGAGCGGGTTCGTGACGCAGGGCTGTTCGCACTCGATCTGAACGAGCAGGTCGTGGGTACAAATTGGGTGAAGCTCGGATTTCCTCACCAGCTCCAACTGCGATTGGGTATGCACACGGGCCCCGTATACCCGTGCATGGAACCTGTAACGCAGACGATGACCTGCACTGGTACGCACGTCTCGCGCGCCGCGCGCATAGAACCGATCACGCCGCCGGCACAGGTCTACGCGAGCCGCGAGTTCGCGGCGATGGCGCAGGTTGAAGGCGTTACCGAATTTTCCTGCAACTACGTCGGCAAGGTGGTCTTGCCAAAGAAGTCAGGCGTAATCCAGACGTTTCGCCTCGAACGTATGTAAAGTTGGCCGCGGGGCGGCTTCGCTCAGTGCGCAGCCAGGATCAGATCCGCGGCTTTTTCGCCCACCAGAATGGCCGGGGCGTTCGTATTGCCCGACGGCATGGTCGGAAAGATCGACGCATCCGCTATCCGCAGTCCGTCGAGTCCATGCACTTTCAACTCGTCGCTGACGACGGTCTTGGGGCCTTCGGGACCCATACGGCATGTGCCGATCGGGTGGTAGGCGGTTTCGGAATGTGCCCTGATCCAGCTGAGGATCTCATCGTCGCTGCTAACGGCGTCACCTGGGTCCAACTCCGCGCCACGCAGGCTGTCGAGCGCTTTCGTGTTAGCCAGTGTGCGCACGAGCTTGAAGCCATCGACCATCGTGCGCTGGTCGATCGGGTCGTCCAGGAAGTTGAAACGGATCTCCGGGTTTGCGCCTGGCTCCGGTGACTGGATATGAATTGATCCGAGGCTCTCTGGCCGTAGCTGGTACACCGCCATTGTCATGCCTGGTTCGTCGCGCAGCAGCCGCCGTTTCGGATCTTTGATGCAGTACGGCACCAGATGGAGCTGCACGTCGGGCGTCTCCAGTTCCGGTCTCGTCTTCAAAAAACCGAGCACCGGCGCGGAGGGGAGACTCATGAAGCCCGAACGCGTGGCGAGGAAGCGCGCGCCCTGCCAGTACCGCCGCCAGCCGCGCATTCGCTCGTTGTAAGAGATTCCGCTTTGCGTTATCTGCCACTGAATGCGCGCGTTGATGTGATCGCGCAGATTCTCGCCGACCGCCGGCAATGCGTGTTTGACTTCAATGCCGTGTTCACGCAGCCGCTCCGGCTGCCCGATGCCTGACAATTCCAGCACCTGCGGGCTCGCCACACCACCAGCGCACAGGATGACCTCCAGGTTCGCCGTCGCGTCGACCACGCCACCTCCGGTCGTGTAGCGCACACCGGTGCAGCGTGTGCCCTCGATGTTAAGGCGGTGTACCAGTGCGTTGGACTCGATCCGCAGCGACTCGCGGCGCATCGCCGGTTTCAGATAGCAGTGCGCGGTGCTCATGCGCCGGCCGTTGCTGATCGTGGTCTGGGTTTTGACGATGCCTTCTTGCGTTTGACCGTTGTAATCGTGGTTCCGCGCGATGCCGAGCTCTTCGCCGGCGGCGAACCAGGCGTCGTATAGAGGATTCTGATCGGGCACCTCGGAGACGCGCAGCGGGCCGCCTTCAGCGCGCAGCTCGTCGGCACCGGTCTCGAAGTGCTCCATGCGTTTGAACAGCGGGAGCAGGCTTTCGAAACTCCAGCCCCGGTTACCAAGCTGCGACCAGGTGTCGTAATCGAGTTGCTGGCCACGGACGAAAACAAGGCCGTTGATCGCACTGGAACCGCCGAGCAGCTTGCCACGCGGCACTGGAATGTTGCGATTGGCAGTACCTTCTTCCGGTGCCGACGAATACAGCCAGTTCGCCCCCGGATGGTTGATGAGCAACCCGAAGCTGGCTGGCATCCAACTGTAGGGATGGCTGGCCGCGCCGGCTTCGAGTAGCAGGATGCGGTGCCGCCCGGACGCGCTCAGCCGGTTCGCGAGGGCCGCGCCGGCCGATCCGGCACCAACGATGATGAAGTCGTAGTTGGGGTTGGCCATCGTGCATCCTCCTGCAATTCTGGCTCGGTACGGCGCTCGTAGTGGCGTCGATTTATGTTGCGGTCGTGCCCGATTGTAGCGAAGCGGGGCGACCGGCGCGGCGGTGTACCATGTCATGGCCGGCCGATTTCCGAATGTTGGCCCCGCGAATTGCCGCATTACGGCGGCCAGCACTATCAAGTCCCAGACTGAATCAGAGGTTGCCCCATGTCCGAACTCGTCACGTCGAAGCAAAGCGGACGCATCGCCGTCGTCACAGTCAACAACCCGCCGGTCAATGCACTGAGCCCCGGCGTTCCGGAGGGTATCGTCGATGGCGTGGTGGCCGCCAACGACAACCCGGAGGTGGCGGCGATCGTGCTGATCGGGGCCGGACGCGGCTTCATCGCTGGCGCCGACATCAAGCACCTCGGCAAGCCGCGCAGCGAGAAAGCCAGGAGCGTGCATCGGATCCTCGAAGACAGCGCGAAGCCGATCGTTGCGGCGATCCATGGTCATGCACTCGGGGGCGGGTTGGAAGTCGCGCTCGAATGCAACTACCGCGTCGCGGTTACCAGCGCCAGAGTAGGGCTACCGGAAGTGTTGATCGGAGTGATTCCAGGCGCTGGCGGTACGCAGCGCCTGCCGCGAGTCGCCGGCCCTGAGGCCGCGCTGGAAATGATCGTGTCCGGGCGCCACGTGCCGGCTGAGGAAGCGCGCGCACTGGGCGTGCTCGACGCGGTGGTACCGGCAGACGAGGACCTGGAGACTGCCGCGGTCGCGTTCGCGGAGCAGGTTGCGGAACAGCTGCCCGCGCCACGTGTGCGCGACCGCAACGAGCGTCTCGCAGAGGCGGCCGATGGGGCCATATTCGAGGACATGCGGAAGAAAATCGCCCGCAAGGCTCGCAATCAGCGCGCGCCCTATGCCTGCATCGAGGCTGTTGAAGCAGCCGTATCGCTGCCGTTTGAGGACGGGCTTGCCAAAGAGCGCGAGCTGTTCGGAGGGGTTGTGAACGCAGACGAAGCCAAGGCGCTTCGCTACGCCTTTTTCTCCGAGCGTGCGGCCCGCAATGTCCCCGGCGTTGCGCGTGGCACGCAGGCCCGGGAGGTTGGCACGGTCGCTGTCGTTGGCGCCGGCACGATGGGCGGCGGTATCGCCATGGCCTGCGCGAATGCGGGGCTCGACGTGCGCGTACTCGAACGCGATGCCGAGTCGATGGAGCGCGGCATGGACAAGGTCAGGAGCAACTACGCGACCAGCGTAAAGCGCGGCAGTACCAGCCAGAGCGACGCCGATGCACGGTTGGGGCGCATTGCACAGGTATTCGACTACGCCGATATCGCGGAGTGCGATTTCGTTATCGAAGCGGTATTCGAAGATCTGGGCGTCAAACGAACGGTGTTCGAACAGCTCGATGCGATCATGAAGCCAGGCGCAATCCTGGCGACGAACAGCTCTGCCCTCAGCATCGACGCGATCGCGGCGTTCACGAAACGGCCAGCCGACGTGCTGGGCACGCATTTTTTCAGTCCCGCCAACGTTATGAAGCTGCTGGAGGTAGTGCGCGGCGAAGCGACGGCGCCCGACGCTGTCGTAACGGCGATGGAACTCGGTCGGCGCATCGACAAGGTGCCCGCGGTGTGCGGCAATTGCTACGGCTTTTTGGCGAACCGCAGTCGCGCGCCGTTTGGTATCGAAACCGGCGCGCTCATCCTCGAGGGGGCGTCCCCGGCTGATGTGGACGCCGTAATGTTCGAGTTCGGTTATCCGGTCGGACCTTTTGTCGTCAACGACATCGCCGGCATCGACGTCGGTTATATGGTGCGCCAGACGAAGAAGGCCGAGGATCCCGACAACTACCAGGCCAATCCGGTCGCCGACCGGCTCTATGAACTGGGACGGTACGGTCAGAAAACCGGCGCCGGCTTCTATCGCTACGAACCGGGGAAGCGGGTGCCGCTCCCGGACCCCGAGGTCGACGCGATCATCGCCGACGTAGCGAGGAGCGAAGGGGTTGAGCGGCGTCAGCTGGACCAGGAAGAGATCCTGCACCGCCTGCTTTTTTCGTCGGTGAACGAAGCTGCCCGAATCCTGTCCGAGGGCGTTGCCTACCGGCCGAGCGACGTTGATGTCATGTGGCTCGGAGGGTTCAACTTTCCGCGGTACCGCGGTGGTTTGATGTACTGGGCCGACCAGCTTGGTACGCGGCGAATCTACGACCAGATCCGCATCTGGGAACAGCGCTACGGCCGCCGATGGGCACCGGCGCCGCTGCTGCAGGAGCTGGCTGAAAGCAACCGATCCTTTGCTGAATGGCAGGCCGCGCGCGCCGGCTGAACAGCGCGCTGAACGAGGCGGCGCGGCAACTGGTCTGATGCGGGCACGTCGCGTCTAGAGGTGAGCAATACCTTGCAAACGGTCGACGCCGGCATCTACGGGAATCCAGCTCGGCCGTTCGCCCTCGTATTCCGGACCCGGGTTGCCGGCGACGGTAGTGCGCCACATCTCCCGTTCGCAGGCGTCGGCGTCGAACCACGTGGCGGCATGAATGGTCGACCGGTTGTCGTAGATGATGAGGTCGCCGGGCGACCAGTCGTGCGCGTACACGAACGGGTCGGCGGTGTAGTGATGCATCAGCTCGTACAGTAGCGTCTTGCCTTCTCCGTCGATGCCCGCTTCAACGTCGACGAACGGACCCTCCAGCCAGTCCATCTGGCCGGCTTCGCAAAGAAACAGGGCCGGCCGACCGGTCTCCGGGTGTACCCGCACGACCGGCTGGCGTTGCGGCAGCTGGTGGGCGAGCAATGGCAGCGGTTCGCCGCCGGCGCGCAGATTCTGTTCAGAGCGGCCGGATTTCGGCATGACGTGCAGTCCGATCAGTGCGTCCGCGCGTGCTTTCATCGACGGCGGCAGCGCGGCGTATGCGGCCGTACCATTGGCGTAGATCGTCTGCGCCTGGCCCCTGGGTGCCGGCTGATGCGCGTAGAACAGCGATACGTCGGGCGGCGGACGCCGATAGCTCTGGTCGGTGTGCCAGCCGCGCCGGTGTGGAAACCGGGTTGGCAACCGACCGTCGGCGGACAAGGGCGGTTCGGGCTTGGGTGGCGGTTGCTGCTTCACTGGCGGGGCGTTCGCGACCCGCAAAATCTGCGGCACCTCCGGATGTATTCGATGTGCGCCGGTCAGGGTTTCCCGGTAGTTCTCGACACGAGTGCCGAACACCCGGGAGAGGCGCAGCAACAGTTCCGGGGCGGCACTTATCGCATCCATGCCCCGCAACAGCAGCAGCCCGTCAGCGTCGTTCAAGGCGCTGCGCAGGTGCGATGGGTTGGCTTCGGCGGCGCCGACGAACTGTTCGGTGGTGCCTGCACGCACCACCACCTCGTGACCGAAGCTCGCGTCAGTGATTGGCTCTGCGGTGAAATCGGGGTGGCGTGTAGGCGTAGCTGCCATCAGCGGCTTCCTCCGCAGGACGGCTCGCGGGGCCGGTCGGGTCGGTTCCGGCAGATGTCCTCAGTCCGCATCCGCGGTCTCCAGAATGTTCGCGAGGGCCGGCCGGCGCTGACGAATCTCGTCATCTTCGAGTCCCTCCAGTGAATGGGGAAATTTGATCCACTGTTGCGTTTCGTGCAGATAGTAGTCTGGAGTCCGCGCGGTCTGGTTACGCGACGGCTTGTAGTACGGAACCGCCACGCGGATCTCCTTGGGGCAGTTCAGACGGCTCGCCTGCCTGAGGTGATCGATAACGGCTTCGATGGTGTGTCCGGTATCGAACACGTCGTCGACGATCAGCAGGCGGTCGTGATACTGCACATTCTTGACCAGGTAGTTCATGCCGTGGACCTGAACCTCATCCGCGCGGCCGTCGATGCCTGCGTATGATGACGTGCGGATAGCGATGTGATCGCAGCGCACACCGTGGTATTCGATGATCTCCTGCACGGCAATACCGATCGGCGCGCCGCCTCGCCAGATTGCGGTAATGAAGCTCGGCTCGAATCCACTTTTGATGACTTCGGCGCCCAGCCGGAATGCGTCTTCCAGCAGACCTTGCGCGGTTAGATAGAGCTTTTCGGTCATGGCGTGATGTATGTGTTCAGGATGCGCCAGCAGCGCAATAATGCGAGGCAGGCCCTAGAATGCCAAGGGCGGCCAGGAAAGACCATGGCGGCGATAGCCGGACCGCGCGCGCCGCGTTGCGAGCACCGCGCCAAGCATCAGTAACAGATCCAAGGACGTCAGGTGGACAAGATTTTCGTGCAGGAAGAAGACCTGCTGCGAGACGCGTTTCGGTTGGGAGTGCAGGTTTTCAACAGCGGCTTTCGGCCGACATTCATCGTCGGCCTGTGGCGCGGCGGCAGTTCGGTCGGGATCGTCGTGCAGGAGTGTCTGCAGCATCTTGGCGTGGCGGCGGACCACATTTCGATCCGAACCTCCTACCGGGGCGTCGACAGCTACGGTTCGATGGTCGACGAATCGGAGGCGCGGATTCGCGTACACGGTACCCAGTACCTGCTGGAAAACATGAACGCATCGGACTCACTGCTGATCGTTGATGACGTCTACAGTACCGGCTTGAACGTGCAGGCTGTGATCGCGCGGCTCACTGCGCGCAGTAAGCGCAACATGCCGCACGACGTGCGCATCGCGATGCCGTGGTACAAGCCGGCGCGCAACCGCACCGGGCGCGTGCCGGACTATTACCTGCACGAAACCGCGCAATGGCTGGTACTGCCCTATGAGATGAAAGGACTGAGCCGCACGGAGATCGAGCACAACAAGCCGTTCCTCAAGTCGATTCTCGAAGATATCGCCGCCAGCCGCTACGGCAACGCCCGCACGGATGTCTGAGCGCACGGCCCTCGTCGGATGCAAGCGCTAAAGTTCGGTATCGGTCAGTCGGTGCCGCGGAGCGAAGATCCGCGGCTGTTGCGCGGTGGGGGACGGTACACCGACGACATCAACGTGCCCGGGCAAGTTTATGCGGTCTTCGTGCGTTCCCCTTACGCGCACGCGCGAATCGTTGCGGTAGACGCCGACGCGGCGCGGGCTGAAGCTGGTGTACTGGCGGTTTATACCGGCGCTGATATCGCTGCTTCGGGGCTTGGTTCGTTGCCGACTTTTGCGCCGAAGTTCGTCCCGTTGTTCCGGCCTGACGGCAGCCCCATCCACGTGCCGGCACATCCAGCCCTGGCGTTCGAAAAGGTCGCTTTTGTAGGCGACCCGGTCGCGTTCGTGGTGGCCCGCTCAGTGGCTGAGGCACGGGCCGCGGCCGAACTCGTGGAGGTTGACTACGAACAGCTGCCCGCCAACGCCCGGGCGAGCGAAGCGTCGCACTCGCACCCGGTCTGGGATGAGTGCCCCGACAATGTGTGCTTCAAATTCGAGGTAGGCGACCGTGCGGCCGTACAGTCGGCGCTGGACGGCGCTGCACACGTAACCCACGCGTCGCTGCCCATTTCGCGGCTCAGCATCAATGCCATGGAACCGCGCGCGGCCATCGGTGAGTACGACCCTTACGACGGGCGCTTCACGCTTCATTCAGGCAATCAGTTCCCGCACGATATTCGGAACTGGCTGGCCGATCTGGTCCTGCATATTCCGCACAGTCAGCTGCGGGTCATCTCGCCGGACATGGGCGGCTCCTTCGGTCTGCGCAGCAATGTGTTTCCAGAGCTGGCGATGGTGCTCTGGACTGCCCGGGAACTGGGTTTGCCGGTCAAGTGGACGGCCGAGCGTAGCGAAGGGTTGATGGAGGATCACTGTCGGGATATCGAGTTGACCCTGACCCTCGCGCTCGACGCAGAGCACCAGTTCACCGCTCTGAAGGTCGAAGGTGTCGCCAACATGGGCGCCTATCTGTCGATCTTCGGCCCGTTGCCGGCGTTCGGAAATCTGGGCGGTGTGGCCGGCAGCTATAAGACGCCCGCTATACACGCCGAGGTGTTGAGTGTTTTTACCAACACCGCTCCGGTGCACCCGTATCGCGGCGCAGGACGCCCGGAGGCGACGCTTGGGATCGAGCATGTGATCGACAAGGCGGCGCGCGAGCTCGGCATCGATCGGGCCGCGTTGCGCCGGCGCAACATGATTCCCGCGTCGGCCATGCCTTACCAGACCGGTCTTACGTTCTGCTACGACTGCGGGGACTTCGAGGCGGTACTCGACAGCGCGCTCGAAAACATCGACTACGCCGGTCTGCCGGCGCGCAGGGCGGCAGCCGCGTCGGAAGGAAAACTGCTCGGTTTGGGTATTGCCAGCGCGGTGGAGCAGGCTGCCGGCATGTTCGACGAAGGCGCCGAGTTGCGCTTCGATGCCGACGGCGTGGCCACCGTGTTCATGGGCGTGCACTCGCACGGTCAGGGGCACGCGACGGTATTCCGCCAGGTTCTTGCGGACCAGCTGGGCCTGCCGCCAGAGCGGATCCGATATGTCCAGGGTGACACCGACAAGGTTTCGTACGGGCACGGGACCGGCGGTTCGCGCGCCGCGGCATTGGCAGGTACGGCGCTTGCCAGGGCGGCTGAGCGGATCATCGAGAAAGGCCGCCTGATCGCTGCGCACCTGCTCGAGTCGGCAGCCGACGACGTTGAATTCGAAGATGGCCGGTTCGCCGTGGTTGGCACCGACCGCACCGTGACGCTCGCCGACGTCGCGCGCGCCGCCCACACCGTGCGGGCTCTGCCCGACGGGATGGACAGCGGACTGCAGGCGTTCGCTACCTTCACCCCGCCCGGTCCTACGTTCCCGAATGCATGTCACGTGTGCGAAGCTTTGATCGATCCGGAGACCGGGGTGGTCGAGTTCCGCCGCTACTGCGCGGTCGAAGACGTCGGCACGGTCCTGAACCCGATGTTGCTGAAGGGGCAGCTGCATGGGGGTATTGTTCAAGGTATCGGGCAGGTGACGTTGGAGAACGTAGCGTTCGATGACGAGGCGCAGCTGCTAAGCGGTTCGTTCATGGACTACACCATGCCGCGCGCCGACGATCTGCCGGCGTTCGAGATCGAATCGCAGCCAGTGCCGACGCAAAAGAATCCCATGGGTATCAAAGGCGTTGGGGAGGCTGGCACGGTCGGCGCGCTGGCGGCCGCCCACAGCGCCGTGTTGGACGCGCTCGCCCCGCTCGGCATCGGTGAGATAGCGATGCCGGCGACACCTGAGCAGATCTGGCGGGCAATTCAGGCTACAAAGAGTTGAGTGCTGCCGATGTTTGCCCGGATATCGGGCTGGCGCAGCGCCCCGGCGCCCGGTCGGGCTGCACGCTGGGCAATGCCGCGTGAATCCGGATACGCGAGCGTGGAATCTGCGGGTTTGTTGACCGTCGATGGGATTGGACTGGCCGCGTTACGGCAGTTATTTGCCATTTATGGGCTTGCGGTACGCTACCACGAAGCCGGCGCAGCGCTGCCCGGGAGTTATTGGGGAGCCCCCGAGGCCGGTCTGTACAGCGGCGCGTTACATGTTCGGGGTGACACGCCGGTGCATTCGGCTCTGCACGAAGGCGCCCATTATGTGTGCATGACACCAGCGCGACGCGCCGCATTGGACACTGACGCTGGCGGCGACGACCTTGAGGAAGCGGCCGTTTGTTACCTGCAGGTCCTGTTAGCGCACCACGCTTTGAATGTACCGCGCGCCAGGATCTGCCGTGATATGGACGCCTGGGGCTATTCGTTCCGGCTTGGCACCGCCGCAAACTGGTTTGAACGCGATGCCGAAGACGCGCGGGCGTGGCTGCACGCCCACGAATTGCTCCACGAAGACGGTCGACCGAACGGCCGGTGCCGAGGGGCTGCCACAGCGGTCGCCGGGCTCGAAAAGGGCACCATCCAGGGGCCTTGACCCGCACCATTGCGAGGCGTCGTTGCGGCGCCAGCCTGGTGCCGGCAGGGGCGTTCGCGGTGAACGGCCTGGCAGCGGCTTCAGACGCGCATTCGATACTTGACCCGGGCGGCGGCGCGTGTCAGATGTAGGGCTGTCACCGGGCGGACTGGATTCGCCGTGATCATGGGCTGACAGACGCGTTAGACTCCGTTACGGAGTCGAACCAAGAAACACCTTCGGGAGGTAAGCATGTTGAAAGCGACGTTCAAAACTGCTGCCATCGCGGCTGCGGTTGCGATCGGGCTCGGTGGCCCGATGCAGGCCAGCGCCGAGATGGCCAAGCGAGAGTTCCGCGTGGTAGGTACGTGGGGTTTCCTCGATCACTGGAAAGAGCGCGAAGGACCGTTCTGGAAAGAACGCATGCCGAAGATGACGGGCGGCAAATTGACGTCCAACGCCAAGTCGCAGACGGAACTGGGTCTGTCCGGTTTCGAGATCATGCGACTTCTGAAGCTTGGCGTATTCGATGCGGTGCACGGTGTGACGACCTACGTTGCGCAGGACAGCCCTGCGATCGAGGGCGCTGATCTCGCTGGCGTCATCCAGAACATGGACGACTACCGCAAGGCCAACGAAGCCTACCGCCCGATCCTGGAGCGGGAGTTTGCCGAGAAGTACGGCGCCAAGCTGCTCATGGTCTACGGCTGGCCGAGCCAGCAGCTGTTCTGCAACATGGGCGACAAGTCCGCGCAGCCGACGTTGAAGGACCTGTCAGGCAAAAAGATTCGTACCTACAGCACCACGCTGGGTGACTTCATTGAAGGAATCGGCGGCAGCGCAGTGACGATCGCGTTCGCGGAAGTTGTTCCGGCACTGCAAAAAGGTGTGGCTGACTGCGGTATCACCGGCGTACTGCCGGCTTACAACGCCAAGTGGTGGCAGGTGGTGTCGCACAACATTCGCGTGCGCCTTGGCTTTGCCTCTTCGTTCCTGGCCATGAACATGGATGTCTGGAACAGTCTGGATGCGGATACCAAGAAATTCTTCGAGACCGAGTTACCGAAACTCGAAGAAGAGATGTGGGTGGCTACCGAGGCAAACAACCAACGCGGTCTGGACTGCAACGCGGCTGGTCCCTGCGACCTCGGCGATCCGGGTGGCATGACGCCGATCGAGCCGAATGCCGCCGACCGGGAGCTGCTGAAGACCGTCGCGCGCGATTTCGTGCTGAAGCGCTGGGCGAAGCGTTGCGGAACCCAGAAGTGCGTGGATGAGTGGAACGCAACGATCGGCAAGATCGCCGGGGTCGAAGCGTCGCTCTAGTTCCCATACCGACCGGAAGTTACGCGCGCAACGGCGCGCGTAACTTCAAGCCGGCCTCATCCGCTCGTGAGGCCGGTTTTTTATTGTCGAGCAGTGCAAAGTGCCGGCCGCGCCCAGAAGGTGGATGCGGCACTATCAAGAGCCAGGCGAAAAGGCTGTCGCGCAACGCCGGCACTTTGCACTGCTCGACACTAAAAAACCGGCCTCACGAGCGGATGAGGCCGGCTTGAAGTTACGCGCGCCGTTGCGC
>JBCCEJ010000048.1:0-45630 GCA_039030335.1 Pseudomonadota bacterium | reverse complement strand
GGGAATTGAAATACCGTTGACGATGCGCCTGTCGCCGGTCGTCATGCCTGGCTCTGGTCAGGCTCGGTTGTGAGCGCTGTTGAGGTTACAACCTGATGCAAGTTGTCTATCCGATGAGCGGCTGTCAGGTAGTGGTCTCAGGCGAACGGACACTGCTGTTCGGACAACCGCCAGAAGTCATCAAGTCGCTTGCCCGCCACAACATTCACCGACTCGATACGCTGGTGCTGCGCGACAGTCGGGCCAGCGGCGATGTGCTGCTGAACAACATCGAGTTTCCGCTCTACCACTTTCTGTTTATCTCGAACGGCTTGCAGGAGCGGCGCAAGCTGCGTCTGGTTGGTTACCGCGCCGAGATCGAGCAGGCGGTCGAAGTGCTTCGGCTTACTTTGCTGGGGCCAACCCGCGATGAGCTGATCCGCTGGGGAACGGAGGCGGAACTTCGTGAAGAATGGCTGAACGCGATGCACTTCTTTGCATTGAAGGACGCCTCTGGCAATCCGCTTGGGATCCGGGATTTCTTCGAGTTTCATGAACTGGACGACGGCCCCGTCGAAGTCGACGGGCTGACGATAGCCCACGAGTCCTGGGATGTATTCTCCGTGACCGCCGACGGCGGCACGCTCAAGGTCGATTTGAACGACGATTCGACCGCGGTGCCTCCTTACCCGCTGCACGCCGACCAGACGCCGAGCGTCGCCATCACGTTCGGCGTGGATGTCCTTGGCGGCGCATCCGGGTTCTCGACCGAGGAAGCTTCTACCGGCATGGTGCTGAACTTCAACGGTAATCTGATGCTGATCGACAGCATTCCGTTCGTCGACCAGCACCTGTCGGCTCGCGGGCAATCGAAGAACCAGGTGACGTCCATGTTGCTGACGCACCTGCACGACGATCATTGCAATCTGTTTCCGTTGATGCTGTCGCCGCAGCGCGTCGAACTTCTGACCACGCGCGAGATCTACGAGATGCTCCTTATCAAGCTCTCGATGGGGCTCGGCTGGCGGCCGGAAGTTATTGCCGAGTGTTTTCAGTTCGTTGAACTGGTGCCTGGCGAGACCATCACGTATTTCGGGCTCGAAATCGAACCCCACGTCACCGTTCACAGTATTCCGACGATCGGCGCCACGTTCAGCCTGAACCACCTCGGTCGCAGGCATTCGATCTGTATCGTCGGAGACAATCAGAGTTTCGGTGAGATAGCGGAGATGCGGGCATCCGGGCTGCTACGTGAAAGCACCGAGGCAAATCTGCGCCGCCTCTACCGCGATGATTTCGACTTGCTGGTGGCGGATGGCGGTATGGGTGTCATCCATGGCGATCCGGCCGACGCGCTCGACTCCCGCGCCGAGCGCGTGGTGTTCGTGCACGTCGACCGGTTACCCGATCGCTTTACGACGACTTTTTCCCTCGCGAGCACCGGTAAGCGCTACGTCATCGTTGAAGCCGAAGACGATTTGCTCACCACCCGGGCAGTCGAATTTTTTCAAGCGAACTTCAAGCGACCCGTACCGCGGCGCTGGCTGAACGCTCTGCTGTCCGACAAGCGCATGATCCCGTTCAATCGGGACGATGTCGTTTTGAAACAGGGTTCGTCGAGCCGCGGGAACGTGTATCTCGTACTGTTCGGCGATTGCGATGTCATCTACCACGATGGAGAGCGCCGTCGCGTTGTCGGAACGCGAGAAGCTGGCGATTTCATTGGTGAGATGGCTGCGGTAACCGGCGTGTACGCACGCAATGCCAGCGTCGTGGCTCGCACGCCGGTTATTCTGTGCGAGTTTTCAGAAGAGACTTTCCACGCCTACGTACAGGCCGAAGGGCTGGTACCGGAGTTGCGCAGGCGATGGCAGATTCGCGACCGCATGGTCGCAGTGCCGCTGTTGCAGTCGCTGTCAACGGCCGTGGTGGAGCGACTGTGCGACGTCGCAGAAGAGGTGGAGGTGCCGGGCGGCGCGAGGTTTTCGTGCGACGCCGGGCATTGGTACCTCCTGGCGTCCGGCGCAGCCGCCGAAGGCGGGCGTGAACTCGGTGTCGCGGACGAGGGCGGCGAACTGCCATTCGGAGCGTCTGGATGGCAGGAGTTGGACTCGGAACGAGGATGCGTGTTGCTGCGCTTCAACACAGACGTTGTACGTCGCCTGAGCGCGGAGATTCCCCAACTCGGATATCGACTTCGTGCTTATCGACAGAAACACGGACGGGCCGAGCAGTGCGACTGGACGCTGCCCGTTCTGGCGTCTGGGTGATGGCTGGCGCTACGGCCAAAGGTCGCGTATTATTTCCGGCTTCGCCGACCTGGTGGAATTGGTAGACACGCAGTCTTCAGGTGGCTGTGCCGTAAGGCGTCCCGGTTCGAGTCCGGGGGTCGGCACCATTCCAGTCTAGAGCAGCATCTCGCTGTAAAAAATCCTTTAAGCACTTC
Source organism: Pseudomonadota bacterium (assembly GCA_039030335.1). GTDB lineage: Bacteria > Pseudomonadota > Gammaproteobacteria > HK1 > HK1 > JBCCEJ01. The sequence continues at coordinate 43,205 of JBCCEJ010000048.1, read as the reverse complement.
GCCATACACGACCCATCTGGCTATCTCGAACGGCTGCCCCGCGGGGCCAGTCCGTGCGGTAACGGCAAACTGCCGAACCCGTCGCGTGCGGTTGCGCGGCCGTCTGGCCGTGCAGTCAGCCGAGGGCCGCGGGCATCTTCTTGCATAGCCAACAACCGAGCCCCGCCGCCCGGCATTGTTCCGCCGCGAGCGGCGCTTGGATGCGCCCAAGGCGTGGGTCGTGCGCACGGGCGCAGGTCTGTGCGAAGCGCTTTCCACGATTCGGCGGTGGCCCGGCTTCGCCGAGCTACGCTACTCTCGGTACGCGGGGCATAAGTTTGCGTGCCAACGGTAAAGGGACGCGTCGGCGTGGCCGACGCCTGTATAACATGGAGGGCATGAATGCCATCTAAACGCTGGCGCCTGTCAGCAGATCCCGAGGCGGCCGGGGATGACCGCTACGCATTTCCCATTCCCAGCCGCCGGTGGATGCACAACTATTTGAGCACACGCGGCGCGCCTGCCGCTGCAGAGCAACTGGCGATGGAGCTGCGTCTGGAACAACCGGACCAGATCGACGGCTTGAGACGCCGACTGTTCGCCATGGAACGTGACGGAGAACTGCTCTGTAACCGCGCCGGCGAGTTTGGACTCATCGAGAAAATGGATTTGATTCGAGGCGTCGTGCTGAGCCACCGCGACGGTTACGGATTTCTTCAGCCGGACGATGGCGGTGATGATGTCTTCATGTCACCGCGCACAATGCGAAGCCTGCTGCACGGCGATCGAGTACTCGTGCGGCTCGCGAGTAACCGCAACACGCGCCCGGAAGCCAAGTTGGTGGAAGTACTGGAGCGCAATACAACGGAGATCGTCGGGCGTTTCTTCAGTGAACGCGGTGCCGCGTTCGTGTACCCCGACCGGCGCGATTTGCATCAGGACGTTTTGATAGCACCGGGTAAGGACCTGGAGGCCGCCGATGGTCAGATGGTCGTGGCACGACTGTTGGAACAGCCGTCAACGCGCAGTCGGCCCGTCGGCGAAGTCGTGCAGATACTGGGCGACGAGATGGCTCCCGGCCTGGAGATCGACGTCGCCGTGAGATCCCACGGCATTCCCCACGAGTGGCCGGCCGCAATGTTGGCCGAGACGCAGGGGCTGCAGCAGCACGTTTGCGAGGATGCCATCGAAGGTCGCGTGGATTTGCGCGCGCTGCCGTTGGTTACAATCGACGGCGCTGATGCCAAAGACTTCGACGACGCCGTCCATTGCAAAGCGACGCCGCGCGGATGGCGACTGTGGGTCGCGATCGCTGACGTGTCGAGCTATGTACGGCCTGGCACCGCGCTTGATGAGGAAGCCAGGGCACGCGGCAATTCGACTTATTTTCCCGGGCGCGTAGTACCGATGCTGCCCGAGGCGCTCAGCAACGGTCTGTGCTCGCTGAATCCGTCGGTCGACCGCCTCGCGATGGTGTGCGAAATGCTGGTGAATCTCGATGGTGAGGTTTATCGGTCCAGATTCTACGAGGCGGTAATTCAGTCTCACGCGCGGTTGACCTACGACGATGTCGCGGCCATCGTCGCTGAACGCGATCCGGACTACCGCACAGCCTGGCACACGTTGACGCCGCATATCGACGCCTTGCACGCCCTCTACGGCGCGTTCGCCAAGGCGCGCGGCCGCCGTGGGTGCATCGAGTTCGAAACCACGGAAACCCAGATCGTTTTCGGTGCGGAGCGCAAGATCGAGCGCATCGTGCCGGTCAGGCGCAACGACGCGCACCGCATCATCGAAGAGTGCATGATCGCGGCGAATGTCTGCGCGGCCCGATTCCTGGAGCGCCGCAAGGCGTCCGGCATGTATCGCGTGCACGAACGGCCGAAGCCGGACAAACTGCTCGAGTTGCGTGATTATCTGCAACCGCTGGGGTTGCGCCTCGGTGGCGGCGCTGCACCTGAAGCGCATCATTTCGCGAGCCTCAGCAAGCGCATCGATGGCCGCGCAGATGCGCCCGCGTTGCGTTCGATGCTGTTGCGCAGCCTGCCGCAGGCGCGGTACGACGCACGTGCACTGGGCCATTTTGGCCTCGCTCTGGAGCACTACGCCCATTTCACTTCGCCCATCCGGCGCTACCCCGATCTGGTTGTTCACCGCGCGATCAAACACGCGCTGAAGGTTCCGGGCGCGGCAGTCTGGCAGCCCGTACCGGAGGGACTCGCCGAACTGGCGGCCGGATGCTCACGCACTGAACGACGGTCAGACGACGCGACCCGCGATGTCGTGGCCTGGCTCAAATGCGAGTACATGCTCGACAAGCTTGGCGAGCGCTTTGATGGCACGGTCACGGCTGTCACCACGTTTGGGCTGTTCGTAGAACTCGACGGCATGCACGTCGAGGGGCTGGTCCATGTCAGCAGTCTTGGATCGGACTATTTTCACTACGACCCGGTGGAGCGCAGTCTTCGCGGGCAGCGAACCAAGCAGCGGTTTGGGTTGGGCGACCGCATGTATGTGCAGGTTGCGCGGGTGGATCTGGACGAACGCAAGATCGATTTCGCACTGGTCGAAAGTGATTTCCAGCCGCGGCGCCGGCGCGGCGCACGCCGGAGGCATTCGGGCCGATGAGTCGAGGTCAGGGTAACAGCGGCGCGCGCCGGCCCGGGCGGGCCGGCAGCCGTCGTGCAAACCGCGCGGAGGTTCCCGGCTCAGCTCGCGTTGCGCGCGCGGACGGGGATTGGGTGGCAGGCAAGCACGCGGCGATGGCGGCGCTCGCCGAGCGCGGGACGGATGTGCTCGAAGTGTTCATACAACGCGGGGACGCCGAGCGCAGGCTCCAGGAGGCAATGGAGTTGGCCGCCGCGCTCGGTGTCAGCGCGCAGTTGGTCCCAGGGCCGACTTTGGAGGCCATGGCGGCCGGCACTCGCCACCAGGGTATTGTGCTGCGTATGCGGTCGAGGCCGCCGCCGGATTTTCGAACATTGCTAGACGAACTGACACGGGCGCCGCGCGATGTACTGGTGCTCGATGGCGTGGACGACCCCCACAACCTCGGCGCGGCGCTGCGCTGCGCGGCCGCGGTCGACGCAGCCGGTCTGGTGCTTCCCCGATCGCGGGCGGCACCATTGACGGAAGTTGCCCGTAAGGTTGCGAGCGGTGGCGCCGAACTCGTGCCGGTTTACCCGGTTCCCAACCTGGCGCGAGCTCTCCGCGCGCTGCGCGAACTCGGCTTGCCGTTGCTAGGGCTCGATGGCGGTTCGCCAACCTCCATCTATCAACTCGACCTGTCGACTCCGCACGTGCTCATCGCAGGAACCGAGGGCGACGGCATGCGGCAGCTTACGCGCAGTTTGTGCGACGTAGTAGCCAGCATCCCGATGCCGGGCCGGATGGAGAGTCTCAACATGTCGGTTGCCATTGGCATCGCGCTGTTCGAGATGCTCCGGCAACGCGAGGCCCGCTCATCGCTTGCCTGAACCTTGAGAAGTGGCCTACACTGCGCGGCTTGCCGCCGAATTTGCGTTTCGCGGCATAACTCCTTGCCTCACCGGCACTGAGCGCCTGACCGTGTTCCAGCTTTCCATGCGGTGCGCGGCACAGGGCTTGGCGAATCCGGGAGGCTCCATGCCGAACCGTCAGTCTGACGCACCGCGCCGGTCCGCGTGGCGCCCTGACTGGTCGGGACCGGTCAATCCGAAGGGAGCTGTCTGTTTTGAGACACTATGAAGTTGTGTTTCTGGTTCATCCTGACCAGAGCGAGCAGGTTGGGGGCATGGTCGAGCGGTATCGGTCCATGGTCGAGGGTGCTGATGGCACGGTCCATCGCCTGGAAGACTGGGGTCGTCGCCAGCTCGCATATCCCATCAACAAGATCCACAAAGCCCACTACGTGCTGATGAACATCGAATGCGGTCTGGAGGCTCTCGACGAGCTGAAGAGCGCGTTCCGATTCAACGATGCCGTAATCCGGAACCTGATCATTGCGCGGCGCGGTGCCGACACCGAGCCTTCTCCGCTTGCTAAATCGCGCGACGACCGCGACGATGGCCCGAGAGGGGAGCGTGGCGAACGCGGTGACCGTGGCGAGCGGGGTGAACGCGCTGAGCGTGGTGAACGTGGTGAACGCGAGGACCGGCGCGCCGATGCTGCGCCCGACGCTGAAGCCAGCAGCGATGACGCGTCGGAGTAGGGCACGTCGGATCCGCTGCGCGTGTTCGCGGCGCAGCGCAATTCTCCAGGAGAACTGAATCATGGCCAGGTTTTTTCGACGCCGCCGGTTCTGCCGGTTTACGGCTGAAGGCGTGACGGAGATCGACTACAAGGATCTCAACACGCTGAAGGCTTACATCACCGAGACGGGCAAAATCGTGCCGAGCCGCATAACGGGAACCAAGGCGCGTTATCAGCGCCAGTTGGCAACCGCCGTCAAGCGTGCACGTTTCCTGGCGCTGCTCCCGTACAGCGACGCACACGACTAAACTCTGAGACGAACGGTACCTGCGTTTGCGGGTTGGCCCGGCGTAGCCGGGCTGGTGCCGCGGCGAACGTGGGCATACCGATGGCTGGCATCTCACGCCGTGTGATGCCGACCGGGCGCCAGGGAGTCTGAATGTTCGGTCTCGTTCAGCTCGCCATGCGTAGCCGCGGCAGCGCGGTGATGGTTACCTCCGGTGTGGCCGGGCTCGCTTATGCGATGTTGCTGAGCGGCTCCGGCGCGGCCGTGTTGCTGGCCTTTCCAGTTGCCGCTCTAATGTATGCGAGCGCCGCACTGGTCGGGCTGGCAACACTACGCAACGGCCCGGTGGAAGGCGGGTTCATGCTGCTCGGCGTGAGCGTCGTCGTAGCGCTCGGTCTGGCCCTCGGCGCCGGCGCGGCAATGGCCGTAGTGGGACTGATACTGTCCGCGTGGCTGCCGACGCTGATGGCCGCACTGTGGCTGGCGCGAACCAAAAGCCAGGGTCAGGCGCTGGCGTTCGTGTTCGGTTTGACCGTGGTTGCTCAGGTGTTGTTGTTCGCGATCGTGGGCGACCCGGCGGCCCAGATGGAACCCTGGTTCCGGGAACAGTGGGATGCGATGCGCGACGCGATGCGCCAGTCGTTGTCGGGGCGGCAGCAAACGCTGGATGTAGATCCGCGTGAAGTGGCCCGCTCAGTTGCGCAGATGATGATGTCGTCGTGGGCACTCGGCGTCGTGCTGAGTCTGCTGCTGGCACGCTGGTGGCACGCGCGCCTGGATAATCCCGGCGGTTTCGGCACGGAGTTTCGAGAATTGCGTCTGCCGCGCTGGCTGGCGCTGGCAGGCATCGCGCTGCTGGCTGGCACAAGTCTGGTCGACGGTGCCATGAAGACGTTCCTCGGCGGCCTGTCTCAGGTTGCGCTGTTGATGTTCCTGTTTCAGGGATTGGCCGTAGCGCACGGCATGGTGCACCAACGGGGCGCCAGCCGAAGCTGGCTGATCGGTATGTACATACTGTTGTTTATTCTGATGCCAATGTCGCTAATGGTGATCGCGCTCACCGGTTTCATCGATCATTGGCTTGATTACAGGCGCCGCGCAGCCAGTACCTGATGCACGGTAAGGCCTACAACCTGCACCAAAATGACGGAGGAATCACTCGATGGAAGTGATTTTGCTGGATAAAGTCCAAGGCCTGGGTCAACTCGGCGATACCGCCAGGGTCAAGCCCGGATTCGCTCGAAACTATCTGATTCCGCAAGGTAAGGCGGTGCGCGCGACCAAAGCGAACCTGCAGCGGTTCGAAGAGCAGCGTGCCGAGTTGGAGCGCGCGCAGGCAGAGCGGCTTGGTGAGGCGCAAAAGCGCGCTGACCAGTTCGCCGGCGTTGAACTCGAGATCGCTGTGAAAGCGGGCGACGAAGGCAAGCTCTTCGGTTCAGTCGGTACTGCCGACATTGCCGCCGCCGCGCAGGCGCGGGACATCGCGCTGGAGCGCGCCGAAGTGCGGCTGGCCGACGGTCCGATTCGCATGACGGGCGAGTACGACGTCGAGGTCCGCGTGCACCCCGAGGTATCGACGACGATGAAGGTCAACGTCGTCGCCGGCTGACAAGCTGCCGACCCGCCCGTCAGTGGTGCGGGTCTGACGTCACCTGTAGTCTGACCATCTGAACTTTTCGGGTGGGATGCGCGGCAATGCCGTCAGGCTGTCGTGGCGGCCGGGCGTCACAGGCGAGCGCACCGGCCACGTTGGCTACCCGGCCAGGAGCCAGTCGATGCGCGAGTTGCCATTCTCACGTCCAGCCGGCGAACTGGACGCCCCGGCGCTCAAAGTGCCGCCGCATTCCGTCGAGGCTGAGCAGGCCGTCCTCGGGGGGCTGATGCTGGACCAGTCGGCATGGGACCGTGTTGCCGACGTTGTATCCGAGGCCGATTTCTACCGGCGTGACCACGTTTTGATCTTCGCCGCGGTGCGCGAGCTCGCGGACAGCTCGCAGCCGCTCGATGTGGTGACGATTCGCGAGGCTCTCGACCGCCGTGCTGTGTTGGAGGAAGCTGGCGGTCTCGCCTATCTAGCCGAACTCGCGAGCAATACACCGAGCGCTGCCAACATCCGTGCGTACGCGGAGATCGTGCGTGAGCGCTCGGTTCTGCGCTCCATGATCCGGGCTGGGCACGATATCGCCGAAGCCGCGTTCAAGCCTGATGGGCGCAGTGCCCAGGAGCTGATCGACGAAGCGGAGCGCCGAGTCTTTGAAATCGCAGAGAGCGGCACGCGCGACGGTGCCGGGTTTCAACCGCTCAAAAACGTTCTGGTCGAGGTGTTCGAACGCATCGACGAGCTCTATCACCACGGCAGCGAAGTCACGGGGGTTGCGACCGGCTTCAACGATCTCGACCAGATGACATCAGGCCTACAGCCCGGAGACCTGATCATCGTCGCCGGCCGGCCTTCGATGGGTAAAACTTCGTTCGCCATGAATCTCGCGGAAAACGCGGCGCTCGGTGCGAAGAAACACTCCGTCGCCGTGTTCAGCATGGAAATGCCGTCCAGTTCACTGACGATGCGCATGCTGTCGTCGCTAGGGCGGGTGGACCAGCTGAAAGTGCGCACGGGCCGCCTGAATGACGATGACTGGCATCGCCTGACCAGTACGCTGACGATGCTGAACGAAGCCTCGATCTTCATCGACGACACCCCGGCGATGACGCCCTCCGAGGTGCGGGCCCGATGCCGCCGTCTGACCCGCGAGCATCCGCTTGGCCTCATCGTGATCGACTACATGCAGTTGATGCAGGTGCCGTCTAACCGCGAGAACCGGGCCACCGAGATCTCCGAGATTTCACGCTCGTTGAAGGCGCTGGCGAAAGAGCTGAACGTCCCTGTCATCGCGCTGTCGCAGCTGAACCGCAGTCTCGAGCAGCGTCAGGACAAGCGCCCCGTTATGTCCGATCTGCGCGAGTCGGGTGCTATCGAGCAGGACGCCGATGTCATTCTGTTCGTGTACAGGGACGAGGTGTACAACGAGAACAGCGCCGAGAAAGGCGTCGCCGAGATCATCATCGGCAAGCAGCGTAACGGCCCGATCGGCAAGGTCCGGCTGACCTTTCTCGGGCAGTACACGCGCTTCGAAAACCACGCCCCCGATCTGCCACCAGGACCTTTCTTGCAATGACCAGGCCGGCCGTGGCCTGGTTGTCTCGCGCCAATCTGCGTTCGAACTTCCTGCGGGCCCGCGCCCTCACCGGTGGCCGGCCCGTCTACGTGGTCGTAAAAGCGGATGGCTACGGTCACGGCCTGCTCGAGGTAGCCAGAACGTTACTCGACTCCGGAGCTGAGGCATTCGCCGTCGCTTGCCTGGAAGAGGCAATCGTGTTGCGCGATGCCGGCATAACCGAACCTGTTCTGCTGCTCGAGGGTCACGCCAATCAGCCGGAGCTTGCCGAGGCGCTTGCACTCCGGCTGCAACTGGTCGTCCACTGTGAGGAGCAACTCGCGGACTTAGGCACCCTTACCGAAACGTATCCGGCCAGAATCTGGTTGAAGTGTGATTCTGGAATGGGGCGGCTTGGATTTCTGCCTGGCGAGGTACCGCGCGCGTGGGCGGAACTTCAGGGGCTGGCGCCGTTGGAAGCTGGCTTGATGATGCACTTCGCAACCGCTGACGACCCGGGACATCCCGCCGCGGTGCAGCAGTGTTTGGTGTCGGGCGAGTTACGTCAGTCACTGGGCGTGGACCTCGTCAGTCTGTGTAACTCCGCGGCGCTGCTGCGCGCGCTTGATGACCGCGATGTACCGCGCGTGGGCCTGATGCTCTATGGCGCGTCGCCGGTGCTGCATGCCGACGCAGCAGACGTGGGCCTGACGCCTGTGGCCACTTTCGAGTCAGAGCTGATAGCGGTGCGCGACCTACCGGCTGGCGCTACCGTCGGTTATGGGCAAACGTGGGTCGCGCCGCGCTCTACACGGCTCGGTATCGTTGCCGCTGGCTATGGTGATGGCTACCCGCGCCATGCCGGCTCGGGCACCCCGACGCTGGTCCGAGGTCAACGCGCCCCACTGATCGGGCGGGTCTCTATGGACATGCTGGCGGTAGACCTGACCGATATTGAGGGCTGCGAGCGCGGTGAGCGCGTCGAGCTCTGGGGGGCCAACCTGCCCGTGGAAGAAGTGGCGCGTGCGGCCAACACCATTCCCTACACGCTGATGTGCGGCTTGTCGTCACGCGTCAGGCGGGTGTGGTGCGACTGAGCGTTTTGGGGACGAGCCTTCCGAAGCCTACTTCAGCGCGGCGAGTGCTTTGGTAAAGCCTCGCAGTGAGACGGGGACCGTTACCGGCTTGCGGCGCATGTCATGAAAGGTCACGAACGCTTTCAGGCCTTTCTTGAACTCCAGAAGCTGGTCGGGCGTCACCGGAAAACCCGCCTTGCAGCCGACTGGTTCGCAGCGTTCCACCACCAGTGACCGCAACTCGCCCTCGTCTACTTTGATCTTTACTCCCGCTGGCAAGAAGATGCCGAGCGGCATCGTCAGTACCGCAACCGCACGTTCCGGTGAATTGGGCGGATACGCGACGGCAACATGCAGAATCCGCAGCTTCTTATCTTTGTGCTTCCAGTCCTGAAAGATGTGGCACTGCTTGAAGGCCTCGCCGTCGGACCGCTTGAAATCCTCGCACCTAAGCGTCCAGTCCTTGAATTTCTGGCCGGGAGCATCGTCTCCATCCTTGGTTTGTTGTGCCGTTGCGGTAGCAACGAGCAAGAGGCCGGCTGCACCGGCTACGGTCAGCATCGCTCGCCGCCAGCGCGTGACCAGAGTGCTTGCGCGGGAGTTACCCGCGTGACGCAGCCTAACGATCATTCGAGGAAGCTCCGGCGTTATCCAGATGCGCCTCATTATAGAGCTTGCCCACGGTGGCGGGGACTGACGTGGTCGCTGCTGGCATTGGGTTTGCGTCACAATATGGAGATCGATCACTTAGACGGAAATCTCCGTGGATTATTCCCATCATCCTTTTCCCATGTCGCGCATGCCGGTCTACGCGGCGAACGGTGCGGTGGCAACCAGTCAGCCACTGGCAGCTGAAGCTGGACTCGCCGTGCTGCGCGACGGTGGTAACGCGGTCGACGCGGCAGTAGCCGCGGCCGCGGCCCTGACCGTTGTTGAGCCAACCTCGAATGGGCTTGGCAGCGACGCGTTCGCGCTCATCTGGGACGGACAGCAGTTGCACGGTCTGAATGCCTCCGGCCGCGGTCCGGGCGCGCTGAGCGCAGACTCGCTGCGCGCGTCTGGTCACACCGCGATGCCCAACCGCGGCTGGCTGAGCGTTACCGTACCGGGCGCCGTTGATGCATGGGACATGATGCTTGAGCGTTTCGGCTCGAAGAGCGCGGCGGAAGTGCTCGCGCATGCGCACGACTACGCCGCCAACGGCTATGCGGTAAGCCCGGTCGTCGCGTTCTTCTGGCAGCGCGCGGCCAGCGAGTTCGGCGTGCTCGAGGGGGCATGTTTCGACGGCTGGCGCCAGGCTTTCCTGCGCGACGGTCGCCCTCCGCAGGCCGGCCAGCGCTGGCTCAGTCCGGGGCACGCCCGCACGCTGAAGAGCTTGATGGACCGCGGCCTGCGGGATTACTACGAAGGGGAAGTCGCAGAGGCTATCGTCAGTGCGGCGGCGGCCACCGGTGGTCTGTTCGCGACCGACGATCTGGCGAGCCATCGCGGCGAGTGGGTTGACCCGATAGGGATGCATTACCGCGACCACACGGTTTGGGAGATACCACCAAACGGCAGTGGGATCATTGCGCTGCAGGCCCTCGGCATGCTCGACGGCATGGCTCCCGGCACAGCCCACGTCGATGGCGACACCTGGCACCACCAGGTCGAGGCGATGAAGCTCGCGTACGCCGATGGCCGTGCCTACGTCGCCGACCCGGCTGGTGCCGTCGTTCCCACCGACGGCATGCTGGATGCAGACTACCTCGCGACTCGACGTGCACTTATCACCGATCGGGCCGGCAACGCGCTGGCTGGAAAGCCGCCGGGTGGTGGCACGGTCTACCTGTGCACCGCTGACCGCGATGGCATGATGGTGAGTTTCATCCAGTCGAACTACGAAGGCTTCGGTAGCGGCGTGGTCGTACCGGACTGGGGGATTTCGATGCAAAACCGCGGTCATGGTTTTAATCTGGAGGCGGGGCACGCGAACGAAGCGCGCGCTGGGCGGCGTCCGTATCACACGATCATTCCGGCATTTATGACACGCGGCAGCGAGCCGGTGGGCCCGTTCGGAGTCATGGGTGGTTTCATGCAGCCGCAGGGTCATTTGCAGGTGACGGCCGGCACGGTGGACCATGGACTGAATGCGCAGGCGGTTCTGTCCGCGCCGCGGTGGCGGGTCGAGGATGGTCTGACCGTCTCCGTGGAGAGTACTACTCCCGAAGCGGTCGTTACGACGCTGCGGGCACGCGGGCACACAGTTCAGTTCCCGGAAATGGACATTGGCTTTGGCCGCGGGCAGATCATCTGGCGCAAGGCGGATGGCTGCTACGAGGCCGGGTCTGAGCCTCGTGCCGATGGCCACGTAGCGGCGTACTAGTATCGGTTGGGTGGGCGCGCGCGCCTGTTACTCGGCGCTGGCACCTGCGGACGCGAGCAGGGCATCATCCAGCAGCTCCACCCAGTGCCGCACCGGGCGCCGCGTGCCGCTTTGCAAGTGGTGCATGCAGCCGACGTTGGCGGTCAGGATCTCATCTGGCTCGCCAGCCTCGAGGTTGGCGAGTTTGCGGCTGCGCAGTTGTGCACTGATAACGGGTTGCAGGATCGAGTAGCTGCCTGCGGAGCCGCAGCAAAGGTGTGAGTCCGGTACCGGCGTCAGTTCCACGCCCAGGCTGGTCAACATGTGCTCGACCACGCCGGGAAGCTTTTGCGCGTGCTGGAGCGAACAGGGCGGATGGAAGGCCAGCCGTCGTCCGGCAAGGCTCGTGAATGAGATTTCGGCGAGCGGCTCTGCTGCCACGATTTCTGACAGGTCGCGTGTGTGTGCCGCGACCCGTCGAGCGCGTTCCGCGTATTCTCCGTCCTCGGCCAGCATCTTGGCGTACTCCTTGACCGTCGCTCCACAACCGCTCGCGGTCATGACGATAGCCTCGGCGCCGCGGTCGAGTTCTGCGATCCATCTGTCGATGTTCGTGCGCGCATTGTCGAGCGCTGCTCCAAGGGCGCTCGTGTGCAACGGCAGGGCGCCGCAACAGGCTGCGCCTGGAACTTCGTAGAGGGTGATGCCAAGCCGATCGAGTACGCGCGCCGCGGCGGCGTTGATCCGCGGTGCCATGGCGGGTTGCACGCAGCCGCGCAGTACGACCATTCGGCGCGAGTGCCAGCCGCTCGGCCATATGCCAGGCGCGCGCGGTGCGTGCAGTGTCGCCCGCACCTTCTCGGGCAGCCATCGCCGCACGGCCAGGCCGAGCTTCATGGCCGTCTCGAACAACGCGGTGTTTGAGAGCCCGGTACGCAGCGCGGCGCGCAACAGGCGTTCCGGCCACGGGCGCGGCGCCTGGTGCTCCACAACTTCCCGACCAATTTCGACGAGCCGCCCATACTCGACGCCCGACGGACAGGTCGATTCGCAGTTGCGACAGGTCAGGCACCGGTCCAGATGTCGGCGGGTACTCGCTGTCGCTGGATTTCCTTCCAGTACCTGCTTGATGAGGTAGATGCGCCCGCGCGGGCCGTCCAGTTCGTCGCCGAGTAGCTGATAGGTAGGGCAGGTCGCCGTACAAAAGCCGCAGTGAACGCACTTGCGCAAGATGCCGTTCGCTTCTCTGCCAGCGTGCGTATCAGCAATGAAATCTGCGAGGTTGGTTTGCATATCTCGATGTCTGTGCACCCGCGCCTGCCGCGTAGAGAGCCCGTCGGCGGCGGCGTAGTTTCAGAGCCCGGCGTACATGCGGCCGGGATTGATAAGTCCATCCGGATCGAAAGCCGCTTTCAAACGCTGATGCACGGGCATTAGAGCCGTGGTCAACGGGTGAAACGGCGTTTCGTCGCCAGGTGGCGCCAGTGGCGCAAACCGTTGTGCATGGCCACCATGGTATTTCGCGACGTCTCGTATGGTGTTGGCGTCGGCACGGGTGCGCAGCCAGCGCTGCGTGCCGCCCCAGTCGATCGCCGTACGGGCGTCCAGGGCGAGGTCTGGTGTGCCGGTTGGCACGGCTATCCGCCACAACGGCGCGTCGCCGCCAAAGAACGCATGGTCATGGTCGCGCAGTGCGTTCCAGAATTCGTTGTCGGGCGCCGCCTCACCGCCGATATCCCGCTCGGCCGCGACCACGCCTGGCTCGGTTCCGGACAGGCGCACGTGCAGCTGCCCATCGACGTGACAGAGGCCTGACAGGGGATAGGGCTCAGTCGTTATCCGATCCATCCACGCGAGCGCCGCGCGGCGCTCCATTTCCAGTACCCGAGTGCGTTCCACTGTGGGTCTGGGCAGAACCTTGAGCGAGACGTCGAGCAGCAGGCCGAGCGTGCCGAATGCACCGGCCATCAGGCGAGACACGTCGTATCCCGCGACATTCTTCATGACCTCGCCGCCAAACCGTAAGGCCTCGCCGCGACCGTTGATGAGCCGTACGCCAAGCACGAAGTCACGCGTGGAACCCGCAAATGGCCGGCGCGGCCCCGAGAGCCCCGTTGCGACCGCGCCGCCGATCGTGCCGCGTGAATCGAAGCGGGGAGGCTCGAATGCCAGCATTTGCCCGGCTTCAGCGAGCGCCGCTTCAACATCCGCAAGCGTGGTGCCGGCTCGCGCGGTCATGACCAGCTCGGTCGGCTCGAAGGTTACGATACCGCGATGACCGGTCACATCGATGGGCTCAGCGACCACTTCTCGCCCGAGGCCCGCTTTGCTGCCGCTGCCGCGAACGTAGAACGGTTGCCCGCTTTCGACACGCTCGCCAACCTCTTGCGCCAACCTGTCGGACTGGTCGGCGATCATGCGATCGGTCCGGTATCGCGACGCTCTGGCGGCATCAAAAGCGCTCCAGATGGGGAAATGGCAGATTGCCGTCGTGTACGTGCATGGCGCCGAATTCGGCACAGCGTTGCAGCGTCGGCACCGCCTTGCCTGGATTCAGCAGTCCAGCCGGATCGAAGGCGTGTTTGACGGCATGGAACTGTTCGAGCTCCTCGGGTGGGAACTGGACGCACATCTGGTTGATCTTTTCGATGCCAACGCCGTGCTCGCCGGTGATCGTGCCGCCCGCCTCGACGCAAAGCTCGAGTATCTTGCCGCCGAGTTCCTCCGCGTTCTCCAGTTCGCCTGGACGGTTTGCATCGAACAGAATGAGCGGATGCAAATTTCCGTCGCCGGCATGAAAAACGTTGACCACCGCCAGATTGTGCTCGGCCGATGCCTGAGCGATTCGGTTCAGCACATTGGGCAATTCACGTCTCGGTATGGTTCCGTCCATGCAGTAGTAGTCCGGTGACATTCTGCCCACCGCCGGGAATGCCGCCTTGCGTCCAGCCCAGAACCGCTGGCGTTCGGCCTCAGAGGTAGAGACCCGCACTTCGCTGGCACCGCAGCCGTTCAGCAGGGCGGTCACCACCTCGAGTTCGGCTTCCACCTCTTCGCCTGTGCCATCCAGTTCACAGATGAGAATCGCGGCGCTGTCAGTCGGATATCCAGCGTGCACAAAATCTTCCGCCGCGCGGATGGCGGCGTTATCCATCATCTCCAGGCCGCCCGGGATGATCCCTTGCGCGATGATCGCCCCGACCGCCTGCCCGGCACCTTCGACCGTTGGGAATGCACCGAGCAGCGCACGGGCGACCCGCGGCTTCGGCAGGAGCTTGACGGTGATCTCGACGATCACGCCGAGCATCCCCTCGGACCCGGTCATGATCGCCATCAGGTCGAATCCAGGGTCGTCCGGAGCGCGTGAGCCAAGCGTCAGCAACTCGCCATCCATCGTGACGATTTTCAGCTCGAGGATATTGTGGACGGTGAGACCGTATTTGAGACAGTGCACGCCGCCCGAGTTCTCCGCGACGTTGCCGCCGATGGAACAGGCGATCTGCGAAGACGGGTCCGGTGCGTAGTAAAGGCCGTGCGGATTCGCGGCCTCTGAGATAGCGAGATTGCGGACACCCGGTTGAACGCGGGCGAACCTTCGCAGGCGGTCGACCTCGAGAATCTGATTGAATTTCGTCAGGCTGAGCAACACGCCGTCGGCGAGTGGCAAGGCGCCGCCCGAGAGCCCGGTGCCGGCGCCACGCGCCACCACGGGCACTTGCTCACGCGCGCAGATGCGCATGATGCGCTGTACCTCCGGGATGGTTTCCGGCAGCAGCACGAGCAGAGGTGTCTGCCGGTAGGCTGACAGGCCGTCACATTCGTAGGGACTGAGCTGTTCCGTTGTCGACAGTACGTTCGATGACTTCAGAAACTGCCTGAATTCGTTGGCGAGCTGTTTTCTCTGCCGCTGGACCAAGGCGCCATCCAGGGGCTTGTCGGTCACAAAAGACATGCGGTTATTCCAATTTGTGCGGGATGACGCGTTGCGTGATGTCGCGGCCGACGCGTTGAAGTATGGGGTCGAGATCGGTCCGGCGCCCATACGCGCAGGCTGCGACCAGGTGTTCGGGCACCGGGCAAAGGCACCTGCCGTGACAGTCTAACGCCTCTGTTAAACTGCCTCGATATCGTCTTTGGGAGTGGCCAGCCCGCCGGTTCGGGGCAATCTGATCGCCGGCGAGAGCGCGGTCGCAACCAGGCCGCACGCGCCGTCAAACCCGTCGCACTGGCCATCTTCGCGAGATCTCAATGCATCGCAATCGCAACGCAAAAATTATCGCCACTTTGGGGCCCGCGAGCGCCGACGAAAGCGTTATCGAAAAGCTCTTCTTAGCTGGCGCCGATGTCTTCCGGTTGAACTTCAGTCATGGCTCTCACGACGACCACCGCGCGCTCGTCAAGTCGATTCGAGACGTCGAGAGCAAGGTAGACAGACCGATTGGCATCTTGCTGGACCTGCAGGGTCCGAAGCTCCGGCTGGCGGAATTTGCCGAGGGCAGCGTGGATCTGCAGCAGGGACAGCAATTCCGGTTGGACCTGGACGAAACGCCGGGTGATGTAACGCGCGCACCGCTGCCGCATCCGGAGATCTTCGCGGCCATCGAAGAAGGCACCATATTGCTGCTGGACGACGGCCGCGTGCGCCTCGAGGTAACCGACTGCTCGCCGTCACACGCCGACACGATCGTCCGTGTGCCCGGCACGCTCTCGGATCACAAAGGGGTCAACGTCCCCGGCGTCGTGCTGCCGCTGCCGCCTTTGACAGAAAAAGACCGTGAGGACCTGGCGTTTGGCCTCGATCTGGGCATCGACTGGGTTGGTCTGTCCTTCGTACAACGCCCGGAGGACGGGTATTTGCTGCGCAGCCTGGTCGATCGGCGCGCGTCGCTGATGTGCAAGCTCGAAAAGCCGGCCGCTCTGAAACAGCTGCCTGGCATCGTCGAGCACTTCGACGCGGTGATGGTCGCGCGCGGCGACCTGGGTGTGGAACTCCCGCCCGAGCAGGTACCGGGCGCGCAAAAGCGCATCGTGCGAGTGTGTCGGCAGGCCGGCAAGCCGGTGATCGTGGCGACACAGATGCTCGACTCGATGATGCGCGCGCCCGTGCCGACCCGCGCAGAAGCGTCTGATGTAGCGACCGCCGTGTACGACGGGGCTGATGCGGTCATGCTTTCTGGCGAATCGGCGGTCGGGCAGTTCCCGGTTCAATCGGTCGAGATGATGGACCGCATCCTGCGAGAAGTGGAGCAGGACCCCCACTACCTGGAAGTGCTGGCCGCCCAGCACCTTCCGCCCGAGCCGACGACGGCCGATGCCATCTGTCACGCGCTGCAAGCGGTCGCGCAGACTTTGTCCGTTTCGACCACGGTGATCTACACCGCATCGGGTTCCAGCGCGTTGCGCGCGGCCCGTGCGCGGCCGCGCGCGGCCATCCTGACGCTCACGCCGAACGTCGCGACGGCCCGCCGGCTGGCGGTCGTCTGGGGCGTTCACGCGGTTATCATCGAGGATGTGCAGGGAACGCAGCAGATGGTCGACAAAGCCTCGCAGACCGCCGTACACGAAGGATTCGCCGATCGCGGGGACCGTATCGTCATCGCCGCCGGGATGCCGTTTGGAACGGCTGGAAGCACCAACCTGCTGAGGGTCGCGCGGATTCCGACGAAGCCACGGACGCAGTAGTCCGGCGCGCCGACGCGTCTTCGACTCGACGCGCGATCATTCATCCCGGGCGCCAGAGCCGTGGGCGTCTATAATCACGCCACGGCCAACCGGCTGCTCCATCTTCGCCCAAACACTGCTTGAACGCCGCTTCGCGTAGACGCGAAACGTCCCGGCCTGCTGGAATCATCAGACTATGAACACCGAAGCTCACGCCAGTAACGAAATTGAAGACCTGCGCATCTCGTCGATTCGGGAGGTGAGTTCGCCGGCCGTCTTACACGACGAGATCCCGGCGAGCGACGCGGCGGCGCGCTGCGTACGTGAGAGCCGCGACGCGATCCACAATGTGCTGACGGAAGCCGATGACCGCCTCGTGGTAGTCGCCGGGCCATGCTCTATCCATGACGTCGATGCCGCACGCGAATACGCGGGCAGGTTACTCGAGTGCAGCCGGACGCTTCACGACGATCTCGTGATCATCATGCGCGTCTACTTCGAGAAGCCGCGCACGACGGTTGGATGGAAGGGGCTAATCAACGACCCCAATCTGGATGAGTCCTATGCCATCAACGACGGTCTTCGTCTGGCGCGACAGCTGCTGGCAGACCTGAACCACATGGGGATGCCTGCCGGAGTTGAGTTCCTGGACATCCTGACGCCTCAGTATGTCGCCGACCTCGTGAGCTGGGGAGCGATCGGCGCCCGCACGACCGAGTCTCAGCTGCATCGACAGCTCGCGTCCGGCCTGTCGTGTCCGGTCGGGTTCAAAAACGGCACGGACGGTAATCTCAAGATTGCGGTCGATGCCATCAGAGCAGCCGAAGGGTCACACAACTTTCTGTCGCTGACACAGACCGGACAGTCTGCGATTTTCACGACCACTGGCAATCCGGACTGTCACGTCATCCTGCGGGGCGGTACGCATCCGAACTATGACCCGGTCAGCGTCGATGCCGCCGCCAAGCAACTCGCCGGTGCGTCGTTGCCAGCCCGCATCATGGTGGACTTTTCGCATGCCAACAGTGCGAAACGCCACGAGCGCCAGCTCACCGTCGGTCGGGATTTCGCCGAGCAGATGGCAGGAGGTGATACCCGGTTGTTCGGCTGCATGATCGAGAGCCACCTGGTAGCAGGGCGACAGGACGTCGTGCCGGGGCAGGCCCTCGCCTACGGACAGAGCATCACCGATGCGTGCATCGACTGGGACGATACCCTCGGTCTGTTGCAAGAACTGGCCGCCGCAGTACGCGCGCGCCGTACGGGCTGACGGAACCGGAGGCGGCGTCGGCTCCGCTCACAGCGCGCGCGCGTGGGCGTGGAGAATCTCTGCCAGCTTCCGGGTTGCCGGCCCGGTTTGCTTGGGATCGGCCAGTACCAGATTCATGGTCACGTTCACGGCGTGGTCGTCGGTCAGGTGCAAGCGCCGCAGTTCACCGGCGTCGATGGCAGCCTGCACACGATGAACCGGTAGCCAGGCGTAGCCGTGACCTTGTGAAACCAGCTGTACCGCGGTGTCGTAGCCCGTCACCAACCACCGCTGCGTGGCACGTGCGCTGCTCATCTGCGGCTGTGGCGCGTCACGCACCTCGATTTGCATCGCCCGCACGAGATCGCGTGGCCCGATGGCGGCCCCGTTGCTGGACAGGGGATGCTGACTCGCCGCTACGGCAAGCAGTTCGACGCTCGCCAGCGGCTCGCCGAGATAGCCGTCGGGCACCCGCTCACAGATCATCAGGTCGATGCTGCCGGTGCGAAGCGCCGCTTCGGCGGTCGACGAGCCCACTTCGCGAAGGCGGACGCGCGCGCCACGGCTGAGCGGCGCAAAGTTGCGCAGCGCCTGGTTGAGGGTCGCGAGCGGGAAGGCGGAGTCAAACGCGATCCGGATCTCGGCCTCCCAGCCGCGCCGGAGGTTGGCGGCCAGTTCCTCCATCGCCTGGGCCTCGTTCAGCAATTCGCGGGCCTGCTGAGCGAGTTGCAGGCCATCCTCGGTCAGCGTTGCCTGCCGACCCTCGACCCGCACCAGCGTGAGCTGCAGCGATTCCTGCATGCGTGCAAGCGCGAAGCTGACGGCGGAATGGCTGCTGCCCAGTTCGTCTGCCGCGGCTGCGATTCCGCCGTTTTCGACCACGCTTAGCAGTGTGCGCCACTGGTCGAGTGAGATGGCTGGGTTTGGCAATGACACGGCGAGGCCCGGGAAATGGTTTAGCCGCTTAGCGACACGCCCGGCAAGCGTAGTTAATGCGGCGGCAACCCGCTAGTCGGCGCGTGCCCTCAAGCGGGCACTGTAGTAGTATCCGCGCCCTCAAAGACCGCTCGGCGCGGGCGGTCGTTACCTCGAAGTCCACCGTGAGGGTCCGGGCGATGCTCGAACTCAACCTGATTTTTGCGCGAATCAAAGACATGCAAGGCCGCCTCGATGCCTTGAGGGGGTATCTTTGACTTCGCCAACCGGTCCGAACGCCTGGTCGAAGTCAACCGCGAACTCGAAGATCCAGCCGTCTGGAACGATCCCGAACGCGCCCAGTCGCTAGGTCGCGAGAGGGCGCAGCTGGAGACGGTCGTCAAGACCGTAACCGACGTTGCGAGCGGCCTCGACGACGCCCACGACCTGCTCGAGATGGCGGGCGAGGAAGACGATGCCAGCACCGTCAGCGAGGTCGAGAGCGATCTCGAGGCTTTGCATCAGCAACTGGCAGAGCTCGAATTTCGACGCATGTTCGCCGGCGAGATGGACCCCTCGAACGCGTACGTCGACATTCAGGCTGGCTCGGGTGGCACCGAAGCGCAGGACTGGGCAGAGATGCTGCTGCGCATGTACCTTCGCTGGGGTGAACGCAGGGGATTCAAGACCGAGCTGATCGAAGCGTCGCCGGGCGATGTCGCCGGCATCAAGAGTGCGACCGTGCGCTTCGATGGTGACCACGCCTACGGATGGTTGCGCACGGAAAGCGGGGTGCACCGGCTCGTACGCAAATCGCCATTCGACTCTGGCAATCGTCGGCATACCTCGTTCGCGGCGGTCTTCGTGGCGCCCGAAGTCGATGACTCAATCGAGGTGGATATCAACCCCGCGGACCTGCGTATCGACGTTTACCGCGCCAGCGGTGCTGGCGGGCAACACGTCAACCGGACGGAATCGGCCGTACGCATCACCCACCTGCCGAGCAACATCGTCGTGCAGTGTCAGACGGATCGCTCGCAACACAAGAACAAAGCGCAGGCGATGAAACAGTTGCAGGCCAAGCTCTACGAACTGGAGCTCAGCAAGCAGCGAGAGAGCCAGCAGTCGATCGAGGACAGCAAATCAGACATCGGTTGGGGATCGCAAATCCGCTCTTACGTGCTGGATCAATCCCGCATCAAGGATCTGCGTACCAGCGTTGAAATCGGTAACACGCAGGCGGTGCTCGATGGTGATCTCGACAAGTTCATCGAGGCGAGTCTGAAGAGCGGGCTCTAGGGTTCCGGCGCCGCTGCGCCGCACGGCCGACCGTACACGCCATCTCTCATTTTTGAAGTTTGAAATCATGACCGACACCGACGAGCAGGCGCGCGAGCGCGAGGAACACGAACAGATTGCAAGGCGGCGGGAGAAGCTCGGCGGGCTTCGCGCTGACGGCATCGCCTTTCCGAACGACTTCCGGCCTTCGCACAAGGCGGCCGACGTGCACGCTGAACACGGCGACCGAGAAGGTGAAGCGCTCGAAGCTGCGGGAATTCGTGTGACTGTCGCGGGCCGCATGATGACGCGACGGATCATGGGCAAAGCGAGTTTCGCCACGATTCGTGACGGCAGCGCTGATATTCAACTCTATGTGCGCCGTGAAGCACTTCCCGAGGGCTTCTACAATCAGCAGTTCAAGAAATGGGATATCGGCGACATCGTCGGTGCGAGCGGCACGCTGTTCCGTACTCGCACGGGCGAGCTTTCGGTCGCCGTCGACGCAATTCGCCTGTTGACGAAGTCGCTCCGGCCGTTGCCGGAGAAATGGCACGGCCTGGCCGACCAGGAAATGCGCTATCGGCAGCGTTACGTCGACCTGATCATCAACGACGAGACGCGCGCCGCGTTTCGCCGCCGCGCGGCAGTGGTCGATGCGATCCGGCAGTACTTGAAGAGTCGGGACTTCCTCGAGGTCGAAACGCCGATGATGCAGCCGATCCCCGGCGGTGCCGCGGCGCGGCCGTTCGTTACTCACCACAACGCGCTCGATATTCCCCTGTACCTGCGCATCGCGCCAGAGCTCTACCTGAAGCGACTGACGGTCGGCGGCATGGAGCGCGTGTTCGAGATCAATCGCAACTTCAGGAACGAAGGACTATCCACGCGCCACAACCCCGAGTTCACGATGCTCGAGTTCTACTGCGCATACGCGGACTATCGGGATCTGATGGCCCTGACAGAGGAGATGTTCCAGGAGGCCGCTGAGGCAGCATTGGGCACAACAGCATTTTCCTACCAGGGCGTCGATATCGATTTCGGTAAGCCTTTTGCACGCATGACGGTGTTCGATTCGATACTCAGGTTCAATCCGGCATTAACCGCTGATGACCTGAATGACCGCGCCCGACTGGCAGCGTTCGCGGAGACCATGGATATCAAGGTGGAGCCTGGCTACGGGCTCGGTAAGTTACAGATCGAGGTTTTCGAAAAGACCGTGGAAGACAAGTTGGAGCAGCCAACTTTCATCACTGCCTATCCGACCGAGGTGTCGCCGCTCTCGCGTCGGAACGATACTGACCCGTTCATCACGGACCGTTTCGAACTGTTCATCGCCGGCCGTGAGATCGCCAACGGATTTTCGGAGTTGAACGATCCCGAGGATCAGGCCGAACGTTTCCGAGAGCAGGCGGCCAATCACGCGGCTGGGGACACCGAAGCGATGCTCTACGACGAAGACTATGTGACGGCGCTGGAATACGGCTTGCCGCCGACCGCCGGGGAAGGGGTGGGAATCGACCGGCTGGTCATGCTGTTGACCGATTCGGCTTCTATACGCGACGTGTTGCTGTTCCCGCACATGCGTCCGAAGTCGTCGTGAGCGCGGCTGGCTTACCGCTCGCCGGGATGCGATGCCTGGAGATCGGCACGAGTATCGCCGCCCCATACGCGACCTGGATTCTCGGTGCTCTCGGGATGGATGTCGTGAAGGTGGAACCGCGTGGAAGGGGAGACGATGCGCGCCAATGGGGGGCCATGTTCAGCGACGGTCGCGGCTCCTACTTCGAAGCGATGAATCGGGACAAACGCGGCATCACGATCGATCTGCGTGATGCTGAGGAACGCCGCTGGTTGCAAGAATACGCGGCCCGTCACTGCGATGTGGTGTTGCAGAACCTCAGGGCGGGTACCGTCGATGGCTATGGTCTCGGCGCGGTGGACATGGTCGCCGCGAACGCGCGACTCATTTACTGCAATCTGCACGCGTTCGGCGCCACCGGGCCGCTCGCCGGAAAGCCAGGCTACGACCCGTTGATGCAGGCGTTCGGCGGGCTCATGAGCGTGACCGGACACGAAGGACAGCCCGCACTGCGGGTTGGCACGTCGATCATCGATATGGGCACCGGGATGTGGTGCGCCATAGGGATCCTCGCATCGCTTGTACAGCGTCAGCAGACCGGGCGTGGTGCCGTGGTGGACGCGTCGCTATATGAGACCGCGGTCGCCTGGATGACCAATCCGATGGCGACGACCCAGGCGAGCGGCAAGGAGCCGCGACGCAGCGGCTCTGGGATGCTCGGCATTGCCCCCTATCAGGCTTACCCTTGCGCGGATGGCGAACTCGTCGTGGCGGCTCCGAATGACCGCCTGTTCGCCGCTTTGTCCGAGGTACTGGGTCACGCTGAGTGGCCTCTGGACGCACGTTTTGCGGACAATCAGAAGCGGTATGCCAACCTCGAAGCTCTGAACACCGAGATCTCCGCGGTACTCGCCGAGCGAACCCGTGACGAGTGGCAACAGGCGTTGGATGGCGCGGGTGTGCCCAGTGCTCCGGTCAGGAAAGTCACCGAAGTCATGGGGGAACCGCAGACCCAGGCCTTGGGGATGTTGCAGAGCATGCCCGATGCCGATCGCGCGCTCGTCGGCTTACCGCTCAGCTTCGACGGTCTGCGTCCGCCGATCCGCCGCTACGCACCAACGCTCGGCGAACACGATGAGCAGGTAAGGTCAGAAGCAGGGCGCAACAGCGACTAGCGAGCGGTACTCGTGCCGTTGTGCGGTCGGTTGACCTGGCCTCGACCGGACGCGGGACAGACGAGGCTGCCGTCCCGAGATCGAGGTCTGCCGCTCACGCGAGCATCGAGCCGTCATCGCAGCGCCAGCAGTCGGTGAACTGCGGTTCGATGAGTTCGCCGCAGACCGAACATTGCCATGGCTCTGCTGGCGCGGCCTCGGCCTGCTCAGCCGCCGCCACCAGCTGCCCCGTCAGGTAGTCGGCGCGCGCATGATCATCGGGGTCTACGACCCATACCTCGGGCCAGCATTCCACCGCCGGAAGCTCGCCGACGGCACCGCTCAAGTGCTCATTCTTGACCAGCGTCTGGATGCCCTCGGCTTGCAGCACGGCGTTGACGTGCCCGACGAGCAGGCCGTCAGCGGACGCGAATACCCGTTTCACTGCTGCAGCTTCGCTGCCATTCGAAGCCGCAGGGAATTGAGGCGGATGAATCCTTCCGCGTCTTTCTGGTCGTAAGCGCCGCGGTCGTCTTCGAACGTGACGACGTTGGCGTCGTAGAGACTGTTCGACGCAGAGCGCCGGCCGGCGACCATAACGTTGCCTTTGTAGAGCTTGATGCGGACTTCGCCGTTCACGGTTGCCTGCGAGGCATCGATCAGCTGCTGCGCCGCCAGGCGCTCCGGGCTCCACCAGTAGCCGTTGTAGATCATCTCGGCGTAGCGCGGCATCAGGCCATCTTTCAGGTGCGCAAGTTCGCGGTCGAGCGTAATCGACTCGATCGCCCGGTGCGCGCGCAGCATGACCGTACCGCCGGGCGTCTCGTAGCAGCCTCGCGACTTCATGCCGACGTAACGGTTCTCGACAATATCCAGGCGACCGACGCCGTGCCGGCCGGCGAGTTCGTTGAGTGCCGCCACGACCTGCGCGGGACTCATGGCTTCGTCGTCGATGGCGACGATGTCGCCACGTTCGTAGCTGAGCGACACATACTCCGGCTGGTCTGGCGCGCGCTCCGGACTCACGGTCCAACGCCACATGCGCTCAGCAGGTTCGGTCCACGGGTCTTCGAGTTCGTTGCCCTCGTAAGAAATGTGCATCAGATTCGCATCCATCGAGTACGGCGATTCGTTGCCGTGAGCTCGATCGATCGGAATCCCGTGCGAAGCCGCGTAGGCGAGCAGGCTCTCGCGGGAGTTCAGTTCCCACTCACGCCAGGGCGCGATGACCCGCACGTCCGGTTTGAGTGCGTACGCACCGAGCTCGAAGCGGACCTGGTCGTTGCCTTTCCCGGTGGCGCCGTGGGCGATGGCGTCAGCGCCGGTTTCGTTGGCTATCTCGATGAGACGCTTGGCGATCAGCGGCCGCGCTATCGAGGTGCCGAGCAGGTACTCACCTTCGTAGAGCGCGTTGGCCCGGAACATCGGATAAATGAAGTCCCGGGCGAATTCTTCGCGCAGGTCGTCGATGTAGATCTCTTTGACCCCGAGTGACTGCGCTTTGGCACGTGCCGGCTCCACCTCCTCGCCCTGGCCGATGTCGGCCGTGAACGTGACTACTTCGCATCCGTATTGATCCTGCAGCCACTTCAGGATGATGGAAGTATCCAGGCCACCGGAATAGGCCAGGACTACTTTGTTGACGTCGCTCACGCTACGAACCTCTATCGGGAAACCGTTTGTACCTGTGCGGACAGCCGCGGTTGAATCGGGCGTCCGGCAGTTGCTGACCGATGGTTACACAATGGTACCGATCGACGCACAAACCCCCAATTTTACTGGGTAAGCCCGGAAAGAGCCATGCATTGACGGTGCATGCTTGCGGTAGAATCGCGGGGTTCGCTGCTTGCTTCGTCGCAATCTGTTTTGACGGCTGGAGGGCCGCTTATGGACATCGCCGAATTCGTCGCTGAGCGCTGGGATAACGACATTCTCGGGCAACTCTTCGACTACGTGCGGATTCCAAACAAATCGCCTGCCTTCGATCCTGATTGGGAAGCCAACGGCTATATGGAGGAGGCGGTTCGGCTGATCTCTGAGTGGTGCCGGGCGCAGCCGATCGATGGTCTGGAAGTTGAAGTCGTGCGCCTGCCGGGACGAACTCCGCTTATCTTCATGGAGATCCCCGGGACCAGCGAGCGCACGGTGCTGCTTTACGGACACCTGGACAAACAACCAGAGATGACCGGCTGGCGCGAGGACCTGGGTCCCTGGAAGCCGGTTGTCGAGGACGACCGGCTCTACGGCCGCGGCAGTGCTGACGACGGGTATTCGACGTTCGCTTCGCTGACCGCGATCAGGGCCCTGCAAGAGGCTGGGATCGGGCACAGCCGGGCAGTGGTCGTAATCGAGGCCTGCGAAGAAAGCGGTAGTTTCGATCTGCCGTTTTACCTCGACCTGCTGGCTGACCGCATCGGCGCACCGGATCTGGTCGTCTGTCTCGATTCCGGTTGCGGCAATTACAAGCAGCTGTGGTTGACGACGTCACTGCGGGGCATGGCCGCAGGCACGCTGACCGTAGACGTGCTGGACGAGGGGGTGCACTCGGGCGACGCGAGTGGCGTCGTGCCGTCCAGTTTTCGGATTTTGCGCCAGCTTCTGTCCCGCATCGACGAAGCCGACACCGGAGTTGTGACCGCGGCCGAGTTTCAGGCGCCAGTTCCAGCGGAGCGGGCCAGCCAGGCGGCTCGCGCCGCACAGGTGCTGGGCGACCAGGTTTATGCCAAGTTCCCGTTTGTGGAGGGTATGTCACCGGTCACTACCGATCTGACCGAACTCGTCTTGAACCGCACGTGGCGCGCGGCCTTGTCGGTCACAGGCGCGAGTGGCCTGCCCGAACTCAGCAGTGCCGGCAACGTACTGAGACCTTCGACGAGCGTGAAGCTGTCGTTGCGTCTCCCGCCCACGCTGGACGCTGATGCTGCCAGCGATGCACTCAAACGTCTGCTCGAAGCCGACCCGCCGTACGGTGCGAACGTCAGCTTCGAGCCGCAGACCGCCGGAAGCGGCTGGGATGCTCCACCGTTGCCGGAGTGGTTGTCCGCTGCTCTGGATGCAGCCTCAGAACGTTACTTCGGTGCTGGCGTTGTGTACATGGGGGAAGGCGGCAGCATTCCGCTGATGGGTTTGTTGAGCGAGAAGTTTCCGGGCGCGCAGTTTCTCATCACCGGTGTTCTTGGACCGCAGTCGAACGCGCACGGCCCAAACGAGTTTCTGCACATTCCCACGTTCAAGAAAGTAACCGCCTGCGTAGCTGATGTGCTGGCCGCACACCAGCGCGCCACGAATACCTGATTCGACTCGAACGGCAGCCGTGTCCGAGCGACAGATTCTGCACGTCGACATGGATGCGTTCTACGCGTCCGTAGAGGAGCGTGAAAACCCGGATCTGGTTGGCAAGCCGGTGATCGTGGCCGGCGCGCCGCGCGGGCGCGGCGTCGTATCGGCGGCGAACTACGTGGCCCGCGAATACGGTGTGCGAAGCGCCATGCCGGCCGCGCAGGCGCTGCGGCTGTGTCCACACGGCGTATTCATCCCACCACGCCATGCGCTCTACGCAGAGGTGTCGCGGCAGATACACCGGATCTTCAGGTACTACACGCCGCTCGTGGAACCACTCGCCCTCGACGAAGCCTTTCTGGACGTGACTGCCAGCCGGCGGCTGTTTGGCCCTGGTTTTGAGATCGCAAGACGAATCAAAGGGGAGATTCTGCAACGTACGCAACTCGTCGCGTCGGTCGGGATCGCACCGAACAAGTTTCTTGCCAAGCTGGCTGGCGACGTGCGCAAACCCGATGCCCTGGTGGAAGTGTTGCCGGGTGAAGAACAGGCGTTCCTGGACCCGTTGCCCGCCAGCCGGATCTGGGGCCTCGGTCGCCGTAGCGTCGAGACGCTGGAGCGGATTGGGGTCAAAACGATCGCCGACCTCCGCAGCCAGCCCGAGTCGTTGCTACAGGAATTGTTCGGACGCACCGGCGAACATGTCGCGCGCCTCGCGCGAGGCGTGGATGCGCGCCCCGTCGTGGCCGAGCACGAGGCCCGTTCGCTCAGTCACGAAACCACCTTCTCGGTGGACCTCGCCGAGCCCGGCGTGATGCGGGCCTGGCTGCTGGAACTGGCCGACCAGGTCGCGAGCAGAGCGAGGCGGGCCGGGTTGAGCGGTCGCACGGCAACCATCAAGGTGCGATTCGCGAGCTTCAAGACCATCACGCGTTCGCAAACGTTCGAACAGCCGACTCATTCCAGCCGCGCTCTGCGCGGTGCGGTCGACGTGTTGTTCAAAGAGCGTCTGAACGTCGCGTTGGAGCCGGTCCGGTTGCTGGGTGTCGGGCTGAGCGGCTTCGATCAGGCGCAGGCGGTTCAAGACGACCTGTTCGGTGACGCAGACGCCGTGCGCGACCAGGAGATCGACTCCGTTGTCGACCGGGCTCGCGGACGGTTTGGGCGGGATGCTTTGCGCCGGGGCCTGGCACCGAGGCGCACCGAGTGAGCAGCCCATGCAACGCGGGACCACGGCGGCTCGGCACAACCCCTGGCCGGGCACTCGGTTGGGTGGCGATCTATGCAGTGGCAGTTCTGCTCGTGGCGGGCGCGATCGGCCAGCCGACCCACGCGCTGGCCGACGCGATATTCGGTTCTGCCCCTCCGCTGCACGAGTGGGTGTCGGTGCTGCTGAAGGCGCTTGCCGTATTCGGATCGCTCATCTGCGTGGCGCTGCTCGGACTGCGGTGGCGCGACGCGCTCGCGCTGCGGTTCGATGGTGCTGCGCTCACCGATGCGCTGAACGGTTTCATCTACGGCTTTGTATCAGTGGCGTTGGTGTTCGCGTTGCTGTTGGCGCTGGGCGTGCGTAGCTTTCATGCCGACATCGATGTCGCCTGGATTCTCGATGCTCTGTTCAAGGCTGCCCTGACGGCGGCGCTGGTGTCGGCCATCGAGGAACTGTGGTTTCGCGGTGCGTTGACAGCGTTGCTGGCGCCGCTCGGAAGCGGCATGGCACTGATGAGCGTTGCGGCCATCTACGCTTCGCTGCATTTCGTTCGCCCCGACCTCGCACTGCCGGCGCCGCACGCCTGGAGCGATGGTTTCGTCGTCATCAGCGGCATGTTCGACCGGTTGCATGAAACGCAGTACGGCGACTCTTGGTTGGCGTTACTGGTCGCAGGCATCGTCCTCGGACTGGTCCGACAGCGCAGCGGGTGTATCGCGGGATGTTGGGGATGGCACGCCGGCTGGGTGTTTGCGATCCAGTTTGGCAAGCGCCTTTGCCACCTCGACTATTCCCCCTATCGCTGGCTCGTTGGGGTGTACGACGGTGTCATCGGCGTCGCGTTCATCGCGGTCACGGCGCTGGCACTCTGGTTGTATCTGCGTGGCCAACGCCGCCGATGGCCGTCTCACCCGTCGTAGCCGAAGCGCCGGGCACACTCTGAGTAGAAACGCGCGTTCGGCTCGAGGTGTTCCGGGTCGGACGTGTACTCCCGGCGCAGACCGTTCACGAAGAACATCTCTACCTCGCCGCGACCCTTTACCGGGACCAGGCCGCGAGGTTCCGTATCGAACAGATCCCGCACCAATCTGTGGGTCGAAGCGCCGATGTTCACGCGGCCCGCTTCGCCGGCAGATTCCATGCGGCTGGCGAGGTTTACCGCATCGCTCCAGACGTCGTAGGTGAGCTTGCTCTTGCCGATGACGGCCGAGAAACAGTCGCCGGTATTGATACCGATGCGACAGTTCCAGAACTCCACACCTTCGGCGCGGCGTTGTTCCGCGAAGGCGCTCATAAAGCGCTGCATCTCGAGCGCCGCCATCACCGCATCAACGGCGTTGGTACGATTCGCAACCGGAATTCCGCCGACACACATATAGCCGTCGCCGGTCGTTTTTATCTTCTGAATGGAAAAGCGGTCGGTGATGACATCAAACGCGGAGAAACAGTGGTCCAGATCGGCGATCACGCGCTCGGGCGGCATCTGGGCCGATACCCGGGTGAATCCGGCGAGGTCAGCGAAGATGACGGACACCTGGTCGAATTTTCGAATCTCGACCTGTCCGGTGGCCTTGTATTCCTCTGCCACCATGCGCGGGAGGATGCTCTGCAGCAGCTTTTCGGAGCGATCCTTCTCTACCGTGACACGTTGGATGAGCCCCCGGAGCATCGCGCGGGCGATGTCGAAGTTATCGCGCAGCAGATCCAGGAAAACCTGGCCATTGATCGCGAGCAGCCTGGCATCGGTGAGGGCCGTGACATCTGCCGTGCGTGTGATCGAATCGATGAGCGCAAACTCTCCGAACGCATCGCGATCGTGCAATGTGTTGAAGACCGTATGATCGTCGTGCACCCGCAGCGCGCCTGATACGACGATGTACATGTGTTCACCGACATCGCCGCGCCGAAAGAGGTTCTGTCCGGCCTCCAGTTCTAGAACCTCGAGATTCCCGGCCACCACCAGCACGGTGTTTTCGTCGAGCGTCGAGAACAGCTCGATGCTGAGCAGGAACTCAGCGACCTGCTGAACCGTGTCAACACCGGAAGGCGACGGCATATGCGGTTCTCCTGATGCGCTGTAGAGGAAGTCTAGCAGTACCGGCTCGTGGGCGAGCCTGGTCAGTGGGACTCGACCTGGGCACTGTGTGCAGGCTCAGGGCCTGATCTCGAAGTAGACCAGCAGCGTCGTCTGCAACGCCGAGCCGTTGTCGTCGCTCGCCATCAGAAAGCGGGAGCCCCGGTGGCGGGTGAGTGCTTCAAAATTGTCGACGCGCCAGCCAAGCGACGAATCCAGGCGCCACAGCGTACGCTTCTCAAGCCGCCCGCCTGCTTCGGTCGTGCCGTTCCAGGCATCTACCAGACCGACCTCGATAATCAGGGAAAGACCAAGCCAGCTGTGGGCGCGCTCAAGTGTCACTGTGCGGCCATCTGACAAGGCCTCCATCGCGACGAGCCCGGCGCTCGGTCGATCGAGCCGCGGAACCCGAACGGAGCGACCGTCTGCGCGATACCATTGCCAGTAACTGTCGTCAGCGCCGCGGAGCGGCCATTCCGTACCGGGCACCACGCCGGCGTGCGGATGGCGCATGACTGCTTCGAAGCCTTTGTTCCGGCTTCGGTAGGCATTGCTGTCACGGAGCGGTCTCGCCACTTCAATGCGGCGCTTGAGGCGGCCGTTCGCGTCGTGCAGCTGTAAGCGATTGTCACGTTCGAAAGCGACGATGAACTCGCTGTCGCCAGCCCGGCCGTTGCGTGTCCTGAGTCCGACCATGCCTTCCGAATCGGATGCGCGTCCGGTGAGCCTACGGCCGCCTTCGCCCGTGAGCCTGGTCGCTCCGGAGAAGGTCGCGTTGGTTAGCCTGCCATCGCTGAAGTCGAGTTTCAGCCTCACCATCCAGCCGCGATCGGTAACGCCGAACAGGAGTTGTTCGTCGTCGTCCCAGGCGAGTCCAGATAACTCAGCTAACGATTCGTGACGGCGCACCAGCGGTCCCAGGTCCAGCGTGCCGAGTAACGCTACGCGCGTGTCGGCGAGGATTTGCGGGTTGTCATGCAAGGCGAATGGCAAGGCGGTGACGGTTTGCGCCAAGGGACTGCGCGCGCCGACCAGGGTCAGCGCCAATATGGCGTACAGCAGTACCTTTTTTCGTCCCTTGGCGAGCCCGTAGTCCCGCGCTGACCGGCCGCGCAGGCGCCGGCTGGCGTGACGTGGCACAAAGTTGCCTACGCGACGCACGCGGCGCCCCGGTCAGGCGAGAGACCGGAGGTGGTCGATGACCCGCTCCGCGAACGCATCGGGTTGCTCGGCATGCAGCCAGTGTCCCGCGCCGTCGATCGTCAAAGAGACTGCCCGTGGAAACCGGTCGGCGACGATCACATCGTGATCCGGCGACAGGTAATCCGACATGCCTCCGCGAATGAACGAGGCCGGTCCCAGATACGTCGTCCCGTCCGGCGCATCGAACCCCGTCAGCAGTGCACCCGCAGCTTCGATGGCATCCAGGTTCAGGCGCCACCGGGTCCCGTCGGAGCGAATTTCCAGATTCTGCAACAGAAACGCGCGCAGGCCTGGATCTGGGAGTGCGTCGCGGAGCGCAGCGTCTGCGTCAGCGCGGCGTTTGATCGTCGTCAGAGGCAGGCCTTGCATCAGTCCCAGCTCTGGTCCGAGGCCGCGCTGGTAGGCGATGGGGGCGATGTCGGCGACGATGAGCGACGTGACGCAAGCAGGCGATGTCAATGCCAGCGTCATCGCGGTCTTACCGCCCATGCTGTGGCCGAGGATGTGGGCTTGCCGGACATCGAGCGCCGCCAGCGAAGCTTCCACGTCTGCTGCCATCTCGGCATAACTCATCTGGTCCGCGTGTGCCGAGCGGCCGTGGTTGCGCGCATCGAACGTGATGACCGGCAGCTCCGCCGCAAACCGGCGCGCCAGCGTTCGCCAGTTCGTGCCGGAGCCGAACAGCCCGTGGAGCAGCACCAACGGCGTCACGTCTGGCGCGAGTTCGCCGAACACGTCGTGGTGCAAAATCACGGCGACAACGTCGTGCGCGGGCGCGCTAGCAAGACCATTCAGCCCGGCTTCGAAGTCTTGCGCGGCACGTAGAGATCGGTGATCGTCCCTTCGAGCATTTCAGCGGCGAAGTTCAGCGTCTCGGACAACGTCGGATGGGGGTGAATGCTGAGCCCCAGATCTTCCGCGTCGGCACCCATTTCCAGGGCCAACACAGCTTCTGCGATCAGGTCGCCCGCGTGAGCACCGACGATACCCGCACCCAGTACACGTCGTGTCTCCGGATCGATCAGCACTTTCGTGAGTCCTTCGTCGCGGCCAATGCCAAGTGCCCGACCGCTCGCTGCCCAAGGAAACACGCCTTTTTCGTATGGCGTCCCCGAAGCCTTGGCCTCAGTCTCGGTAAGTCCCATCCAGGCCACTTCCGGGTCGGTATAGGCGACCGACGGAATGGTCAGGGCATCGAAGCTCGCTTTATGACCGGCGATGACCTCCGCGGCGACCTTCGCTTCGTGCGTGGCCTTGTGGGCCAGCATCGGCTGTCCGACGATGTCTCCGATCGCAAAGATGTGCGGCACGTTGGTGCGCTGTTGCCGATCGACTTCGATGAAGCCCGCTTCGGTTACAGCAACGCCGGCCGCCGGGCAGTTCAACCGGTGGCCGTTCGGGCGCCGGCCTACTGCTACGAGCACCCGGTCGAAGGTGTCGCTCTCTGGTGCGTCCGGTCCATCGAAGCCGACGCGAAGGCCGGCTTCTGTCGGCTCTATCGACGTGACGCGCGTACTCGTGAAGATGCTCTCGTAGCGTTTTTCGATGTGCTTTTGCAGCGGACGGACAAGATCGGGGTCGGCGCCTGGCATCAGGCCATCCAACAGCTCGACCACCGTAATTCGGGAGCCGAGCGCGGCGTACACAGTCGCCATCTCCAAACCGATGATGCCGCCGCCAACCACCAGCATGCGTGACGGGATGTCGGTCATCTCGAGCGCGCCGGTGGAGTCGATGAGGCGCGGATCGTCGTTCGGGAACGCCGGCACTTCGGTCGCTTTCGAACCGGCCGCGATAATGGCGTTCTGGAAGTGGATGGTCCGTTCGCCGCTGGCGCCTCTGACCGTCACGGTATTTCGGACCGGTGAACTCGGCGACGCCCTGGACGACGTCGACCTGGCGCTGTCGGGCGAGTCCGGCCAGGCCTTTCGTCAGGCGTCCAACGACACCGTCTTTCCATGCACGTAGTGCGCTCAAGTCAATTTCCGGCGAGCCGAATTTCACTCCGTGAGCGGCCATACCGGCGGCGCCGTCGATGACCTCGGCGGTATGCAGCAGCGCCTTCGACGGAATGCAGCCGACATTCAGACAGACGCCGCCGAGCGTGTCGTAGCGCTCGACCAGGGTCGTGCGCTTGCCGAGGTCGGCACTACGGAAGGCCGCCGTATAGCCCCCCGGCCCGGCGCCGATGACCAGCACCTCTGTGGAGTCTGTGCCGTCGGGCCGCGCATCTGCAGATACCGCCTGCACGTGAGACGCTGCGGTCGTGTCCGTAGCGCGGGCGATCGGAGCGGGGGTGGTCGCGGCCTCAACCTCTTCCGTGCGCAGTAGGCAGACCAGGGCGCCCTCGGAAATCCGGTCACCGAGCGCGACGCCGACCGACTCCACGATGCCCGCCGTGGGGCTCGGAATGTCCATGCTGGCCTTGTCGCTTTCGACCGTAACCAACGGTTGCTCAACGTCTACGCGCTCGCCTGGCGAAATGAGTATCTCGATGACCTCGACGTCCTTGAAGTCACCGATGTCCGGCACTGTTACCGCGACCGTCGTGCTCATGTCAGGCCTCCTACAGCAGCAGTCGGCGGACGTCGCCGAGCAGCGTCGCCAGATGCGCGACGAAGCGCGCGGCCGCGGCCCCATCGATCACGCGATGGTCGTACGAGAGATCCAGCGGCAGCATGAGGCGCGGTACGAAATCCGTACCGTTCCATACGGGCTGCATGCGCGACCGCGCAACGCCGAGTATGGCGACCTCGGGCGCATTGACGATCGGTGTGAAGGCGGTGCCGCCAATGCCGCCGAGGCTGGAAATGCTCATGCATCCACCCTGCATCTCATCGGGCTTCAGCTTGCCTTCCCGAGCTCGGGCACTGACGTCGGCCATCTCGTCGGCCAGCGCGTAGATGCTCTTGCGCTCCACATCCCGAATCACCGGCACCACGAGTCCGCCAGGCGTATCGACCGCGATGCCGATGTGGAAGTAGCTTTTCAATACGAGCGACTGACCATCGGCGGACAGTGATGCGTTGAAGTTGGGAAATTTGATCAGCGCGGCCGCGACGGCTTTCATGATGAAAGCGAGCGCCGTGATGCGAAGGCCTTCGCTGGCCGCATCGTGCTTGATCTGCTGACGAAAGGCTTCGAGTTCCGTTATGTCGGCTTCGTCGTGATGCGTGACATGCGGCACGTTAAGCCACGCGCGGTGCAGATGCGGGCCACTGACCCGCTGAATCCGCGACAGAGCGCGTACCTCGATTTCGCCGAACCGGCTGAAATCGACCTCCGGAATCGGCGGAATTCCCGCGCCCGCTCCGGTTTTCTCCACGCTCGGCCGTTGCAACGCGTCTTTCACGAAGCGTTGCACGTCCTCCTTCAGTATTCTGCCTTTGCGGCCGGTTCCGGTGACGAGCGCAGGGTCGACGCCCAGCTCACGTGCGAACCGCCGCACGGCCGGCGTCGCGTGCGCGGCCGGACGCTGCGCGTCGCCGCGTTCCCCGAGCGTTGCAGTAGGGGATGGACGCGGCTGCACCGCGGCGGGCGCAGGCGCCGGAACCGGCGGTTTCGGCGTGGCGGCAGGCTCGGGTGCCGGGGTCGCCTGCGCCGCCTCGGCGCCGGCGTCCGGGTCCATGATCAGAATTGGAGAACCGGCTGATACGGTATCGCCGATATGAACGAGCAGTTCACGCACCGTGCCATCGGCAGGCGCAGGTACGTCCATGGTCGCCTTGTCGCTCTCCAGCGTGACGAGTGGATCCTCGAGGCGCACGTGCGCACCCGGTGCGACGTGGATTTCGATAACGGGGACGTCGGCGAAATCGCCGAGGTCAGGAACCGTCACTTCGATATGGTCGTGCTGCTCCGGGGGCGGCGCAGCGTCTTCATCCGCCTGTGCAGGCGGGGATTCTTCGACCTGCGGCGTGGCTTCCTCGAGGGATGCGAGCAGCGTCCCCTGACTCACCAGGTCACCGAGCTGCACGTGCAGCTCGACGATCGTGCCGGCCTCCGGGGCAGGCACATCCATGGTCGCCTTGTCGCTTTCCAGGGTGACCAGCGGATCCTCGGCGCCGACCTGCTGGCCTATCGCCACAAGAATTTCGATGACCGGAATGTTGTCAAACTCGCCGATGTCCGGGACGCGTATTTCGATGCGTGCCATGGTGCGTTCTCCTGAAACCAGACCACGCCGCCTAAACGGTCAACGGATTGGGTTTTGACACGTCGATGGCGAAGCGCTGCAGTGCCTGCGCGACCACGTTGCGTTCAATGGTGCCTTCGTCGGCGAGTGCTTTGAGTGCCGCGACCGCGACAAACCGGCGATCCACCTCGAAGAACTCACGGAGTTTTACGCGGACGTCGCTGCGGCCGTAGCCATCGGTACCCAGCGCTACAAAGCGTTGCGGTACGTAGGGCCGAATCTGGTCAGCGAACAGCCGGGTATAGTCCGACGCCGCCACGACCGGACCGCCGTGCCCGGTCAGCTGCTGGCTCACGAAGCTTTCGCGTGGATGGTCCTGGGGATGCAGCATGTTCCAACGCTCGACGTCCTGTCCGTCCCGCCGGAGCTCGGTGAAACTCGTGGCGCTCCAGACGTCGGCATGCACCTCGAATTCGCGCAGCAGGTCGGCCGCGGCGAGTACCTCACGCAGGATCGTGCCAGAACCCATGAGCTGGACGCGCGGCGCATTCGGCGGCGCGTCCGCGGCTTGCAGCAGGTACATACCCTTGATGATGCCTTCCTCGGCACCTTCAGGCATGGACGGGTGCGCGTAGTTCTCGTTCATCAGGGTCACGTAGTAGAAGATGCTCTCCTGGTCCGCGAACATGCGTCGCATCCCGTCGTGAATGATGACGGCCAGCTCGTAGCTGTAGGTCGGGTCGTAGGCCACGCAGTTCGGAATATTGGCGGCGAACAGATGGCTGTGCCCGTCGTCGTGCTGCAGTCCTTCGCCGGCGAGCGTAGTGCGGCCGGCCGTGCCGCCCATCAGAAAGCCGCGCGCCTGGGAATCGCCTGCGGCCCACGCCAGATCGCCAATGCGCTGGAAGCCGAACATCGAGTAGAAGGTATCGAACGGCACCATGTTGATGCCGTGATTCGAATAGGCGGTACCGGCCGCGATCCATGACGACATGGCCCCTGCCTCGTTGATGCCCTCCTGCAGGATCTGACCTTTCTTGTCCTCGCGGTAATACATCAACTGATCGGCATCCTGCGGCTCGTAGAGCTGCCCCTTGGACGAGTAGATGCCAAGCTGACGGAACAGACCCTCCATCCCGAATGTGCGCGCCTCGTCGGGCACGATCGGGACGATGTTCGAG
The DNA here is from genome assembly GCA_039030335.1 of Pseudomonadota bacterium. GTDB lineage: Bacteria > Pseudomonadota > Gammaproteobacteria > HK1 > HK1 > JBCCEJ01. Next base: position 7,274 of record JBCCEJ010000048.1, on the reverse strand, counting down.
CCGATGTTCTTGTCCCGCACCAGCGCGGTCAGCATGCGAACGAACGCCATCGTCGTCGAGATTTCGCGCTCGCCGGTGCCCTGCATCATGGCGTCGAATATGTCGATCGGTGGAATGTCGAGGGCTGGCGCCTGGCGCCGCCGCTGGGGGAGATAGCCGCCGAGCGCTTTGCGGCGTTCGAGCATGTAGCTGATCTCCGGGCTGTCGTCGGGCGGTCGGTAGAACGGGGCATCGGCGATGTCTTCGTCCGAGATCGGGATCTCGAAGCGGTCGCGAAACGCCTTCAGCGCATCTTCGCCCATCTTCTTCTGCTGGTGCGTGATGTTCTGACCTTCGCCTGCTTCACCCATGCCGTAGCCCTTGACCGTTTTGGCCAGGATCACCGTCGGTTGACCCGTATGGGCTGTCGCAGCCGCGTAGGCGGCGTAGACCTTGTGCGGGTCGTGCCCGCCACGGTTCAGTCGCCAGATATCGTCGTCCGACATGTTGGCGACCATCGCCTTCAGCTCAGGGTACTTGCCGAAGAAATACTCCCGAGTGTAAGCCCCGCCCTTCGCCTTGAAGTTCTGATACTCGCCGTCTACGGCCTCTTCCATGCGCTTGCGGAGCAACCCTTTGGTGTCCCGCAGCAGCAGCGGATCCCAGTACGATCCCCAGATGACCTTGATGACATTCCACCCGGCGCCGCGAAATGCAGCTTCCAGTTCCTGAATGATCTTGCCGTTGCCGCGCACCGGGCCGTCCAGGCGCTGCAAGTTGCAATTGATGACGAAGATCAGATTGTCCAGAGATTCCCGGGACGCCAGTGTGATGGCGCCCAGCGATTCCGGCTCGTCCATCTCGCCGTCACCCATGAACGCCCAGACCTTACGCTTCGTGGCATCGATCAGACCGCGGTTGTGCATGTATTTCATGAACCGCGCCTGGTAGATGGCCATTAGCGGACCGAGGCCCATCGACACGGTCGGGAACTGCCAGAAGTCGGGCATCAGCCATGGGTGCGGGTAGGAAGACAAACCGTCACCGTCGACTTCCTGACGGAAGCGGTGGAGCGTGTCTTCCGACAGACGTCCCTCCAGATACGCCCGTGCATAGATCCCCGGGGCGCTGTGGCCCTGTATGAAGATCATGTCGCCGCCGTGCCGGGCAGCAGGCGCGTGCCAGAAATGATTGAATCCGACGTCGTAGAGCGTGGCGCTCGATGCAAAGCTCGCGATGTGCCCACCCAGTTCTGAGGTCATCCGATTGGCCTGGACCACCATCGCCAGGGCGTTCCAGCGGATCAGTGAGCGCACTCGCCATTCGATCGCCGGGTCGCCGGGCGTGTGCTGCTCGTGAGCCTCTGGAATCGTATTGAGGTAGGCGGTATTGGCCGAGTAGGGGAGATGCGCGCCGGCGCGGCGCGCCTCGTCGATCATCTGCTGCAGCAGGTAGTGCGCGCGTTCGGGGCCGTCGCGCTCCATGACCGATTCCAGGGATTCGAGCCATTCGGTGGTTTCTTGCGGGTCTATGTCGACCCCTTCCGGGCGGGTGGCCATGCAGTTGCTTCCTCGTGTGCGCGGTGCCTCGGTGGCAAGCGCCTTGGTGCTCGGACCGACGGATACCAGGCAAGGTTGCGCGGCGTAGAACGCCGTACTCGGCTGAGTATAGGCTTAGCGTGGGGCCACTTCACTTAGCCCCCAAAGGCTTCGCGACCGAAGCCTGATGGGCGGCCGCCTGTGCGAGAATGCGGTCTGGGTCCCGCGTGCGGGCCCGCGTGGGCAGCGTTTGTGCCCGAGTTTGTAGGAGTGAGCTACCGCGTGTCGGAGCCAACCCCCGTTTCCCGGAGATTCCGCGGTTTCCTCCCGGTTGTCGTGGATATCGAGACTGGCGGATTCAACGCCGAGACCGATGCGATGCTCGAGATCGCTGTGGTGACGTTGAGCGCGGACGAGGCTGGCACCTGGCACCCCGATACGGCATGTTCGAGCCACGTCGAGCCTTTTCCGGGCGCGAACATCGAAGAATCCGCGCTCGAATTCAACGGCATCATCCCGGACCATCCCCTGCGCTTCGCCTTGCCAGAGCGTGAGGCGCTGCAGAAGGTGCTGACGCCGGTACGCCACGCGGTACGCGATAGCGGCTGCACTCGCGCAGTGCTGGTCGGACACAATCCCGCGTTCGACCTCGGTTTCTTGAAGGCCGCAGTCGCGCGCACCGGGTTCAAGCGCAATCCGTTTCATCCGTTTACGATGTTTGATACTGCCACGTTGGGGGGCCTCGCCTACGGCCAGACCGTGCTGGCGCGGGCCGTCAAGGCTGCCGGCCTTGATTGGGACCAGCGCGATGCCCATTCAGCCATCTACGACGCCGAGCGCACGGCCGAGCTTTTCTGCCATATCGTCAACCGCTGGGGACCCATAAATGCGTAGGATTCGCTGTCAGGATTCGCATGCACCTGGCTGTCCGGCTCCCACTGCCCGGAGGGCGTCGCCATGAATGACGTTAGCCTCAGCACATCTGTGCGCGTTGACCTGCCGCGCCTGCAGCGCGGCGAGAACAAGACCGCGCGCAATCCGGTTCGGGTCGAGCCGTCCACAGGACCGTTGCCGCGCAAGCCACGGTGGATCCGCGTGCGCGCTCCTGGTACGGCTGCCGTACAGAATCTGAAGTCGCTGCTGCGCGGACAGAAGCTGCACACGGTTTGCGAGGAAGCTTCGTGCCCCAACCTGAGCGAGTGTTTCACACACGGTACCGCTACCTTCATGATCCTGGGCGACATGTGCACCCGCCGCTGCCCGTTTTGCGACGTCGCGCATGGCAAACCAGGCGGCTTCATCGACAGCGCCGAGCCGGAGAACCTGGCCGAGGCGGTGGAATCGATGCGGCTCAGCTACGTGGTCATCACGTCGGTCGACCGCGACGACCTGCGCGATGGCGGTGCCGGTCACTTCGCGGATTGCGTGGCCGCCGTCCGGGCGCGTACGCCGAGCGTGCGGATCGAAGTGCTGGTGCCCGATTTCCGCGGCCGCATGGAACGTGCGCTCGAAGCGCTCGCCAAGTCACCGCCCGACGTGTTCAACCACAATCTCGAAACCGTCCCCCGACTGTACCGTCGGGCACGGCCTGGTGCCGACTACGCGTGGTCTTTGCGTCTCATTCGGTCGTTCAAGGCCGATCACCCCGCAGTCTCGACCAAGTCCGGCATCATGGTCGGGCTCGGCGAGCGCAATGATGAGATCGTTGAGGTGTTGAGCGATCTTCGCGCCCATGACTGCGACATGGTGACGCTCGGACAGTACTTGCAGCCGAGCCGGCATCACCTGCCTGTAGAACGTTATATGCCGCCGTCTGAGTTCGCCGCCATTGGCCGGGTGGCGAAGCGGATCGGATTCGCAAACGTGGCGAGCGGCCCACTGGTGCGCTCCTCGTACCACGCGGATCTGCAGGCAGCCGGTGGCAGGGTCAGCTGAATGATGTGTAGATCGCGAGACGTCGGGCTGGTTTGCTGTCCTGGAGCAGTCGCGAGCGGATAACCGACATTGGAAATCGCGATCGTCAAGAGCCTCGCCTACTTCCTGTACCCGCCTACGAGCAACGTGATTCTCATTTTCGCGGGGCTGCTGTTGCGGCGGAGGTGGCGGCGGATCGGATCCGGGTTGACGGTACTGGGCGCCGTCACCCTGCTAATCGCAAGTTCGGGACTCTTCACGGGTTTCGTCGGCCCGTTGTTTGAACCGGTTGGTCCGCAGACGGCTCAGCAATTCGCGAATAGCAATGCCGAAGCCATCGTCGTGCTGGGTGGTGGGCGTGTCCGCGCGCTGGAGTACGGTGACGAAACCGTCAGTATGAAAACGCTGTTGCGGCTGCGGTTCGGGGCCAGCCTGCATCGTGCGACAGGACTACCGATCCTGGTGTCCGGGGGCAGCGTATCCGGCGAACCTCGTTCGGAGGCCGAGCTGATGCGCGAGGCTCTCGTGCAGGAATTTGGCGTGCCCGTGCGTTGGATCGAAGGTCAGTCCCGCAACACCGAGGCCAACGCCCGCTATTCGGCGAAGCTACTTAAGGAAGCCGGGCTCGGACACATCATCCTCGTCTCCCAAGCGGTGCACCTGCGCCGTGCCGTCGAGATGTTCGAGGCGCAAGGCCTGGAAGTAACGCCGGCAGGAACCGACTTCAACGGAGGCCTTCCGGAGATCAGTTTGAAGATCGTCGCTCCGAGTTCGTGGGCACTGGAAGATTCGCAGGCGCTGACGCATGAATGGCTGGGCATACTCTGGTACCGCATGCGGAACTAGCGATCGGCAGGCTTCCCCATTGACACGTCGTTTACGGTACAAGTGAGTTCACCGTCCTGTAGCCGGACGCGAAGTACGGCGCCAGCGGCCGTGTGGGTGACGTAGCTGATGAGGCGGCCATCATCCGCCTGGGTAACCAGCGCATAACCCCGGGCCAGTGTCGGGGCCGGCCCGAGCGTGGCCAGGGCGCGGTTCAGCAGACGCAGCTGAGCGCGGCGGCGTTCGAGAGCCGTTCCGACCGCTTTGTGCAACGCGTCACGTGCCGCTTCCGACTGCCGCCGCAGGGCGGCAAGGCGCAGTGCCGGATGCTGTCGCGCGAGCCGCGCGGTCACGGTCTCCAGTCGCCGGGCGCAGACGCTCAGGCGCGTCTCCAGAGCGCGCTGCAGACGCAGTGCCAGCAGGTCGGTCCGCTGCGACAGCTCCTGTAGTCGCAAAGACGGATGGCGAACCCTTCGGCGCAGGCCGTCGAGTTGCTGAACTCTGGTACGAAGGTCGTGCCCGACCGCGCGTCGCAGGCGTTCGCGCATACCACCAATACGTAGTCTGAGCGCTTCGGCGTCCTGACTTACCGCTTCGGCTGCGGCTGTCGGCGTCGCCGCGCGATAGTCGGCGACAAAATCCGCGATCGTGAAGTCTGTCTCGTGGCCAACGCCGCTCACGATCGGGATCGGGCAACCGGCCAGTGCGCGCGCCGTGCGTTCGTCGTTGAACGCCCAGAGGTCCTCGAGCGAACCGCCTCCGCGCGCCACGATCAGCACGTCGCATTCCGCCCGTTCGCCGATCGTCTGGAGCATGGCGGCGATGGCGTCGGGTGCTTCGGTGCCCTGGACTGGCACGGGGTAAACGACCACGGGCAGGCCCGGCATGCGGCGCGCGAGGGTGCTCAGCACGTCACGGAGGGCGGCACCGGTCGGCGACGTCAGAATCCCGACCGATGCTGGATGCGGCGGTAATGCCCGCTTGCGTTCGGCCGCGAACATTCCCTCCGCGGCCAGCTTGTCCTTCAGTGCATCAAACGCGCGCCGCAGTGCCCCGATGCCGCCTTCTTCCATGTAGTCGACGACCATCTGATAGTCGCCCCGTTCCGCGTACAGGCCGACTCGCCCCCGCAGCAGCACCTGCTGGCCGTTTTCGGGAATGAACTGGAGACGCCGGTTCTGACCGCGGAACATCGCACAGCGGACCTGGCATTGACGGTCTTTGAGGGAGAAGTAAATGTGACCCGAACGCGGCTGCGCCAGATTCGAGATCTCACCCTCTACCCAAAGCGACCCGAAGCCGGACTCGAGCATTGCCCGCACTTCCAGGTTCAACCTGGTTACCGTCCAGACCTCGCGGTGCGCGTTTGGATCTACGGTGGTCGAAGTTGCATTCAAGCCGGGTTCTCGGCGCCCGCGGACGCACTGTTGACGCTGTTGACACGCCGGCCGGAATCGCCGTCCGGCGCATGCCGCGATGAGGCTGGCGCGCAGAAGAAACTAGCGGCACGGGCGTGCAGAGCGGGTCCTTATTGCCGTATAATGAGGCGTCATTTCGGGGCTGTCGAGAGACCTTATGCGTTCCATTCAGGAAGCCCTCACATTTGACGATGTGCTTCTCGTACCAGGCTACTCGGAAGTCCTTCCGCGCGAAGTGAGCCTGGCTACTCACCTGACCAGCGATATCGCTCTCAATATTCCGATCGTCGCGTCCGCGATGGACACGGTAACCGAATCTCGCCTGGCGATTGCCCTGGCCCAGGACGGCGGCATCGGGATCATCCACAAGAATATGGATGTGCCCGAGCAAGCCGCACAGGTCCGTCAGGTCAAGAAATACGAGAGCGGCGTCATCAAGGACCCGATCACGGTTACGCCGGATACCAGTATTCGTGAAGTCATCGGTCTCACGCGGAGCCGTAACATCTCTGGTGTGCCGGTAGTCGACGGCACGGCGCTCGTGGGCATCGTGACGAGCCGCGACCTGCGTTTCGAAACGCATATGGACGCAGCCGTCTCGGCGATCATGACGCCGCGCGAGCGGCTGGTCACGGTGCTCGAAGACGCACCGAAGGCAGACGTGCAGGCGCTGCTGCACGCACACCGTATCGAGAAGGTGCTGGTGGTCAATGAGGCGCATGAGCTGCGCGGCCTGGTCACGGTCAAGGACATCCAGAAAGCTTCGGAATATCCCTTCGCCTGTAAGGACCAGCACGAGCAGCTGCGCGTCGGCGCCGCCGTAGGTACAGGGCAGGAGACCGAGGCCCGTGTCGAAGCACTGATGGACGCCGGCGTGGACGTACTGGTCGTGGATACGGCGCATGGCCATTCGGCTGGCGTGCTCGAGCAGGTGCGGTGGATCCGCCGCAACTACAATTCGGCGCAGATTATTGGCGGCAACGTCGCAACCGGTGACGGCGCGAAAGCCCTGGCCGATGCGGGAGTAAACGCCGTAAAGGTGGGCATCGGGCCTGGTTCGATCTGCACGACTCGGGTCGTAGCTGGCGTCGGCGTCCCACAGCTGACCGCGATCGATGAAGTCGCGACCGCGCTGGCCGGTGAGGTACCGGTGATCGCAGACGGCGGGATCCGCTACTCAGGCGACATCGCCAAAGCGCTGGCGGCAGGCGCATGGACGGTCATGATCGGCAGCCTGTTCGCCGGCACCGAGGAAGCGCCCGGAGATGTCGAGCTCTACCAGGGCCGCACTTACAAGTCGTACCGCGGCATGGGCTCGCTCGGTGCGATGGCCCAGGCGCATGGCTCGAGCGATCGCTACTTTCAAGACGGCGTGCAGGAACTCGAGAAGCTGGTGCCTGAAGGGATTGAAGGACGCGTGCCGTATAAGGGATCGCTCGCCGGTGTCGTCGGACAAATGGTGGGTGGGCTGCGCGCCAGCATGGGGTACACCGGAAGTTCCAGCCTGCGGGCTTTGCGGGAGCGCGCGAGATTCGTACGCGTCAGCGCCGCCGGAGTTCGCGAAAGCCATCCGCATGACGTCAGTGTGACCAAAGAAGCG
>JBCCEJ010000047.1:0-45639 GCA_039030335.1 Pseudomonadota bacterium | reverse complement strand
GTTTGGAACCTCGACCGTGAAGCGTGCGCCGCCGACGGCTACGTTTTCTGCCCAGATGCGTCCGCCTTGCGCGGCGATGATCTCGCGGGAGATGGCGAGCCCGAGCCCGGTTCCGCCGGCACCGTCCGCGGTTGCGCTCGACTGCACGAACTTCTGGAAGATGAAGTCCGTCTCTTCCGCTGGAATCCCCGGGCCCGCGTCCGTTATCCGCAGGTAGGTGAAGTGGGCATCCTGCTGAATATCCACGTTGATGACCGACGCTTCGGCCGTGAACTTGATGGCGTTGGCGAGCAGGTTGCGCACCACTTGCCCCAGGCGAACCGGGTCGGCCTCGATCGACAGGTCGCAAGTGCCTGACGTGTCGATCACAAGGCCGCGCTTCGATGCGAGCGGGCTGACTTCACTGACCACCGTTTCAACCAGATGGTCCGGCGAGACATCACCGAGTTCGAGCTGCTGGCGTCCGGATTCGAGTTTCGACAAATCCAGCAGTGAATCGACCAGGTTCAGCAGCACTTCTCCGCTCTGCTCAATGTGGCGCGCGTATTGCCGGCGGGTTTCGCTGTCGCCGGAGTCGGCCGCTTCGACGCTCAGTTCGGCGAAGCTCAGGATGCCGTGCAAAGGCGTGCGAAGCTCATGTGACATGTTGGCCAGGAACTCCGATTTCGCGTGGTTGGCCCGTTCGGCAGCTTCTTTCGCCGCCACGATTTCGGCGCTGGACAACCTTAGTCTCGCCACCATTTCCTCGAATGATTCGGCCAACTGATGCGCTTCATGTGTCGCCCCATTTGGCAGCGCTTCTCGTACGTAGCTCTGTTCTGGCGATTCCACGTCCAGCATCTGGTCTCTGATCTTTGCGAACGGGGCCGCGATGCGGCGCGCGAGCCACCAACCCAATACGCCTGCGCCGGTCAGTCCCAGGACGGTAATAATGATCGCCATCATCGTGACTTCCGTCGCGTGCACGTAGAGTTCACGTACGGGCTGCGGGACCATGACACCCCATCCGACACCTGCTACGGAGGTATGGCCAGCGATCATGTCCGCTTTCATAGGCGGCGAGTAGAACTCGGCGACACCGGTCTCGCCGCGCATCATTTTCTGTACGACAGAGAGCTTTGATGCGTTCTTGGAGATCCGCTGCCACTCGGCATTCGGGTGGGCGATCACGCGCCCGCTCGCATCGACCATCATGGAGTGCCCGAGTTCGCCGAACGCGATCGACTTCTGCAGCTTGACCAGGTACGGCGTGTCGAGCACGACCACCAGGTCGCCGCCGCCCGTGCGCGCCGCTGCGACGAGCATTACCGGCCGGTCAGCGATTCGGGTCAGGTTACTGAAGCGCACCGGCCCGATGCTGCGTACATTCGGAGCCGAAAGCTCCGCGAGGGCTGTGTCCGGGAGCGGCACGGTGACTGGAAACCGGGCTCCCGACCATGCGACTTCCTGTTTCTCGCCGTCGACGACAATCGCGCTGTGGATATCGAGATTACCAAGCAGTTCGCGCCAGTCGCGCGCATCACCTTTCGAGCTCGCTGCGGCGCTGACCGCCGCGGCGATATCGTTGGCATAACGCTCCATAGCCGCGCTCAGATTGCGCGCGATGATGAGATGCTTCTCTGTGACCGTATCGAATTCCTTCTGCACTGCAGAGCGCTCGACCCATGTGGCGAGCATGACCACGGGGACAGTGGCAACCAGCAGGAACGCGATGGTCAGTTTGGTGCGGAGCGACATTCGTTTTTCGCGCATGGCATTGCTCGTCTCTACCCTCTCGTCAGGGAGTATTAACGGCCATAGACCGAAAGTCCTGAGCTAATAGATCGCTTCGGTACGGATCAGGAAGAAGAGTCTTGTGATGCAGCGCTGAATCTTCAGGTACCGGCGCCAGGGGCTGCTGGCATTGCGATATCCGCGCGAGATGCACGGCGCCGTCAGCCGCGAGTCGGCAGTATTCAGTGCGTCTGAAGCCGCGCTTTGCGGCCCGCGGCTACCGCCCGTCAGTTCGATCCACGCGGGCGATGCAAACTCAGAGCTCCGTTCCCCCTACTGCGCGCAGCATCGGTGCCCTGCCTTTGTGCGCGCGCCGCTCCGCCTTGTCCTGGTACATGAGTGAGTCGGCATCAGCGAGCAACGCCTGAATGTCCGCGTGCCGGCTCGCATCATAACGCGCGATGCCTGTGCTGTAGGCGAGCTTGTAGCCACGCTTCGCCGCGGCGTTTTCGACGTCGATTCCGGTTCGCAGTCGTTCCAGCGCCGTTCGGATTTCGTGACCATCGGCATTCGTCAGCAGCACCACGAACTCGTCGCCCCCGAGCCTTGCAACCACGTCGGAGCCGCGGAAGGTGTCCAGCAGCACGCCTGAGAAACGGCGAAGGGCACCGTCGCCCTCCGCGTGGCCAAACTGGTCGTTGATGGGTTTGAAGTCATCCAGGTCGATATAGAGCACGGCCGCAGGGCGTGCGAGGCGCGCGCACATGCCGAGTGCATGCGTTGCCAGGGCGTCGAAACCGCGCCGGTTGCTGAGCCCGGTGAGCGCGTCGATGGTGGCCATCTCCAAGGCGGTGAATTCCTGCTCGACCATCTGGCCGAGATCGCGCAGCGATTCCAGATCGTCGTTAGAGAACTCCCGGGGACGCCGATCGATGAGACATAGCGTGCCCAGGTTGAACCCGCCATCGAGTTTCAGCGGATAGCCTGCATAGAAGCGAATGAATGGGTCCCCCGTGACCAGGGGGTTGTCCGAAAAGCGCGGGTCCGCCGCTGCATCCGGCACCACCAACACGTCGCTCTGGTTGATAGCGTGCCCGCAAAACGAGATATCCCGCGGCGTTTCACTGGCAGCCAGCCCCTGACAGGACTTGAACCATTGACGGTTCTCGTCCACCAGGCTGACCAGGACGATCGGCACATCGAACAAGCGTCGGGCGAGCCGCGTCACCCGGTCGAACCGTTCCTCGGCCTCCGTATCCAGTATCTGCAGTGATCGCAGCGCGCCAAGGCGTGCGGTCTCGTTGGCCGGGATGCTCGGGATCTGCATCGCGAACGTTGCTCCTGACTGGGGTTTCGACGGCAGTTACCGGACCTCATGGCGTCGTAGACTGGGCACGGCGCTGGGGTCTCTGGTTATTTATCGGCTATATCCTATGGGATTTTAGGACTGTTTGCGCGCGTGCCGCTGCCAGATTTCTGTTTTCCGGCCGCGCGCTCCAGCGCACGCGAACGAGGAGCTGATTTGAACGCACCCAAACCAACGCACGCGCGTGTCGACCGGATCCGGGCACTTCTGAAGGGTATCGAAACCGGAGACCCTGATTCCGTCCTGGTGGTCAGTCCGGACGAATACATCCAACACAATCCGCAAACGCATTCGGGGCGAAGCGGACTGGCAGATCTGTTTGCGCGCCTCGCCACGACGTCGCCACGGGTGAATGTCGTGCGCGCCTTTCAAGATGGCGATTTCGTATTCGGTCACACCGAGTATGACTTCTCCCAACGGCGCGTCGGGTTCGAGGTATTCCGGTTTGAAGGCGAGTACACCGTCGAGCATTGGGACAACATTCAGCTGCGACTCGGACCCAACCCGTCAGGCCATAGTATGGTGGATGGGACGGTCGAGGCTCAGGACCACGCAATGACCGAGACGAACCGGGACATCGTGCGCAGCTTCGTCAATGAAGTCCTGATCGGATCCGACTTCAATGCGCTCGGAACATTCGTGTCGACCGGTGAGTTCATCGAGCACGCCCCGGCCGGCTTGGATGGGTTCGACAACCTGCACCGCACTCTGTGCGACGAAGCGGCCGGCCCCGACGCGGTCGCCTACTCTCGGTTGCATCGGGTACTCGTCGAAGGCAATTTTGCGCTCGCGGGAGTGGAGGGCGCTCGCGGCGGTGTGCCGAGCGCCTTCTACCACCTCTACCGTCTCGCAGACGGGAAGATCGTCGAACGCTGGGACACCATAGAGAAGATTGCGCCGCCGGAGGAGTGGAAGCATCAAAACGGAAAGTTCTGAGCGTCGCTGCTCCGGAACCGGCTGGAACCGTGAACGGAACCCATCCAATGGGCAGAGCAAAACTGGCGCCAGGGTGCTCTGTCTCCGAGCCGTGTTCGTCGCCCCGAAGTCCCGTTGGTCCAGTGGGCGAGTTGCCCGGCAAGGGCATTGGTCGAGTAGAGCCTAGGCGGATTCTTGACTGTAGGTTCGCGCCAGCTCACTGAGCGGCGCGGGTGCGGCGATTCCATAGCCCTGCGCATAGTTCACGCCGAGTTCGCGCAGTTTGTCGATGGTCTCCTGGTTCTCGGCAAACTCTGCGATCGTCTGTTTTCCGGTCGCCTGCCCGAGCTCATTGACTGATTTTGCAATCGCGTAGTTCACCGGGTCGGTGGTGATGTCCTTGACGTAGGCGCCGTCGATCTTCAGGTAGTCGACCGGCAGGGATTTCAAGTACGCGAATGAGGAAAGACCCGAGCCGAAGTCGTCCAGTGCAAATGTGCAGCCGAGTGCCCGCAGCCGTCCGAACATATCGCCCGCCGCCGCCACATTGGCAATGGCGGCCGTTTCGGTGACCTCGAAGCACAACTTCTCTGGCGGGAAGCCCGACTCCTTGAGCTGCTCTTCGACGAAAGCAGGCATGGATTGATCGGTCAGGGAGTATCCCGACAGGTTCACGGCACAGTGCGAAATAGCTGCGACCAGCCCCGGTTGCCCGGCGAGCCAGGACAAGGCTTGCCGGATGACCCAACAATCAACTTTCGTTGCGAGTCCGTAGCGCTCAACCGCGGGCAAGAATGCGCCCGGCGAGACGATCTCGCCGTCTTCGGTGCGGAGTCGCAGCAGCAGTTCGAAACCGAGACCTGATCTACCTGGACTCGTATCTGACAGGGAGATGATGGGCTGTTGATACAGCACGAAGCGATCGTCGTCGAGGGCTTGCTGAATCCGGCTTACCCACTGCATTTCTCCTCGGCGCTGCAGTAGCTGTGAGTCGGTCTCGCTGTAGATGTGCAGGCGGTTTCGTCCCGCGTCCTTGGCCGCGTAGCAAGCGGCGTCGGCGCGGCGCAACAGCTCTTCGATGGTCTCGCTGCTCCGGTCCACAGAGACCAGCCCCATACTCGCCCCAACTTGCAGCGCCTGCTCTTCCCAGTAGAAGCGGTAGTCCGCGATGGCGCTGCGAATGTCCTCGGTCACACGATTGGCCTGGGTCAGAGTGCAGTGCTCCATCAGTACGCCGAACTCATCCCCACCGAGGCGCGCGAAGGTGTCGCGCTTGCGCAGCGGTTTGCGCAGTAGAGCCGCAAGTTGGCGCAACAGCTCGTCGCCGGCCGCGTGTCCCTTCGTGTCGTTGACAACCTTGAACTGGTCGAGGTCGAAGTAGACCAGCGCATGCGTCGCACCTTCTTCGTGAGAAGAATCGAGCGCGCGTTGTAGCCGGGATTCAAACTCCCGCCGGTTGACGAGACCCGTCAACGCGTCATGCGCTGCCTCGTAGCTGGCCTTGCGCGCCAGCCGGTTGCGCTCGGTGATGTCGGTGTAAGTGGTGACCCAGCCGCCATCGGGCAGCATTTTGCGGCGATGGTCGAATACCCGGCCGTCGGGTATGTGAATCTCTCTTTCCCTGGGGTCGTGCAACCGGCGCAGATAGTCGGTTGTCAACTCATCCGGGTCGCCGTCACCCAGATAACCGTCAGCGACCGAGCGTGCCACCAGAGCTTCAGCGTGCAGGCCAGGTTCGAAGTACGTTGCTTCGTACGGAAACATGTCCTTGAACGGTTCGTTGCACATCACCAACCGATGGTCAGCGCCGAAGACGGAGAGGCCCTGCGGTGTATTGTCGAGGATCGAGCGCAGCAGAAGAGACCGCCGCTCGATTTCTGCCTCGGCGGCTTTCAGTTTCGAAATATCCGTGACGGTCACGACCGTCATACCGTTCTCGGCTGGTCGGTTGCGCACCAGATACTGAACCGAGTCACTGACGTATTCGTACTCGCCATCAGTACCCTGCAAAGCGATGAGCGCCGCCACCTGCCTCTCGATATCGGCGTCGTCCGTGCCCAGCGCGTTCATGCGTTGGCGCAACAGCGCTTCGCGCGTGATGCCGGGCTGCAAGGGGATGTCGTTCTCGGCGTTGAAACTTTCTTCGAAGTCCGAGTTCCACCAAATCAGGCGCTGTTCGGCGTCGTAAACCACAATTTGCGCGGTGGTCGCATCCACGATCGCCTGTAGCAGCGTTCGCGTCTCGTCGAGCTCGGCCGCGGTAGCGTCCTGCTGGGTGACGTCGCGGCCGACGGCCTGAATTTCGATGACTTCGCCATCGGGCCCGAAAATTCCGGTGTTGGCCCAATCGATCAGCCGGCGCTCGCCGGCATGGGTCACATTTAGATTCTGTCCGCGAACGGTAGGATGTCGAAGCGACAGTCGACCAAATCGTTGTTTGAGGGCCGCCCGGGTACAAACCGGCACCGAATCGTAGATGTTCGTGCCGATCAGTGCCGACGGGCGCTGGCCGAAGAACTCGCAGTACGACGGTGAGACGAAAGTAAGCGTGCCGTCCGGCGTGAAACGGGATATCAGGTCAACATGGCTATGTAACAGTGCCGCCAGGTACTGTGCCGACTGGGAGGGGTCTTCGTGCTCCACCCAAGCATCCATCAACATAACCTCTGGAGAAATACGCAGGCATCAACAGGTCGGAACAGACCTCTTGTGAGCCGTCAGACAGCATATCGGCGCTCCTGCGAAAGGCTATAGCGCGGAATGAGCCGCGCGTGGAGGCACTGACCGGGGCGCCATACCCTGACGCAGGCGGCGTCGGGTTTCCCGGCGATTATCTTTCATCCGCAGAGCTCGCCCGGTGGCGGTTCGGAATCGCCCGCGCGTCTGGTGTGTGCGGGGAGATAGCTGCAGCCGGGCACGCGGCGCCCATGTCTTCCTGAGCGTTCGGCGTGCTGGCCGGAGATGCGCAGACGAAATCGGGAGCGCGTCTAATCCGCCAGGAATGCGTCGATGGCAGCCTGTTGGTCCGCTGCCCAATGCGCGTACCGCTCGGCATCGTCGTGATAGCCACAGCGGCGCGCGGCATTGAACGCTGTCTCGAGATCGGCGATGGGAAGACCACTGAGATCCTCGAACCACGCGTTTACGATCGCATATAGCTCGCGCGCGGTCTGCTCATCCGGATGAGCGCTCACCGTTTCCCAGGCATACCGTGCGGCGTGTCGTACGACGCCGGATGTGCGCAATCCCCGGGACTCACCAAACAAGCCGTCGAGGCGGCGGATCGCCCGCCCGGCCCGGGCCGGGGCCTCGGCGAGTACGTATAGCCCGATGAGTTCCGCGAGCTTGCCCGCGAGTTCACGCTCGCCGGTGCATCTGGGCAGCTGTTGCGCTACCTGAATGGCGGCCTCGGTGTAGCGCCCAGCCGCGCGCAGCGCCGTGACCAGCCTGGTGCGAACCTCGCTGTCTTCGGCGGCGGTCAAACAGGTTTGCAGGATGTCGACGGCTACATCGGGTTCTCCGAACGCAAGATGCCGGTTGGCGAGATCGACCGGCCGTTCGAGCGACGCTCGAGTTGGAAATTTCCGCTGAAGGTGCGCCCACTCCCTGTCCAGGTCATCAGCGGCGGTGACCAGCTGGGGCCAGCGGGTTTCCCAACTGGAGACCAGTGCAGCGTGCTCTTGCGTCCAACGGGCACCCTGCGCGGTGTTGCGAACCACGTGCAGGCAGCTGAGGGGGAGCCCCATCTCCGTGTCGAAGCTGGCTGCCCTGGCGCGCGCCAATACGGGCAGGTCGGTAGGGTCGAGTAGCCGTGCCAAGAGGCAGGCGCCCAGCACCAGGGCGTCCGACAGCCCATCTTCAGGCAGGGCCTCGTGCGCCGCGGTCTCTTCGATGAACAGATAGCGCAGTAGCGCCTCGTCGCCGGTCTCGAAGTGATATTGCAGGGCTGCCAGTGCGCGGTAGCGGGGAATTCTGTTGATGTCGCGACGCTCGCCATCGGCGTCGTGTCCGAGTTCGAAGCCCAGCATTGCCCAACTGCGCGGCCACGCCCTGAGCGCGCGAAGGTCCGGAATTTGCATAGGAGCTCTGACTGAAGGAGTTCGTGAGGATACTGAAGCTGAGCGGCAGTGTACGCGAGCAACTTACCATCGGCGTGTTTCCGGCCATGGCGCATACGCGAAGCGCCCCGATACCTTCAGGTTGTCCTACCCGGGTCGATAGCGAGCGTAGAGCAGGGTTGAGGCCAGCGTGAGGCGACTGCGTGAAGGTGTCGGTATGGGTGAGCGCAATTGGGCGGCGGGACGCGACATGGAGATGACCGCATGGTATCTGGATGGTCGGGTGCCCGGCGAGAAATTGCCGCGGCGTTTCGAGCTTACGCACTTTCCGTTCACGGTGGGGCGTAGCGCAAGGGCTGACTTCAGCCTTGCCGACAAGCACGTCTCGTCGACGCACGCTGAACTACTCGCACACGCCGGGGAACTGTGGCTGCGCGACCTCGAGAGCAGTAATGGAACTTTCATCAATGGCGAGCGGCTGAGGGGCGGGTGCCGGATACAGGCTGGCGACATCGTACAGTTCGCCGACTACGAGTTCGTGATAAGCGCGGCCAGGTCCGATGACGCGTTGGAAGAGGCCGAGACGACAACGCGCATGACGGCGTTCGCGGTGGCTGCCCACGGTGCCCCATCCAATGCCCGGGCCCTGCGGGAAATGATCGAACAGCGCCTGGTCAAGCCTCACTTCCAGCCCATAGTTGCCCTGCCGGATCGGACCGTGATCGGCTACGAGATACTGGGGCGTGGTGCGCACCCGTCGCTCTCAACGTCGCCCTGGGCACTGTTCGAGCTTGCGGCCAAGGTCGAGCTGGAACTGGACTTGAGCCGGGTGTTTCGCGATGTCGGCGTCGAGCTGGGTCTGGACCTGCCGGACGACCCATTGCTGTTTGTGAATGCGCATCCGCGCGAGGTCGAGGACACGAGCGTGGTGGCCGAGTTCGAAACGCTGCGCGAGCGTTATCCAGGAGTATCCATCGTCGTCGAACCGCACGAGACTTCGGTGACGGACATGGCGCAGATGGGCATCATCCGAAGCGCGCTTCGCGAGCTCGGCATGGGCCTTGCCTACGATGACTTTGGCGCCGGGCAATCGCGGCTTCGCGAGCTGTTCGAAGTGCCGCCTGACTACCTCAAGTTCGACATCGGCCTCATCCGGGATATCGATTCGGCACCGGCTTCACAACAAAAGATGCTGGAAGGCCTGGTGCGTATCGTCCGCGATCTCGACATCGCCTGCCTGGCTGAAGGGGTTGAGCGTGAAGCGGAGCTCAAGTTCTGTCGCGACATCGGCTTTCAATACGCCCAGGGCTTTTTTCTCGGGCGGCCGGCGCCGGTTGACGCCTGGATGCAAAACGACGACGACAAGACCGAGATGATGGCGCCAGCCGCTCGTCGCGCGGCTGCCCGTAGTTACATCTAGCCCGTCCGCTCGCGGTCCGTTCTTGCGCTGTTGCCGCCGTCGGGAGCGGCGTTCCCCGCATCACGACCGTCCACACGCTGCACCCGAGCCACCTTCATCCCGATGGGCGCCTGGCGGGCGCCTCCGGGCATCAGACATCCGGAGCGCTCGCCCGCAAGCTTGTGCCCGGGTATCTAAGCGGATGCTGCCCGGTTGCGTCTGCGTGCGCCGACGCCAACCAGCCACATCGCCGGAACAAGCATCAGGAGCGCCGATGCCGGTGCTGGCGTCGTCACGACAGATGCTGATACGGACGACAGGTTGTACCGAATCAACCCTGCACCCTCGAACACGACGAGATTCGTGGACGTGCCTGACGTATTTGCCGCAATAAAGCTCGTCGTGGTCGCCAAGCTGGGCAGCGACGCGTCCGGCAGCACTGTCGCGTTCGCCGCGGACAGCAACTGAAACTGCAGCCGGCTCGGTGAGGCGCCGACGCTGAAATTCTCCGACAGCGTCTGGTTAAGACCGAGCGGAGAATTTAACCCGTAAGCAGCGAACGTCACCGAGTCTTTCGGTGCCAAGGCGTTCCCGGCGTTTCCGTCGGCAACGAACACTCCACCGCCGCTACTGCTGACCGTGTACGCTCCAATGGAGATTTCGAACGACACCAGCGCGTTGTAACCACGGGTAATACCCGCTCCGTTGCCAAGCACATTGCTGACGAATGCCCCATCGGTGTCATACCGCAGCGACCCTGTAACCGCATCGCCGACGGAGAACGAACTCGTGAGCCCCGCGGGTACCGTGCTCCCAACGGTCCCGGTGTAGTCGATTTGAATGATCACTGCCGAAACGGAGCTGCTCGCCAAAAGCAGCAACACTGCAAGAAGTCTCGTCATCGCCTTACCCCTCCGAGCCATGATCGCGGATTACCGCCGCGCCGGTGCGCTCGAGACTGTGAGCAAACAATCCGATGCAATTTTTGCACCAGAGCATGAATCGTCAGCGTTTTCAGTCGGTTGCAGGATCTCGCTTGCGCGTAGACTTCGCGGTTGGCGCAAATGTGTAAAGTTCTCCGACACTGCTCGCCACCTGAAGTCGGCCTCCGACCGCGCGTCGATCGGTGACAGCTTCGGGCTGACAGCATGTAACCGGGACCGCGCTGGCGGGTCGACGGCCGCGCGTGGCAGGGCGCAATGGCGGAAACGACGACACGTCGTTGCGTTCAGATCAGTCCGTAGAACGGTTGTACGCGCACGGTCGCGCCGGGTTCCTGCGTGTCAGCCTCTTCCGGCAGCACGATGAAGCAGTTGGCGTCGCTCATGGTATGGAGCAGCCCGGAACCGGTGGCCCCGGTCGCACGCACGGTCAATGCGCCGTTGCCGGCACGTTCCACGACGGCGCGGTAGTACTCGATGCGTCCAGGCTTTTTTCTGAGGCGTGACTTGAGCGTCACGTCGAACAAGGGCTCCGGATGTGGGTCGGTTTCGCCGGCGAGTGCCCTCAGCGCTTCGCGCACGAACTGATAGAACGTCACCATGACGGCTACCGGGTTACCGGGCAGGCCGAAGAAGGCGGCACTGTTGATGCGGCCGAAGGCCAGCGGTCGGCCGGGGCGGATCGCAATCTTCCAGAAGCCCACCTGACCGAGTTCTTCGAGAGTTGGCTTGACGAAATCGGCAGCGCCGGCGCTGACGCCGCCCGACGTCACGATGACGTCGGTGTTGCGGCCGGCATCGTCGAGTGCAGCGCGCATCGCATCGCGGTCGTCCGGCAGCACCCCCAGGTCGTGCAATTCGATCTGGAACCGTTCGAGCATGGCACGCAGCGTGTAGCGGTTGCTGTCGTAGATGGCTCCGGATTCCAACGGCTGGCCGGGGATGCGTACTTCGTCACCAGTCGAAAAGACTGCGACGCGAAGCCGCCGGAAGCAGCGCACGCGCTCCAGGCCGAGCGAAGCGAGCAGGCCGAGTTCGGCCGGCCCAATACGTCTCCCGGCCGGCAAGACGGATGCGCCGACGCGTAAGTCCTCGCCGGCCTGGCGAACGTTCTGACCGACCTTGTGTCGATTGTCGATACGAATCGTGTCGCCTGTTTGCTCCGCCTGTTCCTGCATGACGACCGTATTGGCCTCATCCGGCATCCGAGCGCCGGTCATGACCCGCACGGTCTCACCCGTGCGCATCTCACCCTTATAGGGTTTGCCAGCCCACGCCGTACCAACGACCTTCAGGGTGCGAATACCATTTTTTGGGAGATCGGCTTCGCACACGGCGTAGCCGTCCATCGCGGAATTGCGATGCGGCGGGACGTCATGGGGCGCGATAATCTCGTCCGACAGTACGCGGCCGCGCGTTTCCGTGAGCGGCACGGATTCGGTTTCAGTGATTGGAATCAGTGACCCGGCGATGCGCTCATAGGCGATCGAGACCGGCAGCAGATCGGGGTCTTCACCTTCACAATTGGGTTGGATGCGAACCCGGGCGGCGGTCATGTGAGTGCGGTCTGCCGTGCAGCGTTGGGGCTACATGATAGCGCGGTTCGATGTCGCGCCAGCAGCAGCAAGAGTGGGCGGTCGGTAGTACTCTAGTTATAGGGTCAGCAGCGAAAGCGAGCAGTTGATGAACGAAGATACGTTCAACATGCAGATTCGGAAATTCCTGAAGAAAGTCGGAGTGACATCCCAACGTGAGATCGAGCAGGCCGTTCGCGGCGCGCTCGAGTCGGGCAACGTAAGCAGCGATGCCAGCATCCCGGTCGTGGTGACGCTGAAAATCCCTGATCTCGACTTGTCGGTGGATATCGAAGGAACGCTGGATCTGGAATAGCCGCGGATGAAACTCTGGTCCGACCGCAAAAAGGTACCGGTCGACGTCTGGTATCTGCAGATGTTCGAGGCGCCCCCGCCACCGCCGACCCCCGCCGCCAATGTGCGGATCATGCGCCTCGAAGAGCCGACCGTGGCCTTCTACCGGTATCTCTACGACCGCGTTGGCCGGGAGTGGCACTGGTTTGAACGCCTGAAGCTGGACGACGCAGCGCTCGGGCGACTCATCGGCGGGTCGGGTGTCGAAATCAACGTGCTGTACGTCGGCGGTGGGCCGGCCGGGTTTGCTGAACTCGATGTCGGCACTGGCACCGATATCGAGGTGGCTTACTTCGGGCTGATGTCGGAGTTCATCGGGCGCGGCCTCGGCGGGTATTTCCTGCGCTGGGCTCTACACCGCGCATGGCAGCACAAGCCGGCCCGTGTCTGGTTGCATACGTGCTCGATGGACCATCCGCACGCTTTGCCGAACTATCAGAAAGCCGGCCTGACGGTGTATCGCAAGGAACACGTCGTCATCACCGATCCGCGCGAACAGTTCCCTCACCTGGGCAGCGCGTGACCGAGGCTCCAATCGTCTTTGTCCTGTTCCTGGTGTTCACCGGGACGGCGTTGCTGGCTGCGTTGGCACTCTACGGGCGCCAGTCGTTGTTGATCGCGTACGTCGTGGCAGGGCTCGTTGCTGGCCCTGAGGTTCTCGATGCGATCCCGGCGTCGGTCAAGGTCCGGGACGTCGGGCAGGTCGGCATAATTTTCCTGCTGTTCCTGTTGGGCTTGAACCTTCATCCGCAGAAACTTGCCCGCCTGCTCGGTCCCGCCACCCGCGTGACGCTGGCCGGCGCGCTGATCGTGATGGTCGCGGTTACGCCGTTTTGCCTCTGGCTCGGCTTTGGTCTCGGCGAGTCTCTGTTCGTAAGCCTGGCCCTCGGGTTTTCGAGCACGATCATCGGTCTCAAACTACTGCCGACCACTGCGCTGCACCATCGTCATCTCGGCGAGATCATCATCAGTATCCTGCTGCTCCAGGACATGATCGCGATCGTCATGTTGTTAGGGGTTCAGGCCGCGGCACATGGCGGCGATGGCTGGCTGATGATGCTGTTGCCGATCGTGGCCCTGCCGGCGCTGGCGGTCGCCTGCTGGGCCCTCAGCCGCTACGTGCTGATTCCGCTGCTGATGCGTTTCGACACGATCGCCGAGTACCTGTTTCTGGCGACGATCGGCTGGTGTCTCGGAATCGCCGAACTGGCGCACCTGCTCGGGCTCTCCCACGAGATGGGCGCGTTCGTGGCTGGCGTCACGCTCGCCGCCAATCCGGTGGCGACTTACATCGCCGAAACGCTGAAGCCGCTGAGGGACTTCTTCCTGATCCTGTTCTTTTTTGCCTTGGGCGCCGAATTCCCGTTGACGTCGGTTTCCACCGTCGTTGTGCCCGGTGCGGCCCTCGCCGCACTCGTGATGCTCTGCAAGATCTGGGGCTACCGCGTACTGCTGGTACGCACCGGCGAGACGCCTCGAATGGCGCGCGAAGTCGGCGTACGGCTGGGGCAGGCGAGTGAGTTCACGCTGCTCGTCGTCGTGTTGGCCGTAGCGGAGGGCGTCATATCGGAGTCGCTTGCACATCTCGTCCAGGCGGCGACGTTGTTCACTTTTATCGCGTCGTCTTACGTCGTCATGAACCGGTACCCGACCCCGATCGCTGTCAACGAGCGCCTGCGCCAGAGCTGACGCCTTCGGTGTGCGACAATCCGGTCTCTGTCCCGGGTCCGCTCCGGACCAGCCGCACTTAAGGGGAACACATGCGTTTCTCGTCGATGGGCCGGCGGATGACCGGCGACTCCGGCACCTTGCAGTTGATGGACGACCTCGGTGCGGCGCTCGCTGCGGAGAAGCCGCCCATCATGCTGGGCGGCGGGAACCCAGCGCACATCGCACCGGTGCAGCAGGTGTTCCGGGCTCGTCTGCAGGCGCTTGCGCAAAACCCCGGTGAACTCGATCGAACCGTAGGCCTTTATGACGGGCCACGCGGCGATCCGGCGTTTCTCGACGCGATGGCGACACTTCTCCGGGACTACTTCGGATGGCCGATCACGGCTGAGAACATCGCCGTCACGAACGGCAGCCAGAGTGCGTTCTTCTTCTTGTTCAACCTGTTTGGCGGTACGCACGACGACGGTGTGCGTAGGCGTATTCTGTTGCCGCTCGCGCCGGAGTACATCGGCTATGCCGACCAAGGCGTGGAGCCGGACCTGTTCGTGGCGAGGCGTCCGCGAATCGAACTGTTGGGTGACCGCCTGTTCAAGTACCGCGTCGACTTCGACAACCTGGATGTGCCAGACGACATCGGCGCCATCTGCGTGTCACGGCCGACCAATCCCACGGGCAATGTGCTGACCGAAGATGAGCTCTCAGCGCTCGAATCGATCGCCCGTGAACGCGATATTCCGTTGCTGATAGACAACGCCTACGGGACACCGTTTCCCGACATCATCTTTGGTGATGCACGGCCCGTTTACTCAGATCACACGGTCGTCTGCCTGAGTCTCTCGAAGCTCGGATTGCCGGGCGTTCGCACCGGAATTGTCGTTGCACCGCCGGAGATCGCGGCGGCCGTAGGTGCGATGAACGCAGTCGTCAGCCTGGCTTCGAACAGCCTGGGGCCATCGCTCGTGTTGGAACTCACGCGTAGTGGCGAGCTGGTATCGCTTGCTCGGGAGCACATCCGGCCCTTCTACCAGCGGCGTTCAACGGAGGCGCTCACCTGGCTGCTCGAGGCGGTTGACGGCCTGCCGTGCCGGGTCCACCAACCAGAGGGCGCGTTCTTTTTCTGGTTGTGGTCGGAAGGTATCCCGGTTGGTTCCGCAGAGCTCTACGAGCGCCTGAAACAGCGCGGTGTGGTCGTTGTGCCGGGCCACCACTTCTTCCCGGGGCTCGAAGAACCGTGGGTGCACCGAAACGAGTGTATTCGCATCAACTACAGTGGTCCGGTTGAAGACGTCAGGCGCGGCCTCGGGATTATTGGCGAGGAGGTTCGGCGCGCTTATTCGGTCTGAGTGCGCGTCGTCTTAAGACTCTTCAGCAGTGGCCATTGAGCGATCAGCACGGCGATGAGGACCATGGCCGCGCCCAGGTGCTGCTGTCCGGTCAGCTGCTGATCGAGCCACCAGGCGGCCAGCACGATCGTGACGGGCGGTTCGAGATTGAACAGGATGGCGGTGGGTACTGCCCCGATTTGCTGGATCCCGGCCATCATCGCCGGATAGAAGAGCGCGAAGCTGCCGATCGATGCGGTTAGTGCAATCCACCCGCGTTCAGATGCCGGCCACGACCAGTCGAGCACGGTCAGGACCAGCACCACCGCTGTGATGCCTGCACCGATGCTCGTGTAGAACGATGTCTGCGCCGAGGTCAGGCTCTTCAGCACGCGTTCGCTGGCGTTCAGCACGACGGCTGCGGCGCTGCCTGCCAACAGGCCGAGCGCTACGCCCCGCAGGTCCAGGTGTGCAAACGAGACGTTCAGCGCGATAGCGAGCCCGGCGAACGCGATGACCAGTGCCGCGACCTCATGCGTCTGAGGCCGGCGTCGATCCAGCGCGGCACGCAGCAGCGCAGTGAGAATCGGGTACGTATAGAGCAGCAGTACCGCCAGTGCGATCGGTATGTACGCGACGGCTCCCAGGTATCCGCCGGTCTGCGCGAGGAAGATCACGCCGATCGCGAAAGCCGCAAAGCCAGACCGAAACGGGACACTCAAGGCTGTTCGCCTGACGTGCGCGGCGATCGCGAGTCCGCCTACCAGCAGCGCGAAACGAAGCACCAGAAGCGTGCCGGTTGTTGCGCCATCCTGGAGCGCAACGCTCGCGATCGTTACCGAGGCGCTAATCGCCGTGGCTGCGAACACGATCCAGGCGATGCCTGAGAGATTTGGGTGGTTCAAAACGGGGCACTCTCCGGTATCGATCGGGAAGCCCACTCACCGAGCGCATTCGTAACGATATCGCCACGTCAATCGCCAGAAAAAACTAATGTTGGCGCTTTTTAAGGGCTATGCTATTTTCGCGCCGCGCGTAAGAAAACTGAAATTCTAGCCTTCACGGACAGTTTTGCGGGGTACGCGCATGACGGTGTGAACGTCCAGTTCGCCCATGACTTTGCACCCTCTTTAGAACAAATCCATCTGGAGCTTTGATATGAAGTTGTTCAAATTCGCGGCGACCGCCGCAGCCGTATCTACGTTGGCGATCGCCAGCGCGGCGTCAGCGGGGACCCTGGAAGACGTCAAGAAGAAAGGTTTCGTTCAGTGCGGCGTCTCAACCGGCGTGCCGGGCTTCGCGTTCACTGACAAAGACGGCAACTGGCAGGGTTTCGACCCGGCTGTCTGCCAGGCTGTTGCCGCTGCTGTGCTCGGCGATTCCAGCAAGGTGAAGTACACGCCGACGACTGGCAAAACCCGTTTCACCGTGCTTCGCGCTGGCGAAGTGGACATGCTGGCTCGTAACACGACCTGGACGTTCAGCCGTGACACCGACCTGCAGCTGACCTTCGTTGGCGTCAACTACTACGATGGTCAAGGCTTCATGGTCCCGAAGAGCCTTGGCGTCAAATCTGCCAAGGAACTGGACGGCGCCTCGGTCTGCATTCAGACCGGTACCACCACCGAGCTGAACCTGGCTGACTACTTCCGCGTCAACAACATGAAGTACGAGCCGGTGCCGATCGAAACCAACGAAGAAGCACGTACGAACTACGCTGCTGGCCGTTGCGATGTCTACACGACTGACGCTTCCGGTCTGGCCGCTACGCGTACGACTTTCGAAAAGCCGGACGACCACGTCGTACTGCCGGAAATCATTTCGAAAGAGCCGCTCGGACCGCTCGTTCGCCATGGCGACGACCAGTGGGCCGACATCGTTCGGTGGGTTCTGAACGCGATGATCAACGCTGAAGAATATGGCGTGACCTCGAAGAACGTGAACCAGATGGCCGCCAAGCCGACCAAAAACCCGGAAATCAACCGGATGCTCGGTACTGAAGGTGACCTTGGCTCGATGATCGGCCTCGACAAGCAGTGGGCTGCCCGCGTGCTGGCACAGGTGGGTAACTATGCCGAGGTCTACGAGAAGTTCATCGGCGCAGCCACGCCGATCGGTCTCGCTCGTGGTCTGAACGCACAGTACTCCGACGGCGGCATCCTCTACGCGCCGCCGATGCGCTAAGGCCTAATGCGATAAGCCAATGCCGGAGACGCCCCCTTAGCGGGCGTTTCCGGCGTCGCCCTGACTCCGCTGGACGCCTCCAAAGCGATGTCTGAAGCAGCCCTGCAAGACGATGGTGGCCTGCTGCGCTATTGGCGTGACAAACGCGCGCGCGCGGTCATCATTCAGATTCTCGTCATGGCCGGCCTGTTCGCGGCCGTGTCGTGGCTTATTTCGAACGCTATCGCCAACCTGCAGCAACTGGACAAGTCGTTCGGGTTCGACTTCCTCTGGGGACCCGCTTCTTACGATATCAACCAGACGCTCATCGAATACGACTCACGGATGCCGCATTACCGGGCGGCGTTGGTAGGCATTCTGAACACGGCGCTGGTGGCGTTTTGCGGGATCATTCTCGCGACCATCATCGGATTCATCCTCGGCGTCATGCGGCTTTCCAGCAACTGGCTGGTCAGCCGGATCGTTTACGTCTATATCGAAGTGACGCGCAACGTTCCTCTGCTCGTTCAGATCCTGCTCTGGCACGCGGTAGTGGTACACAGTTTCCCGCATCCCAAGCAGGCCATCATCCTGGCTGAGGGGTGGGCACTTTCGAATCGCGGCCTCTACATCCCCAAGCCAATCTTCGAGCCGCAGTTCTGGGCCGTGGCCGCCGCCTTCGTCGTCGCGGTGGTCGTCGCTGTGCTGTTCGCCGGCTGGGCCAAGCGGCAGCAGAACCTCACCGGCAAGATCTACCCGGTGTTCTGGGTGAACCTTGGACTGATCATCGGCCTGCCCGTCATCGCCTACTACGCCGCGGGCCAGCCGATCAGCTTCGATATGCCCGAACTAGGCCGCTTCCGGTGGCAGGGCGGACTCGCCATCCTGCCCGAGTTCGCGGCGCTATGGTGGGCACTGTCTCTCTACACGGCGGCGTTCATCGCCGAGATCGTGCGGGCCGGCATTCAGGCCGTCAGCCATGGTCAGACCGAAGCTGCTTCATCGCTGGGGCTGCGCCCGGGCCGCGTCCTTCGTCTGGTGGTGATACCGCAGGCGCTGCGCGTCATCGTGCCGCCTCTTACGAGTCAGTATCTGAACCTGACGAAGAACTCTTCGCTCGCGATCGCGATCGGTTACATGGATATCGTGGCCACACTCGGGGGGATCACGCTGAACCAGTCGGGCAAGGAGATGGAGTGCATGATCCTCGTGCTGCTGCTCTACCTGTCCTTCTCGTTGACGATCAGTCTGTTCATGAACTGGTACAACAAGCGCATCGCGCTGGTTGAGAGGTAGGGTGAGAGATGTCTGAGCAACAACGCCAGTACCCGCCCGGCCAGCACCCGGATCTGCCGCCGCCGATGCTGACCTCCGGGCCCGTATACTGGGTACGCGAAAATCTGCTGAACTCGCCGCTTAACATCGCGCTGACGATCGGCGCGATCTACGTGCTCTACCTGCTCGTGCCGGTCATGCTGAACTGGGCCCTGTTCGATGCCGTCATCGACGCCGAGTCACGCAAGGAGTGCCTGTCGATCGGCAGCGGCGCTTGCTGGGCGTTCGTCGATGAGCGGTCCGATCAGTTCATTTACGGGTTCTACCCGAAAGAGGAACGGTATCGGGTCGATATCGCTTTCAGTCTGCTCATCGTGGCGCTCATACCCATACTGTTTGCGCAGGTTCCGGGCCGCGGCAAGCTGCTGTGGTTTGCGCTCGCTTACCCGTTCGTCGCGTTCTTCCTGCTGGTCGGTAGTGACACGCTGGGGTTGCCTTACGTCGAGACCAGCAAATTCGGCGGCTTCATGCTGACGATGGTCGTCGGCGTGACAGGGATCGTCGCGTCGCTACCGATCGGTATATTGCTGGCGCTAGGACGTCAGTCAGAGATGCCGATCGTCCGCGTGCTGTCGGTTCTGTTCATCGAGTTCATTCGCGGCGTACCGCTGATAACCCTGCTGTTCGTCGCCTCCACGATGCTGAACTACTTCCTGCCGCCGGGTACCACCTTCGACCTGCTGCTGCGCGTGCTGATCATGGTCACGCTGTTCTCGGCGGCGTACATAGCTGAAGTCGTGCGCGGCGGTCTGCAGGCGATCCCCAACGGCCAGTCGGAAGCGGCCAACGCACTGGGGTTGCGGTACTGGCAGTCGATGCGGCTCATCGTGCTGCCTCAGGCGCTGAAGATCTCAATCCCCGGTATCGTCAATACGTTCATCGGGTTGTTCAAAGACACGACGCTCGTCAGCATCATCGGGTTGTTGGACCCGCTGGGGATCGGTCGTGCATCGTTGTCCGAGGTGCGCTGGACCGGACTTGCGACCGAAGTCTACGTGTTCATCGCTGCCTTCTTTTTCATCTGCTGTTTCGGTATGTCGCGCTACTCGCTGTACCTCGAGAGCAAGCTGGAAACAGGCTACAAACGCTGACCATCCGCCACTGTCGGTTCAGGCACGAGGAAACAGGACCATGTCCGAGGTGACTCCGAAGAATCTGACGATCTCCGATGAGGTCGTGATCCAGATCAGCAAGATGCACAAGTGGTTCGGATCCTTTCATGTACTGAAAGACATCAATCTGACGGTGCGCCGCGGCGAGCGCATCGTCATTTGCGGTCCGTCAGGGTCGGGCAAATCGACGATGATCCGTTGTATCAACCGACTCGAAGAGCACCAACAGGGCTCCATCCAGGTCGATGACATCGAGCTGACCGACGACCTGAAGCGCATCGACAATATCCGCCGCGAAGTCGGCATGGTGTTTCAGCATTTCAACCTGTTCCCGCACCTGACGGTTCTAGAGAACTGTACGCTCGCGCCGATCTGGGTGCGCCGGATGCCGCTGCAGGAAGCCAACGAAGTCGCGATGCGTTATCTGGAGCGCGTCAAGATCCCGGATCAGGCCAATAAGTTCCCGGGGCAGTTATCGGGTGGGCAGCAGCAGCGCGTCGCGATCGCACGCTCCCTTTGCATGAGTCCCAAGGTCATGCTGTTCGATGAACCGACTTCCGCGCTCGACCCGGAAATGATCAAGGAAGTGCTCGACGTCATGATCGAACTCGCGGAGGAAGGCATGACGATGCTCTGCGTTACTCATGAGATGGGTTTCGCGAAAACCGTCGCCAACCGGGTCATCTTTATGGATGAAGGCGAGATCATCGAAGAGAACGAGCCCGATGAATTCTTCGATAATCCGCAAAACGACCGGACCAAACTGTTCCTGAGTCAGATCCTGTCCCACTGACCCCGGTCTGCTGCGGCCTCGCGGGGCGCGCCGCGCTCAGATAGCGGACTTCTCCAGTGCCTGATCGATATCCCACAGGATGTCGTCGACATTTTCGAGTCCGACGGACATCCGGATCATGTCCTGCCCGACTCCGGCGGACTCCAGTTGCTCTTCGTTCAACTGACGGTGCGTCGTCGAAGCCGGATGGATAACGAGAGTCTTGGCGTCTCCGACGTTGGCCAGATGGCTCAGGAATTCGACGCCTTCGATGAACTTGACGCCCGCTTCCCGGCCGCCCTTGATGCCGAAGGCGAGGATCGAACTGGCACCTTTGGGCAGGTACTTCTGCGCCAGTGCGTAGTGCGGGCTCGATGGCAGGCCGGCGTAGCTGACCCATGAGACGCGCGGGTGTTCTTCCAGGTAGGTGGCAACTTTGATCGCGTTTTCGCAATGGCGGTCCATGCGCACGTGCAGGCTCTCCAATCCCTGTAGGAACAGAAATGCGTTGAACGGACTCATCGACGGGCCGAGCGTGCGCAGTGTTTCCATGCGCGCTTTCATGATGTATCCGAAGTCGCCAAATGTTTCGTAGAACCGTACGCCGTGATAGCCCTCGCTCGGTTCCATCATCATCGGGAAGCGCCCGTTGTCCCACGGAAACTTACCTGACTCGACGACGATGCCGCCAAGCGATGTGCCGTGACCGCCGATGAACTTCGTGGCCGAATGCACGACGATATCGGCGCCGTGCTCGAATGGCCGGCACAGATAGGGTGTCGCAAACGTGTTGTCGATCACGAGCGGGATGCCGTGCGCGTGGGCGATCTCGGAAACCGCTTCGAAGTCGAACACGTTCGTGAGCGGGTTGCCCATCGTCTCGCCGTAGATGACTTTCGTCTTGTCGGTAATCGCCGCGGCGAAGTTCTGCGGTTCATCGGGGTCGACGAAGGTGGTCTCGATGCCCATCCGACGGAATGTCACATCGAACTGGGAAAAAGTGCCGCCGTAGAGCGTGCTGGCAGACACCATGTGGTCGCCCGCCTCCAGCAGCGTCAACAACGCGACCATCTGTGCGGCCATACCGGACGCCAGAGCCAGCGCGCCCCGTCCGCCTTCCAACGCAGCCATGCGTTCCTCGAGCGCCGCGTTGGTCGGATTCATCAGCCGCGTGTAGACATTTCCGAAGGTCTGCAGGTTGAACAGGCTGGCGGCATGGTCGGTGTCATCGAATACGTACGATGTCGTCTGGTAGATCGGCACGGCGCGCGCGCCGGTAGCCGAATCCGGCAACTGACCGGCGTGCAGACACAGCGTTTCGATATCAAAGTCGCGATCGGGCATTGGCAGTTATCCGCAGGAGGCTGGGCCCGTTCGGACCCGGCCGAAGCTCAATAGGGCACCCACAAGGGACGTTTCGATGAGATCACCTTGGTGTTGATGCCAAAAAAGTTCAGGCCGCCGAACAGACGTGCGAACTCGATTTTCATGCAGCGGTCCATGACGACCTGCAGACCGGCCGCCTCGGCTTTTCGCGCAGCTTCTTCGTGCACGATGCCAAGCTGCATCCACAGCGTCTTGGCACCGACTTCGATGGCGGCATCGGCCAGTGCGGGAATCTCTTCGACGCGTCGGAAGCAGTCGACGACGTCGATCGGCTCCGGAACATCCTGAAGCGTCGGGTAACAGCGCTCACCCAGCACTTCTTCGTATTGCGGCGTCACGGGAATGACGCGGTAGCCATGATCCTGCAGATACTTGGCAGCAAAGAAGCTCGGGCGATACCAGTTGGCCGACAGGCCGACCATGGCGATGGTCTTCGACTCGCGCAGCACGCGGCGAAGCGTTTGAATGTCTGCCATCTCGCCGCCTACTTTTTGCGCACGGATTTGAGGACTCGCGATGTTTCCTCGGACGGGTAGGCTTCAGCAGGTTCCGTGACGACGACGCTGAAAACAGACCGGCGGCCGAGCACGTTACGACCGCTCACGACAAACGGGACGTTCGCCTGGTAGTTGATTCCGGAGAATTCGATGACGACGCCAAGCCGCGTTTGTTTGACGCTTTGCTGCATGTCTTTAAGCGCGAGGCTGGCAGCCTGACCCAGGGTGTCATCGATGAATGCACTGCGCGCGTTTTGCGGCATCGACGCAAAACTCTGGCATTCGATGCGGTAGCCCGGCACCCGGTTGCTGACCTGGGCGATCATGCTCGGGCCGGTCGCCGCACCGGTTTTTTCTCTTCCGACTTTGACGTCGGGCTTAATGGGAAGTTTGACGGTGAATTCGCAGTTGGGCAGGTCGAGATCGACCTCTTTGGCCGGAGCGCTGGCGACCAGCAGAGCTAGCGCCAGTGACAGGCCGAGCCGCCCGCAGGGCGCACGCCGGTTCAACATAGGTAACTTCCGAAATTCGGGGCGCGGGACTTCCGCGCACGACCGCTTTCGATATAGTCGCTGGCAACCCGGACCGGGTCAACGCCGGCCCCTCCAGACCGGACGCAGTCCCGGGTGCCGGAGCACACCAGTCACTGCCGTTGGTGGTTGCGTTGTCCTCCCCCGGAGCTCCCCAAGCCCCCTCGAGGACGCCGCAACATCAGTGACTGGTTCCGGGACCAACGCCGACCATTGTCATTTCCAATGCTTCGGGTTCGGTGGGTCGGGCACCGATAACCCTGGAGGCCGGCACGCGGGTGCCGTGTGAAGAAAGGTCAGTCAACACCGCGGTGAATTCGTCCACGCAGTCGATGATGAGGTGTTTACGCGAGATCTCGCGGTATCCGTGGTCTACCAGCACGTCGCAGCCCTGACCGCGGCCGACGGCATTGCGTCCGCGCAGCAGTCGGTATTCCGTACCGCCTTCAGCGTCGACGAGGTACACGGCGTCTGCCTGCGGGACGAGGCGGAAGCCGTAGGTAGCGAGCATCACGTCGACGTGTTCTACCCCGGCGAGCGTTACACCGATCGATTCCCCGCGTGGCAACAGCCACAGATCCTGCGCGGTCTCGCCACCGATTTCGATCTGGGTGAAGTCGAAGATCGCCGTTTCGTTCAGCGGAGCGTTGGCGACGGCCTCAGCCGGGGCTGGCTCCTGACGGTCCTGCTCACTGCCGCGCGCGGCGTAAATGTGCTGGATCACGGCCTGCCGGTTTCTGAGGTACTGCATGTACTTGGCCAGGGCAACCTGTCTGTACGGGTCGTGCCCGTCGTCATCAGACGCTGCCAGGGCGGCGAAAATCGAACGCCAGTCGTGGTCATTCGAGAAAGATTTGAGGTCGAGTTGAACCATGAGCTTGCGCAGACTGCGCCCACGCTCCAGCGCGGCTGCCAGGACGTCCGAAAAGCGGTTCTCCAGTTTGCGGATGTCGGTCGCCATGCGGCGTAGTTCGAACAGCGTCAGCTGCTCGAGTTCGGCGATACGCTGCGCCGGTGGCTCGATACGCGTACTGAGTGCGAAGTCGAACTCGTGGTGCGTGGGGAAGCGCAGCACGTGCTCCCCGTAGTTCAACATCAGAACGCTCTGGCGGCGCGGCCGCAGCGCTTCGCTCACCTGCCGGCCCAACGCGATGCTGAATGCGCCCAGATCTGACAAGAGTCGACGGCCCGCGGCTGCAACCTCGGGCCTCGGCGACGACTGTCCGCTACGCTCGGCACCTACAACTGTCGTTTCCATCTGTGCGCTCACCTCGTATGTCTGTTTATTGAAAAAACAATAAAAACAGTTAGTTATGGGCGAAATCTACTGTGTCAGATGAAATAATAGGTCAGAGCACGGAGACTCGTCAACTAGTTTTTAGAAAAAAATCATGTGTTTAGGTGGGATTCTTAAAGTGAAGATTTACCGCAACCAGTTCATTTCCCCCGCCGTCTGCGGGCCGATGCGCACGCGTTTGAGGCTCTTGGGTATCCTGGCCTCGTCGGCAGACTTGGGCACGCGCCCGCCCATCAACTCGGCGTAGCGTTGCGGATAGCGGGGCTTGCGCTCCGGTTCGGCGTAGCCGTCCGGGTAGAAAGGCTGGTTGCTGGCCGGGTCGTATTTGTCGGTCGCTCCAACCGTGTGGGCCAGTTCGTGAGCGATGACCATATTGTTGCTGCGATGCATTTTGCGGCCTGCAAAACCATGGACCACGCCGATAAGTCCTTTTTGCAGACCGAGAGAGTGGGGCACGCTCTTGGTGCGCTCCGGGTCGTAGTAAATGGCATACACCCGGATTTTCGCGGGCGGATCGTCGTGTTCCCATCCAACCTGCCAAGACCACCACCGAAGCGTCAGAGACCACCACATGATCTCGAGCGCGCTGCCTCCGTCCGGCGGCGCGGGAGGGCGCTCGGTCAGCGTTGCACTACGGCGAACTTCAAACGGGCGGTCGAGCCCCAGCGCGAACCGCCGGCCTTCGCGTGCGAAGAAGTCGCTGATGTCGGCCAACGACGCGTCGTCGAGCTTCTCGATGTAGCTTCGCGTCGCTTCAGAGTCATCGGCCGCGATCGGATGTACGGCGACCCACAGCGACGTGTCCCAGTCGGTGGTGCGCTGCACTGTCAGCCACGTGCCGCCCGCCACCAGTAACAACGCGTAAAGCAGAAGCATCACGCGGATTTTTCTGAACATTGCACGCACTCTCCGAGGCCGCGGGTGTGCCAGAATAGTGCACGAGCCCGGCGCTTGCGGCATCTTGCCCGAGGTGCCGCTAACCGATCATATCGACCTCAAGGCAGATGTTGTGAATCTCGAACTCTCTCCCGGCAATGGATTGTTTTACGAGCATGCCGAACCGAGCAGCGAAGGCGGCGCGACGTTCGTGTTCTTCAATGCGCTTAGCGGCAGCACTCAGATGTGGACCGATACCGTTGGAACGGCGTTGATGGACGCGGGTCATGGCCTGCTCCTCTACAACCTCCGTGGTCAGGAAGGTTCGCCATTCACGGATGCCGAGGCACTTGCAGAGCCGGCGATCGTCAGTGATGCAGTTGCGTTGATGCACGCCGTGAAACCACGCAACCCGGTTTACGTGGGTTTGTCGATCGGCGGCCTGTTCGCGGTAAAGGCGCATTTTGGGGGCGCACCGGCGCGGGCGATCGCTACCATCAATACGATGCGCAAACCTGGCGTACGGCTCGACTGGATAAACACCGCGGTAGCGCGTGCCGCAGAGACGGGCGGGTCGGCGTTGCTGATGGATCTGTACGCGCCGATGCTGTTCGCAGAAGCGTGGATGGCGGAAAACCGGGCTGGCGCGCTCGACTCGGCGAACTACGTGCCGGCCGATCGGGCAAGCGGCAGTTATGGGCTTCTGGCCGGGGGCGCGGATGCGGACTGGAACGTCGCCTGGAGTAAGGTCGATGTGCCGGTCAGCGTGATCACCGGGCTCAAGGATCGCGTCTTCTATGTCGAGGAAGATGTCGCGGACATCGTTGCTCAGTTGCCGGATGCCGTTCGGGTCGACGTGCCGGACGCCGGACACATGGTGCCGTTGGAGCGGGCGGATGCGGTCAGCGACGCGCTGCTCTCACTCGCGGGCCGGCTCGGCTGAGCACGATACCCCGACGCGGTGTCAACCCGACGAGGAGGAATCCCGATATGAGCGCAGCACCTTGCCCGAAATGCGAAGCCACCGAACTCGTCGAGATGCGGACTTCCGATCACATTACGCTCGACTTCTGCGATGCCTGTGGCGGCATGTGGTTTGATGCCAACGAACTGGCTGACTTTCTGGGCCTAACCGTCGATTTCGTGCAGATGGACAAGGTTCGCGACAGCGCGAAACCGACGGCACTCGCTTGTCCCAAATGCCCGGGCGAGCTCGTTGAGATGCCGTTCGCCGCGGAGTCTGAACTCCTGGTGGACTGGTGCCCGGCATGCCGGGGGACGTTCTTCGACTTTCGCGAGGCCGGCGAAGCCCAGGCGCTCGCTGCGACGCTGGAGTCATCGCAGGCGCGCCTCAAGGTCATTCAACAGCGATTCTTCCAGAAAGGCTTTGGTGGCTGAACAGAGCATGATTGCCGACGAGACTATCAACGACTACCACCGTGACGGCGTCGTGTGCCTGCGCGGCGTCTTCGAACCGGCCTGGATTGAGTTGTTGCGCGAAGGCGTAGAGACCAATATGGCCGAGCCGGGCCGGCACGCCCGTTACTACACACCCGAGGGAGCGCAAGGGCACTTCTTCGGAGATTATTGCAACTGGGCGCGTATCGAAGGATACCGCCGGTTCGTCGACGAATCTCCGGCGAGCCGAATCGCCGCCGCGTTGATGGCGAGCGACAAGATCAACTTCTTTCACGAGCACGTACTCGTGAAAGAACCTTCGACCTCCGAGCGCACGCCGTGGCATCACGATCAGCCCTACTGGGTCGTCGACGGCACGCAGGTTTGTTCGCTGTGGATTCCACTCGACCCGGTTCCCGAGAACATCGCCGTCGAATTTGTTGGTGGTTCGCATCGTTCGGGCGGCTGGTACGCGCCGAAGAGTTTCGCCACCGAAGAGAACCATCCCGGAAATGAAGGGGAAACCGTCCCCGACATCGACGCCAACCGCGACGCGTTCAAACTGCTGAGCTGGGAAGTACAGCCCGGCGACTGCATCGCGTTCCATGCACTGACCGTACACGGAGCGCCGGGAAACGCCTCGAAGAGTGCGAGGCGAAGAGCGGTCGCCATGCGGTTCACCGGCGATGACGCGACGTTTGTGCGGCGAGACGGCTACATGTCGCCACCGTTCGAAGACGTGACGCTCGAGCCTGGTGCACCGATGGACTCGAGCGAGTTCCCAGTCGTGTGGCGGAACGGCGCGCGCGTGCCGCTCGCCTGAGCATCGAAGATGAGCACGGTGTGCGCGGCTGACTGACGCCGCGAGCGCCGTCCGCCCGTTTTGTCGGCGCCGCTCAGCAGGGCGTGGCACACCGCCGCCGACAGACTCTTGCGCGAACGTCTGACTGCCTCTCCGGTCCTAATGCCGGTGTCTCGACAGGGGAGACCGTTCGCATGTCTCATATCATCCGGAGTCCGTTCCAGGGGCACCCGCTGCGCACGCTTCTGGCGTTCGTCACGGAGTGGACCGAGATGGCGCACATGGCGCTGGCGCCGCCGTTGGACGCGCTACTGCGCTGGTTTGTCGCGGCACCCTTCATCGCGTCCGCCGTGCTGAAGCTGAGCGACTGGAATACGGCCTTGTTGCTGGCTCAAAATGAATACCCGGTCGACTGGATGGATCCGGTCGCGGCCGCGTGGACGGGAGTGCTGGTCGAACTACTGGGCGGGGTCGCCATCGCTGTTGGCCTGGGGACACGCTTCGCGTGCATCGCGCTACTCGCGCTGCTCGGCGTCATCCACATCGAATACGTCGCGCTGATTCAGAATCAGGTGATCGGTGTGTTTCTCCTGTGGTACCTCGTGCACGGCCCAGGTTCCTGGTCGCTCGACCATCTCGTACGGCGGGGCATGGTGGATTCACCGGTCCCGCTGGCCGCGCTCGCGGTCAAGCTGTTTCAGGCACTGCGCGAACGCGGCGGTGCGATCGCGCACCTGGCGGTGCGTCTGTGGCTCGCGATCGTCGCGTCAGTATGGGCTCTGGCGCTATTCGGTGATGCGCCGCTGGTGCCGCATGCGCGCAGCCAGTGGTTGCTTCCGATATTGCCGGTCGACGGAGCGGCGGCCGCGTTCGGCCTGTTCACACTGACACTCGCGGTCGCGCTGGCCCTCGGACTGTTCGTACGGGTAGTGGCCCTGGCGCTCATCGCCACCGTGGTCATAACTACCGGTATGGGTTTCGGGCAGCATCTGGAAGCGACTCAGCTGGTTGGCCTGCTGGCTTTGCTGGTGCTGGCAAGACGGAGTTGGCTGTCGCTGGATCACTGGCTGTTTCGTCTCGCGCACCGACGTTATCCGCTGTTTGAAGATCTATCCGCAGCCGACCGCGACCGGCTGCCGCGCGTCGTGATCGTCGGTGCCGGTTTTGGCGGGCTCGCGTGCGCTAATGCGCTGCGCCACGAATACTGTCGGGTGACGCTGGTCGACCGCCACAACTACCATCTCTTCCAGCCGTTGCTCTATCAGGTGGCGACGGCAACGCTCAGTCCATCGGACATCGCGACGCCCATTCGCAGCATGGTTCGCGGTATGCACAATGTGCGCGTGCTGTTGGCCGACGTGCAGGGCATCGATGCCGACGAGCGGCACATCGATCTAGGCAGTCGGCGACTCGAATATGACTACCTGGTGCTCGCGACCGGTGCACGCCACAGCTATTTCGGGCGCGACGAATGGGCACCCTACGCACCGGGCCTGAAACAGATAGATGACGCGACGGCCGTGCGGCGGAAGATTCTGATCGCCTTCGAGCGCGCCGAGAACACGGACGACGAAGCCGAGCGCAATGCCTTGCTGACGTTTGTCGTGGTCGGTGCCGGCCCGACCGGCGTCGAGCTGGCGGGGGCCATCGCCGAACTCGCCCGTCACGGCATGGAAGGC
The DNA here is from genome assembly GCA_039030335.1 of Pseudomonadota bacterium. Taxonomy (GTDB): domain Bacteria; phylum Pseudomonadota; class Gammaproteobacteria; order HK1; family HK1; genus JBCCEJ01. Next base: position 16,479 of record JBCCEJ010000047.1, on the reverse strand, counting down.
GACTTCGAAGAGATCGATCCGAGGGCCGCGCGCGTGATTCTGGTGCAGTCTGGACCTCGCGTTCTGCCGGCGTTTTCAGAAGCACTCTCCGCGCGTACGCAGCGCGACCTGGAGCGCCTCGGAGTCGAGGTCAGGACCGGCTCCAGGGTGCTGGAAGTAGACGACGCCGGCGTCTTGGTCGGTGAGGACCGGATTCCGGCGCGAAGCGTCTTTTGGGCGGCCGGCGTCGCTTCGTCACCAGCCGCGCACTGGCTGGAAGCGGATGCCGACCGCGCCGGGCGCATCAAGACCGCCCCAGATCTCAGCATACCGGGGCACTCGGAAATCTACGCGGTGGGTGATACCGCCTACGTCGAGGCCTGGCACGGGCAGCCAGTGCCGGGGCTCGCGCCAGCGGCCAAGCAGGCCGGGGAATACGCGGCGAGCCAACTCGCCGCGCGCATCCGGGGCGGGCGGTCAGATGCTCCGTTCGTCTATCGCCATCTGGGCAGCATGGCAACGATCGGGCGCAAGGCCGCGGTTGCTGATTTCGGTTTCATGCGGCTTAGCGGCGCGCCGGCCTGGTGGCTCTGGGGAGCCGTGCATGTCGCGTTCCTCGCCAACATGCGCAGCCGCATCTCCGTGACGATGGATTGGATCTGGGCTTACTTGACTTTCCGGGCCAGCACCCGGTTGATCACCGGGCGCGAAGAAACGCCGGGATAGGGCCCGGCACAGGAGCACACCTGATGTCGGAGTGGTACATCGCGAGGGGCGGTGAACAGTTTGGGCCGATGGACCGCCGGCGAGCAGTTGGTGCCGCCGCGAAGTGGCCCGACGCCTATGCTTGGAGACAGGGTTTCCAGCAGTGGCGTCCGGTCGCTGAGGTTCGCGAGCTGGGGCCTGAGCCAGCGCTCCCGGTTCCAACCCGGCGCGATCCCCCGAGGCTATACGCCGACGATGTCGACTTCGAGATTCACGGGCACGAGATGCAGTACGTTGAAGTCGAACTCGACCCGGGCGAAAGCGCCATCGCCGAAGCCGGCGCCATGATGTACAAGGGGCCGGAGATCGCGATGACGACCATCTTCGGTGACGGCTCCGGACAGGACGACAGCGTGGTCGGGCGGCTGATGGGAGCCGGCAAGCGCGTATTGACCGGTGAGGGCATGTTCACGACCGTCTTCACGCACGAGGGGCGTGGCAAAGCCCGGATCGCATTCGCGGCGCCCACGCCGGGGCACATCGTCCCGGTATCTCTGAAGGACGTGGGCGAGCGCCTGATTTGTCAGAAGGACTCGCTCCTGTGCGCTGCCAAGGGAGTCACGATTGGGATTCGCATGCAGCGCAAGATCCTCACCGGGCTGTTCGGTGGGGAGGGATTTATCATGCAGTCACTCGACGGCGACGGCATGGTGTTTCTGCACGCGGGTGGGACGGTGGTTGAGCGCACGCTCGCTCCGCGCGAGGAACTGCACGTAGACACGGGTTGCCTCGTCGCTATCGACCGCCGCGTGGGTTTCGATGTGCAGTTCGTCGGCGGAGTGCGAAGCGCGCTACTCGGCGGCGAGGGTCTGTTCTACGCGAAACTGGTTGGCCCGGGGCGAGTCTGGCTCCAGTCGCTGCCGTTTTCGCGCCTCGCCGGGCGCATGGGCGGAGCGTTGGGTGGCCGCAAGGGGCGTTGAGTACATCGTCGCTCCCGCCTGCGCGCAGTGACCCGCGGCGGCAACTGCTCTACTCTTGGCGCCGCGCAATTGAACCGGAACCGAACGACAAGATGGCTTCACCGGCACATGAAAAAGTCGTCGCGGCACTCGCGCCGCTCGGCATCGACTACGAAATACTGCCGTGCGATCCCGACATGGCCGATACCGAGGTGTTCTGCAGGCAGTACGACATCCCGCTCGACTGTTCCGCCAACACCATTCTCGTCGTTGGTAAATCCGGTGCCAAAGGTTATGCCGCGTGCGTACTGCTCGCGGACAGCCGCCTCGACGTCAACAAGGTGGTGCGCAAGAAACTCGGCGTGCGCCGCATCTCGTTTGCGAGCGCTGAAGAGACCGTCGAGATGACCGGTATGATCATTGGCGGCGTTACCCCGCTGCCGCTGCCAGACGATGTGCCGCTGTGGGTAGATGCGCGAGTCATGGAGGCGCCGTACATTATTCTCGGTGGCGGCGATCGTGCGACGAAGCTCAAGATCTCGCCGGAACTCTTTCACAAGCTTCCCAATACCGAAATCGTCGAGGGCCTTGCCAAAGTGCGTCCAGAGCCCGCGGAATAAGGGCCTGGCGCTCCGACGTCTGTCGCTACAGCAGGTCCGCCGCACGGCATTTCGATACAAAATCTCGCGCTGTGTCCTATACTGCGCATCGGGGAATTTCAGGGAGTCTGACGATGTCGATTCGCAAACGTGCACTCGCTGCCAGCGTGCTCGCGGCATACCTTGGCGGTGTGGCTGCACCCGCCGCGCAGGCGGGCATGCTGGGAACAGAAACCGTACTATCGGCGCCGCTGGCGGCCGCGGACGTGCGCGCGGCGCTCTCTCGCGACGACGTGCAGGCTCAACTCGTACGTCATGGGGTCGATCCGGCGGCCGCTGAGGCGCGGATTGACGCGTTGTCGGATGCCGAGGTGGCGACGCTTGCGACGCGTTACAGCGAACTGCCGGCGGGCAGTGCGGCGGCTGATATTCTGATCGTGGGATTCATCATCTGGGCGCTGCTGGTGGCGACCGATTACGGCGGCGTGCTTTTCGACGACGGCGAGAAGAAAGAGCAAACCCAGTAGCAGAAGCGAACGCTTTAGACCGCGATGTTGCGTCGCAGCATTCGCGCTCGCGCTCTGGCACAATAGGCCCTCCCCGGTCTCTACTGGACGCCCATGAGCGCTGCAAGCCGAGCGGCCTCGCCCGCATCACGTCAATTTTCCCGTGCACCAGAAGAGCTTCGGGTCGTACTGCTCGAAGGTATCCACGATTCTGCCGTCGACGCGTTCACGAACGCGGGCTTTGCGCAGATAGAACGCCATCCCAAGGCGTTGGAGGGTGACGCTCTGCTCCAGGCAGTTCAGCACGCCACCTTTCTGGGCATCCGCTCACGCACCCGCCTGACACCCGAGGTCTTTGCGGCCGCGCCCCAGTTGCGCGCCGTTGGCTGCTTTTGCATCGGCACCAACCAGGTCGATCTCACTGCCGCCCGGGCGGCCGGTGTACCGGTGTTCAACGCACCGTTCTCCAATACGCGCAGCGTCGCGGAACTCGTTATCGCGGAAGCCATTCTGCTGCTGCGCGGGATCCCGGCGAAGAATGCCAGTGCGCATCGTGGGGGCTGGCAGAAATCCGCGTCCGGCTCATACGAAGTGCGCGGGAAGCACCTCGGCATCGTCGGCTACGGGCACATCGGATCGCAGGTTGGTGTACTCGCCGAGGCCATGGGCATGCGTGTGTTCTATTACGATGTCAGCGCCCAGTTGTCGCTCGGCAATGCGACCCCGGTGCGGAGCCTGCGCGCGCTGCTGCAGATTTCTGATGTCGTTACGCTGCACGTGCCCGGTACACCGGACACGGCGGGGCTGATCGGCGCGACCGAACTCGCCGACATGCGATCGGGTGCCGCGCTCATTAACGCGTCGCGGGGAAATGTCGTCGACATCGGTGCGCTGGCTGATGCGCTGGCCGCCGAGCGGCTTTGCGGCGCGGCGCTAGACGTATTCCCGATCGAACCGAAATCGAATCACGACACGTTCGAATCGCCGTTGCGCCAGTTTGACAATGTCCTGCTGACGCCGCACGTCGGAGGCAGCACCCAGGAGGCGCAGGAGAGCATCGGTGTGGAAGTCGCCGACAAGCTGGTTCGCTATCAGGCGAATGGCAGTACGGTTTCGGCGGTCAACTTCCCTGAGGTGTCGCTGCCTGTACACCGTGGCACCTACCGGTTGCTGCATATCCACCGAAACCAACCCGGTGTGCTCGCCGAGATCAATCAGGTGTTTTCCGAGCGCGGTATCAACATCTCCGGCGAGTATCTTCAGACCGATGACGTGATTGGCTACGTGGCGGTGGACTTCGATATCAGCGATGAATTCGACACGGCGCGCCTGGAACGACTGAAAGGCATCGATGGAACGCTGTCTGTTCGTATTCAGGAGCGTTGAGTACGGGTCTGGTCAAGTTCCAGTCGGCTTCGCCGACAATGCTGACAGTGTCTGTTTGACGCGGATGACGGCGCGGCACGGCGCCGTGTCGGTAATTGAACTACGAAATCGAGCGCACTATCGGCAAAGGTGGCATGGCCACCGTTTATCTGGCGCGCGCACCGGGCAGCGACGTAGCGGTTGCGCTCAAGGTGCTGAACAGGCCTTGTGCACTGTTGCCGTCCGATACGGAACGTACGGTCGACCAGGACTTCTCTAGCGGTCTGGCGCGGTTCAAACGCGAGATCGGAATCCAGCAGGGGCTGCGCCACCCGAATATCGTCTCCGTCGTCGACGCCGGTCTCGACGAAAACAACGCTTACCTGGCCATGGAATATCTGTCCGGTGGCGACTTGCACAGCCGTATCGGGCCCGGTCTTCCGCCACTTGCTGCGCTCTGCGTTCTGCGCGAGTTGAGCGATGCATTGGCCCACGCCCACGCGCTTGGTGTCGTGCATCGAGACATCAAACCGACGAACGTGCTTTTTCACAAAGATGGCCATGCAGTGCTGTCGGACTTTGGTATCGCGCGGTTTGCCGGAGGCCCCAGCCTGACGACAACCGGTACGATGGTCGGCAGTCCCTGCTATTCGAGTCCGGAGCAAATCGACGGTGGTCGCGTCGACCAGCGTAGCGACCTCTACAACCTCGGCCTGGTCCTGTTCGAAATGTTGACGGGGCAACGGGCCTACGATGGCAATAGCCCGCTTCAGGTGATTCTGGCGCAGGTACGCGGACCAATTCCGCACTTGCCGGAAGCCTATGGTCCGTTGCAGCCGCTGCTCGACCGGTTGCTGGCGAAGCGCAAAACCGAGCGCTTCCAGGATGCGGTGTCGCTGGTCGGCTTTCTGGATCGTCTGATCGCAAAGTTTGGCGACGCCACGGTGGAACCCCTGCCACTGATGAAGGTGACCTCTACCGACCGCGCCGTTGAGCACTGTCGGCTCGGTCTACTCGAAGATCTCGATTGTGACCGTCTGGTATTGCCGACCCTCCCTGCAGCATCAGCACGAATTCGGGCCATCGTAGAGTCTTCCCGCGCGAGCGTGCCCGAAATTGTCGGCGCGGTTGCGCTGGAACCGGCGCTCAGTGCGCAGCTGATGCGGCTCGCCAACAGTGCCTTTTACGGCGGACAACCGGTGCGTGACCTGCATGCGGCGGTCGTGCGACTTGGGACTCGTGCTATTCAGCACATCGTGATGCTCTTGTTGTTGGCGCGCGTATTCGACGAATCCGTCGGTTCCGATATGCGCGCACGGCTGGAGGAGACCTGGGCGAGGAGCCTGCGGGTCGCATTCCTGGCGGAGGCCATCAGTGAGGAGCTCGAGGTGGGGGCGTCGTCCGAGGCGCTGCTGGCTGGCCTCGTAGCCGACGTCGGAGCGTTACCGATCCTGGCGTGGGCCGTTGACGTTCCGCACGTCCGGGGATCTGAACAACTGCTGAGCGCGCTGCTGCGCCGGCTCAAGCCGGAACTCGGGCGTGCGATCCTGGCGCGTTGGGAGTATCCAGCCGAATTCCTGGAAGTGACGGAGACGGCGGATCTTCCCGTTGCATGGCCGCCCGGCGACTTACAGGGGATCGTCGCGGCTGCCCAAAAGCTCGCGACCTATCTGGAACAACGCCCGGATGACACGCAGCTCGGCACGCCGACGCTGGTGGATTTCCCGTCGATTCCGCTCGAGCAGCTGGAGCGACTCGTCGGTCATGTCGAACGGCGTGAAGAGGCGCTTGGGATGTGCGCTGCGCTCGATGTGTACGCACCGGATTTCTGGCAAGAGCCGTTGGTCAGCTCTGCCCGCTGATGCTGCGGCGGAAGTGGGCTTCGGGTGCTGTCTCGTCGAAGTGGACTCCCCGGCCGTCGCGCGATACTCCGAGCTGACGCCAGATGCCGTCGAGATCGGTCATCACGGGTCGGTGGCGGCGTTGCAGGTAGAGCTGTGTGAGCACTTCGGTCCCGGTGGCCTGGTCGGCAATGCCCAACGCGTCGAGCAATGGGGCGCGCACCGAGTTGTCCAGCCCTGATGCGAGAATGGCGCGTAGCGCGTGGTCGAGCCCATGCTGGTTGTCGGTTTGACGACGAATCTCGAGGTCGGCAACCAGACAGAAGATGGCGCCGCCCCAGAAGCGATTACCCCAGGTGTTCGTCCGGTCGAGTCCGCGGTCGCCCGGCCCGGGCAGCCCTCTCGGCATGCGCGCAACGAACCCGCCCCAGACATGGCTGGGACTGAGATCTCCCGCCTGCAGCCGGGCCACCGATTCCACGTAGACAGCCAGGCCCTCTTCGACCCAGTTTTGATGGTCGGGGACATCAGGAAACGCGGTGTGCACCATTTCGTGCACGAGCACCCAGTCGGCCCGCAGGTTGGCGACCGAGCTGCTTTCCCCGAGGACGATATTGATGCGGGGACCAGCCCAGCCTTGCATATTGCCGGTGCGCACCCCCCGGCCGCCGGTGGCTCGCAGGTGGATGGTCGCGTACGGTACTGGAAAACGCCCGTAGTAATCGGTCAGCACGCTCGCGGATCGATGCACCCACGCACCCAGTGCGGAGTCCTCGAGCTCGAAGACATCCGGCTCCAGGACAACGTCCAGGCTCGCACCGCCCACCTCGATCCGTGGAAGTTTGCGAGTGCCCAGGTCGGCCCGCGCGCCGGCCGTCGCGGCGGCCAGCAAGGCGGCAGATCGGTACAGCAATGCTCGGCGTCGCATGGGCGCGAGGTCTCAGCGTGGATGAGTCATGATGCTGAGACCGCCGGCGCGCCCGAACGCTCCCGCGAGTCGACCGGATCGATGTCTTCGCTTCCAGGATTGCCCGGCCTCGGCAGACCGGCCTCGGCCGCCCAGGCACATCGGCTACCGGAAATTCTCAGGCTGGAGCCGGCCCGCCGCGACGCGACAGTGCCGCCCAGATCACGGCGATCACCAGCAGCAATATCAATACGTTACGCCAGGTTGTCAGGCTGTCCACCTTCTTCAACGCCGCGCTGGTGTCTGACTGAGCCTCGGCGAGTTCCGACTGCAGCTTCGCGAGGGCTGTTTGCTGTTCGCTTGCGGCGGCCTGGGCCGCACCGAGTTCGGCCTGCGCTGCCTTTAGTGCTGTCTCGTGCTGCGTAGCCTGTGCTTTTGCCGCCGCCTCGGCGGCGGCGAGGGCCTCCGTCTGTCGGGCGCTTTCGGCATTCGCGGCAGCCAATTCCTCGGCGCGCTTGGCCGATTCCGCCTCACTGGCCTGCAGCGCACTGGCACCGGAGGCGGCCGCGTTCTGCAACTTTGCCAGCTGGTCGGAGAGGCTCGAGTTCTCGCCGCGCACTGCATCCAGCAGGCCTGACAGGTCAGTTACTTTGGAGTTCAGTCCGGCGACCTCGGCGACCTTGCTCGTCAAGTCGCCCCGGAGAGCGCTGGTTAGCGAGCTGAGCTTGAGATTCTCGGTTTTGCTGGCGTCTAGCAAAGAGGTCAAATTGAGATTCTTGGCCGTGGCTCCGTCGAGCAGGCTGGTCAGGTTCAGGTTTTCTGCCTTCGCACCGTCCAGCAGGCCGGTCAGATTGAGGTTTTCCGCTTTGGCGCCATCTAGCAGGCCGGTCAGGTTGAGGTTTTCTGCCTTGGCACCATCCAGCAGGCTGGTCAGGTTGAGGTTTTCCGCTTTGGCACCATCCAGCAGGCTGGTCAGGTTGAGGTTTTCTGCCTTGGCACCATCCAGCAGGCTGGTCAGGTTGAGGTTTTCCGCTTTAGCGCCGTCGAGCAGACCGGCCAGATTTGAATTCTCGGATTTAGCCGAATCCAGCAGGCCTCCCAGCTTCGCGTTTTCGGCCTGAGTCGCGTCGAGCTGGCCGGTGAGGCTGCCGATCGTTTTGTCCTTACCCGCGAGTTGGCTCTTCAGGAGGTTGCTCACTCCGCCCTGGTTAGCGGACGGTTTGGGCAAGGCCTTTGTAACCGCTGCCGGCGCTTTGGGCACGGCGGGCGCTGGCGCCGGCGCCGGCTGCTGGGTCAGGGACTTCACTTTGCCGCCGATAAGGTTACCGAGGCTGGCCTGAGCGCTCGCCGAAGCTGGCGCAATTGCAATTCCCGCGACCATAAGTAGTGGTGCGGCGATACGGAACAAGAACATGACGGTGCTCCCTAGCAAATCTAAATCGAGCGATGGTGGCGACCGGCTGGTACTGGAGCCGGCCGATCGTGGCCTCATGACCAGCGAAGACCTGTCGATCCCCGGGTTCGAATTATTGGAATGTCTCGGCCGCGGCGGCATGTCGCGAGTGTATCGTGCCCGCAATATTGCCACGGGCCGCGAGGTTGCGCTGAAAACCGTCTCGATGCTCAACGACGGAGACAGCTCCGAACACGGGCATAGGGTAGAGCGCCTGCTGAGCGAGGCAGGTCTGCTGACCGGGCTTCGCCACCCGAATCTGGTCCCCGTGTACGGTATCGGGCACGCATGTGATCAGATCTACGTCTCGATGCGCTATGCGAGCGGTGGCGATTTGCAGAGCCGGGTGCGGCAGGGGCTCGAGCCGGTCGACGCTCTTGCCATCACTGCCGACATCGCGCGCGCATTGCATTTCGCGCATGAGCGTGGCCTCGTCCATCGAGACGTGAAGCCGGGTAACATCCTGTTCGATACAGATGGTGTCGCCATGCTGAGCGACTTCGGGCTCGCCAAACCCTATCGGCTGCAGGTAGGTCTGACCGCGGTCGGCATGATCCTCGGCAGCCCGGCCTATATGTGCCCCGAACAGGCTTTGAGCGGCCCGGTGACGCAGCGCAGCGATGTCTACGCGCTCGGTGGAACGCTCTACACGGCCCTGACAGGCCGTTTGCCCTACCGCGACAAGTCGCCGCTGCGCGTGATCCGCATGCACATGGATGCACCGCTGCCGCAATTGCCCGACGATCTCAACTGGCTGCAACCGCTGATCGGCCGGTCGATGGCGAAAGACCCTGACGCCCGCTTCGCGAGTGCCGGCATGATGGCGGACGCCCTGGACAGCGCGGCCAAGGCCATGCAACGGTTCACCAACCTGCCACTCGCCGAAGACGGACGGTCGTACCTTGAGCAGTCTCGTGACATTGCGCCATCGGCTGAGCGTCGTGCTCGCGTTGCTGGCGCTCATCTGGGCAATTGAACTCATCAACTGGGCGCTCGGCCACCAGCTGAACCGCCTGGGAATCCTGCCCAGAAGTCTCCAGGGTCTACCCGGTATTCTGCTGGCGCCTCTGCTGCACACCAACTTCTCCCATGCGATCGCCAATAGCGCGCCGCTCTTACTGCTCGGCTGGCTGACCAGCATCCACGGCCGTGCGCGCTTCATCCGGGTCGCTCTCGGGATCACGGTAATGACTGGCGCCGCCGTCTGGCTATTTGCGCGGACGGCCTATCATGTAGGCGCGAGCGGGCTCGTATTCGGCCTGTTCGGATACCTGTTGTCGCGGGCCTGGTTCGAACGTTCATTTCCCGCGCTACTGTCGGCCGCTGCCGCCGTGTTGTTGTACGGCGGCCTTGTCTGGGGCCTGCTGCCGGCCGAGACCGTTTCGTTCGAGTCGCACGTCTTCGGACTGCTGGCCGGTCTTTTGATGGGACGATTCGAGCGCCGTCGCTAGCCGCCGCGAGGACGTTGGCCTACCGGGAAGCGTACCGGGCCGCCCCATCCATCAGTGGCGCGATCCGCGGTGCCGGTCTGGACGACGTTGCCGCCGACTTCCTGACCAGTCGGTATCCACGGCCGTAAACCGGACGCAGCCAGAACTCGTTGTGACGTGTGAAGCCGAGCTTCTGCCGGACCCGGCTTGCGTGCGTATCGACGGTGCGCGTACCGGCCTCCGTCTCATTGCCCCAGATGGTCTCTAACAGGAAGTCTCGGGACAGCAACTGGTCGGCGTTGCTGAGCAGCAGGTCGGCCAGCTGAAATTCTTTGTCGGTCAGTGCAACCGGGCGCCCGGAAACGGTGATCTGCCGGCGCACGCGGTCGATGCGATAGTCGCCGAACTGCAGGGCGCCGCGGTCTTCAACGGCGCGTCGCAGCAGCGCCCTTACGCGTGCCATCATCAGGCCGCGGCCCGCCGGCTTGCTGATGAAGTCATCGGCACCGGCGTCGAGCGATCGGATCGCGTCACGCTCCTGGTCGCGGCCCGTGACAAACATGACCGGTACGTACCAGTCGGCCGTTTCGCGAATGAAACGCAGCACGTCGAGGCCCGTTGCATCCGGCAGTTCCCAGTCGACCGTGACCAGGTCGAAACTACCGTTGCGGAAGGCGCTCTGAAACGCTTTCGCCGTCTCGTACACGGTGCACGTATAACCTTCCGCGTTCAGCCACGCGGCGCACATCGCGCCCAGTTCGCGGTCGTCTTCGACAATTGCAATTCTCACGGTCATAACAAGTTTCCTCCAGCTTGTAGCCAGAAGTCTGCAAGACAGATGCCAACTTGAATTGTTACGATATTTCAAACACTTGGGGACAGGCGACAAAAACCAAGCCTGGTTTCGCCGTCCCGAAGCGTCGCCAGCTGGCGACACTTCGCCCGCAGCTCTCGGTTGGGGAATCCAAATAATGAGCGACCGCGACGAACTCGACTGCTGGATCTACCGCAGCCCGCGTAAGCCTGAGACTTATCTTTACCTGACCGGAGAGATGGCGACCAAACCAGTGCCGCCCGGCCTGTTGGCTGCCATGGCGCCGCTTGAACTCGTCATGCAGCTGACGCTGCACCCGGAGCGTAAGCTCGCACGGGCGTCCGCGACCCGCGTAATGGCCGATCTGCGGGCACACGGATTCTATTTGCAAATGCCGCCGAACGAGTTCGAGAAGCTAAGCCCAAACGTTGGCGGTAAGGTGACGCACTGAGGTCTGGACGCGCGGCTATTCCGCCAGCACCCGTAGACTGCGCAAGCCGTAGTTGCCACCGCGGTTCGTCAGGAAGAAGCCGTCGAATCTGGCTCCGCCCTTGCGGTTGACGGGCCCTGTCTGCAACAGTTGCTTGCCGTCCACCTGGACGGTCATACGGCCGTCGTCTCCGCGCGTCCAGAGGATCGCGTGGCTGCGCCCGTCCGCCAACGCCAGAGGCTGTTCATGACCTGCAAGCTGGACGTATCGCCCCGCATTCGCGCGGACGAGTTCGAGCGTCCGCGCGGCGCCGGGCCGGTAGATCAGCCGCAGACCGCGGTCGGCGTTTTGGCCCCGGTAGACGCCAAATTCGATCTGTCCGCCGCTGCGCGTTCCCGACAAAAGCTCCATCTCTATGGCAAAGCTCTTCGGGATCGCCTGGGCAAGGGCGATCGCTGCCGGTCCGCCCGCGCGTTGCCCCTGCCCGAGTAAGGCACCGATCAGCGCACGGCCGATGTCAGCCTGCCCCTGTTGCTGGTTCTTTCCGTCACTGATGGCCACCTGCGTGCGCAGTCCTTCACGCCCATCAACCCAGAACTGTCCAGCGACCGTCCGCCAGGCGGGGCGGCGAGTGTAATTGCCGTCGCGGAACCGGTCCTCGACCAGGACTCGTTTCCACGGCCAGTCGTATTGATCAACCAGCTCTTCCAGGGCGCGCAGAACGCCCCGGTCGGCGGATCGGTCGCGGCGCGCCCGCGCCACGATCTCGCGGAGCTCGGCGACGCCTGCGCTGCTCTGCCGGGTCTGTGTCCGTGTCCCAGTTGTCGTACCGCCGCCGCTGTAGATGGGGTTGCGGTCTGGCGTGGCGGGCGCAGGCGCTGGTGCGGGAACCGGAGCGGGACCCGGGGAAACCGTCGCCGCCGCAACGGGATCATCGGAGGGCGTGGCATAGCCGAGATCGATCGCGAGCTGTTCGCGAAGCCGGGAGTTCGCCTGTCCCGTGACGGGCAGGTCCGAATGGAGCTGGTAGGTGCGTATGGCCGAGCGGGTACGTCGCCCCATGAGGCCGTCTGCCGGACCGGGGTCGTATCCGAGCTCGGCCAGCATCCGCTGAACGTCCCTTACGACGTTGCCGGTGTTGTATCGCTTGGCGGCTGGCGCCGTCGTCGCCTGCGCCGTCGTTGACTTCGGCGCTGATGCTGGCCGGAAGGCACGGGCACTGCGCTGCGCCTCGGCGATCTGGCTGGAGGTCATTCGACCCGCCACCCGGTCGCGTTCCGAGCGTGCATCCCGATGACCGCGCGCCGCGGCCAGGTTCAGCCACTTGTGCGCTGCGACGAAATCCTGCAAAACACCATCGCCGCGCGCATACATGCGCCCGAATAGATATTGCGCCTGCGCGTCGCCGCTATTCGCGAGCGGTTCGATCACGGTTCGGGCGGCGGCGTAATCGCCGCGCTGGTAGGCGGCAAGGCCTTCGCCGAAGGTACTGGCAAAGGCGGCGAAGTTGGCGAGCAGTAGGAAGAGGGGAAGAAAAGCGCGCATCGCTGTCTCCTGAGGCGACGGCTGACGTCCGGAGCGCGCCGTTCGCGAAGCGCTATTCTCGCCGCCCGGCAATCAGGTTTTCCAGACCAGATCGCGCGACGTGAAGTCGCGTACTCCCTCGTTCAGCACGTCACCATCCAGAATCCGGCCTTGCAGCACGTTGGCGGAACGGTGCGATACCTGCACGTAGCGCACTTCGGAAGGTTCCGTCATCGGATCCTGCCCGTCGAGCATGACGACAGGCGTGCCGTGCGCGGTAAGTGCGCGAAAGCCGTTGTAGAGCGAGTAGTGCTCCTGCAGGTCGAACTCCTTGCGAAACGCCTCGCTGTATATGTGCAGCGTAGGTCCCACCCAAGGCGTGTCTTTCGCGATCTTTGGCAGTACCCGCGCAAACTCGCGGAAGTCGAGTACGTATTCGCCGTAGTGGTCTTTTTCCAGCACGACTAGAAAACTGCTGAGCTCCGGATCGTCGGAGTCGACCGTGTTGAACTGTACCTCGCCGGCGATCATCGACAGCGTGCCGAGGCGGCCCGCCTCTTTGTCCAGCCACATGCATTTGCCGAGGTAGTCGGACAAAATCGTATCGCGGATGGTTTCACGCAGCAGCGCGATATCGTCTTGCAGACCTTCGCCCTTGTCGCGGCCGCCGCGGGCGTTGTCGACGAAGATCTCCTTGATGGCGGTCAGCAGGCGCTCTGGCAAAGACCCGCGAAGCTCCAGGACGCGAATCGGGATGTTCAGAGCGCCGCCCTTTTCCCGCGCCGTCTTGACCGAGCGCTCCAGGTCAGCCATCGCGATGATCGGGAAGGTGTCGCTTTCGAGCGAGTTCGTGATGATGTCCATGGTCTTGCCGGGTGCCCGCAGGGTTTGCTTGGAGCCGCCCATATTGACTTGCATCAGGTAGTGCACCTGTGGGCTTTCCCCATAGGCTACCGACATCACGATGCTCGAATGGCTGATAGATTTGACCAGCGGGTACAAGGCGGTCAGGTCGGCATCCGCTGCCTTGGGTAGGAAGGTCGACAAGTCATCACTGACCTGCACACCGCGGAGCGCCAACAACTTGCCCTTTTTGTTCAGCAGAAAAAACGCGCCTATCGACGACACGTAATCACGTAGTGCTAGGTCCTGCGGTTCAGCTTGTGCCATGACTGAGATTCGGAGTCTTGTTGAGTTGTTCGCCTGACGCCTGTATCGCGCCATCATTCGAAGACTACAGTCTAGTGACAGATCTGACCTGTGTCTGTCGTCGCAAGTATCATTTTATTCATTTTGTGCGCGTGTTGGCGAAATTGGCGCGCATCACAGCGTCTCGCTCAAGAAATGGTCAGCCGCGCCCGACTGCTCCAGCACCCGCTTACTGGTAACCACGGCCGTGCGCGCTGAGGCTGCCGTGAGATGCTGTTCGACGGCGCCGCGCAAGCGATTGGCATCTACTTCCAGCACGGCTGCGCGGAAGTTGCGCTTGAAGTCCGGATCGCGACCGAACTGCTCGTTGTAGAACGCGGCGCTCGCTTCGCCCGCTGGCGAGCCTGGACGGTCCAGCGCTCCGATCACACCGAGGATCGCGGCTTCCCGGGCGCGCTGGTTGCCCGCTTCTTCGACCGCCCAGTCAACCGACGCCGTGAACGAGTCGAGCGTCTCGATAAGGCGCGGGTCACGGTAACTGAACAAACCGAACAAACCGGCGTTCGGGTCGTAAGTCGCGCCCCCACCGTAGGCCCCGCCCTTTTCGCGAACCTCCCGGTGCAGAAAATCGTTGCGCATCATCAGCGCTGCGACCATGAGCGCCGGCGCGTCCGGATGAGCGACCGGTACAGCGCGAAACGCACGCGCGCAGAAGTTCACCTGTGAGTTGACGAGCCAGGCGACGTCGCGGTTGGCCTGATCCGAACCGGGCATCGGCGCCGGCGCGCCAGGCGTCGGCGCCGGCAAGTTGGTCCCGACGTCGTTAAAGGCCCGCGTCATGTGCTCCAGGTGAGCTGATTCGGCGATCGCCAGGAACTGGCGGGGAGACTGCGCCAGGCGCTCCGCCAGCGCGGTGAGCTGGCTCGCCAGGGCGTCGACCGCTGCGTCGTCTTTCAGGTCGGCGTCCAGCGCTTTCAGGGCCTTCAGCGCAGTGAGTCCGTTGCGGCTTTCATTGAGTGTGGCGACCGGTGACAGGCCGTTGGCCGCGGCGCTCATCGCGAGCGAGTGTCCGATGTCGGTGACCCGGGCTTCTTCGTGAGCGCGCATCTGGGCGACCAGCTCGCGCAGGCGCGCCGGCTCGTCGAACCGGGGTGCGGCCAGCGTGTCGGCGAGCAGTTCTATCAGGGTATCGGTGTTACGCGCCAGGGCCTTGCCACGGAGCGCGAAGATCTGCGCCCCCAACTCCGGGTCGTCACGCTGGCACCGGGCCATCAGGCCAGCGCCAATACCGCCGGTGTGCGCCATCTGCCAGGCCTGGTTCTCCTGGTAGCCGCGCGCCCCGCTGCCAACTTCGGTCAGCAGATCGCCGAGCATCGCCAGGTGACGTTCGTGCTCCGGGGAGAGCGCCGGCAGCGGCACCGCGATCTGGGCGTAGACGAGACCATTGGTGCTGGCACTGTAGCGATTGACGGCGGCAGCACCCGGCGCGCCGGCGTCCGGTTCGGGTCTTGGAATCTTGATCTCGGTCGGTACGTCGGCGATCGTGACGAAGGGCAGCAGGTCGGTATCGTCCGGCCGGTCCTGCGCAGCCCGCAGCGCGTCGGCCTGAGCATTGATGCGCTCCAGATCGCTGTCCGTCAGCGCACTGCGGATCTCGGCAAGGCGTTCACGCTCGCGCGCTTCTCGATGCGCACTGAGCGCGCTGCTTGGCTTCATGGTCAACCGCACCCGATGCGGATTGTCCAGCAATAACTCCCGCACCAGCGAGGCGACGAAGCCATCGGCTTGGGAGTCTTCGCGCAAGCGTTCGATGGCGGCGTCCATATCGAGCAGATAGGCCGGGTCGGCGCCGTGCATGGCGCTACCGAGCGTGCGCACCATCAGGCTCAGTCCGAACGGAAAGCCGTCGCCGCGCACTTCGCGCTGATTCAACTCGAGTTGGTGAAGGCACGATTCGATGGCTTCGCGCGGCACCGGGTTGGCGGCCACGTCTCGCAGCACGTCGAGGATCATCGTCTCCACGGCGAGCGCATTGGCCGGGTCCACCCCTTCCAGACCTGCCACAAACGTGGCTTCGCGAGTGTCGTTGCCGAGTCCGCAAAGCTCGGACGGCGACGAACCGAGTTCGGTGGTCTCCAACGCGTGCAGGAGCGGCGAGCCGCTGTGCTCCATCAGAATGCTCGACAGCAGCTGGGCGCGGAGCATGTAATCGAGATCGTCGCTGTGCCCGAGCAACCAGCCCATGACGACGTGCGACTCGGTGGCATCGAGCTCCGTATCCGTCGCGTACTCGGCTTCGATGTTGACCGGAGCGCGATAGCGCTGCTCGTCTGGTACCGCCAGACCGTGATCGAGCTGCTCGAACCGTGATAAAGCCAGTTCTTCGAAGCGCTCGTGATGCCCGTCTACGGGAAAGTTGCCGTAGGTCATGAAGACCGCATTACTCGGGTGGTAGTGCTTGCGGTGGAACGCGACGAGGTCGGCGTGCGTCAGGTCCGGAATGTGCTCCGGATCGCCGCCACTGTTGTAGTGGTAGGTGACACTCGGGAACAGGTGCCGCTGCAGCATTTCCCTGTTGTAAAACCCAGTTCGCTGATGGGACATTGGCATCCGGTAGACTCTGCGGGTGCGTTAACACCTGATAACAGACAAGAAACGTGAGTATGGGGAACTCAATGCCATCGACACCGTTATCTTCGATCCACTCGAGACTCTCTGCTACATAATCTACTGCTTCACTCAGCCGCCCTTGCTGCAGTGCAAGATTGGCAAGACCGGTTAATGTATCGATAGCGAGATGGTTTTCACCGATCGTTTG
>JBCCEJ010000046.1:0-46464 GCA_039030335.1 Pseudomonadota bacterium | reverse complement strand
CTTCGCTTGTGGTTAAGCGGGCGACGCCTGGATTGAGCTTTGCGATAGGGAGCCGCCCGGGTGAAGCAGGGCGGCGGGCAGTGGTGTGCGTTTAGAGCACCATAAACTGCCGGACGCGCCCGGTGGTACGGGCGCGTCGGCGGATGACTGACGGTGACGTGAACGTCTTCATGGGCGGCTACGCTAGCGCCGCGACGCGTGCGCGTCAACGCCGTGTTGCGCGCAGACGGCTGCCTGCGTATCGAATTCATCGCGCAAGGCGCCGTCGGCCGCGTCGATTCGGCTTCCAAACCGGGCGCGGGACCTGCGGTACCATCGCGATGATCGAAGGGCCGGGGTCAGATTGCCAGGGGCAACAAACGCGGTGCGAAGGCGCCGCAACGCTCTTGGCTGGTCCGAATCTCCGGGTTCGCGGAAGCGCCAGGAGGCGCGAGGAACGATCATGCAGATTCACTATGAAGCCGGTTTGCGAGATGACGCATGGGCAGAATTGTCCCGGCTCTACGACCGGGCCGGGTTCGTCGGTAAAACCGAAAGCCGGCTCAAGCGTGTGTTTGGTCATAGCCAGTACCAGAGTTATGCCTATGACGGCGATACGCTGGTCGCGGTGGGGCGGGCATTTTCCGACGGTGGCGACTGCGCAGTTGTCTGTGACGTCGCCGTGACACCGAATCTACAGGGCAAGGGGATCGGTAAGGGGCTCGTCAAACACCTGCTGGACCAGATCCCGCCGCACGAGCGGATCATGCTGTTCGCGACGCTCGGGATCGAAAGCCTCTACGAGCAGTTCGGCTTCGGCGTCATGACGACGGGTATGTGCAGGTTCAAAGACCAGTTGCAGGCGATCCGCTCCGGCCTGATCGTCAGCGGTGAGGGGCGCTAAGCGAGCGCTGGCAGGGCGCACCCGTCGTGAGCGCCGTTGCGGTCAACGGGCACGCAACGCGCGGGATGATTCCGGAGACGAAATGAATATTCACCACACAAAAGTTGTTGCCGAAGGATTGAGATTCTCCGTCTCCCGCGATGGCGCGGAAGTTGGCCGGGCCTATCTTTATCTGATGATGAACGACTTGCACGAAGAGCCGTTCGGTTTCCTCGAGGATGTATTTGTAGAAGAGTCGGCGCGGGGAGACGGCGTTGGTAAACAGCTCGTCAACGAGGTTATTGCCGCGGCCCGTACGAACGGGTGCTACAAGCTGATCGCTACCAGTCGGGATGCGAGGCCGCGCGTGCACGCACTGTACGTCCAACTCGGGTTTGCTGACTATGGGCGCGAGTTCAGGATGAATCTTGCAGCCTTGCAATGACCGTTGCGGGATGACCTCTGGCAACGCCTGCACTTCGTTGTGGGCCATCGGAGACTGGTAAATCCGTGTCAATCCGACGCGCAGCACTGGCCGATGCGGACGCTCTGACCGACCTCTACCTGTCGTCGCGACGAGAACTCGTCGCGGATGCACCGTTGGTTCACTCAGAGTCACAGGTGCGCCAGTGGGTGCGGGAGGTTTTGATCCCGAACGCTACGGTCGCCGTACTCGAAGTGGGAGTAGAAGATCCGACCTGTGTTGGATTCATCGCGCTGTCGTCCACCGCGGACTCGGCCTGGATCGACCAGCTCTACATTGATCCGATGGCGGTCCGCCGAGGCCATGGCCGGGCGCTCGTGCGTTGGGCAAAGGCGTTGGTCGGTCCACCCATCCGCCTCTACACGTTTCAATTCAACGACCCGGCACGCCGGTTCTACACGCAGGAAGACTTCGTTGTCGTCGAATACCGGGACGGTTCTCAAAATGAGGAGCGCTGCCCGGATGTGTTGTACGAATGGCGAGGCTGATGCGCACTTGGATACGCCGGAAGCGATAGAACACGCCTTGCGCGGCCTGGTAGCGGACCTGCTGGAAGTCGTCGGGTCTGGGGCTGACATGCGCAATGGTCAACGGGTCGCCGTACCCGACGCGCGCGCGTCGGTCTATGTTGGTGAGCCTTCGCGAGACCGCCCGTGCGCGTACCGCTTCGTCGATGAGATTCTCGCGCGCAGCCTGGGCGGCCCGGTCGAGCACCTGGTTCACCGATTCAAGATGCTCGAAGACCATCTCATCTGGGGACACGCGCCCGGCTACGATGCGGACACCGTCGGAGAGGATTTTCTCGACAACTATTGTCATGCCTTGTTGACCGGTCCGGATGGTCCGCTGCGTTGCGATGCGCCACTTGGCGCGTTTGTGTTGTTCGGCCCGCACACCTTCTACCGGGAACATCACCATGCGCCGAACGAGGTGTATCTGGCCTTGTCGGGTGGTGGGCAGTGGCAGGTCGAAGGCGCGGCCTGGCAGATACTGGAGGCCGGGCAGACGATCTTCATTCCGTCAGGTGCGGTACATGCGATTCGGGCGGGCGAAGAACCCTTGCTGACCTTCTCCTTCTGGCTGGAGCCCGGCGACATGCTGGAGATCGCGATCTGACCTCAGATGCCAGGAGATCGCCGATAAATCAGAGTTTTCCCAGGAAGTCTCTGATAAATCAGAGCTTTCCCGGGCTGGCTCGCGGCCGTCAGTGTTGTGACTTGTCAACCAGATGCCGATCCGCGACAGTCGACTGCACGGACTTGCATGGCGGATGTACGGATGCAAATTGCCAGGGTCAATTCGGGCGATGCCGGCGTACCGGTCGACTGGACGGACGTACCGAAACGGTCGACTACTTCTGGCTGCGCGATAACTGCCGCCGCCCGTCGTGTGGGGACAAAAGCGGCGGGCACCGGTATCTGGAACCCGGCGAGATTCCGTTCGACATCCCTCCAGCCAGTATCCAACTGGCGGCAAGCGGCGAACTGTGGATTCGTTGGGCGCCAGACGGTCACGAGAGCGAGTACGCGCCGGACGCCGCTCTCACGTTCAGGCTGGAGGCGGGTGATGCCGTGCCGTTCGACGATCATCGGGTGCTGCACGCACGCCTCGGTTTTTGCGGGACACGGCATATCCGGCAGTGCCATGCGGAGCGTGGCGAGTATCTGAGCCGGTTACGCATCTCGCGATCGGCGCATCAGCCATGGAGCGGGTGAGATGATTGCGTTTCCACGCGAAGTCAGGCCGGTGCTCGGCACCTGGGTTTCGATTCCCCATCCGAGCGTCATCGAAGTGCTGGCTGGCAGCGGCTTCGACTTTCTGCTGTTCGATGGAGAGCACGCACCGTTACCGACTGACGCTCTCGCGACGCTATTGCCAGCCGCCGAATTGGGTGGCAAAGCCGTTTGTTATCGCGTACCGATCAACCGCCCTGAGTACATCAAAGCGGCGCTGGACGCAGGCGTTGGCGCCGTGATGGTGCCGATGGTAGAGACAGCGGACGCCGCGCGCGCCGTGGTATCGGCGGCGCGATACCCGCCGCTTGGTAACCGCGGCGTCGGTCCGTGGCGAGGATCGGACTTCTATCGCGACATGGATACATACCTGAGTGAAGCCAATGATCGGCACGCGGTGGTCGTGCAGATCGAGTCGCGTCGGGCGGTAGCCGTCGTCGAGGAGATCGCCGCGGTAGACGGTACCGATGTGCTCTACGTCGGGCCGGCCGATCTGGCAAGCGACCTGCACGCACGGGGCGAGGGCGAGATGCTGGATGCAGCGATCGACCGCGTCGCCGAAGCGGCGGCGCGTCACGGCAAGCGCGCCGGCATCGATGTCGCGTCCGTCGATGATGTGCCGGACTTCGTGCGTCGCGGCTTTTCGTTTTTCACCTACGGACTCGATCTGAGTTCTCTCGATGCCGGGACGGCAGCCGCATTCGATGCGCTGTCGACTGCCGCCGGGTGTGGTGAGTAAATGAGCATGTCCGATACCGTAGCGGTAGCCGCGCTCACCGACTGGATGCGAGACGTCTTCCTCGCGGCCGGGATGACCGAGGCCTACGCACAGAACAGCGCGGATGTTCTCGGGTATGCCAGCGCGTCGGGCATCGACTCGCACGGCGTAATCGCGCTGCCCAGGTACCTCAGCCACTTCGAAAGCGGACGGTTGCACGTCGGCGCAACGGCGGACGTCATCGTTGACCACAAAGCCGTCCTGGCGCTCGACGGCAATCTGTCGCTCGGGGTCAGCGTCGGGCCGGACGCCATGCGCGGCGCGATAAAAAAGGCGCGCGCGTTTGGTGTGGGCGTTGCCGCGGTGCGCAATTCATCGCACTTCGGCGCCGCCGGATACTACACGCATCTCGCCGCGGGCGAAGCGTGTGTCGGTATCAGCACCAGCAACGTCGAGCCGATCATGCCGCCATTCGCAGCAAGCGAGAAGCTGCTCGGAAACAATCCGTTTTCGATTGGCGCGCCCGGCGTCGCCGATGAAGTGCACCAGATCGACTTCGGAACCAGCAAAGTTGCCTGGGGGAAACTGCAGCTCGCGTTTGAGCGTGGCGAAGCGGTACCCGATTCGTGGGCGCGCGACCAGTCTGGCAATCCCACCAGCGATCCGCAGGCCGGTATGAACGGCATGTTGAATCCGCTCGGCGAACACAAAGGCAGCGGGCTCGCGTTCATGCTGGAAGTGCTCAATTCCACACTGCCAGGCGGTGTACCCGCGTTCGACGTCGTCGATGAGGTTGGCATCGGCCAGTGCCACATCGCCATCGATGTCGAGGCGTTCGGTTCAGCACACCAGTTCCGCCAAGGTGCGAGCGCCCTCGCCGCGCGCGTGCGCACGTCCACTCCGGCGCGCGCAGGCGAGACGGTTAAGGCACCGGGTGATCCCGAAGCGGCTACGCGGGCGGAGCGAGGCCGCGCGGGCGTGCCGTTGTTGGAATCTGTGCGTCTCCAACTGGACGCGTGCGCGCAACGCTACGGTGTACGCCCGCCGTGGGCATGAAGGCGACGCACGAAACTGCCAAGGCCGCATTCAGGGTCGAGCAAGGCCTGTTGTGGGTTCGATTCGCAGACGGTTATGAACGCCGGTTTCATCCTCTGTGGCTCCGCGAAAGCTCGCATGAACCGGACAACAGGGCCCCGACGACACTTGGATTCAGCGAACGTACCGGCTGCCAGTCGACTGCTGACTTGGCGGCGGGTGACGACCCGGTGCTGGCACACCGCCCGAGAGCTGGCCGGTGTGCCGGTTGTCGTTTGCACACTACCAGTGGACCGTACGGCATTCCGACGGGGTGTATTTGATGTTTTCCACATCGGTGTTGGCGTCGTGACCACAACGCCAGAAGATGACGCCGTTTGAGATGACGGGTTCCAGCCCCACTTCCAGCTGACCGCCGATACCGAGCGCATCCTCGTCGAATTCGATTTCGATGCGTTGGTCTGCATGCCAGTCGACGCTCTCGACATACTTGCCAGGGAAATTCACCGGAATGCCAACCTCAGCGTTGGTGCCGCCAGCAGGCAGCTCACCCAGCAACGAGTAGTACTCCGCGACGTACGTCTTGGCAGCTGCGGCCGCCACCATGCCGTTCGTGACCTTCGCCTGCACCGTGTAGGTCCTGTAGGCCGGAATGGCGACGGCTGCGAGGATGCCGATGATGGCCACCACGATCATCAGTTCGATCAGCGTAAAACCAACCTGGCGCCGTTGTCTCATGCACGCCCTCCGTTCGGTTCGCAGCAGCCAGGCAAAGCGAGGCAGCCTGTGGGCACTAGTGCGCGAACTAGCCACATTTTGCGCGCCAGTGCACGCAAATCCATCACAAAAACGCAATGATGCGGCGTCAGTTGCTGCGCTTCGCTGCAACTGCCGAACCGCGGAAGCCAATCCGAATTCTCGCACACATCCAGACAGGGTGGGTGGAATGCGAAAGGGCCCGCCATTCACCTTAACTGAACGGAGTTAAATTGTCGGCGACAGCCGCGATGGCTGGAGATCCGGCCGCAGGTTCCCGGTTCTCACCCGCGCACCGCCGATCTCCCTGGTGCAGTGTTGATATTGTCAAGACGTGCAACCGACACATGCGTCCAATCGCGTGGTCGCGTAGAGCTGTCGTTTGGCGTGGCCGGGCGCGGTGCGTCCGAACGATGCGCATCCGCCGCGCGAGACAGGAGTTGCTAGTAGGTGCCGTTGCTGTTGCGCACGCTACCACCCGCGAGCAACGCATAGCAGCGCGCAAACAGATCGATCGGCTGTATGGAGTCCCAGTGCTCGACGATGTCACCGTCAACTACGCGCCAGCGGTCGGTGATGTTAAAGCCTTTTCTGCTATTGCCCCGATGCGACGACTGCAACGTCGCGTGCGAGTGGAAGATGACGATATCCCCATCCACGAGGATGTGTTTCACGTCGTACGCGTAGTCAGGAAACCGTCTTACGAGGTCCCCGACCGTCTTGATAACCCCTTCGATGCCGTCGCCGATGAAGTGGTTGTGCTGCAGGTACGCGCCCGCGCCGAAACGCTCGCGCACGGCATCGAAGTCGTGTTCGTTCATGAGGAGCCGCACGAAGTCAGCGACCAGCGAAGCATTGGTTGCGTCTTCTGGTGACCAGTGTGAGCGGCGGAGGCTTTCCAACGGGATAGGTAATGTGGACATGTTGCGCGTTCCGGTCGTGTAGTTGATCAGGTGGGTTTGCGGTTCAGGAAAAAATGCAAATTAGGTTGTAAAACCTAGTAATTAGGATATACAACCTAGTACGGGAGCGCAATGGCGAGATCAGGATCGAGATGGAACCAACGTGAGCAGGACTGCCGAGCGCATTGCCGATGCCGCGCTACGCCTTTTCAATCGCAAGGGCTATGCGTCGACCACCCTCGCCGAGATAGCTGCTGACGTCGGTATTTCGCAAGGCAATCTCACGTACCACTTCCGTACCAAGCTCGATCTGGCGCTGCATCTCAGTGAGCGCGTAAGAGTGGTTACGGAAGGGCGCCGCGCCGGCAAAGCGCCCGCTGATCTGACGGACGAATACGTCGGGCATCTGCTGTTTTCGATGGATCTGACCTGGCGCTACGGGTTTCTGATGCGCGACCGGGGAATCTTCGATGATGCGGACGCGGTCGGACCGCCAAGCCCTATCCTGCTCGCGTCATTCGAAGACCGACGCAGGCTCATTGGCCGGATCGCCGACGCAGGGCTGTTCCGTGCCGATCCCGGCGTAGACCTCGAGCTACTGGCGAGGTCGTTGTGGATCTTGAGCCGGCACTGGATCGATCATCTCCGCGAGATGGAGCAATGTGCCGAGCCGGATTGGCCGGATATGGAGCGTGGGATCCGCCACCACTTCGCCGTTTTGCTGCCGAACCTGACCGCCGCCGGCCGTCGCCGTTTCGTCGCTGCGCTCGGGAAGGTTGGGGTCGAGATTTGAGTGCAGCAAAGCTGCAAACGAACGCCGCGGGTCGGGTTGTGGAACGGAGCTACTGGTGGCAGCGCAGCGAGTCGGCGGCCATCAGTAGTAGGTTCCCTGACGCGCTGATGGGAGAGTCGCTTGCTCAGCAACGAACGGCTCGCCTAGCCCGCCTCCAACTTCGGCAGAAAAAACAGCTCACATCCATCGCGGAGCAGCTGATAGAGCCCGTCTTCGAACAGTTCACCGTCGATCGCGACCATGGTCTCGGCTTCGAGAAACTCGCCCAGCCCCGGGAACCGTGAGTCCAGCTCCCGAATCACGCCGCGCACGTTTCGGGCTTCGATATCGAACTCTTTCTCACCGTTGGTGAATTCGCTGCTGGAGCCGGTCGACAACACTACATGAACCGCCATGGAGCCTCCGATCTGGCAAGGTCTTAGCGCCCTGCCTCGCTGAACTCAGTGCCCGGTGCGCCCCGCGCGCGACGTCGCCCGGGCGTGCTCGCCAGGGCGTCGCGGGAAATCCACTAGCCGGTGCTTAAAGCTCCGTCTCGTTGCGGTCCGGATCGTCGATCGCATCCAGCAGCCTTGGCGGCGAGATCGGCAACTCGTTGACACGTCGGCCGCTCGCGTTCGCAACGGCGTTGGCGACGGCCGCCATCGGCGGGCAGATGTTGACCTCGCCTACGCCTTTTACGCCGAACGGATGGTTCGGGTTGGGCACTTCCACCAGCACGGTGTCGATCATCGGCACGTCCGAGGTGACCGGCACCCGGTAGTCGAGGAAGCCCGCGTTGCTGAGCCGGCCCTTGTCGTCGTAGACGTACTCTTCGTTCAGGGCCCAGCCGATGCCCTGCACGACGCCGCCCTGCATCTGTCCCTCGACGTAGCTCGGGTGAATCGCCCTGCCGCAGTCCTGGGCGGCTACCCAGCGCAGAATTTCAACCCGCCCGGTTTCGGGGTCGACTTCGACATCGCAAAACTGCGTCGAGAAACCCGGCGCCTGACCGCTTGCGTTGATGGTTCCGGTCGCGCCGATCGGCCCGCCGGTCACGGCGAACTTCGCCGCGATCTCATCGAACGAAAGCGGCTCGAACTCGCCGACGTTGGAGCTGGCCGGTTTCGCATGGCCGTCTTCCCAGACCACGCCGTCGACGTCGACGTCCCAGATGAGGGCCGCGCGGCCGCGCATGTCGTCGATGACCTTGTTGCATGCCTGGATGACGGCCATGCCGGTGGCGTAGGTGACGCGCGAGCCGCCGGTGACATGACAGTAGGGCACGGCTTCGGTGTCGACGACGTTCGCCTTGATCTTGTTGTAGTCGATGCCAAAGGTCTCGGCAGCCATGATCGCCATCGATGCGCGTGAGCCGCCGATGTCCGGGCTGCCGGTGGCAACGGTTACCGAGCCGTCGGCGTTTACAGCGACCGTGGCGCCCGAGTCGCCGGCGCCGTTGAACCAGTAGCCGGACGCGACGCCGCGGCCCTGGTTCGGGCCGAGCGGGACCTGGTAGGCGGGGTGATCGAGCAGTGCCTGGACTGTTTCGACGTAGCCGCCGTGTGCGAGTTTCGGGCCGTAGATCATCTGCGTCCCGGGCGTCGCCGCGTTCTTCAACCGTAGTTTGAGCGGGTCCATGCCGATCATCTTCGCGGCGATGTCGAGCGTGCTTTCGACGGCGAACGCGGAGATTGGCGACCCCGGGGCGCGGTAGGCCGCCGCTTTCGGACGGTTCGAGACAACGTCGTAGCCGATGGTGCGCTGGTGCGGAATGTCATAGGGCGCGAATGAGCACATGCAGCCGTTGATGACCGGCGCGCCCGGGAACGCCCCGGCCTGGTAAGCGAGCTCGGATTCGGCGGCGACGATCGTGCCGTCGTTGTTGAAGCCGATTTTCACGCGCATCGACGAACCCGAGGTCGGGCCGCTTGCGAGGAAACACTCCTCCCGGGTCATCCGCATGCGCACCGGCGTGCCGTTCGCGAGGCGCGACAGCGTCAATGCCAGCGGCTCCAGGTAGACGACCGTTTTACCGCCGAAGCCGCCGCCGATCTCCGATGGCGTGACTTTGAGATCGCCGATGGAGATGCCGCAGATCTTCGCGGTCAGATTACGCACCGCGAAATGGCCCTGGGTGCAGGTCCAGACTTCGCTCTTGTGCTGCTGCCAGAGTGCCTGACAGGCCTGCGTTTCAATGTAGCCCTGGTGAATCGGCGCGGTCTTGTACGTGCGCTCGATGACGTGTTCGGCTTCCTCGAAACCGGCATCTACGTCGCCGACGGCGAAGCCGACTTTCTTGGCGACGTTGGAGGGTTTCTCGGGCTGCGGGTCGACCCCACGCGTCACCATGTCTTCGAACAGCAGCGGCGCGTCTTCGGCCATCGCGTCGTCGACGTCGATCACGTGCGGAAGCACTTCGTACTCGACTTTGATGAGTTTGATGGCCTTACGCGCGATCGCATCGGTGGTCGCGGCCACTGCGGCGATCGCGTGGCCGTGGTAGAGCGCTTTCTCGCGCGCGATGATGTTGCGCGTCACATGCCAGAAGTTGACTTGCATGCGGTCGGGGCCGATGTACTGGAACGGATGGTCCGGCAGGTCGTCACCGGTCATGACCGCCTTCACGCCTTTCAGCGCGGCCGCTTCAGAGGTGTCGACCGACAGGATCCGGGCGTGTGCGTGCGGGCTGCGCAGCACTCGTCCGAACAGCGCCCCCGGTGAATAGAAGTCTGCTGCATACTGTGCAGTACCGGTGACCTTCGGCACACCGTCTGGACGGTCGGGACGTGAGCCTACCCACTTGAACTCTTTTTGCAGCGCACTCATCAGTCTTTTTCCGGCAAAGCGAATGAACGGTAGCGGAGGCTACCGAACTTCTGCTGCGGTGCGCAAATGACGCCCCCGCCAGACAAAAACGGTTCGTCACCCGTACCGAAATCGACAGCTCAAGGCGTCGAGGTCGCCATTGTGACCGGTGGCGGACGCGGTATCGGGGCCGCCACGGCGCTGCATCTGGGCGCGCGCGGCTACGCCGTTGCCGTGAATTACGCGCAGCGCGCCGATGTGGCGCAACAGGTCGTAGACGACATCCGCGAGGCGGGCGGCAAGGCCATTGCGGTGCAGGCCGACATCGGCCAGGAACACGACGTGGTCCGCCTGTTCGAGACCGTGGACGAAGCGCTCGGTACGGTGAGCGCACTGGTCAATAACGCCGCGATCCTGCGTCCCCAGATGCGGCTCGAAGCGATGGACGCGTCGCGGGTCAACGATATCCTGCGTATCAACGTCACCGGCACGCTGCTTTGCTGCCGCGAAGCGGTCCGGCGTATGTCTTGCGCGCGAGGCGGCGCAGGCGGTGCGATCGTCAACGTATCGTCGGCCGCCGCGAGGCTCGGCTCCGCCGGTGAATACATCGACTACGCGGCGTCCAAGGGGGCGGTCGATACGATAACCCGCGGCCTCGCGCTGGAAGTCGCCGCTGAAGGAATCCGGGTGAACGGCGTAAGGCCTGGCTTCATCTACACCGAAATGCACGCGGACGGCGGCGAACCTGGCCGGGTCGACCGCGTGGCGCCGTCGATTCCCATGCGCCGTGGCGGTACGGCGGAAGAAGTGGCTCACGCGATCGTCTGGCTGTTGTCGGCGGACGCGTCTTACGCGACCGGCACCTTTATCGATCTGGCCGGCGGGCGTTGAGCGCGCCGCCGCCGGTGGCCTAGCCCGTTGCAATTGCTGCCGATGATGGCGGCCCTGTTCGGGCTCGGGTTCGCCAATATTTTCCTCCGCGCGACGATGGGTGTGCTGGCGCCCGAACTGGCGCGCGAGTTGAGCCTGACGCCTGCCGTGCTCGGTGCGACCGCCAGCGCCTTCTTCGTAAGTTATGCACTTCTGCAAATTCCGTCTGGCATCGTGCTCGACCGGTTCGGGCCGCGCGATACGCTGATCGCCACTTTCACGATCACGCTGATTGGTACCTGCCTTTTTGCGACGGCCGAATCGGCCGGGGTGATGCTGTTTGCAAGGTTGCTGATGGGCGCTGGATGCGCGGCCGTGTTCGCGGCCGCGTTCATGTTGATTGCGCGCTTTTATCCGGCTGACCGACTGACCAGTGTCGGCGGCACGATGAACAGCTTCGCGATGGTCGGCACGCTGATGGCGACTGCGCCGCTCGCGGCGCTGGTCGGCGTGCTCGGCTGGCGTCTGACCTTTGCGGGTATCTCTATCGGAGTCGCTGGTGTCCTGCTCTTGGTGGTGTTGTTCGTGCGCGACCATCCCCGAGGGAAAGTGCCTCGACAAACGGGTGCTGGAGAAAGCGTCCGCGCGATGTTGGCGGGTTCCGCGCAGGTGTTGCGCACGCCCGGCGTCCTGCCGCTCGCGAGTGCCGGTATCGCACTGTCAGCGGGCAACACGCTACTCGGAATCTGGGGTGGCCCTTATTTGAACGACGTGCACGGGCTGGACCCGGTAGAGCGCGGCACGGTGCTGGCGGCGATGGCCGGTGCCGGCGTGGCCGGGCATTTCCTCTACGGTCAGGCGGCGCGCTGGTTCAATACGCTGAAATGGATCGTCGTTGTGAGCGGTTTCGCCATCGTCGGATTAACTGCCGCGCTGGCACTGCTGCCCGAAGCCAGTACGACGGCCGTGACCGTCGTGTTCGCACTGCTCGGGCTCGCATGCAGTTTTCCGACCATATTGCTGGCCCACGCCCGGGCACTCGTGCCGGACCACCTGATCGGCCGCGGCATCACCACCGTCAACACCGGCATCATGGTCGCCATTGCCGTCATGCAGCTGGCGGTCGGCGCGATCATCGGATGGTGGACACCCGACGGTGCGATCACCCCTGGCGTCGAGGCCTATCAGGCCGCTTTTACTTTTCAGTGCGCGATGGCGGCGGTGTCGACGCTCATCTATCTGCGGGTGCGCGATTGCCCGCCTTTCGCGCGATCCTAAGGAAAGCTCCGATTTATCGGCGCTTTCCTTAGGACTTCCTGGAAAACCGCTCAGCAGTCGAGGTCGGGCACCGGTTCCGACGGCGTATTGCCGAGCAGGTAGCGCGGTCCGTTGCCGTGGCCGGCGGCCCGGTCGGCCGGGTTGAACAAGGTGCAGCTGCGCATCGACAGGCACCCGCAGCCGATGCAGCCGGTCAGCTTGTCGCGCAGCTGGTGCATGCGATCGATCTGCTCGTCCAGCTGCTCGCGCCATGCGCGCGACATGCGCGTCCAGTCCTGTTTGGTCGGGGTTTTGTTCTGCGGAAGCTTTTGCAGCGCATCGGCGATCTCATCGAGCGTCAGCCCGACCGTTTGCGCGGCCTTGATGATCGCCACACGCCGGATCACGGCACGATCGTAGCGCCGCTGATTACCGGCCGTGCGCACCGATTGGATAAGACCCTTGGTCTCGTAGAAGCGCAGCGCCGATGTGGCCACCCCGCAGCGCTCGGCCACCTGCCCGACATTCAGATACTCAACTCGCCCGCGCATGAGACGGCCCCCGTTTCCAATGCGCCTTGCGCGCAGTCTAGTGCTCGTGCGCCATTACGGCCAACAGCGCTATGCTGCGGGCGCGTTCGAGGACTTCCGCTAAGGACACCGCCAGATGCAGGTCAAGACCCACAACCGCTACGACTACCGTTCCATCGTCAACCGGCCGGACTACAGCTGGCCAGGGGGCAAGCGGCTCGCCGTCTACGTGGCACTCAACATCGAGATGTTCAGCTACGGCGAAGGGAAAGGGGCAGCCATCGCGCCGCCGGACCAGGCGGAGAGTCACAGCATCTACTCGTGGCGCGACTACGGTAACCGGGTTGGGATCTGGCGCATTCTGGAGATGCTCGATGAACTCGGTATTCCGGCTGAAGCGCAGATCAACACGGCGGTCTACGAGCACTGCCCGGACATTCCGGAAGCGCTGCGGCGCTACGGCCACGAGATTCTGGGTCATGGGATCAGCAACTCGTTTGAACAAGGGCACCTCTCGGAGGCCGACGAAGCCGCGCACATACGCGAGGTCACGGAGTTCCTTACCGATGCTGAAGGTGCCGCACCGACGGGCTGGATGAGCCCATGGCTTTCGAACAGCGCCGTTACGCCCGACCTGTTGCAGGAAGCCGGCTACCGCTACTTCATGGACTGGACGTCGGACGATCAGCCGCTTTGGATGCGTACGCGCAACGGCCGGATTCTCGCGATGCCTTATCCGATCGAATGTAACGACACGCGCGGCATCGTCTGGTACCGGTACAGTTCGCAGGAATTCGCTGACCTGATCGTCGAGATGTTCGAGGAGATGCTGCTGCAGTCGCGCGCGCAGCCGCTCGTCTGCCCGATCTCTCTGCACCCCTTTGTGGTCGGCCGTCCCTATCGCCTCGGGCCGCTACGTAAGGCGTTCGCGCACATCGCGTCGCATCGCGATCGCGTGTGGCTGACGCGCCCGGGCGATATCTGCGCGCATATCGAAAGCCTGCCGTTGGGCACGGTCCCGGGCGACGGCGGCTGACAGTTCGCGACGCGGATCGTGCGCGGCCGTTACCTGGCGATGGGCACGACGTAAGTTCCTTGCGCTGTCGCGCTCGGGTTGGCGCGGTTGTCGTCGGTCCACACACGAATGGTACCGACGATGCTCCGTTTACCGCCTTTGTCGAGCGTCGCCTCCGCGTTCAGGACTTCGCCGGTACAAGGCCGCAGGAACCGGATCGAGAGTTCCGAGGTTACCGACATGACCTCGATGCGGTCGATGACGCCGAATACGAGGTACCACAGCGCGCAGTCGGCGATTTCAAACTGCTTGGGGCCGGATACGAGGTTGCCGGGCCGCAGATTCCCGGCGCTGAGAACGCAGCTGGCGCGGGCGTGCACGCTGCTCACCTCGTCGCAGCGAAAAGCTGAGGCGGGCCAGATGTCGCCGATTTCCTGATTGATGAATTCCGCTGTGACAGACATGGTTGGGCACGTTCCGGTACGGATGCAGGCAAGCCCGCGATCGTGATAGAACGGTCCGTTCCAGTGCAAGTCATGTGCGCCTCGATGGTGCCCGGAGCGAACCGTACATGTCAGCTTCTTCACCGCAGCCGCGTATCACACTGTCACCCCACACCATTCATAATCCGGCCGAGCCCAGGCACTTCATGCGCGTGCGTCCGGTGCCCGGTACGGTCAGGGTGCGCTTCGGCGATCGCCTGCTCGCGAGCAGCGCCGCTGCGCTGCGGGTGATTGAAGTCGGCAAGGACGTGCACCACCCGGCCATTTATCTGCCCCCCGCCGACATCGTCGCCAAGCTTGCGCGCAACACTCACGAAACACACTGTCCGCTGAAGGGACGCGCGGGCTACTTCGACCTGCCGGCCAGCGCGGGCCAGCCGGCCATCACCTCGATTGCGTGGACCTACATCGAACCGCCGGCGTTCTCAGCGGAACTGGCCGGGCTCGTGTCGTTCTACCCGCGGCATGTGGTCATCGAGGAACATCCGGCCGGGGAGGGCGACTGATGGCATCAGTACACACACGGGTTCTGGTGCCATCCGGCGCACTGGGTATCAGCTTCGACCACGCCGCGTTCGAGCGCGGTCTGACGCAGCGCCCCGACATCATCTGCATCGATGGCGGTTCAACCGACAGCGGGCCGTACTACCTCGGCACCGGAACGTCGAAGTATTCGCGTACCGTCACGCGAAGCGAGTGGCGCAAGCTCATGCAGGCGCGCGCGGCTTTGGGTGTGCCGCTGATGATCGGTACGAGCGGCACGTGTGGTACCGACGCCAGCGTCGACTGGATGCTCGACATCACCGCTGAGCTCGCCGCGGAACTCGGGCAGTCGGTGCGCGTCGCGACATTGAAATCCGAACAGCCGGCGGCACGAGTCGCCGACGCATTTGCAGCAGGGCGTGTGCGCGCACTGGACGGGGCACCGTCGCTCGCCCCCGAGGCTGTAGGACAGTGCAGCCACATCGTCGCGCTGGCCGGCGCCGAGCAGATGGCGGCCGCGCTCGATACCGGTGCGGATATCGTGCTCGCGGGTCGCGCGACCGATACGGCGACCATCGCCGCACTGCCGTTGCAGCGCGGCGCCAGCGCCGGTGGCGCCTGGCACGGCGCCAAGATCGCCGAGTGTGGCGCGCTCTGTTCGAGCCACCCGACGACCGGCGTCGTGCTGGTCGAATTCGATACCGATGGATTCACGGTAGAACCGATGGCAGCGGCGGCACGCTGCACACCACATTCGGTGTCGGCCCACATGCTCTACGAGAATTCCGATCCGCTGACGCTGTACGAGCCCGGCGGCCGCCTCGAAGTTGACGGGGCGCGCTACGAGCAGCTCGATGACCGGCGCGTGCGCGTGACGCGGTCACGTTGGGTCGATGAAGAGCGCTACACCGTCAAGCTGGAGGGCGCGCGCGCGGCGGGATTTCAAACGACGATGATGGCGGTGCTTCGCGATGCCCGCTACGTGGCGAATGCGCGCCAGTGGGTGGATGGCCTGCAGGCATTTGCCATCGAGCAGATCGCAACCCGCATGGGTCTGGATGCCGGCAGCTATCAGCTCGAATTCCGGCTGGTCGGTATCGATGCGGCGCTCGGTGCGCTCGAAAACCGCACCGGTACACCAGTCGAGGTGGGTGTGCTCGGTATCGTAACGGCGGCTGAGCAGTCGCTCGCCACCGAGATCGCGAAGCTCATCAATCCTTGGTTGCTGCACTATCCGCTGACCGCGGACGAAGAACTGCCGACGTTTGCGTTCCCGTATTCGCCGGCCGAGACCGAACGTGGGCCACTCTATGAATTCTGCCTGCACCACGTGATGGAACTCGATGACCCGATGGAAGCGTTCCGGCTCGAGGTCATCGACGTCGGCTCCTGACCGGTCACAGGAAGATCCGATAGCGCCGGACCACCGCGACGCTAAAGGAAGTACTGCCCGCCATTCGCGAGATAGCACTGCCCGGTGATGAAGGCGGCCTGTTCGCTCGCCAGATAAACGGCAAGGCTCGCGATCTCGGCCGGGGTACCGAGCCGTGGAACCGGCTGCCCGGGCGCGGCTTTCTTCTCGCGCTGCCATGCATCGCGTTCCACGTCGATCATGCCGGGTCCGATGCAGTTCGCGGTTACGCCCTGGCCGCCATAGCTTTGCGCGAGCCCGCGCGTGAAACCGACGATGCCGAGCTTCACTGCACCTTTGGCTGGTCCGTGTCCCACGAACGGCGCAATGCCTGAATAGTTGATGATGCGGCCCCAACCGGCCGCCAGCATGTCGGGTAAGACGGCCTGGCAGATGTGGAACGGCCCGTCCAGATTGACCGCGATGTTGCGCGACCACTGTGCGTAGCTCTGCGCCAGGAAATCTTCTTCGGCCCGATACACCGCGTTGTTGATGGCGACGGCGATCGGGCCGAGCGCGGCCTTGGCATCCGCGACAAAACGCCTGACCTCATCGCCATCGGCGACGTCGCACTGCGCCGCAAACACCCGCGCACCAGCTGCCTGCAACATGTCTTCCGTGGCCGCCAGACCGGCGAGGTTCCCGCGCGTGCAGATGGCGAGATGCGCGCCTTCGCGGGCAAACTGCAAGGCGCTCTCGCGTCCGATGTTCCTGGCCGCGCCGGTTATCAATACCGTGCGGCCGCGCAGTCCGGTGTCCATTGAAAAACTACCTCGTTGAAGCTGGCGCGCCGGTTTTGGTGCGCTCGCGTGCAAGCCCGGCGGGCGGTGGTATCGTAACGCCAGCGCAGGGCATGGTATGCATTGCCGCGCATCGGGCACGTCCATGCTGGATGCCGGATCGTCCGGTGCGGCGGTTGGCCGCGCCCGGCGGCGGGAAACCGCACAGGCGGTATTTTTTGAGCCTTCTGAAAGGGGCCACCGATGGAAGTGCATGCGACCGGTGCCGCGCTCGGCGCCGAGGTACAGGGCGTCGACTTGTCCGCACCGATGACGCCGGCGCTCGCCGGGCAACTGCGCGACGCGTGGCATCAGCATCTCGTGTTGTTGGTGCGCGGACAGACCCTGGATGCGCAGAGCTACATGAACGCCATCAGCGTGTTCGGTAAACCGCAGGTTGGCGCCAACCGGGCGTATTTCAAACGCGCGGGCCGGGATAATCCGCACGAACTGGAGCAGTTCCCGGAGATCTCGTTGATGACGAATCTAGGCCCGGACGGTAAGCCCGCCATGGAGAATGAAGGGCTCGGCTCGCAGGAAGTCGTCTGGCATTCCGACAATTCCTACATCGAGCGCCCGCCGGCTGGCAGCAGCCTGTACGCGCTCGAAATTCCGCCCGATGGCTCCGGGCGCACGTCTTTTTCGAATCAGTACATGGCCCTTGAAGAACTGCCGCCGGCCATTCGCCAGCAGATCGAAGGCCGTTGTTCGAAGCAGGACGCGACGCGTAACTCCGCCGGGCGCCTGCGTCCGGGGGTCGAAATGCCGGAGCGCCCGGAAGACGTGCCAGGGCCGATGCACCCGCTCATTCGCAAACACCCGGACACCGGGCGCAGCGCACTGTATCTGGGCCGCCGCCGTGTCTGGCCGTCGCAATATATCGAGGGCTACGACAACGAAGCGAGCGAGGCGCTGCTCGACGATCTCTGGGCGCACGCGACGAACGATCGCTACACGTGGCAGCATTCGTGGCGCGTGGGCGATCTGCTGATCTGGGATAACCGCGTCACGCTGCATTTCCGCGAGCCCGTTAACACCGCCCACCGCCGCCTTTTGTGGCGGAGCCAGTTTCAGGGTGAGGACGTGTTAGCCGCTTGAGCGAAACGCCCAGGGCATGCTGGCCTGATGCGTTTGTTCAAACGCGGCGATCTGGTCGTCGAATTCCCGCGTAATGCCCACGTCGTCGAGGCCGGCCAGCATCCGTTCACGGATGGTCGGATGGACTGAGAAAGTGTGCGTTTCGCCGTCTGGCCCGGTCACGCAAAGCGCCTCCAGATCGACGTAG
Organism: Pseudomonadota bacterium; assembly: GCA_039030335.1. Lineage (GTDB taxonomy): Bacteria > Pseudomonadota > Gammaproteobacteria > HK1 > HK1 > JBCCEJ01. The sequence goes on along the minus strand of JBCCEJ010000046.1, from coordinate 28,264 downwards.
AGTTCCAGTCCCGGTGCTTCGTGCAGTGCCGCGCGCCAGCGCGCGCACACGTCGTTTTCAACTACCACCGGCAACAGTCCGTTCTTGGTGCAGTTGCTGAAGAAGATATCGCCGAAACCCGGTGCGACAACGGCCCGTATACCAAAGGCAACCAGCGCGTAGACGGCTGATTCGCGCGATGAGCCGCAGCCGAAATTGTCGTCACCTACCAGCACGCGCGCATCCCGGTACGGCGGCTGGTTCAGGATGAAATCGGTTAGCGTGCCGTCGTTGCGGTAGCGCTGGTTGTTGAACAGGATGCGCTGATAGTCGGGGTCGGTCAGCGGAATCTTGTTGAAGCGCGTCGGACAGAGCTGATTGGTGTCGAGATTGGTGATGTCGATCGGCGCGGCGATGGCGCGAAGGGTCGTGAACGGTTCCATCAGCCGTTGCCGCCGAGCTCGCGGACATCGGCGAGGCGTCCGGCGATCGCCGCCGCGGCAGCCATCGACGGGCTGACCAGGTGGGTGCGCCCGCCCTTGCCTTGCCGACCCTGGAAATTGCGGTTCGAGGTGGAGGCGCAGCGCTCGCCCGGCGCGATCTCATCGCCGTTGATGGCGGTGCAAAGCGAGCAGCCCGGCGCTCGCCATTCGAAGCCGGCCGCTTCGAACACCCGATGCAAGCCTTCGGCTTCAGCCTGGCGCTTGACCTCCATCGAGCCCGGCACGACCCACGCCGTGATGCGGGCCCGCCCGCGCTCGGCGACGCGCGCCGCGGCGCGCAAATCCTCGATGCGGCCGTTGGTACAGGATCCGATGAAGACCCGATCGATCGGCACGTCCGTCAGCCGCTGGCCGGGCTTCAGATCCATATATTCGAGCGCGACCTCGTGGTCGGCGCGTTGGCGGGCGCTGTCGGCGGCAGCCGGATCGGGCACCCGGTCGTCTATCGAACAGGCGTGTTCTGGGCTCGTACCCCACGTGACCATCGGCGCGACTTCGGCCGCGGCGATGAACACTTCGTGGTCGAAGCGCGCGTCCGGGTCCGATGGTAATTCCCGCCAGAACGCCACTGCGGCGTCCCAGTCATCGCCGCGCGGCGCGTGCGGCTTGCCGCGCACGTAGTCGAAGGTGGTGTCGTCCGGTGCCATCATGCCGGCCCGGGCACCGGCCTCGATGCTCATGTTGCAGACCGTCATGCGTCCTTCCATCGACAGGCTGCGCACGCCTTCACCGGCGTATTCGATCGCGTAACCGACGCCGCCGCCTGCACCGATGCGCGCGATGATGGCGAGCACGAGATCTTTGCCCGTGCAGCCAAACGGCAGCTGGCCGTTCACCGTGATGCGCAGGTTCCGTGGGCGCCGCTGCCAGAGCGTCTGGGTGGTCATGACGTGCCGGGTTTCCGATGCCCCGAGCCCGAACGCGAGCGCGCCGAGCGCGCCGTGTGTGGACGTGTGCGAGTCGGCCCCGACGATCAGCAGGCCCGGCTGGGTGATGCCGAGTTCCGGGGGTACGACGTGCAGGATCCCCTGGTTGGGATCGTCCAGCCCGTAGTGCCGGATGCCGTAGCGATTGGCATTCGCATCAGCGAGTTCGAGCATTCCCCGGATGGCCGGATCGTTGCTCGCAGCCGCACCGAGGTGGCGCTGATGGGTGGGGGCGTAGTGGTCGCTGAACGCGAACACCTGGCTCGGACATCGCACCGACTCGCCGTTCATCTGCATGCGGTCGAAGGCATGCCTGACGCCCTCGTGGATGTAACAGCGGTCGACGTAGAGCAGCGTATCGCCAGCCGCGGTCTCGGTGATCGCGTGACGGTCCCAGATCTTGTCGAACAGAGTGCGCGGTCTGCTCACGAGCGTGCCTGACGGCGGCGGCGAAGGGCCTCGAATGGGCCCGCATTCTGGCACCAACCGGCGCGCTCTGGCCAACGGATCGGCTCCAGGTGCGCTGTCCGCGTTAGACTGGGCCGGTCATCAACACTGTGGAGCGGACCGTCGTGGAAGTGCGATCACTCAGTCAGGGCATTGGAGCCGAAGTTCTCGGTGTCGACCTTCGGGAGCCCCAATCGGACGCCAGCCGGGCAGCACTCACGGACGCGTTGCTGGACAACGTCGTACTCGTCATCCGCGATCAGGAACTCACGGCCTCACAGTTCCGTGCAGGCATGCTGCTGTTCGGTGACCCGATGCGCCAGCACCGTGAGAAATACAACCTGGATGAATGTCCGGACGTCAGTATCGTCACGAACCGCGGCGGCTTCGGCAAGGCGGACATGTGGCACACCGACCACACCAACCACCTCGAACCGCCGAAGATAACCGCCCTGCACGCCGTGGTGTTGCCGTCGAGCGGCGGCTCGACGTGGTTCGCCAACATGTACGCCGCCTTCGACGTGCTCGATGAAGACGAACGCGGGCGGCTCCGGGAACTGGAAACGGTCAACGACATGGAAGCGAGTCTCAGCTACTCCGAGGCCGACCGCGCGCGCCACGCCGGCGGGATCCGGCATCCGCTGGTGCGCAAACACCCGGAGACTGGCCGCGAGGCGCTCTACTTCCACGTCACGAAGTCGCAGGGCATTCCGGGGTTCGAAGAAGACGCCGTCCGGCCGTTTCTGGAAGACCTGTTGGAACGCACGGTGCGCCCTGAATTCGTCTACAAGCACACGTGGCGCACGGGTGACATCGTGCTGGTCGACAACCGCTGCGCGATGCATCGGGCCGAGCACGACTACCCGCCCGGCGAACACCGCCTGCTGTGGCGCGTTATTCTGAAAGGCGATCGCCCGCACTGAGCGATGGCCGTGACGTCGGCAGACCGCAACCGAAGAACACTGGAGGAGGATTGACCATGACGGGAATGGTGGAAGGCCGTGTGGCCATCGTGACGGGCGCCGCGCGCGGCGTGGGGAAAGAGCACGCCCTGCTGCTGGCACGCCACGGCGCGAAGGTGATCGTGAACGATCTGGGCGCGGCGGTCGACGGGACCGGTGCCGACCTCTCGCCCGCTGAGCAAGTGGCCGAAGAGATTCGTGCCCACGGCGGTGAAGCGGAAGTGAACGGCGACGACGTCAGCAGTTTCGATGGCGCGAAAGCCATGGTCGACCAGGCCATCAATTCTTTTGGTCAACTCGACATCCTCGTCAACAACGCGGGCATCCTGCGCGATCGCATGCTGGTCAACATGACCGAAGAAGAATGGGATGCCGTCATTGCGGTGCATCTGAAGGGCACGTTTGCCCCCACCCGGCATGCCGCCGCCTACTGGCGGGCGATGTCGAAGCAGTCCGGCGACAAGGTCTATGGGCGCGTTATCAACACGAGTTCGACATCCGGTATCTACGGCAATGTCGGTCAGACCAATTACGGCGCCGCGAAAGCCGGCATCGCAGCGTTCACGGTGATCGCGGCGCGCGAACTCGGCCGCTTCGGAGTGACGGTGAACGCCATAGCACCGAGCGCGTACACGCGGATGACCGATTACCTGCGCGAATACACCGAAGATGAGATCGCGATGCGCGACCCGAAATGGGTGTCGCCCACCATCGTGTATCTCGCGAGCCCCGACGCCGGCGATATCACCGGGCGCGTGTTGCAGGCCGGCTCCGGCATGGTGGCGGTGTGCGAAGGCTGGCGCCGTGGGGCTGAAGTGGATGCGATCGAAGACCCGGCGGTGCTCGGTCCGCAAATTCGCGAAATGGTCGCGAACGTGCGGAAGAATTCCGGCATGGATGGATTCGAGCTCGATTGAGCATCGCGATGCGTCGAGCGCGAGCGACACCATGCCAGCTTTAGGACAGATCGTAGAACGGGTCCGCTCGAAGAACGCGGGTCCGTTCTGGGTCTCGGTCGACGTGTTCTGCGGTTCGCCGGACGTCTTCTCGCGCGTGCGCGACGCTGTCAGCACCGATCGCATCGCCGCGCTGTACGGGCAGCCGGTGGCAGCGGTGCAGGCTTATTTTCTGACCGATCTGAACGTCATCAAACTGAGTTTTCCGCGGCCGACCGTCCAGGGCGCGCGCGACGACCGCGACATGCACGGCGCGCAGTGGGCCGTGCTGCTGGCTGAGATGGAGATCAATCAGCCAGCGTGATGGGTCAGCTATCGCGAACAGGGACAAACGCATGACACTCGCCGTTGAACTCGTGGTCGACAGTCGCTGCCAGCTGGCAGAGGGCATCCAGTGGCATGTCGGAGAGCAGCGGCTCTACTGGACGGACATTCACGGCAGCGCGCTCTGGTCGGCCAACGCCGAGGGCGGCGACGTGCGTACCTGGCCCATGCCGGAGCGCGTTGGCAGTTTCGCCTTCGATGCGAACGGTGATTTCCTGCTCGCAATGGAAAGCGGCTTCGCGGCCTGGCGTCCGGGCATCGCAGCGCCGGTTCGCATTTCAACCTTCGAGCCCGACGTCGCCAATACGCGCTTCAACGACGGCCGCTGCGACCGTGCCGGTAACTTCATCGCCGGCGGCGTGCACGAACGTGGTCTCGAACCGGTGACCAGCCTGCAGCGCATCGCGCCGGATGGCACCATCGAGACTTTGCTGACGGGGATTGGCTGCGCCAACAGTCTCGCCTTCTCGTTGGATGGTTCGCTCATCTATTTCACCGACTCGCCAACGCGGCGGATTGACGCATTCCGCTATGCCCCGACATTTGAGGCCGACAGCCGGTGCCCGCTGTACCAGCTGCCCGATGGTGCGGCCATCCCGGATGGTTCGTGTATCGACGCTGAGGGTGGTCTTTGGAATGCTGAATTCAACGGCTATGCAGTGCAGCGTTATCGCCCGAACGGCGACGCGTTGGAACGGATCGAACTGCCAGTTGCGCAAGTGACCTGCTGCTGCTTCGGTGGTGCTGAACTCGACTGGTTGTACATCTCGACGGCGCGCGAACACCTGAGTGAAGCGGACGTCGCCGCACAACCGCACGCCGGCGGCATCTTCCGCTGCCGGCCGGGCCCGCGCGGGGTTCCGGAAGACCAGTTTGGCGGACGGGTCATGGAGATCGCCGGCGCGCGTGGAGACGGCTGAATTGTGACCGTTGGCGTATCGGCAGACGGGTCTCCCGGTACAATGCGCCGCACGGAAGGAACGGCATCGGCGTTACCGCGAGGTCATGATCGTGTTTGACGTGCCCGGGACCAGACTCCTGACACTAGTGCTGCTGCTATTGGCCGTGGGCGGCGTCGCCGACGCCAAGGTCTATAAATGGGTCGACAGCAACGGCCGTGTGCACTACTCCGAAAAGCCGCCACCCGAAGCGAAGGATGCCGCTAAGCAGGTCGAAATCCGCGAAGGGCCAACCGGCGTCGGTGGTCCCATTCGCAAACCCAAGGGTGAAGCAGCGGCGCCTGCCGAAGATCTGGCGCCCGAATGGGAGCAGTGCAAAGTAGCGCTTTGCGCACGGGCAAAGCGCGTCGAACAGCCAGAGTGCGGTGAGATGTGCCGTCAGGGCATTACGCTCACGAAAACCTGCGCGGAGAAATCGCGGATCGTGTGCGCGGGCAAAACCAGCGACTACCGCAAGGCGCTCGCGAAGGCCGAGCAGTCCTCCAGTGACGCGACATTGAAAGAGGCGCGCAAGAAAGCCTACAACGATTACCGCAAGGCCAAGACGCCAACTGGCCGCGACCGCGCGATCAAACAGTACATGTCGCTCTGCTCCAAAGAGGGTCGCCGCCGCGCGGACTGCGAGCGCGATGTGGACTGGTCGGGCGGATAGTCTGGATGTCCCGGCGTGCCGGCTTCGGGCATCGCGCGCGCAACACTACTGATCGCGGATAGCAACTTCATGCAAGTCGAGCTGAGCCAACATACACAGCGGCTGGCCGCCTATATCGCCAACGCGACGGCGCGCCCGCTGGATGCGGCCGTAGTTGAGAAGACCAAACATCACATCGTGGATACGCTGGCCGCGGCCGTGTCCGGTCGCGCGCTGCCGGCCGGCGAGGCACTGCTCAAATTTTTTGCGCTCCAGGGCGGTACGCCTGAAGCCACGGTGTTCGGTACGTCGATGCGCACGACCGCCATCAACGCGGCCATGGCCAACGCGATGCTGGCACACGCCGACGAGACCGACGATTCGCACCTGACTTCGCGGAGCCACCTCGGCTGCGGGGTTGTGCCGGCCGCGTTTGCTGTGGGCGAGCGCGAGGGGGCGAGTGGTATGGCCGTTATCCGGTCGGTTGCACTCGGATACGACATCGGCGCGCGCGTGTGCCACGCGCTCGGTACCGACCAGCTCTACAATGCTGGTCACAGCACGCACACATTCGCGCCTACCTTTGGTGCCGCCGCTGCGGCGGGCGCATTGGCGGGCCTGAACATCGACCAGTGCCGCTGGCTGCTCTCATACACCGCGCAGCAGGCATCCGGCGTGAACTGCTGGCAGCGCGATCTCGACCATGTCGAGAAAGCGTTCGATTTTGGCGGGATGGCGGGGCGCAACGGCGTCACGGCGGCTCTGATGGTGCAGTGCGGTTATACCGGCGTAGACGACGTGCTGACCGGTCCGCGCAATTTCCTGTTCGCGTTCTCACCGGATCCCAAGCCAGCGTTGTTTGTCGAGCAGCTCGGCGAACGCTTCGAAATCCTGTTGACCAACATCAAGAAGTGGTCGGTCGGATCACCGATTCAAGCGGCACTCGACTCGACGCAGGCGATCGTCTTGGAACACGATCTCGCGCCGGAAGACGTCGCGGCGATCGTCGTGCGCATGTCCGACCAGGAATCGCACGTCGTCGATAACCGCGAGATACCGGACATCAATCTGCAGCACATGGTGGCGGTCATGGCACTGGAGCGGACGGTGACCTTCGCCGCCTCTCATGACGAGAGCCGGTTGCGCGACCCGGCCATCGCCGCGATGCGCGACCGGGTCGAACTGGTTCCGGATCCGGCGTTGCCACGCCGGCATCCGGTCGTGCGCATCGAGACCCGCGACGGTGCCTCCTTCGAACATGCCACCGACGCCGTACGCGGCACTCCCGACAACCCGATGACGCGGGACGAGGTGCACGGCAAAGCGCGCGATCTCATTGCGATGGTGCTCGGTGAGACCGCCGCTGACGCCGTACTCGAGCGTCTGTGGCGACTCGACGAGGAGGCCTCCGTGCAACCGCTCGCCCGGCTGCTGGCCACCCACTGACCTTCGGGTGCCGTGGTTGCCAGCGCGCCGGCGTGGGAGAATTCGTCATCCATTCAACGCACTGGCGGATCTCTGATGGCGACCATCGACTTCTACTACTCTGCGCATTCGTCGTATGCCTACCTCGGCTGTAAACGGCTCTACGAGATCGCGGCCGCGGCGGGTCGCACGGTTGCGCACTATCCGATCGACCTTTCGAAAGTCGTACCGGCTTCCGGTTCGAAGAGCTTCGCCGACAAGAGCGACGCTTACCGAAAGTACTTCTTCGAACGTGAGCTGCAGCGCTGGAGTCAGTTTCGCGGCGCGCCGATGATCGGGCGTGCGCGTTTTCATCATCACGATATTACGCTTGCCAACTGCACGTTGACGGCCGGGGTGCTGAGTGATCTGGACGTCGGGCCGCTCGCGTTGGCATACCTCACGGCGCACTGGCGCGATGACGCCGACCTCGCCGACCGCCCGACGCTCGCCAGTCTGATAAGCGGTGTGGGCATGGATGCCGACGCGCTGCTGGCCGCGGCCCTGGAAGCACCGGCCCGCGAGGCTTATACGGCCAACACCGAGGCTGCTATCGAGCGCGGCATGTTCGGCTCGCCGACGTTTATCGTCGACGGCGACATGTTCTACGGGCAGGATCGGCTGGAGATGGTCGAGCGGGCGATCGAAGAGCCGTTTGCCCAGGGCTGGAGCGGCGCCTGAGGATTCCGCGCGAAGCGATGTCTTACGCCGGTGCCGGCTGATGCGGCCCCACCAATCGAGGAAATCCAGATATGTCGAGAAGCCACGAAGTCGACTACGCCATCGTCGGCGAAGGCACCCAGATGCTGGTCGTAGAGCTGGACCCTGGCGAGACCGTGATCGCGGAAGCCGGCGTCATGAACTTCATGCAGGAGGGCATCGAGTTCGAGTCCAAGCTCGGTGACGGGGCCGACCCGGACCAAGGCTTCTTCGGCCGTATGTTCTCCGCCGGCGTACGCATGGTGACCGGCGAGTCACTGTTCATGACCCACTTCACGCACCTCGGACATGGCAAGGCGCAGATCGGGTTCGCGGCGCCGTATCCTGGCAGCATCGTGCCGGTGGACCTTTCGGAGGCGGGCGGGGAGCTCGTGTGCCAGAAAGACAGCTTCCTCTGCGCCGCGCTCGGTACGCGCGTCAGTATCACGTTCAGCCGGAAACTCGGCGCCGGCCTGTTCGGCGGCGAAGGATTCGTGCTGCAGAAACTCGAAGGCGACGGCCTCGCCTTCCTGCACGCCGGCGGCACCGTCATGCGCCGCGAACTGCGTGGCGAGACGCTGCGCGTCGATACCGGTTGCCTGGTCGGCTTCAGCCCGGGTATCGACTACAGCATCGAGCGGGCCGGTGGTCTGAAGAGCATGTTGTTCGGCGGCGAAGGCCTGTTCCTGACGACGCTTAGCGGCACGGGCACGGTATGGTTACAGAGCTTGCCGTTCAGCCGCCTGGCCGACCGTATCCTCGCGTTTGCGCCGACCGCTGGCGGCCAGGAGCAAGGCGAACAGTAGCCGCCTTGGGGCAGGCTGCTCACACCATCGTATAGCCGCCGTCGATGGTCCATGACTGACCCGTGACGTAGCTCGCTTCGTCGGACGCCAGATACACCGCCAGGCCCGCCACTTCGTCCGTCCGGATGAAGCGGTCGTGCAACGGCACGCTGCCCACCATGGCACTCTTAAGCGCCGACTCGTCGGCGTTGACGATAGCGGCGTGCTCGCTGACGGCGCCGTCGGCGAGGTCAGTGTCGACCAGCCACGGACAGACGGCGTTTACGCGGATCCCGTGAGGTGCCATTTCCAGGGCCACGCACCGGGTCATGCCGACCACCGCATGTTTGGACATGTTGTAGGCCGACTGATTGCGCGAGCCCCACTTGCCGGCCGTGGATGCCACGTTGACGATGTTGCCGCCGCCTCTCGCGATCATCTTCGGCAGCATCAGCTGGGTCAGATGAATCACACCGAACACGTTCACCTCGAACAAATCGCGAAAGTCTTGCGGTGCATACTCGATGAACGGTGCGGCCCGGTAGGCGCCAGCATTGTTGACCAGCACATCGACGGGGCCTGCCTGCCAGGCTTGCTCGACCAGCTGCGCAACCGCGTCCCGGGCGGTCACATCGGCAGCGATGGCGGTCACGGTCGAGCCGTGGGTAGAGCGTAACTGCCCGGCACACGATTGAAGCGCGTGCGCGTCGCGTGCATTGATGACCAGATCCGCGCCCTCGGCCGCGAAGGCCTCGGCAATGGCGCGGCCGATGCCGCGACTGGCGCCGGTTATCAGCGCTGTTTTTCCAGCCAGTCTTGCCGTCATAAGCGGTGCCCTGATCGTATTCGCAACGCGGCTGCGAGGGGCCGTGCCGCGCGGCTTACTTAGCCAACCGTACGCCCGGAATTGTATAGACCCGTTTCTCCCGATGTTCCCCGTCCAGCGCGAATACGTCTTCAGTTCCCAAAAAGCCCTCTATTTTGGGGAGTTTGGTGCGTAAACCTGTCAGTTTCGCCAGATAGTCAGACGCGCCCGGTCAGGCCACTATGATTGACGGCGACGCCTGACGTCGCTCTTCGTGTTGGGGGCGCGTTGGTGGAACGAGGCGGAGACGAATCGACATCGGCAAGTACGGCGCCCGATGGGCGCGATGTTGAGACGCTGCGCGCGCGTATCCGCGACTTGGAGCAGGACAACAGCCGGCTCTCGGCACTGGCTCACGGCCTCGCAGCGCGAGTCGACGGAGCGCCTATAGGCGAAGTTGTGTGCGATGCGCACGCGCTTGTCAGCTGGGCCAACGCGCAGGCCCGGGCCTTGCTCGGCCCAACCGTTACCCAGACCGCCTCCGCCGCATCCGCGCGGACACCGTTGACCAAACTGATGCTGGCGGACGACGCCGCCCGCTTCGAGCGGTTCCTGAGGGAATGTCTGGTAAGCGCGGCGCCCGGTAGCGCCGAGTTCGATATTCAACCACCGAACGAACCGCCGACTGCCTTGCGTATTACCGGCAGGGCCGCCAACGACGCCTCAGGGCCGGTCGTGCACCTGGTATTGGTCGACATCGCAGGCCAGCGCACGTTGGAAGTCGACCTCGAACGTGCGCGGGCGACACTGCAGGCGCTGAACGACCACGACCCGCTTACCCGGCTTCCAAACCGTCTACACGGCGCGCGGGCACTGTCGGCGCGGCTGCTCAACGCCCGGGCCGACGGACAGCGGGTCGCGGTGCTGTACCTCGGGCTCGACGGATTCCGCGCTGTCAATGACACCGTCGGCCATCTGCTCGGCGACACGCTGCTCTGCCAGGTCGCGAATCGACTCCGCCATGTGTGCCGAGACCGGTGCGACCTTGCGCGCATGGGTGGTGATGAGTTCACGGTCGTATTGCCCGACTTGCAGTCGGTGTCTGACGCGCGCGCGCTGGCGCGCGAACTGAACAACGCCGTCAGCGCGCCGTTCGAGCTCGAATCCCACGACGTTCGCATCACCTTGAGCGTCGGAATCAGTCTGTTCCCCGACCATGTGACAACGGCCGATGAGGCCACTCAGGCAGCCGAGGCGGCGTTGCGCAAAGCCAAGTCGCAAGGCCGTGCGCAAGCCGTCATCTATTCGTCCGACCTGATCCGCGAAGCAGGCCGGCGTGCGCAACTTCAGCAGGACTTGAGCGTGACGTTGAGGCATCTTGCCGCAGGCGACGCGGTGCCGTTGACCCTGGTCTATCAGCCACTCGTCGATGCGCGCACGCGGCAGGTCGAAAGCGTGGAGGCGTTGCTGCGTTGGGGGCATCCGGAACTCGGGCCTGTGCCGCCGCAGGAGTTCGTCCCGATAGCAGAAGCTTCGGGAGACATCCACGCGCTGGGCGCATGGGTACTCGAGCAGGCTGTGCGGCAGCTCTCCACCTGGGCTGAACGCGGCTTGGAGATCGGCGTCGCCGTGAACATCTCGACCCAGCAACTGATGGCACCGGAATTCGTGGCCCGTGTTGCCGTGCTGCTGAAGTCCTATGACGTCGATCCAGGATTGCTCGAACTGGAACTGACGGAATCGGCGATCCTCGATGACCCGAACACCGGGCTCGGCGTGCTGCGGGCGCTACGTGAAGCCGGTGTGCGGGTTGCGATCGATGACTTCGGAACCGGCTACTCGTCGCTCGGCAGGCAGCGGGGATTGCCGATCTCAAGGCTCAAGATCGACCGGGTATTCGTCAGCGCCCTCGGCCATTCAACCGACGACCAGGCCATCATCAAAGCGATCATCGCGATGGCGCACCAACTGGGTATCGAAGTGGTATCGGAAGGCGTGGAGGATCGTGTTCAACTCGACTTCCTGACCGCGAACGCGTGTGACTACCTGCAGGGCTATCTGCTTGGGAAGCCGGCGACCATCGAATCCGTAGAGTCTCTGATCAGCGAATCAGGGACCGGGGAGCCGGACGCGCAGAGCTGAGGCCGGAGCGTCGCCGCGGCGGGCTCACGGCGGGTTCGCGCCACCGCTGGCGAACCAGCGGCTGAGACGTTCGCCGTCAGCGGCGGTGATGCCGGTCTCCGTGCCTGTGCAGATCACCGGCGCGTCGGTCGGGAAGTGTTCGAAGTCGTCTTCCAGCGCTACCCATGGCGGCGCGGTGAGACCTTGCTGCTTGAAGTAGAGCAGCACTTCGTTCAACCGGTAGTGGCGAGTGGTGGATTCGAGTACGGGTGTGACACCGATCACACGTTCGCCCAGCGCAGCTCCGAAGCGGATCTGCAACGTGCTGAGGTCTTCGCGTTTTCTCCAGTTCGACGAGATGACGATGCGCGCGTGCGCGTGAGAGAGCACTGCGTCGGTCAGGTAGCGCAGGCACCCCGGGTCGAAATCGGTAGCCCAGCCGCGTGCCCAGGTCTGCTGACCGGGGGCCGGTTCAAGGGCCTGTTTCGGACACAGCACGCCGTCGATGTCGAGCATGACGTACAACAGACCCGGTGCGCGCAGGTCAGACGAACTCATACAACTTCTCCTGACAGGTCGAGGCCGTTGCCGCGCGTTTAAACGTAGCCCGGTCCCTCGATCACCGGGAAACGGGCGATGGCCGCTTCGTCTACCTCCACCCCGAGACCGGGTGCTTCGGGCGGGAACACATTCCCGTTGTCGTCCACCGTACAGACTTGAGACGTCAGCTCTTCGCGAAAAGGGTTGAACCGCGATAAGTCAGCTTCGTAATACCCGGCGTTGTCGACGGCGGCCAGGAAGTGTACCGACGCGGCCATGTTGAGGCCGGTGACCGAGGTATGCGGATTGACACGGAGTTTCCAGCTGGAGGCGAGCGCGGCGATTCGCATGGCTTCTGTGATTCCGCCGGTCTTCGACAGGTCGGGCTGCAGCACGGTGATTGCGCGATCCTCGATAACGCGATGAAACTCGAACCGCGTGTAGTGATTCTCACCAGCCGCGAGCGGCGTGCGGCCAAAACGCGCGGCCTGCGCGTAGCTCAGATGGTCGTGTGGCGGGAACGGCTCTTCGAGCCACGCCGCACCGATGTCGTCCAGCCCGGGCATCACATACCTCGCGTCCGCGACGGAGTAGGCCGTATTGGCGTCGGTCATGATCGCGAGCTCGCTACCGAACGCGTTGCGCACGGCCTCAGCGCGTTCGAGATCGCGCGCGGCGGTGTCGCCAAAACGGAGTTTCAGTGCCGTGTAGCCCCGGTCGACTATCTGTGCGGCTTCAGCCACCAGCTCATCGGGCGGCTGGTGCCCGAGCGACACACCGCCCGCGTAGGCCGCGATGGCTTTGCGTTGCCCGCCGAGCAGTCGATAGAGTGGCCAGCCCGTGGCTTTACCGCGGATGTCCCAGCACGCCATATCGATACCGCTCAGGCCGATCGCGGCCGCCGCCCCCATCCCGTGACTTGCGAGCTGCATCTGATACACGCGCTGCCAGATGCCGACGACGTCGGTTGCGTCGTACCCCAAGACGAGCGATCGCAGCGTCGTATTGATGAGTTGGGCAATCGCGCCCGGTGCGCGCCCGGCGTGTGCTTCACCCCAGCCGGTGGGACCGTCCTGCGTCTCCACCTTGACGAGCACGGCGTCACGTTTCACCGCGCGACCGATCCCCATCGACACGTTGAGGTGGTCGGGAATGGCGAACGAGATTGGATAGGCGGTGACGTTGCGGATTTTCATGGGCGGATTCTCATGGCTGTGTTCCTCGACTCTGCTATCAGCCGGCGGGACTGCGGCATCCGTGCGCGGGTCCGGCCATAATGCGCGGTGTGGCCTCGCGACCGAGCACCGTATGGTCGCGACGATACGCAACGGAGAAATGCCATGCCAGCCATAGAGTTCGAGCCGCTTCACGGCGACTTCGGCGCCCGCGTACACGGCGTTGACCTGGTCGCCGGACTGACCGATGAGGTGCTTGCGGAAGTGGCGCGCGGGGTCGAGGAGTACTCGCTGCTGTGCTTCGCCGACCAGCCCATGCACGATGACGCACAGCTCGCGTTTACGCAGAGCCTCGGCGAGCCGGAACCCAATCACATCAAGTTTGGTGCAACCGGTGAAATCGACTACTTCGGCACGATCGGCAATGTCGTCGACGCCAACACGCACCGGGGCAATGACGATCCGCAAACCCGGCACCAGACCGGCAACAACCTGTGGCATACCGATTCATCGTTTCGCCTGGTGCCGGCGAAGTTCTCCATCAATCACGCCTACGAGGTGCCGGGCGAGGGCGGCGAGACCGAATTCGCCAGCATGCGCGCTGCGTTCGCTTCGCTACCGGAGGAAGAGCAGGCGGGCATTGCGCCGCTCAAAGTGTTGCACGATTACGTGTTCTCGCGTTCGCAGGTGGCGCCGGTCGATCCGAATCATGCCGCGTCGCTTCCGCCCGTCGAACACCGCCTGGTAAGGACCAATCCAGCTAACGGCAGACGCAACTACTACGTGGGCTCGCATGCGCGCTCGATCGTCGGTTTCGGTGGAGTTGAGAGCCGCGCACTGATCGACGGCCTGAATGCCCGCGCCACCGAACCGGAACGGGTGTACTCACATCGCTGGGCGGCGGGCGATACGGTCATCTGGGACAACCGCTGCCTGCTGCACCGGGGCGCAGGCTACGATGCCGATCGCTGGCGGCGCCGTATGCGGCAGACCCGGGTATGCGGTACCGGCCCGACGCTGGAGGAGTGAGCGCCGGGCGTCGGGCGTTTCAGTACGAGCGAAAATCCTGTCCGCCGCCGTCGACGTAGAGACGTTCTCCGGTCATGTAGCTGTTACGGTCGGAGACGAAATAGCGCACCGCGTTGGCGACATCGTCTGGTTGGCAGACGTAGCCGAACGGCATCTGCGCATCGAGTTCCCGCAGGCTTTCCACGCCGACGGTCGCCTGCATCAGGCGCTTGCCCATTTCGGTCTCGACCAGGCCGGGGGCTACGACATTGACCCGGATGTTGTCTTCGCGAACTTCTTTCGCAAGCGTGAAGGCGAGTGCCTCGAGTGCGCTCTTCGCCATGTTGTACGGGCCGCCGTTGCCGCGGAGGCTGCGCGTCGCGACGCTCGAGATCATGACGATGTCACCGCGCGTTTGCGGGCGCATGCCCGGCAACACGAGCTTCGCCAGGTAGTGTCCTGCAAACGCGTGGGTTGCCATCACGCGCTGCAGCTCTTTCGGCTCGGTGTCTTCAACACTGTTGCCCCGGCTTGCGATGCCCGCGTTGTGCACGAGAATGCCAACCGGGCCGAGCGCCTCGATCGCGGCGTCCACCAGCAACTTGCACGCGTCGAAATCGTCGACGCTCGCCTGCACCGCCACCGCGCGTCGCCCGAGCGCTTCGATCGCGCCAACCGTGTCGGCGGCGCTGTCGGCATCGCGCCGGTAGTTGATCGCAACGTCGGCGCCGTCAGCCGCGAGCCCCAGTGCGATCGCCCGGCCAATGCCGCGTCCGGCCCCGCTAACGAGTGCAACCCGTCCTTCCAGTGACATCTACTCCACCTCGGTTTTGCCTGCCCGGCTTCGCACTGTACACCCGTGCGTGGCTGATACCGTTCCCGCTACGGTATGGCGTCCAGCTCCGCGCTGAGTTCTCGGTTCCACCCGAGCGCATGTGCGACTGCGGTGAACGACGCTTCGGGCGCAGCCTCGATGGTGACGGCCGCGCCGCTCAGCGGCTGCGCGAAGCTCAGGCTCGTCGCCGCCAGCAGCAGCCGGTGGCACTGATAACGGGTCCGGAACATCCGGTTGTGGCGGCCTTCGCCGTGCGTGGTATCGCCGATGATCGGATGGAAGATGTGCTTGAGGTGCCGGCGGAGCTGGTGTTTGCGACCGTGCTCGGGGTTGAGTGCAACCAGCGAGTAGCGCGACGTCGGGTAGCGGCTGACAGCGACCGGCAGTTCCACGGTGGCGAGCCGTACCACGTGGGTCACGGCTGGCTGCGGCGCCGGATTGGGATCGGCCTGCGGCTCGGCGATCCGGTCTGGCAGTGTAACGAACGCGTGGTCGACGGTGACCGCCTCGGGCGCGTAACCGCGCACGATGGCGAGATAGCGCTTGGCGACTCCGCCGCGCGCAAACGTCAGCATCATTGCGTTGGCCGCGGGCGGACTAAGGGCAAACAGCAATACCCCACTCGTGGCTTTGTCGAGCCGGTGTACGGGATACACGTGCTGGCCCACCGCATCGCGGGCTCTTTGCAGCGCAAACTCTGTCTCATGCCGATCGATCGGCGAGCGGTGCACGAGCAGACCGGCCGGCTTGTGCACGGCGACGTAGTCTGAATCGCGATAGAGTATGTCCATTGACAGGTCTTTGGGCCTCAGGCTCACAGCCCGGCAGTGCAGCTTCTCCCGGAAGCGACGATGTACCCCGATCTGACGATGCTTCCGCGCGCAGACGCCAGTCTCGCGGCCGTCGAACACTTGTTCAACAGTCGCGATGAAGTGTTGAGCGTACCGCCACCAAACCCGCACCACGAGCCGCAGGTGGAACCGGCGGCGCGGCGCATGGCCCGTTCGGCGGCGGTCTTGATGTTGCTCTGCGGCGAGCGTGAGCCGACGTTGCTGTTGACCGAGCGCAGCGCCGCGCTCCGATACGCTGGTCACCAGGTGTTCCCGGGTGGCCTCGCGGATAAAGGTGACGTGAACGCGCGCGCAACCATGTGGCGCGAAGTGCGCGAAGAGACCGGGCTTCAGCCGCGTGACGTTCGGCTCCTGGGGCGGCTCGCCGACTACTACACGCACTCTGGTTACCGCATCGCCGCGTTTATTGGCGCTGCTTCTCAGCCGCCGGCGCTGCAGCTCGCGGCTGGCGAAGTCGCGAGTGCGCATTTCGTCGCCCTGTCGACGTTCTGCGACGGGGCCAGCTACCGCCTCCGCGCTCGTTCCGAGAACCCTTACCGGGCTAACTACTATG
The DNA here is from genome assembly GCA_039030335.1 of Pseudomonadota bacterium. Classification (GTDB taxonomy): domain Bacteria; phylum Pseudomonadota; class Gammaproteobacteria; order HK1; family HK1; genus JBCCEJ01. Next base: position 11,741 of record JBCCEJ010000046.1, on the reverse strand, counting down.
TGCCGGTTGCAGACGTTGTCGTGACTGGCCCGACGCTGTCGTTGCTGATCGCCCTGTATCGCGGGTTGCTGCGCACTCAGGGGCTGCCGGACGCCTGAGTCCGGGGCTGGCGCAGGCCTCAGTCATCGAAGCGGACGCGCCCGCGCCCGCGTTTGACCTGCCCGCGTTCGGCCTTGGCCTTGAGGCGGCGCTCCTTCGCGCCTCGCGACGGTCTGGTCGCGCGTCGGGGCTTCTCGGTCTTGAGCGCGCGCAACAACAACTCACGCAATCGTTCCAGCGCGGCCTCACGGTTGAACAGCTGACTGCGCGACGACTGCGATTTGATGACGATCACGCCGTCGCGCCCGATGTGGTGGTCGGCGAAGCCGACGATCCGCTCCCGTGCCCAGCGCGGCAGGCTCGAGCGCCGTACGTCAAAGCGCAAGTGAACCGCGGACGACGTCTTGTTGACGTGCTGCCCACCTGCTCCCTGCGCGCGGATCGCATGCCAGTCGATCTCGGTGAGCGGCACGCGCAACCGCTCGTTGATGACGAGTTCAGTCTCCGTAGACATCGGCGTTTCGGCTGTCGGAAGTCATTGGTTGAACGCTGTCCCAGATCCAGGGGATCTTGCCTTTTGCCCCGTGCGATGGGAGATTCTCGCCAGGCCTTTGCCGTCGGGTCTGGTTGGGTCCATGCGCGCGGCGGGGTGAGGCATATACAACAATCAATTGAGGAATGAAGCGAATGTTCAAGTCAACACTGCTGAAGCGACGCTATCTTGGCGTCGCCGCCGCGGCGCTGGCCCTGACGGTGGCCGGAGTCGGCCAGGCTCAGGCCGCTGCCGACTTCTCGGGCGAGCGCATTACCATCCTGGTGCCTTTCAACGAAGGCGGCGGCACTGACAGCTACTCGCGTTTCCTGGCGCCATATTATGAGAAACACCTGCCCGGTAACCCGAAAGTATTGGTGCTGAACAAGTCCGGTGCTGGCGGCATCCTCGGCGCCAACTACTTCGACCAGAAAGCCAAGAAAGACGGCACCTGGGTGCTGGCACTTTCGACCTCCACGCTGTCGAACTACGCGCTGAAGGATCCGCGCGTGAAATTCAACCTGAGCAACTACAGCCCGATCCTGCTGTCGCCGCGCGGCACGATGCAGTACGTGCGCAAAGAACTGGGCGTGCAAGACGCCGGTGACATCGGTGCGAAGATCAAGAAGATGCAGTCGCACGCGGCTGACAAGCTGGTCTTCGGCGGCAAGACGCCAACCTCGATGGGCCTCGGTCTGCGCGTTGGTCTCAGCCTGCTCGACATCGAAGTGAAGAGCGTCTGGGGCATGAAGGGTAACGGCCCGATGGCGCTGGCGTTCGAACGCGGTGAATTCACCGTCAACTACGACAACAGCCTGTCGTTCAAGAACAATCGCAAGAAGATGATCGAGGACGGCACGGCCGTGCCGCTGTACACCTTCGGCGTTGTCTCTGGTGACGGCAGCCTGGTCCGTGACCCGACGTGGCCGGAAGTGCCCACCATCGTGGAGGCTTACGAAGCGGTGAATGGCAAGAAGCCGTCAGGCGATTCGTACGAAGCGTGGGAAGCGCTGTTCCACATGGCCGTGACGATGTCGAAGTCGCTGAACCTGCCGCCGGGCGCGTCGCAGGACGCCCGCGACGCGTGGGTGGGTGCAACGAAGAAGATCATTGCCGACCCTGACTTCCAGGCGAACCGCGCGAAGATCTTCGGCGAATACCCGCAGACCATCGGCGCCGCTGGCGGCCCGATTCGTGACAAGGTCACGAACATCTCGCCAAATGCCCGTAAGTGGCTCGCGAAGTACGTCAAAGAGCGTTACGACATTACGTTGAACGACTGAATCATCAGTCTGAGAGTCCGGCCGCCAGGCCGGGCTCGATCTGTCCTTATTTCAGCACCGGCGCCGGCCTGGCACCGGTGCTGATTCATGTTGACGACGTTGCGTTTGAAGCCGGCCGGCCGATGCCACCAACCGGCATGGCGACTTCGATGAGCGAGCCCGGCGATGGTTGATATCTTCTTTCAGGCGCTGTCCGACCTCGCGACGCCCAGCCACCTGATGTTCCTGACAATCGGCTGCGTGCTCGGGCTGCTGGTCGGCATATTGCCCGGGCTCGGCGGCATCGCCGGACTGTCGCTGCTGCTGCCATTCGTGTTTGGCATGGACGAAACGGCCGCCCTCGCGATGATGATCGGCCTGCTTGCGCCGATGGTCACTTCTGACACTTTTCCTTCGGTACTCATGGGGATCCCGGGGACCTCCGGTTCTCAGGCGACCGTGGTCGACGGCTTCCCGATGTCGAAGCGCGGCGAGGGCGCCCGCGCGCTCGGCGCGGCGTTCACAGCCTCCATGTTCGGCGGTGTGTTCGGCGCGCTGGTGCTGACCGGTGCGGTATTTGTCGCCCGACCGGTCATCCTGGCCATGGGTTTCGGTGAACAACTGCTGCTGATCGTGCTGGCGCTCAGCATGATCGGCATGCTGACCGGCGAGAGTGCGCTGAAAGGGCTCGCAACCTGTGCGATCGGGCTGCTGCTCGGCAGCATTGGCGCGGCCCCCGCTACTGGCGAATTCCGGCTGACCTTCGATTCGATTTACCTCAGCGACGGGATCCCGATCGTCATCGTCGGGCTCGGAATGTTCGCATTGCCTGAGATTGTCGACCTGCTGCGGCGCAGCGGTGCCATCTCGGAGACCGGCACGCTCGGACAAGGCTGGCTGCAGGGTTTCAAAGACGCCATCCGCCACAAGTGGATCGTGCTGCGTTGTTCGGTGATCGGCTGCATCGTCGGCGCGCTGCCCGGGCTCGGCGGCTCCGTGGTCGACTGGATCGCTTACGGCCACGTGGTGCAAACCTCGCGCAATCGCGAATCCTTCGGGACTGGCGACGTGCGCGGCGTACTCGGCCCCGAGTCGGCGAACAACGCGAAGGAGGGCGGCGCGCTGGTGCCGACCCTGCTGTTCGGCATTCCAGGGTCCGGGAGCATGGCCATCCTGCTCGGCGGTTTCGTGCTGGTTGGTGTCGAGCCCGGCATCACGATGGTGACGGAGCATCTGAACCTGACCTTCGTCATGATCTGGTCGCTCGCGATCGCGAACGTCATCGGCGCGATCTTCTGTCTCGTGATGGCGAATCCCGTTGCGAAGCTGACCACCATCCGCTACGAGCTGCTGGCGCCGTTCATGCTGATGCTGATCTTCTTCGCCGCCTACCAGGCGACGCGCGACTGGCAGGATCTCATCGCGCTGTTCGTCATGGGCGTGCTCGGTATTTACATGCGCCGTTTTGGCTGGTCGCGTCCGGCGCTGCTGATCGGCTATTTCCTGGCGCCGCGCCTGGAACCGAAGATCTACCAGGCTGCGCAGGTCTATGGGTGGAGCTTCTTCGAACGCCCGATCGTGATCGTGCTGGTGGTGCTGACGGTGCTGTCGATCTGGGCAGCCTGGAAGTTCTCGCCGAATAAGGGCAAGCAATACCCTGTCGACGGCCCGCACGGCGGCAAGAGACGCGCGCCGCAGCTGACGTTCTCGGTGTTCTTCCTGGCGTTCGCAGGATTTGCGCTGTTCGACAGCTTCTCGTACTCCGGATTCGGCAAGATCTTCCCGATGATCGTTGCCATCATCGCCATCGCGTTGGTCGGGACGGTCGTTGTCTCGCAAGTGCTGTTGCGTCAGCCGGCCGCGGTGCTTTGCGATCAGGAAGTTGGGGCCAACTACACGGCCAGCGCGCTCAAGTTCATCGCGTGGATCATCGGCATGCTCGGGCTGGTCGCGCTCGTCGGCTTTCCGATTGGCTGTGCGGTGTTCATCTTCGTCTTTACGACCTGGTATGTGTCCGACAGCGTTGTGCGCAACGCCGTGTTAGGGGTCGCCGGAGTCAGCTTTCTCGGCATCATGTCGCATTTCCTGACGCTCCGTTATCCTGAGGGCTGGCTGCCGGAACTGCTGAACATGCCGTGGTGGCTGGGCGGCTAGGACTGCGCACCTGCGTCGATTGTTCGTCCGCCAACTGTGAGGAGACACCGTTGAAAATTGGCAACTTCCTGTTTCCGGGCGCCATGACTCCAGAAGATGACCAGCGCGTGATCGATGAGACGCTGCGCGAGGCTCAACTCTGCGATCGACTCGGCATGGATATGGTGTGGCTCGCCGAGCATCACTTCGACGGGATCTGCGCCTATGTGGACCCGGTGTCGTTCGCGGCGGCAATCGCGTCCAGCACGAAGCAGATCGGGATCGGCTTCGCCGTCGCGCAGTTGTCGTTGCACCACCCGATCCGGCTCGCTGAGCAGATGTCGCTTATCGACAATTTGAGCAAGGGCCGGTTGCTGGTGGGGCTCGGCCGGGGTACGGCCTACAACATCTACGACTACCAGGGCTACGACATCGATCCCGACGAGGCCTTCGAGCGCCTGCTCGAAGCCGAGGAACTGATGATCAAGGCCTGGACCACGCCCGACCTCGTGCACGAGGGCAAGTACTGGAACGTGCGTCTGCCCGAACTGCGTCCGCGGCCGTTCACGCAGCCGCACCCGCACATCATTCGGGCATGCTCCGGCGAGACCTCGACGCTAGAGATGGCCGCGGACGGGCGTCCATTCCTGATGAACGTGCAGAGTAACGCGGTAACGGCGGATCGCTTCCGGAAATACCGCGAAACGATGCTGGGCGCTGGTTTCAGCACCTCGGCGATCGATGAAAACGTGGCGGACTCGTGGGTCTGGCGCAACATCTACGTGACCGACTCTGACGCAACGGCGCGCGAGGTAGCGCTGCCGGCGTTCGAAGAGCAGATTGCGTTTCGGCGCGCGATGCGCGACCGCATCTACGCCGAACAGGGGGTGCGCCTCGTCGATGAGAAGACCAAGGCTGCGCACACGGCTCCGGAGCACGCGGTGATCTGCGGTACCCCGGACACGGTCATCGCCGAACTCGAGACGATCGCCGAGACTGGCGTCGGCGGTCTGATCGCACAGTTCCGCCTGGGTCAGATGAGTTATGAGCAGACTGCGCGCAGTCTGGAATTGTTCATGACGCACGTGGCGCCACGTTTCAAACACGTGAACACCGGTGCGCGCGGGGCTGCCTGAAGTGGTCAGCCACGCTCTGCGTCGGCACGAGGTGCGGCGGCAAGTGAGTGCCGCGGCTGAGCGCGGGCACTGCGGCTGCGCAGGCGGTGACGACTGGTGCGGGCGTCAGGCCTCGGGTGGCACCCCGCGATAGTCCGCACGGATCCTGAACCGGAGCGGCTGTTCCCCGTACTCTTCGAGCGCGTGGGCGATCCAACCACCGGACCGGGCTACTGAGAAAATCGTCTCTGCCGCGCTCGGCGGCATGTGGGCGATGTCGCAGAACGTGGCCAGCGCGAAGTCGATGTTCGGCAAGACGCCAAAGCGCGACGACACGACTTCGATGACGTGTTCGGCCGTATCGAGCCGCCGTGCCAGCGCACGGCTGAGCTTCAGGCGCCGCAACATATCCAGTAAGACGACAGCGCGGGGGTCGCCGCCGGTGTAGACGGCGTGACCGAATCCCGGCACGCGGGTCTCGTGCTTCAGGTAGTCGGCCAGCACGGGCACCACTTCCGCCGGGCGCCCGATGCGCCCGAGCAACTCGGTCGCACGCGGGCCTGCTCCTCCATGCAGGCTACCGGCGACGGTGCCCAGCCCTGCCAATACGGCGGAGTAGGGATCGGCCCGTGTCGACGCGGCCACCCGCACCGCGAACGTCGATGTCGCAAGTTCGTGATCCGACAGCAGGACGAGAACGGCATTCAGGATGTTCAGCAGTTCAACGGTCGCCGGTTTGTCGGTGAGTTTCGGCCACAATGACGCAGCGACGCGCGCGTATCGCTGACGCCGCGAAGAGGGCTTGACCGTTTTGCGGTGCACAGACGGCAAACCCTCGACCATCGCGCAGATGAGGCTTCGCCCGGCCGTGCGGACATTGGCGGCCTGCAGGTCGTGACGGAACGGGTCGGTCAATGCCGATGTCGTCACCGTGACGCGCAGACGGTCAGGATTTCCGGTTGCTTCCGGCAGGCTGCGCTGCGCTGACGCGACGACATCGAGCTGCGCCGGGGTGCTGCGCCAGTCGGGTACGCGAGCAGCGTCCAGCCAGCGGCGTTCGCCGCTCCAGAGCCATTCGACCACCTGCTCATAGCTGTGGCTCGCGGCGAGTTGGCAGATATCTTTGCCGCGCAAGAACACGCCGTCTTCGCGAATCAGCGTCAGCGCCGTTTGCAGCGCCGGCTCGGCGGCGGCTGGCGCCCGGCGCTGGCGACGCTTTCTTGCGAGCGACAGCACTTCGTCCTCCGCGAAACAGCTGCCGCGCCGGCCCGCCACCCGATGGCGGGTCAGGACGCCTCGGCTGACGTAAGCGTAGAGGCTCGACACCTTGATGCCGAGCTGTCTGGCCGCCTCCGCGGCGGTTAGCCAGGATGATTCCATTGTCACTATATATTGATTAATCAATATTTACGTATTGATTAATGATCCTCAGTGTAAAGGCAGGTCAACGTTATTAACAGCGTGAACCGCACGCTTGAGGAGACCGTTGTATGTCCACACACCTGATCGAAGTACCCCCCGGGCTCAAGAACGTGGCCGTGACCGACACGCTCATCGGCGATGTGCGCGGCGATGAAGGCTTCTACCACTACCGCGAATACAGCGCGATCGATCTCGCGCAGAACCTGAGTCTCGAAGCTGTTTGGTTTCTACTTTTTCACGGGCATTTGCCGGACGCAGTCGAACTCGATGATTTCAAGCGCGTGGTCGCCCAACATCAGACGATTCCATCATCGGTGGCTGACGTCCTGCCGGCGATTGCGCGACTCGGGAAGCTCGATGACGCCCCGTTACAGGGCCTGCGAACAGCGCTGTCGCTGGTCGCCACCGCACACGATATGCGCCCGTGGCTCGACCTCGCGCCGGAAGCGAGGCTGACCGATGCCATGAAGCTCTGTGCGGTCGTCCCGACGTTACTGGCCGCACTGCATCGTCTCGGACTCGGACTGACACCCGTGGAAGCCGATCCGCACCTGGGCTATGCGGAGAACTATCTCTACATGACGCTGGGTGAACCCGCTCCCGCCGCAGAATGTCGTGCGGTGGAGCAGTACCTCATCTCTACCATCGACCACGGCTTCAACGCATCGACTTTTGCCGCTCGGGTGATCGCCGGTACCGGCGCCGATTTCGGTGCCTGCCTGGTCGGTGCGGTCGGCGCTCTGTCCGGTCCACTGCACGGCGGTGCGCCGAGCCGCGCTCTGCAGGCAGTGGAGGACATAGGCCAACCAGAGGCGGCCGCCGACTGGGTGCGCGAACAGCTCGATGCGGGCAACAAGCTGATGGGCTTCGGGCACGCGGTGTACCGCACCGAGGATCCCCGCTCGGCCATGCTGAAAGCCATTGCGCTCCAACTCGGCGGCCCCCTGGTCGAGCAGGCCATCGCCATCGAGCAGGAGATCCTGAAGGCACTGGCGGCGCTCAAACCGGGCAGCAGCATTCATACGAATGTGGAGTACTATGCGGGCCTCGTCATGCAGCGCTGCGGACTGCCCGCGGCGATGTTTACACCCACTTTTGCATCGAGCCGGGTGATCGGCTGGTCGGCCAATGTGCTCGAACAGGCGGCCAGCAACAAGATCATCCGCCCGGCTGCGCGCTACGTCGGCCGCCCGGCGCCGCAGCCGCTGCCGGACACCGAGCAGGCCGTGGCCTGACGGTTCGGGTCGGCTCGATGCGCAACTGGAGGCTATCGCGCCATGCGCATCGAGTTGATTTGCACCGGCGACGAGGTGCTGAGCGGTAAGACCGTCAACCGTAACTACAGCCACGTCGCGAGACGGCTGCAGGAGTCGGGTCTGGAAGCGTGCTGGGGTACGACGGTGGGAGACGACCGCTCGAGCCTGACGCAGGCGTTTCGCCTTGCGTCCGACCGGGCTGACGCGGTCATCGTCAACGGCGGGCTCGGCCCGACGGTCGATGACCTGTCGCAGGAGGTGGCGGCCGAGGCGGCTGGTGTAGACCTCGAACTGCACCCGGAGTGGCTGGCGAACATCGAAGCGTTTTACACCGCGCGCGGCCGCGTGATGCCGCCCAACAATCGCAAGCAGGCCATGCTGCCCGTCGGATCGGAGTTCATCGACAATCCGATCGGCACAGCGTGCGGTTTCGCGCTCGACATCGACGGTACGCGCTTCTTCTTCACCCCCGGCGTGCCGCGCGAGCTCCACCGGATGCTGGACGAGCAGATTCTGCCGCGCCTGCTCGCCATGACCGGCGCGCAGCCGGCGGTAAGTCTGCGGCGGTTCCACTCATTTGGCCTCGGGGAGTCGCGCGTAGACGACATGCTGAGGGATGTCGAACAGCTCGCCGAAGGCGGCGAGGTGAAGCTCGGCTTTCAGGCGCACTATCCGCAACTCGAAACCAAACTCTTTGCCAAGGGCACCGATGCCGCTGAGCTTGAACGCCGGATGGCGCCCGTCGTTGCGGCGGTGACCGAAAAGCTCGGCGGCTACCTGTTGGCGGAAGATGCCGAGACGCTGGAAGGCAACATCCTGGCGGCCCTCGCCGCCCGGGGCGCGACGCTTGCGGTCGCGGAGAGTGCCACCCATGCGGGTATCGCGCAGCGCCTGCTGGCGGCGGAAGACGAGGCGACGGCTCCGCTGGTGCGTCGGACGCTGGCGGCCGGCAGCCCGGAGGCATTGGCCGGCGCGTTATCGCTGCGTTTGCAAGAGACCACTGCCGAAGATCAGCACGCCGTTCACGCGGGCGCCATCGCCGAGGCTGTGCGCGGCGCGGCCGCGAGTGACTGGGGTCTCGCCTCCGTCGTCGAGCGCGCGCCCGGGCGCATCGGCTGGGTGCACACGGCGGTCAGTTCTTCCGCCGGCACGGTCACGCGCAGCGCGTGCCTGATCGGTAGTCCCGAGCGGGCCCGCGTAGGCGGTGTGGAGATGGCTCTGGACGGCCTGCGCCGCACGCTATCCGGACTGTCCGTCGATGACATCATCGACTTCGAGAAGCGGCCCGGCTGATGTGTCGCGTGTGGTGAAATATGCGGGCTAGAGCGGCTCGGTGCGGCGTGTCCAGATTTGCGTCTTGCCGAATAGCGGGATGCCGACGTAGCCGTGCACCTCCAGGGTGCCGTCTTCCTGCAACGTCATGACGCACTGATATGTCTCGCCGTCGCGCGGGTTGTAGATCGTGCCGTCGATCCATTCATTGCCGCCGCCAAACGTGAACCCACCGACCAGCTGCAATCCGACGATCGGCCGGGAACGTAGATTCTCGTCCGGATTGTTGGTGTCGGTCTTGGGCTTACCGGCGAGACCGTCCGGTGCATCGGCCGGATGGATGGGTTCATCCATGGCGACGATGCGGCCGCTGAAGGTCTTGCCGTCGGTCGTGATCTCGATAGTGACGTCGCGTTCCGGGGTGTACCACAACCCCAGAACGCGCCCGGCTTCGCTCGCGTGAGCGGCGCTATGAAGGAAGAGGACGAACGGTAGGATCAACAGGGTTTTGAACATGGCGTGCACCGTGAGCGTTGCCGTGACCGGAACCGTATTCAAATCGACATCAGGTATCCGGCATCGGTTCCCCAAACACCGATTCGTAAGCGGCGGCCGTGACTGCGCCGCCCTGATTGATCGGCATCGTGCGCTGCGCTTCGCGCTGCCGGAGCCGGTAGGCATATTCCTCCGGCATGTAATTGAAACCACCCTCGACGCCGAGGGTTATCGCGGCGTGTGCCGCCCAGTCGGCGTTCCACAGAAACTCGCGGGCGAGTGCGACCAGGTCGGCGTCGCCGGACTGCAGGATTTGCTCAGCGAGATGCGCATCCCTGATCCCACCTACGGCCACCGTCGCAATGCCGGCGCGGCGGCGGACCTCGGCCGAGAAGCGGCTCTGGAAGACCGGTATGCGCGGCACCATCGGCATGGAAGTGGTGCCCGAGATACCGCCGGATGAGCAGTCCACGAAATCCACGCCGCGCTCGCGAAGCGCCGCCGAGAGCGCCACCGAGTCGTCCACGTTCCAGACGCCGCCTTCACCATCAACCGTCGAGATGCGGAAGAACAGCGGTTTGTCGGCTGGCCAGACGTCGCGCACCGCTTCGGTGACTTCGAGTGCGAAACGCATGCGCCCTTCGCGGTCGCCGCCGTAGGCGTCGTTGCGCTGATTGCTGATGGGCGACAGGAACTGGTGAATGAGGTAGCCGTGCGCGCCATGGATCTCGCAGATGTCGTAGCCGGCGTCGACGCTCCGCTGCACGGCCTCGCGCCATGCGCCGATCACAGTGCGAATATCGTCAGCGTCCATGGCTCTCGGTGTAAACCGCCGCGGCAGCTGGTCCAACGCACTCGGCGCGAGGCCTTGCCACGGCGGCAAACCGTCGGCCGCATCCTTGTCTTCGAGCGGGCGCCAGGCTTCAGTCGCGTTATGACATGAAGCCTTGCGTCCGGCATGTCCGAGCTGGATGGCCGGCACCGCGCCTTGTTCACGCACGAAGTCGGTCAGGCGCCGGTAGGCCGGCACGTGGTTGTCAGCCCAGATACCGGCGCACGCGTAGGTCTTTCGCCCACGCGCCTCCACCGCGGTTTCTTCGCCGAAGATGATGCCGGCGCCGCCTACCGCCAACCGCCCGATATGCACCATCTGCCACTCCGTTGGGCCGCCGTCGTCGGAGTGGTACTGGCACATCGGTGAGACGACGATGCGGTTGCGGGTAGTGACACCGCGCATCTCGAGCGGTGTGAAGAGTAACGGACGGACAGTGGCCGCGTTGTCGTCGGGCGTTTTGCTCATACAAATCTTCCGGTCATGGCGGCGTACTCGCCGATGCACTCCGGATTGGCCATCGCGTCTGCGTTGGCGACCTTCGTCGCATCCTGACCGAGCAGGATACGTTTTATGGGCACTTCCATCTTCTTGCCAGTGAGTGTGTAGGGCACGGCGCTGACGGCAACGACCTCGTCCGGTACGTGTCGGGGGCTGCGTTCGCGCCTCAGGCGCGTGCGGATTTCCTGCTTCAACGCATCGTCGAGTTCCGTGCCGTCGGCCAGCACGACAAAGAGCGGCAGCACGTCGTTGTCGGTATCGAGCTGCAGATGTACCACCATGCTGTCGACGATGCCGTCGATCGCTTCGACGGTGCGGTAGATCTCGCTCGTACCGATACGGATCCCGCTCCGGTTCAGCGTCGAGTCGGAGCGGCCCGAGATCACCGAAGAGCCGCGCGGGGTTATACGGATCAGATCGCCATGGCGCCACACACCGGGGTACGCGGCGAAATAACTCTCGTGATAGCGCGACCCGTCCGGGTCGTTCCAGAATTCGAGCGGCATCGTCGGCATCGGCTGCGCGATCACCAGCTCACCTTCCGCATCGATGAGGCTCTCGCCGTTCGGATCGAAGGCGCGCACGTCGACGCCCAGGCAATGCCCCTGGATCTCGCCCGAGTGCACCGGGCGCGTCGGCACGCCGCTCACGAACCCGGCGGCAACGTCGGTTCCGCCACTGATCGAAGAAACCCAGAGGTCGGGCTTGACCTTGTCGTAGAACCACGCGAACGATTCCGGCGTTAGCGGTGAACCGGTGCAGAGCGCGCCTTCCAGAGCGCTCAGATCGAACTCATCGCGCGGGCAGACGTTGTGCTGCGCGAGCGTGTTGACGAAGGTGGGGCTTGTCCCGAAAGAGGTGACACGCGAGCGCTCGACGATG